>JBARVW010000001.1:0-9228 GCA_049646465.1 Ornithinimicrobium sp.
GCGTGCGCACCTCGACGGCCATGACCGGCTCCAGCAGGACCGGATCGGCCTTGCGGGCGGCCTCCTTGAAGACCATCGACCCAGCGATCTTGAACGCCATCTCGGAGGAGTCGACGTCGTGGTAGGCACCGTCGAGCAGCGTCGCCTTGACGCCCACCATCGGGTAGCCGGCCAGGATGCCGAGCTGCATGGCGTCCTGGATGCCGTGGTCGACGCTGGGGATGTACTCCTTGGGGATGCGACCACCGGTGACCGAGTTGGAGAACTCGTAGAGCTCGCCGTCCGAGGTGTCCAGCGGCTCCAGGGTGATCTGCACCTTGGCGAACTGTCCGGATCCACCCGTCTGCTTCTTGTGCGTGAAGTCGTACTTCACGACCGGGCGACGGATGGTCTCGCGGTAGGCCACCTGGGGCGCCCCGACGTTGGCTTCCACACGGAACTCACGCCGCATACGGTCGACCAGGATGTCCAGGTGCAACTCGCCCATACCGCCGATGACGGTCTGACCGGTCTCCTCGTCCTGACGCACGGAGAACGTGGGGTCCTCCTCGGCCAGCTTCTGGATCGCGGTCGACAGCTTCTCCTGGTCACCCTTGGTCTTCGGCTCGATCGCCACGTGGATGACGGGCTCGGGGAAGCTCATCGACTCCAGCAGCACCTGGTGCTGCGGATCGCACAGCGTGTCACCCGTGGTGACGTTCTTCAGGCCGATCATCGCGTAGATGTGGCCGGCGGTGGCGAAGCCGACCGGGTTCTCCTTGTTGGAGTGCATCTGGAACAGCTTGCCGATGCGCTCCTTGGAGCCCTTGGTCGAGTTGATGACACCGGTGCCGGCCTCGACCCGTCCCGAGTACACGCGGACGTAAGTCAACCGGCCGAAGAACGGGTGGGTGACGACCTTGAACGCCAGCGCGGCGAACGGCTCGTCGGAGGATGGCTTGCGGATGATCTCGACGGACTCGTCGCGAACGTCGTGGCCCACCATCGGCGGCACCTCGATCGGCGACGGCAGGTAGGAGATGACGGCGTCGAGCATGGGCTGAACGCCCTTGTTCTTGAACGCCGAGCCACACATCACGGGGTAGGCCACGGAGTTGACGGTCATGTGCCGGATGCCGGCGACCAGCTCTTCCTCGGTGATCTCCTCGCCGCCCAGGTACTTCTCCATCATGACGTCGTCCTGCTCGGCGACCTGCTCGATGAGCGTCTCGCGATACTCCTCGGCCTTGGCCTGCAGGTCGGCGGGGATCTCCTCGACGGTGTAGTCCTCACCGATGGCGACCTCGCCACGCCAGGTCAGCGCGCGCATCTTGACCAGGTCGATGACACCGATGAAGTCGTTCTCGGCGCCGATCGGCAGCTGGATCACCAACGGGGTGGCGCCCAGGCGGTCCTTGATGGTCGCAACCGTGAAGTAGAAGTCAGCACCGAGCTTGTCCATCTTGTTGACGAAGCACACCCGGGGGACGTCGTACTTGTCGGCCTGACGCCACACGGTCTCGGACTGAGGCTCGACGCCCTCCTTGCCGTCGAAGACCGCAACCGCGCCATCGAGCACGCGCAGCGACCGCTCGACCTCGACGGTGAAGTCGACGTGTCCGGGGGTGTCGATGATGTTGATCTGGCTGTCTTTCCAGAAGCAGGTCGTAGCGGCAGACGTGATCGTGATGCCACGCTCCTGCTCCTGCTCCATCCAGTCCATCGTCGACGCACCGTCGTGCGTCTCACCGATCTTGTAGTTGATCCCGGTGTAGAACAGGATGCGTTCGGTGGTCGTCGTCTTGCCGGCATCGATGTGCGCCATGATGCCGATGTTGCGGACCTTGGTCAGGTCCGTGAGGACGTCGAGTGCCACTGTGTCTCTTCTCTGCTGAGGTGCGGGTAAAGGCGCGCGGTAGGCCGTGGTGCCAGCGCCGCCCGAGAGCGGCGCTGGACATGGATCGGTTCTTACCAGCGGTAGTGGGCGAACGCCTTGTTGGCGTCGGCCATCTTGTGCGTGTCCTCGCGGCGCTTCACTGCGGCCCCCAGGCCGTTGCTCGCGTCCAGGATCTCGTTCATCAGGCGTTCGGTCATGGTCTTCTCGCGGCGCTGCCGGGAGTAGCCGACCAACCAGCGCAGAGCCAGCGTGGTCGAGCGGTTGGGCTTGACCTCGATCGGCACCTGGTAGGTGGCGCCACCGACGCGACGGCTCTTCACCTCGAGGGCGGGCTTGACGTTGTCGAGTCCGCGCTTGAGAGTGGCCACGGGGTCGGTGCCGGTCTTGGCACGGGCGCCTTCCAGCGCGCCGTAGACGATGGTCTCGGCGACGGACTTCTTACCGTCGACCAGGATCTTGTTGATCAGCTGGGTGACCAGCGGCGAGCCGTAGACGGGGTCGGCGATGAGGGGACGCTTGGGAGCGGGGCCTTTACGAGGCATTACTTCTTCTCCTTCTTCGCGCCGTAGCGGGACCGGGACTGGTTGCGACCCTTGACACCCTGGGTGTCAAGAGCGCCGCGGATGATCTTGTAG
The DNA here is from genome assembly GCA_049646465.1 of Ornithinimicrobium sp. Classification (GTDB taxonomy): domain Bacteria; phylum Actinomycetota; class Actinomycetes; order Actinomycetales; family Dermatophilaceae; genus Ornithinicoccus. Next base: position 2,512 of record JBARVW010000001.1, read on the forward strand.
CGCACACCGGGCAGGTCCTTGACCCGTCCACCACGCACGAGCACGATCGAGTGCTCCTGCAGGTTGTGGCCCACCCCGGGGATGTAGGCGGTGACCTCGATGCCACTGGTCAGGCGCACGCGGGCGACCTTGCGCAGGGCAGAGTTCGGCTTCTTGGGGGTGGTGGTGTAGACGCGCGTGCAGACTCCGCGTCGCTGGGGGTTCGACTTGAGCGCAGGACTGTCGGACTTCTTGACCTTGTCCTGCCGCCCCTTCCGGACCAGCTGGTTAATCGTGGGCACTGATTCTCCGTTGCTTGAGGTATGTCGATCCGGTCCTTCGCGCATCGCGCCGTCCCGGATTCCTTGGTGTTCTGCCGACCGCCTCCACCTGCCGGTGGCGCTCAGCCTCTCCCCTGCACTTTCCCGACCCATGACTCGACAACAGCACTGACTATCGAGGGTGATGCGGACTGCCCGGCGAGAGGGGCTGCCCTTCGACGGTGATCGCTCAACCGGCAAAGGGCACGCGCGCGAGTCCTAGCCCACACACAATCATTAAGACTACCGGTGCCTGCAGACTCGACCAAATCCTGGGGCCGGTACGCCTCGCCCGACGGAGGCAACGTCAGATGCACGACGATGGGCGGGTATGCCGAGACCTGAGCCTCGGCATACCCGCCCATCGTCACGTGCGTGTCAGTGGTGGATCAGTACCTGCGCTCGTCGACCTTGAGGTCGTCCAGACGCACTGCCTCGCCCGAGCCCGGACCGAAGTTGGCGAACTCGTCGTAGCTGTCGTAGGCCGGGACCGCGTACGCCGCAGCCTTGGCCTCCTCGGTCGGCTCCACCGTCAGGTTGCGGTAGCGCGGCAAGCCGGTCCCGGCAGGGATCAGCTTTCCGAGGATGACGTTCTCCTTCAGACCGAGCAACGGGTCCGACTTGGCCTGCATGGCCGCCTCGGTGAGCACCCGGGTCGTCTCCTGGAAGGACGCCGCCGACAACCACGAGTCCGTGGCCAGCGAAGCCTTGGTGATGCCCATCAGCTCCGGTCGACCCGAGGCCGGCTGACCACCCTCGGCGACGACGCGACGGTTCTCGGTCTCGAAGCGACCACGCTCGACCAGCTCACCAGGCAGCAACGCAGCGTCGCCGGCCTCGATGATCGTGATCCGGCGCAACATCTGCCGCACGATGACCTCGATGTGCTTGTCGTGGATGGACACACCCTGCTGGCGGTACACGTGTTGGACTTCGTCCACCAGGTGCTGCTGGGCCTTGCGGGGCCCGAGGATGCGCAGGACCTGCTTCGGGTCGATCGCGCCGACCACGAGCTGCTTGCCCGTCTCGACGTGCTGCCCATCGGTGACCAACAGGCGCGCACGCTTGCTGACCGGGTAGGCGTGCTCGTCGCTGCCGTCGTCCGGGACAAGCAACAGGCGGCGAGCCTTGTCGGTGTCCTCGACCTGGATCCGGCCACTGGCCTCAGCGATCGGGGCCACCGCCTTGGGCGTGCGGGCTTCGAACAGCTCGACCACACGGGGCAGACCCTGCGTGATGTCGTCACCCGCCACACCACCGGTGTGGAAGGTCCGCATCGTCAGCTGGGTGCCGGGCTCACCGATCGACTGCGCCGCGATGATGCCCACGGCCTCACCGATGTCGACGAGCTTGCCGGTAGCCAACGAACGGCCGTAGCACTTCGCACAGGTCCCGACCAGGGACTCACAGGTGAGCACCGAACGGACCTTGACCGACTCGACCCCGGCGAGCACCAGGGCGTCGATGACAACATCGCCCAGGTCAATGCCGGCCTCGGCCAGCACCGAGCCCTCGTGCTCGACGTCCATCGCCAGGGTGCGGGCGTAGACCGAGGTCTCCACGTCATCGTGCTCACGCAGCGTGCCGTCCTCGTTGCGTACGGCGATCGGCATGACGAAACCGCGCTCCGTGCCACAGTCATCCTCACGAATGATGACGTCCTGGCTGACGTCCACCAGACGACGGGTGAGGTACCCGGAGTCGGCCGTCCGCAGCGCAGTGTCGGCCAGACCCTTGCGGGCACCGTGCGTGGAGATGAAGAACTCCAACACGGACAGACCTTCGCGGAAGTTCGACTTGATGGGCCGAGGGATGATCTCACCCTTCGGATTGGCCATCAGGCCGCGCATACCGGCGATCTGCCGCAACTGGAACCAGTTACCACGAGCACCCGAGGTCACCATCCGGTAGATGGTGTTGTTCTTGTCCATCGTGGTTTCGAGTTCCTTGGCCACCTCGTTACCGGCCTGGGTCCAGATCTCGATGAGCTCCTGACGACGCTCGTCGTCGGTAATCAAACCGCGCTCGTACTGCGTCTGAACCTTGGCGGCCTTGGTCTCGTAGCCAGCCAGGATCTCCGGCTTGCGCACCGGCGGCACGACGTCGGAGATGGCCACCGTGGTGCCCGAGCGCGTGGCCCAGTGGAACCCCGTGTCCTTCAGGGAGTCCAGCGACGCCGCGACCTGGACCTTGGTGTAGCGCTCGGCGAGATCGTTGACGATCCCGGACAGGCGCTTCTTGTCCACCACCTCGTTGACGAACGGGTAGTTCGGCGGGAGCGCGTCGTTGAACAACGCGCGCCCCAAGGTGGTCTCGAAGGTGAACGAGTCGGCGATGCCTTCCTCGGTCACGGTGGTGCCCTCGGGCAGATCCAGTCCCAGCGGGGCAGCGGTGTCGCTGACCCGGATGCGCACCGGCGTGCCGACCTGGATCTGGCCGGCATCGAAGGCCATCTGCGCCTCGGACACCGAGGAGAACGAGCGAAGACGCTCCACGCCGTCCTCATCGATCAGCGGGTGTGCCGCGCTTTCGCTGGTCAGGTGGAAAAGGCCGATGATCATGTCCTGGGTGGGCATGGTCACCGGGCGGCCGTCGGCCGGCTTGAGGATGTTGTTACTCGAGAGCATCAAGATCCGAGCCTCGGCCTGTGCCTCGGCCGACAGCGGCAGGTGCACCGCCATCTGGTCACCGTCGAAGTCCGCGTTGAACGCGGTGCAGACCAACGGGTGGATCTGGATCGCCTTACCTTCGACCAGCTGCGGCTCGAACGCCTGGATGCCCAGACGGTGAAGGGTCGGCGCACGGTTCAGCAGCACCGGGTGGTCGGTGATGACCTCTTCGAGGACGTCCCACACCACGGAGCGGCCGCGCTCGACCATCCGCTTGGCCGACTTGATGTTCTGCGCGTGGTCCAGGTCGACCAGACGCTTCATCACGAACGGCTTGAAGAGCTCCAACGCCATCTGCTTGGGCAGACCACACTGATGCAGCTTGAGCTGCGGACCAACCACGATGACCGAACGGCCGGAGTAGTCGACGCGCTTGCCCAACAGGTTCTGACGGAAACGTCCCTGCTTGCCCTTGAGCATGTCGGACAGCGACTTCAACGGACGGTTGCCCGGCCCGGTGACGGCGCGACCGCGACGGCCGTTATCGAACAACGAGTCGACGGCCTCCTGCAGCATCCGCGTCTCGTTGTTCACGATGATCGCGGGTGCACCGAGGTCGAGCAGACGCTTCAACCGGTTGTTGCGGTTGATCACCCGGCGGTACAGGTCGTTGAGGTCCGAGGTCGCGAAGCGGCCACCGTCCAGCTGCACCATCGGGCGCAGGTCCGGAGGGATGACCGGGACGCAGTCGAGCACCATACCGACCGGCTCGTTCTTGGTCTGGATGAACGACGTGACGACCTTGAGCCGCTTGATCGCACGGGTCTTCTTCTGGCCCTTGCCGGTGGCGATGATCTCGCGCAGCGACACGGCCTCGTCGGCGAGGTCGAACGTCTCCAGGCGCTTCTGCAGAGCAGCGGCGCCCATACCGCCTTCGAAGTACATCCCGAAGCGGTCCCGCATCTCGCGGTAGAGCATCTCGTCGCCCTCGAGGTCCTGGACCTTCAGGTTCTTGAAGCGGTCCCAGACCTGGGTCAGACGCTCGATCTGCTGGTCGGCCCGACGACGGATCTGGTTCATCTCACGCTCGGCTGAGTCGCGGACCTTGCGACGTGCGTCGGCCTTGGCGCCTTCGGCCTCCAGCTCGGCGATGTCGGTCTCGAGCTTCTTGGCCCGGGTCTCGACATCCGCGTCGCGGCGGTTCTCCATCTCCTTGCGCTCGACCTCGATCTGCGCCTCCATCGAAGGCATGTCGGCATGTCTCGCATCGGTGTCCACGCTGGTGATCATGTAGGCCGCGAAGTAGATGACCTTCTCGAGGTCCTTCGGGGCCAGGTCCAACAGGTAGCCCAAGCGCGAAGGAACGCCCTTGAAGTACCAGATGTGGGTGACCGGGGCGGCGAGCTCGATGTGTCCCATCCGCTCGCGACGCACCGCGGCGCGAGTGACCTCGACGCCGCAACGCTCGCAGATGATGCCCTTGAAGCGGACACGCTTGTACTTGCCGCAGTAGCACTCCCAGTCGCGAGTGGGTCCGAAGATCTTCTCGCAGAAGAGGCCGTCCTTCTCCGGCTTCAGCGTGCGGTAGTTGATGGTTTCCGGCTTCTTGACCTCCCCATGACTCCAGCGGCGGATGTCGTCCACCGTGGCCAGGCCAATGCGCAACTCGTCGAAGAAGTTGACGTCGAGCACGTGGGTCCTTCTTTCGTGAGATCTCGTGAGTTCTCAGGTAGTTCGTGAAATCAAAACGCTGTATGCAGTGCAGCCGGTGAGCGGTCCTCTCGGTCCACTCACCGGCCGACGAAACTAGACTTCCTCGACCGAGCTGGGCTCGCGGCGGGACAAGTCGATGCCGAGCTCTTCGGCGGCGCGGAACACCTCGGTGTCGCTGTCCCGGAGGTCGATGTGTGTGCCGTCGCTGGACAGCACCTCGACGTTGAGGCAGAGGCTCTGCATCTCCTTGATGAGCACCTTGAAGGACTCGGGGATGCCGGGCTCGGGGACGTTCTCGCCCTTGACGATCGACTCGTAGACCTTGACGCGGCCGGTGACGTCGTCCGACTTGATGGTCAGCAGTTCCTGCAGGGCGTAGGCCGCTCCATACGCTTCGAGTGCCCACACCTCCATCTCGCCGAACCGCTGGCCACCGAACTGCGCCTTACCACCCAGCGGCTGCTGGGTGATCATCGAGTACGGGCCGGTGCTGCGGGCGTGGATCTTGTCGTCCACCAGGTGGTGGAGCTTCAAGATGTACATGTAGCCCACGGACACGGCTTCGGGGAACGGCTCACCGGAACGACCGTCGAACAGCCGTGCCTTGCCGGACTCCCCGATCAAGCGGTCACCATCGCGCGTCGGCAGCGTCGACTCCAGCAGACCCGTGATCTCCTGCTCACGGGCACCGTCGAAGACGGGGCTGGCCACTCGGGTGCGGGGCGCCGCTTCGCGAGCGTCCGAGGGAATCTGCTCGGCCCACTGCGGGGAACCGGCGATCTCCCACCCTTGAGCCGCAGCCCAACCGAGGTGCAGCTCCAGGATCTGACCGACGTTCATACGACCGGGCACGCCCAACGGGTTGAGCACGATGTCGACCGCAGTGCCGTCCTCCAGGAAAGGCATGTCCTCGACAGGCAGGATCTTGGAGATGACGCCCTTGTTGCCGTGACGACCGGCGAGCTTGTCACCATCGGTGATCTTGCGCTTGTTCGCCACGTACACGCGGACCAGTTGGTTGACCCCCGGCGGCAGCTCGTCGCCCTCTTCGTGGTCGAAGACCTTGACGCCGATGACCGTGCCGGTCTCGCCGTGCGGGACCTTCATCGAGGTGTCGCGGACCTCACGCGCCTTCTCACCGAAGATCGCCCGGAGCAGACGCTCCTCCGGGGTCAGCTCGGTCTCACCCTTAGGGGTGACCTTGCCGACCAGCAGGTCGCCGTCACGCACCTCGGCACCGATCCGGATGATCCCTCGTTCATCGAGGTCAGCCAGCACCTCGTCGGAGACGTTCGGGATGTCCCGGGTGATCTCCTCGGGGCCCAGCTTGGTGTCGCGAGCATCGATCTCGTGCTCTTCGATGTGGATCGAGGACAACACGTCGTCCTGCACCAGTCGCTGGCTCAGGATGATGGCGTCTTCGTAGTTGTGACCCTCCCAGGGCATGAACGCCACGAGCAGGTTGCGACCCAGTGCCATCTCGCCACCGTCGGTCGCTGGACCGTCGGCGATCAGCTGGCCACCCTCGACCCGCTCGCCCTCGTTGATCCGGACCTGCTGGTTGTAGCAGTTGCCCTGGTTCGAGCGGGTGAACTTATCCACGCGGTAGCTCGTGTAGGTGCCGTCATCGTTGGTCACCGAGACGATGTCCGCGGAGACCTCGTGGACGACCCCGGGCTTGTCCGCCCGGACCACGTCGCCGGAGTCCAGCGCGGCGCGCCACTCCATACCGGTGCCGACCAGCGGCGCCTCGCTGCGCACCAACGGCACAGCCTGACGCTGCATGTTGGCGCCCATCAGGGCACGGTTGGCGTCGTCGTGCTCCAGGAACGGGATCATCGCGGTGGCAGCCGAGACCATCTGCCGGGCCGAGACGTCCATGTAGTCGACGTCGTCGGCGGGCACGTCAACGGCTTCGCCTTCCTTGGCGCGCACCAGGACGCGCTCGTCCAGGAAGGTCCCGTCGTCACCCAACATGGCGTTGGCCTGCGCGATGACGAAACGGTCCTCCTCGTCGGCCGACAGGTAGTCGACGTCGTCGCTGACCTTGCCGTCCTTGACCCGGCGGTACGGCGTCTCCACGAAACCGAACGGGT
>JBARVW010000002.1:0-41467 GCA_049646465.1 Ornithinimicrobium sp.
GGTGGGGATCGTGTCGCGGCGGGCCCGAGGGGGCCGGGGCGGGGCCGGCGCCCCGGTAGCGCTGAGAGGGGTAGGACTCGCTGTGAGGATAGGCCTGCGGCTCGCGATAGGCCGGCGCGCCGGAGGGGCCTTCGGGGCGACCAGGCGGGGCCTGAGGGGCCACCTGGGTGTGGGCGATCGGCTGGGCGCGGGTCGGGTCCTGCACGGGCGCCATCCGCGTCGCGTCTGCCTCACGGTGATCCGTAGAGCGGGTCGCGGGTGAGGGGTTGGCAGTCTGGGCCGTCGCCCCGCTAGCTGCCCCCGCTGCGGACCCTGCCGCTCCCAGACCGGCCACGGTGCGTGCAGCCGTCAGAGAGCGCTGCGTCATGGCCTCGGTTACCGGTCGGTGCGCGGCATACAACTGCATGGCGGCCATCACCTCGGAAGCGTCCGGCCGCTTGCTCGGGTCGGGGTCCAACGCGGCCAGCAGCAGCGGTCGCAGTTGCTCGTCGACCCCGTCGAGCTTGGTCCGGCCGCGGACCACGCGGTCCAGCACGACGCTCATCGGCCCGTTGCCGAACGGTGGCGCCCCGCTGGCGGCGAAGGACAGGGTTGCGGCCCAGCCCCACCAGTCGGTCGCACGGGTCACCGAGCCGCCTTCGACCACTTCGGGCGAGAGGTAGCCCGGCGTGCCCATCACCATCCCGGTCATGGTCAGTCGCGAGTCGTCGGCGACCTGGGCGATGCCGAAGTCGATCACCACCGGGTCATCGCCCACCATCAGCACGTTGCCGGGCTTGAGGTCCCGGTGCACGATCCCCACCTCGTGGATCGCGGCCAAAGCTTCCGAGAGCCCTTCACCCAGGCGCACCAACGCGTCGGGTCCCAACGGCCCCTGCTCTGCCACCACCGCGTCCAGCGGCGCCCCAGGGACGTACTCGGTCACGATGTACGGTGCCGGCCCGTCCACATCCGCGTCCAGCACCGAAGCCACCCGCGGGTGATGGACCCTGGCGAGCGTGTCGACCTCGCGCCGCAACCGCGCCCGAGCGTTCTCGTCGTGAGCGATATGCGGTCGCAGCACCTTGATGGACACGTCGCGTCCGTCGCTGAGCTCCGAACGCCACACCACCCCCATCCCGCCTTCGCCCAGGCGAGGGCCGAGCACGTAGGGACCGACCCTGCGCTCTCCCTGCTCACCGGACTGAACGGGCAACTCATGGCTCACGTGTTCCACCGTATGCGCTCTGACTCCTCGATTGGGGCAGACGGGCCAACGGCCGTCGCCTAGTCTCATGGAGAACAGACGGACGGGGAGGCACAATGGTTTCATCACCACGGGGCGCCGACTTGGTCATTGCGGCCAATCGGCTGCCGGTGGACCGAGTCTTGCACGAAGACGGAAGTGTCCAGTGGCGCACCAGCCCTGGGGGCCTGGTCAGCGCCATGGAGCCGGTGATGCGGGCGCGCCACGGCGCGTGGGTGGGGTGGGCCGGGGAGACCGGCGTGAGCGACGAGCCCTTCGAGACCGAGGAAGGACTGTCGCTGCATCCGGTCGTGCTGGCCCCACAGGAGGTCAGCGGATACTACGAAGGTTTCAGCAACGGCACCCTGTGGCCGATCTACCACGACGCCATCACCGATCCGGAGTTCCACCGCAGCTGGTGGGCGACCTACCGCACGGTCAACGAACGCTTCGCCCAGACCATCGCTGAGATCGCGGCCCCGCGAGCCACGGTCTGGGTCCACGACTACCAACTGCAGCTCGTGCCGGCGCTCCTGCGCGAGCTGCGACCCGACGTCCGCATCGGGTGGTTCAACCACATTCCTTTCCCCCCCGTCGAGCTGTTCGCCCAGCTGCCGTGGCGCGCGGGGCTGTTGCGCGGCCTACTCGGGGCGGATTTCCTCGGATTCCAGAAGGGCGGCGACGCCAGCAACTTCGTGCGGGCCTGTCGCACCTTGATCGGCGCCACGTCCAAGGGCGAGGTCATCACCTGGCAGGGCGCCGACGACGACTACCTCGGCTCTGCCCCACGCACCGTCCGGGCCGCGGCCGTGCCGATCTCGGTCGACTTCGGCAGCCTGGAGGATCTGGCGATCTCCGATGAGGTCCGTGAGCGAGCCTCGGCAATCCGGGCCTCCCTCGGAAATCCGAGTGTGGTGATGATGGGGGTGGATCGCTTGGACTACACCAAGGGCATCCGGCACCGGCTACGGGCGATCTCCGAGCTGCTCGACGACGGCGCCATCGACCCTGGTGAGGTGTCGATGGTGCAGGTCGCCACCCCCAGCCGCGAGCGCGTGGAGGCCTACCGACGCCTGCGGACCCAGGTCGAAGGCATGGTCGGACGGATCAACGGCGAGTACGCGAACATCGGGCAGACCCCGGTGCACTACCTGCATCACAGCTATCCGCGCGAGGAGATGGCGGCACTGTTCCAGGTGGCGGACATCATGCTGGTCACCCCGTTGCGCGACGGCATGAACCTAGTGGCCAAGGAATATGTCGCGGCGCGCCACGACCTCGGTGGCGCGCTGGTGCTGAGCGAGTTCGCCGGGGCCGCAGAGGAGCTGGCGTCTGCCTACACCTGCAACCCCCACGACATCGTCGGCATGAAACGCACGATCCTGAGGGCCATGCACGACGACGTGGCGCCCCGAAGGCGTCGCATGCGCACCATGCGGCGACGGGTCCGCAGCCACGACGTGCACGCCTGGGCCTCCACGTACCTCGATGCTCTGGCGCACGCTCCGGACAAGCCGCCGCGCTAGTAGAGTGCAAGCGCCTCCTTTCTCACCCAGCCGGCGGCACCTGCCCCGGCGCGAGACGTGGAAGAAGCCCGATGTGAACGATGCGCTGCGCGCGGTGTTGGCCCCCCTTGGCGGCGTCGGCCATCTGCTGGTCGGCGTGGACTTCGACGGCACCCTGGCGCCGCTGGCCGACGAGCCGATGGACGCCGAACCCGTCTCCGGAGCCATGCCCGCGCTGCATGCGCTCGCGGAGCTGGAGGGAGTGACGGTGGCGCTGGTCTCCGGCCGGGCCCTCTGCTCGTTGCAACAGCTCAGCGCCGCCGAGGACTCGATCGTGCTGATCGGTAGCCACGGCGCCGAGTCGTCCCGGGCCGATGACATCGCTTTGGACCAGCAGGAACAGAAGCGATTCGACCAGCTCGACCGCGACCTGCAGGACCTCCTGCGCGACCATCCCCGGGCCCGGATCGAGCGCAAGCCCACGGCGCTGGTCCTGCATACCCGCGGTATGGCGACCGGAGCCGCGCAGTCCGTGACGTCCGCCGTCGTGGGCCTCGTCGACCGCCGTGACGGGGTCGTGATCACCCGCGGCAAGGACGTCGTGGAGATGGCGGTCACCGAGGCGGACAAGGGCGCAGCGCTCCTCGACCTGGCGACGGCGGTGGGCGCCGACGTCATCGTCTACGCCGGAGACGATGTCACCGACGAGCACGCGTTCACCGAGCTGCGCGGTCAGGACATCAGCGTCAAGGTCGGTCCCGGTGAGACGGCAGCCCGTTACCGGGTCTCGAACGAGCACAGTGTCGTCATCATGCTGGAGATGTTGTGGGCGGTCCGAGCGGCCGCCAGGCTGCCCCGACAGACCTAGCCTGCATCGTGCAGGGTGCGCTAGGTTAAGGGCAGTCTTGGCAGCGCCGCCACGATTGGTCATGGCCTCCGGCCCTCCGATCCAGGCGCAGTCTCAGGACTGCTGATCGGCACCCGCCGACAGGGCACCCTTTACAACGGATCGTCCGGCACGTACCTGCCGGTGAAGGAGTAGAAGGCTCATGGCAACAGTAACTCTCGACAACATCGTCCGGATCTATCCAGGGGCGGACTCCCCCTCGGTGACGGACCTGTCCATCGACATCGAGGACGGCGAGTTCCTTGTCCTCGTCGGCCCCTCCGGTTGTGGCAAGTCGACCAGCCTGCGCATGCTCGCCGGTCTCGAAGAGGTCAACCGCGGCCGCATCCTGATCGGCGACAAGGACGTCACGTCCCTGCCCCCCAAGGACCGCGACGTGGCCATGGTGTTCCAGAACTACGCGTTGTATCCGCACATGACCGTGGCCGACAACATGGGCTTCGCGCTGAAGATCGCCGGCGTCAACAAGACCGAGATCCGCGAGCGCGTCGAAGAGGCCGCCAAGATCCTGGACCTCACCGAGTTCCTCGACCGCAAGCCGAAGGCCCTCTCCGGTGGCCAGCGTCAGCGTGTGGCCATGGGCCGTGCGATCGTGCGCTCCCCCCAGGTGTTCCTGATGGACGAGCCTCTGTCCAACCTGGATGCCAAGCTCCGCGTGCAGACCCGCACGCAGATCGCCTCGTTGCAGCGTCGCCTCGGTGTCACCACCGTCTACGTCACGCACGACCAGGTCGAGGCCATGACCATGGGTGACCGCGTGGCCGTTCTGAAGGACGGCTTCCTGCAGCAGTGCGACCCGCCCCGCCGGATGTACGACCACCCGGACAACGTCTTCGTCGCCGGCTTCATCGGGTCTCCCGCGATGAACCTGATGGAGCTGCCGGTGGCCGACGGCGGCATCAAGTTCGGCGAAGGTGTCTTCTCGGTCGACCGCGACATCCTGGCCAAGGCGGGCGACACCGTCATCGCCGGTGTTCGCCCCGAGGACCTGGAGATCGACGACAGCGGTCGCGGCCTCAAGGTCGAGATCGACCTCGTCGAGGAGCTCGGCGCCGACGCGTACGTCTACGGCGAGCTGCCGGGCGCCAAGTCGACCGACAAGCCGTTCATCGCCCGGGTCGATGGCCGCACCCCGCCGAAGAAGGGCGAGACCGTCCACTTCGCGCCGAAGATGGACCACATCCACCTCTTCAACACCGAAACGGGTCTGCGCATCAACGACTGACCCGCACCACCCAGGTATGCCGTCCGCTTGCCCGAGCGGGCGGCATACCTGGGTGTGGGGTGACGTTCTGCAGGACCCACGGCCGGGTCAACATGCCCGCGAGCGCGTTCTTGGGGCGTGGGCCGCCTGATCAGGCAGCGCCTGCCCCACCAACGAGCGCACGACCTCCGGGGACGCAGGCCAACCGGGTTCAGGAGCCGTTCGTCCGAGGTACCGGGGCGGTCGAATTGCGCAGGACCAGCTCCGGAGCGAAGAGATACTCACGCTGCTCCACCACCTCACCGGCGATCTCCTCCAGGATCGAGGTCACCGCAGCCCCGGCCATGCCCATCACGTCCTGCCGGATCGTGGTCAGGGGTGGGTCGACGAAGCTGGCCAGGAGGAAGTCGTCGGAGCCGATGACCGAGATGTCCTGAGGCACCTCGTAGCCGCTCTGTCGGGCGGCGCGGATCACTCCCAGCGCCATCAGGTCGGATCCACAGACGACGGCCGTGACGTCCTTGTCGAGCAACGACAACCCCGCGGTGACCCCACCCTCGATGGAGAACAGCGTCGTCTGGATTAGGGACTGCACCTGCTCGACCGGCAGCACGTCCTTCATCGCCTCGTGGAAGCCTTCGATCCTGCGCTGGACCGGCACGTATCGGGTCGGACCGGTGGCGAAGCCGATGCGGGTGTGGCCCAGGTCGCGCAGATACCGGATGGCGAGGTGCATCGAGGTGCGGTCGTCATGGGAGATGAAGTGCGCTTCGATGTCGGGCCGCCAGCCGTTGACCATCACGATCGGCAGGCCCTGCTCACGCAGCCGGACGTAGCGCTCGACGTCTGCCTTGGTGTCGGCGTGGTATCCGGAGACGAAGATGATCCCGGAAACCCCGCGCGCTAGCAGCATCTCGACGTACTGGTCCTCGTGGACACCGCCGGGAGTCTGGGTGCACAGCACCGGGGTGTATCCCGCCGCCGCCAGGTGGGTCTCCAGTGTCTGGGCGAACAACGGGAAGAACGGGTTGGTCAGCTCCGGGGTGAGCAGACCGACGAGACCCGCGGTATGCCGCCGTAGCTTGCTCGGGCGTTCGTATCCGAGCACGTCGACGGCCGTCAGAACCGACTGCCGGGTTGTCGCCGCCACCCCGGGTCGCTCGTTGAGCACCCGGCTCACCGTGGCCTCGCTGACTCCCGCGTAGTCAGCGAGGTCGGACAGCTTGCCGTTCATCGTGAAGCCCTTCCTCGAGACCTATGAGGCCCAGCAGGGCACGGGTGGCTCCCACAGCCACACCCGAACTGTAGGTCCTCGAGCCGCTAGCGTCACTCCCTCTTCGGTGACCTCGATGGCCGGACCGACCAGCCCTCGCCCGCTGTCGACCCCAGGCAGCCCGGCCGCGGGGAGGTGGATCGGCGCATGCGCATCGCGCGCGATATGCACCAGTGCCGTGCCGCTGGGGTGCTCCCGCAGGAAGACCATCGCGTCCTCCTCGGTATGCAGCCAGCGCAGACCCCCGGCGTGAAGGGCCGGCGTGGAACGGCGGGCCGCGATCAGGCTGCGGTAGGTCTGCAGCGTTGCGTCATCCCAGCGAGCGGAGTCGCTACCCCGCGCCAGCCACGGCATGGGGCGGCGGCCGTCCTCACCGAAGTCGCCCCGCATACCGATCTCGTCGCCGTAGGTCACCATCGGGATGCCCGGCATCGTGAACAGCAGACCTGCGGCTACCGCCACAAGGTCGAGGTCGTCGCCGACGAGAGTGCGGACCCGGGTCGTGTCGTGCGAGCCCAGCAGGGTGAAGGAGTGCGCCGTCGTCCGCCACGGCACGATCGCGGCGAACTCCCGCATCGTCTCCGCGACCAGGTCACCGCCCAGGCGGGGCACTCGCACCGGGGAGCCGAGGAACTTCGGCGAGAAGGCGTTGTGACGCAGCCACGTCCACAGGGGCCGGGTGAAGCCGGAGTAGTTCATCACCCCGTGCCAGCCATCACCGACCGCGTCTCCGCTGTGGTCGTGCGTGTGCTCGGCGATCAGCAGTGGCGCACACCCACGCTGTTCCCCCACCTCGTCGACGGCCCGACGCACCTGGCGTGCGACGTCGTGGGCCACATCGGTGTCGCGGTAGCGCCCGGTCATGTTGGCGACGTCGACCCGCCACGCGTCGAGGCCCTGAGTGGGGCCGAGCCACCGGCGGATCACGCCGTCGTCCTGGTCGAACATGGCCGCGCGCAGGGCGAGGTTGCTGTGATCGAGCTTGGGCAGGCTGCCGACGGCCAGCCAGGACACGTAGCCGTCGTCGCGGTCGGCTTCGTGGTGCCGGACGAACCAGCCCGCCTCCGGCGAGGTGGGATCGACGAGCGCGGACCCGAACCATTCGTGCTCCTCCCCGGTGTGGTTGGTGGTGATGTCTCCCATCACCATCAGCCCACGCTCGTGAGCGGACCGCTGCAGATCCAGCAACGCGGGGGTGCCCCCGAGGATCGGGTCCACCTCGTCGAAGGAGGCGGCGTCGTAGCGATGGTTGGAGCGAGCGGGAAAGAACGGCGTCAGGTAGACCACGGTGGCACCCAGCTGCTCGACGTGGTCCAGGTGCTGGGTGACTCCCTCAAGCGTGCCGCCGAAGATCTGCTGCGGCCCCCTCTGCGCGGTCAGGTCCACGCGATCGTCCCAGGCGGCGGGATGAGCCCAGCCCGGCAGGTCGGTGCGCGGTCCGCCGACCGCCTCAGGCTCGACCGAGGCGTCCCGCGCGAAGCGGTCGGGGAAGATCTGGTAGACGACCGACCCCGCCGCCCAGGCCGGTGGCGCCGCAAACGTCACCAGGCGGAAGTCGGCGGCATCGGGCACATCACGGTCATGGACTCCCGTGCCGTTGACCCACTGGTATGCCGGAAGCCCACGCCCCCCAGCCCGCTCCCTGCGGCCAGACCCCTCTGTCTCGCCGGAGCGCTCAGCCTGGCCGGACTGCTCAGCCTGGCCGGACTGCTCAGCGGACGGCGATCGCGAGAGCAGGAAGCGGTAGTGGGTGACCGGGTTGTGGCACCGCAGCTCGGCCTGCCACCACTGGTCCGCCCCTTCGTCATGCTGACCGCCAGCGCCCTCGATCCTGGAGGCGGACACGAATTCCTGCTCGCCATCCGGCGCGAGTCGGACGTGCACCTCATCCACCGCGCTGCGGACCGGGACGCGCAGCCGCACCTGGACGACATCGCCCAGCTCCGGAGTCTGTGTGCTGACGTAGAGCGACGATCCGTCGTGGTGGGGTTGGTCGATCCAGTTGTTGCCCACTACTTCACGGAACCGCTGGTCAGGCCGCCTACGAGTTGCTTCTGCAGGGCCAGGTAGACCAACACCACCGGGATCGAGGCGATCAGGGCCCCGGCGACGAACTGGCCGAAGAGGGCGTTGCGGTCGGCCTCGCGAGTGGCGTAGAGGCCCACCGCCAGGGTCTGCTCGCTCACGTCGGTCAAGAAGATGCTGGCCAGCAGGAACTCACCCCACAGCCCCACGAAGGCCAAGATGGCCACCGTGGCCAGGATGGGGCTGACCAGGCGCAGGATGACCGTGAAGAAGATCCGGGCGTGGGAGGCGCCGTCGAGCATGGCGGCCTCGTCCAGGCTCGTCGGCACCGTGTCGAAGTACCCCTTGAGCAGCCAGATGTTGGACCCCATCGCACCCCCGAGGTAGACCAGGGTCAAACCGGCCAGGGTGTTCAGGCCCAGCTGCGGGATGATCTCGCCGATGTTCGCGAAGGTGATGTAGAGCGCCACGAAGGCGAGCAGGGCGGGGAACATCTGGGCGAGGAGCACGATCAGCAGACCGGCGCGACGACCCTGCCACCGCAGCCGGGAGAAGGCGAAGGCCGCACAGGCACCGAGGAACACGGTGAACGCCGTCGCGAAGATGCAGATGATCATCGAGTTGCGGAACCACGTCCAGAACGGGCGGGCCGGGTCGTTGAACAGGTCGACGAAGTTCTGCACGCCGGGGTTGCTGGGGATCAACGACGAGCTCGAGAGCGTGCCGGTGTCGTTGAAGGCCGAGGACACGATGAACAAGATGGGGAACAACGCGTAGACCAGCGCGAGCACCGCCAACGCATGTCGCCACCACACTCCGGAGAAGCGGGCCCGTTCCGGGGTGATGTTGCGGCCACTGCGGCCCCCGCGGTTCTCCAGCTGCATGTTCGTCGACAGGTTGCTGGTCGGGTCCTGAGGTGCCTGGGTCATGTCAGTTCACATCCTCGAGAGCGGCGGTCCGTTTGAATCCCTGGTAGCTGATGACCGCGACCAGGATGAAGATGAAGACCGAGATGGCCGAGGCGAAGCCGAAGTTCGGTGAGACCCCACCCAGGGCCAGCCGGTAGGCCAACGTGATCAACAGGTCGGTGGACCCGATGGATGCCTGACCGCCGGTGAAGGGGCCGCCCTCGGTCATCAGGAAGATCAGCCCGAAGTTGTTGAAGTTGAAGGCGAACGAGGCGATCATCAGCGGCCCCACGGCCACCAACAGCAACGGCATGATCACCGAACGCACCGTGCGGGACCAGCTGGCTCCGTCGATCGCGGCCGCTTCCTTGACGTCGTCCGGAATGGCCTGGAGCGCCCCGGTGCAGACGATGAACATGTAGGGCCAGCCCAGCCACAGGTTCGTCACGAGGATCGCGACCTTGGCCCAGAAGGGGTCGCCGAGCCAGTTGATGGTCAACCCCGTCAGGTCGTTGATCAGACCGAAGTCGGTGTTGAACATCGAGGCCCAGATCAATGCCGTCACGTAGATCGGCAGGGCGTAGGGCAGGATCAACAGGGAGCGATAGAGCCCCTTGCCCTTCAGCCGGGGGTCGTTGAAGAGCAGCGCCAACAACATGCCCAGCAGGAACGTCGACAGCACCGACAGCAGGGCGAAGGCGACGTTCCAGGCGAAGACACTGAGCAGGCCGCTGCGCAGGGTCGAGTTGGTCAGCGCGCTGGTGTAGTTGTCCAGGCCGACGTTCTCACGCCAGCCCTGGGCCAGGGGTCTGCCCTGACCGTCCTGAGGCACGAACTCAGCGTCGTCACCCTCGACATACACCTTGCCGCTGCCGCTGTCGGTGAGCGTGTCACTGGCTTCGTCGTAGGTGATCGTCGCCTCTCCGATGAAGGCTTCGGACAGGCCCACCTGCTTGATCCCCCCGGTCTCGGTCGGCACCGCGAAGTCGGCGAGGTCCTGGGCCCGGTCGTTGACCTGCGTCGCGGTCAACGGCTCGTAGCCCTCGGCCGACACGATGCGTCCCGCGGGGTTGGTCTCGACGGTGGCCGGGTCCAGCGGCTCGCTCAGGCCTTCGCTGTCCCCGGCGTAGAACGTGCCGTCGGGAGTGGTCAACAGGTAGATGGGATCGCCGAGCAGCGGATCCTGCCCCTCGGCCACCGCGATGTTGAGCGCGTAGCGGTCGGAGCCTTCCACCTGACGCACCGAGTTGGCCTCGATGGAGGCGATCGCCTCTTCTTTGGTCCCGAGGTGACCCGAGCCGTAGTTGGTGAAGGAGATGCCCACCGTGTACACCAGCGGCCAGATCTGCAGGGCCAGCAGCAAGATCGTGCCCGGCAGCAGGTACTTGGCCGGGATCAGCCCCTTGGAGGCGTAGATCGCGACCACACACAAGGCGACGAACCCGACCAGCACCACCATCATCCAGTAGCCCTGCTCGACCAAGCGCTGGACGACCAGCGCAGCAGCACCCACCACGACAGCCAACAGCAGCCACTTGACGACCAGCACCCACCAGGGGGCGCTCTGACGGAACTGGACGGGCGACTCAGCTCGGACGCGTTTGAGGTCGGCGTCGGCTTCGACGGGATGGGACATCGTTGTCTCCAGGTATGCAGAGGGGCAGGCGGGAAGGGGTGAACCTGGCTGGCCGCCGTCGAAGGCGACCAGCCAGGTTCCTGCTCAGCACACGGACGCCCATGCCGGCGTCCGCTTGCTCACTCGATGTTGCTGGTGATCTCCGTCTGAGCGGTGCCCATCCGCTCCCCCGGGTCCGCACCGTCGATGATGTCGACCTCGGCCACTCCCAGCGGCCCCCAGACGGCGTTCATCGCCGGGATGTTCGGCATCGGCTGGGCGCCTTGTCCGGCCTCGGCCAGTGCGGAGATGTCCGCACTGTCGCCGGAGACCGCCTCCAAGGTCTCCTGCAGGGCCGGGGGACGGCCACCGGCCTCGTACATCGCCATCTGGAAGTCAGGCGTCGGCACGTAGCTGTTCACGAACTCCTGAGCCAACGAGGGGTTGGCGGCCTCGGCGGAGACGTAGAACATCTGCACGCCCAAGAACGGCACCGGGACTCCCCCGTCCTCGAACTCGGGAATGGGGCTGATCTCATAGTTGATCCCTGCGTCCTGGATAGCCGGGATCGACCAGGGACCTGTGACGAAGAACGGTGACTCGCCCTCGGTGAACAGCGACTCTGCGGTGGTGCCGTCGACACTGGCGTTCAGCGCGCCGGCCTCGCCCAACATCGCGATCTTCTCGGCGCCCTTCACGGTCTCCGGGGAGTCGAGGATGACGTCGTTGGGGTCGAACCCGCCCTCGGGCAGAGTGGCGAAGATGCCTCCGCCGTAGGCCGCGAGGTAGGGGAAAGCGTGGTAGGCGTCACCCGGCTGGCCGACCGGCGTCACCATCGGCGCCTCGGCCTCGCCGCCGTCGACCAGCTCGGTGCCGGTGCTGAGGAGCTCCTCCATGGTGGCGGGCAGGTCAGCGGCCATGTCGACGTTGCGGATGAGCGCGAGATTCTCCGTGGAGTAGGGCACGCCGTAGATCTGGCCGTTGAACTTGGTGGCTTCGATCGACTCCGGGGTGAAGGCCGACTCGGTGTCGCTCGACATCTGGATGGGCTCGACCGTGCCGTCCTGGACCAGCTCGCCGAGCCAGTCGTGGGCTCCGACGATGATGTCCGGCCCCTGGCCGACGTTGGTGGCGTCCTTGAACTGTTGGCGCACGTCCGTAGCCACCTGGACCTGAGCAGTGATGCCGAACTCTTCGCCGAACTGGTCGGCATACTCCTGCAGGACGGGGGCGCGGACGTTGTCGGACCAGATGACCAGGTCGGCACTCTCGTCGCGGACGGGCGCTTCGGTGGACTCTGCCTCGTCGGCGACTGCGGCAGTCTCCTCGGCCGCATCGTCCTGCGCTGCCTCTCCGCCGCTGTCACCCCCGCACGCTGAGAGCAGGAACGCTGCCCCGGTCAGTGCTGCCAACCCTGATAGACGCTTCATGAGCCGTTCTCCTTTGAACGTGCTGGGGACCTGTCGTCCCGGTGACTGAGGTCGGGGCAGACCTGCTGCCACGGTGGTCAATGTGTAGCACTCTTGCAGTTCTGTTGCAAGACTTTGCGATATTCTGCCGCACACACCTCAGCGCGTTGCAAGACTTTGAGAGGACGGTGCCACGATCTCCTCTGCCCCGTGAGCACGTTGGTGAGGCGAGCGCACCCCGATCAGGCCGCACAGGCCCTGGGAAGCAACCCCCCGATTAGGCTGTCTGAATGGCACTCGACATCTCGGCGGCGCGGCCGGATCCGGCACTGTTGGATCTGCCGTGGGAGGTGCCGCTGGAGGAGTGGCCCGAGAGTCACCTGGCCGCTCTGCCGAGAGGGATTTCCCGCCACGTCGTGCGCTTCGTCAAGATGTCGGGCCGCGTGGTGGCGATCAAGGAGATCAAGGCCGACCTCGCCCGCCGGGAGTACGACACGCTGCGGATGCTGCGCCGCCTCGACCAGCCCGCGGTCAAGCCGCTGGCCGTGATCTCGGGCCGGACCGACGTCAACGGGGATCCGTTGGATGCCTGCCTGGTCACCCGGCACCTCCGGTTCTCCCTGCCCTACCGGGCCATCTTCAGCCAACGGATGCAGCCCGACACCGCCCGCCGCGTGCTGGACGCGCTGGCCGTGCTGTTGGTCCGGCTGCACGTCAACGGGGTGTTCTGGGGGGACGTCTCGTTGTCCAACACCCTCTTTCGCCGCGACGCCGGCGAGTTCGCCGCCTACCTCGTGGACGCCGAGACCGCATCCATCTATCCCCAGCTCAGTGACGGCCAACGGGCCCACGACCTGCAGATCGCCTACGGCAACCTGGCCGGGGAGCTGATGGACCTCGAGGCCGGCGACCTGTTGGACGAGACCATCGACCCCGTCGAGACGGCCAACCGGATCATGCACCGCTACGAGTTGCTCTGGAAGGAGCTCACCGCGCCGGAGCGCTTCGAGAGCGGCGACCGCTGGCGCGTGGAGGAACGCATCTCCCGGCTGAACAACCTCGGCTTCGACGTCGACGAGCTCGCCATCACCACCGACATCGACGGCACCCACCTCCAGATCCAGCCCAAGGTCGTCGACGCCGGCTACTACTCCCGCCGGATGATGTCGCTGACCGGGCTGGACGTGCAGGAGAACCAGGCCCGCCGGCTGCTCAACGACCTCGACTCCTACCGCGCGGCGACGGACCGGCAGAACGACGACGAAGCCCAGGTCGCCCACGACTGGCTGTCCAAGATCTACGAGCCGGTCACCCGGACCGTGCCGGCGGAGATGCGGTCCAAGCTCGAGCCGGCCGAGCTGTTCCACGAGCTGCTCGAGCACCGCTGGTATCTGTCCGAGCGCGCCGGCCAAGACATGACCATCGAAGACGCGGCTCGTGACTACGTCGCCACCGTGCTGCCGGACAAGCCCGACGAAGCCGCCGTCCTGGGCCTCGACACCGATGAGATCCCGATCCGGGCCGCGCTGCCCCGCTGACTCCGGCCTCGCTACCCGCCGTCGCCGTCGAGGACGAGGTCGAGCCGGTAGAGCCGATCCCAGTTCTTCCCCGTCACCACCCAAGTGCCGTCGCGGTCGTCGTACGCCAGGCCGTTCAGGACGTCCGACTCCGCGGTGGGAGCCTGCTCCCGCACCACCACGCTGAGGTCGACCACAGCGGCCACCGCGCCGGTGTCGGGGTCGATCTGCACCACGTCGTTGCTCTTCCACACGTTGGCCCACACCCTTCCCTCCACGCACTCCAGCTCGTTCAGCTGGTCCACCGGGCGGGGGTCCGTGCCGTCGGTCTGCACCGCGACCTCGACCGTCTCGAGCACCGACAGGTCGGCCGGGGCGAGCGATCTCAAGGTCGAGGATCCATCGGACTGCCACAACACCTGACGGGTGTCGTCAAAGCAGAGCCCCCACCCCTCGCCGTCGATCCGGAGCGCCGGGCCCTCGACCAGGTCCGGCACGCTCCAGGTGTGCACCACTCCGGACTTCCAGGTCAGCTGGTATGCCGTCGGCCCAGCGTCCGGTCCGAGCGCGCCGGACGGGACCACCGTCAGTCCCTCGCCGAACTCCTGATCCGGCAGCTCGGCGCTGCGCCGCACCGTCCCGTCCGCCGACAGCAGGTCGATCCCGGACTGGCCGTACAGCCCGCGGCTGTGCAGCATCGTGCCGTCGTCGAGCAGCTCCAGGCCCTGGGTGAAGGTGGGCTCACGGTCCAGGGCCTGCACGATCTCCGTGCTGGCCGACCGGGCGACACCGCCCTCGCTCGCACCAGGGCTCTCGGCCTGGACGCTCTCCGGGGACGAAGACGGTCCGGCACAGGCCGCGAGGAGGAGCACGGTGCCCACCAGCGCCCACGACCCGTCGCGCATAGGCGTCGGGTCAGGCCCGCTGCTGCGAGATCGCGTACAACGTCACCGCGGCAGCGATGCCCGCGTTCAGTGACTCGGTGGTCGCGCTCATCGGGATGGACACGATCTGATCGCAGGTCTCGCGCACCAACCGCGACAGCCCTTTGCCCTCCGACCCCACCACGACCACCAACGGCCGGTCGGCCAACGCCAGACCGGGCAGCTCGACATCACCGTCGGCGTCCAACCCGATGATGAAGAAGCCGGCTTTGGCATAGGCCTCGAGCGCCCGAGTCAGATTGGTGGCCTGGGCGACCTTCACCCGAGCTGCTGCCCCGGCCGAGGTCTTCCACGCGGTGGCGGTCATGCCGGCCGAGCGGCGCGAGGGCACCACCACGCCGTGCGCCCCGAACGCCCCCACTGAGCGCAGGATCGCACCCAGGTTGCGCGGGTCGGTGATGCCGTCCAGGGCCACGATCAACGGAAGGCCGGGCATCTCGACGTCGAGCAGGTCCTCGGGGTGGAGGTACTCGTAGGGCGGGACCTGCAGCACCAATCCCTGGTGCACCGCCCCATCGGTCAGTCGGTCCAGCTCACCACGGGGAGCCTCCAGGACGGCGATGCCGCGCTCGGTGGCCAAGGAAATCGACTCCCGGATGCGGTCGTCGGAGTCAATCCGCGAGCCGACGAACAGCGCCGTGCCGGGGATGTGGCTGCGCAACGCTTCCACCACCGAGTTGCGTCCGGCGACGATCTCGCTGCTCGCCTTGTCCTTGCGCTGCGGCGCTCGCCCGCCCTTCGGCTTCCCGCTGTCACCGGCCTTGCTACCGCGGTCCGCCCCCTTGGCGCTACGTGCGGCCGGGTGGTTGGGGCGCTCTTCGGCCTTGGGGGTCGGTCCACGGCCTTCGAGCTGCTTGCGGCGTTGGCCGCCGCTGCCGACGACCGCGCCCTTCTTCTGGGACTTGCGAACGGCGCCGCGGCGCTGGGAGTTGCCGGGCATGCGGCATACCTCGATCTCTGGGTCAGTGGTCCAGCGCCCACCGGGCGCCTTGGGGGGTGTCCTCGATCACGATGCCGAGGCTGGTCAGGTGGTCACGGATCGCGTCCGCGGTGGCGAAGTCCCGCTCGGCCCGGGCAGCGTCACGCTCGGCCAGACGGTCGGTGAGCAGCGCGTCCAGGAGCTGGTGCTCGGAGTCGTCGGTCGACATGGCGGCCCACTGCGGGTCCAACGGGTTGACGCCCAGGACCTGCGTCATCGCGATGACCGACTCGAGGATCTCTGCTACGCCGTCGTGGCCCGGAGTCTCCAGCGCCCGATTCCCCTCACGCACGTGACCGAAGACGACGGCCAGGGCTTCGGACACCTTGAGGTCATCGTCGAGGGCAGCGACGAAGGCCGGCGGGAGGGCCGACCCACGGGCCGCCAGCAGGAGACGATCCTGTGGTGTCGCCGTGGCCGTCACGGCTCGGGACACAAACGACTCGATCCGCTCCATCGAGGCCTGCGCCTCGGCGAGGGAGTCCTGGCCGTACTCGATCACCGAGCGGTAGTGCACGGCTCCGAGGTAGTAGCGCAGCACCAGGGGCCGCACGGTCTTGGTGATCTCGGCGACCGTCATGGTGTTACCGAGCGACTTGCTCATCTTCTCGCCGCTCATCGTCAACCAGGCGTTATGCATCCACCAGCGCGCGAACCCCAGACCGGCGGCCCGGGACTGCGCCTGCTCGTTCTCGTGGTGCGGGAAGCGCAGGTCGACGCCGCCGCCGTGAATGTCGAACGTGTCGCCCAAGTACTTGCGGGCCATCGCCGAGCATTCCAGGTGCCAGCCTGGCCTCCCCCGGCCGTACGGCGTGGGCCAGCTGGCGGTGGCGGGCTCGTCGTCCTTGGCCCCCTTCCACAACGCGAAGTCGCGGGGGTCGCGCTTGCCGCGGGGGTCAGCGTCGGCGGCCGGCTCCATATCGGCGATCCTCTGCCGGGTCAGCTCGCCGTAGCTCGGCCACGACTGGACGTCGAAGTAGACGTCACCGCTGCCGTCGGAGGCCGGGTAGGCATGTCCGGCTTCGACCAGCAGGTCGACCAGCTCGAGCATCTCGGTGATATGACCGGTCGCCCGCGGCTCGTAGGTCGGCGGGAGCACTCCCAGCGTGTCCAGGGCCTGTGTGGTGGCCCGTTCGTGGGTGTAGCTCCACGCCCACCACGGTCGGTCGTGCTCCGCGGACTTGCGCAGGATTTTGTCGTCGATGTCGGTGACGTTGCGGACCAGCGTGACGTCATACCCATGACCGCGGGTCATCCACCGCCGCAGGATGTCGAAAGCCACGGTGAAGCGCACGTGACCGATATGCGGCAAGCCCTGGGTGGTGAGACCGCAGATATAGATGCCGACCCTGCCGGGCTCCAGAGGCTCGAAGTCGCGGAGCTCTTGGGTGGCGGTGTCGTACAGGCGCAAACTCACCGCCCCAGGCTATCCGGCCTCAGCAGTCATCACTGCGTCGTCGTCCCTTTGGCCGATGACACCACAGCGCAGCCTCGCTATTTTTGACGCATGTTGATCGCCGAAGAGTTCCTCCTCATCAGCACCAAGCCGAACGGAAAGCTGGTGTCGTCCGCCGGTGTCGATATCGGGGTCGCAGGCGCTTTCCTGTCCGAGCTGGCCCAGCGCGATCGTGTGGGGGTGGGCGCGGACGGCACCTTGGAGATCGTTGACTCCAGCTCGGTCGACGACCCGCTCCTCGACCCCGCGCTCCGTGCTTTTGCCGCGGAAGCGGGGAGGAAGGTGAACGTCGTCCTGCCCATCGTCGGCAAGGACCTCCTCGAGACCACGTACGCCCGCCTGCAGGAGGAAGGGCTGGTCGCTCGCGAGGAACACAGGACCATGGGCGTGTTTCGCACCACCAGCTGGCCTCCCTCCAGCCAGGAGCGGGACCGGTGCCTGGACCAGCTGGCGAAGGTGTTGAGCGGCGAGCGGGCTACCGACCCGCGCACCGGCACCCTGATCGCCCTTCTCCAGGCCTGTGGGATCACGGCTCAGACAGTGGGCCAGGCCAGCAGCTTGTCCGACCGTGAGATCACGGCGCGGGCCAAAGAGGTCCTGGTCGGAGACTGGGCCAGTGCGGCGGTCAAGGACGCGATAGCCCATGCTGAGGGCGTCATCATTGCCACCTTGGTCGCGGCCGGAGTGTTCAGCGGCGGTAGTCTGAGCTCCTGATCAGGACGACTCAGGCGCTCCAGCCGTCACGGCCTGAAGTTTCTTCACCGATCGTGGTCGAGTCGCCGTGACCGGTGTTGACGCGCGTCGCCGGAGGCAAGGTCAGCAGTCGTTCGGTGATCGACTCCACGATGGTGTCGAAACTACTGAACGAGCGGCCGGTTGCTCCCGGCCCACCGTTGAAGAGCGTGTCGCCGGTGAAGACCACATCGAGGTCCGGAACGTAGAAGCAGCACGCGCCCGGGCTGTGACCGGGGGTATGCAGCACCTCGATGCTGACGCCGGCCACGTCGAAGCGCTGCCCGTCCGCCAGCTCGAGGTCCGGGCCCTCGGCATACACCCGGTCCCACAGCATCCGGTCGTCCGGATGGAGGTAGGTCGGGGCCCCTGTCGCGTGCGCCAGCGCTCCCGCGGCGTCGATGTGGTCATCGTGGGCGTGGGTCAGCAGGATGGCCTTCACCTCGCGGCCGTTGATCGCCGCAGAGATGGCCTCTGCGTCGTGGGGGGCATCGATAACGACGCACTCGGTGTCGTTGCCCACCACCCAGACGTTGTTGTCGACGTCCCAGGTGCCGCCGTCCAGGCTGAAGGTGCCGGAGGTGACCGTGTGCGAGATACGCGCTGTCTCACTCATCGGCGGCACCGGTCATCACTACGACCGAGCGCAGGACCTCGCCGCGTCCCATCTTCTCGATGGCCTCCTCGACATCGTTGATCCCGATCTTCTCCGTGACGAACGCGTCGAGGTCGAACTTGCCCTGACGGTAGAGGTCGATGAGCATCGGGAAGTCTCGCGAGGGCAGGCAGTCGCCGTACCAGCTCGACTTGAGCGACCCACCGCGACCGAAGACGTCGATCAAGGGCAGCTCGATGGTCATCTCGGGGTTGGGCACCCCGACCAGCACGACCGTCCCAGCGAGGTCGCGGGCGTAGAACGCCTGTTTGTAGGTCTCCGGGCGCCCCACGGCGTCGACCACGACGTCGGCGCCGAACCCACCGGTGAGCTCCTGGATGCCTTCCACGGCGTCCACGTTCTTGGAGTTCACGGTGTGGGTGGCGCCGAAACGCTTGGCGCCCTCGAGCTTGCGGTCGTCGATGTCGACCGCGATCACGGTGCTGGCTCCGGCTAGGGCTGCGCCGGCGATCGCGGCGTTGCCGACCCCGCCACACCCGATCACGGCGACCGAGTCACCCCGGGTCACCCCGCCGGTGTTCACCGCGGCACCGAACCCGGCCATGACGCCGCACCCGAGCAGTCCAGCGGCGACGGCCGAGGCCTCGCGGTCCACGATCGTGCACTGCCCGGAGTGCACCAGGGTCTTCTCGATGAAGGCGCCGATGCCCAGCGCGGGCGAGAGCACCGTGCCGTCGGTCAGCGTCATGGACTGCGCAGCGTTGTGGGTGTCGAAGCAATACCACGGTTCGCCGCGCTTGCACGCTCGACACTCACCGCAGACCGCTCGCCAGTTGAGGATGACGAAGTCGCCGACCTCGACGTTGGTGACGCCCTCACCGATCGTCTCGACGGTGCCCGCGGCTTCGTGGCCCAGCAGGAACGGGAAGTCGTCGCCTACCTCTCCGTCGCGGTAGTGCGCATCGGTCTGACACACCCCGCAGGCCTCGATCGTGACCACGACCTCGCCCGGACCAGGATCCGGCACCACCACGTCGACCACTTCGACGGGGGCGTTCTTGCTGCGGGCGATGACGCCCTTGACGGTGCTGGGCATGCGGGTCCTCCTTGAAGGCGATGCTGACCGGATCAGTATGCCGTCCGGAGCGGGTCTAGGCGACGATGGCCATGGCGATCGCGGCGATGCCTTCACCACGACCGGTCAGACCGAGACCGTCTGTCGTCGTGGCGCTGACCGAGACCGGCGCCCCGCCCAGAGCCGCCGCCATGGCCGACTCGGCCTCGGCGCGTCGAGGGCCAATCTTGGGCCGGTTGCCGATGATCTGGACCGACACGTTGCCGACGCTGAGACCGGCTGCACGGAGCAGGTCGGCGACGTGCGCCAGCATCCGCGCTCCCCCGGCTCCAGCCATCTCGGGACGGTCGGTGCCGAACACACTCCCGAGGTCACCCAAGCCTCCCGCGGCCAGCAAGGCGTCGCAGGCCGCGTGGGCCGCGACGTCCCCGTCGGAGTGTCCCTCGATGCCCTGTTGGCCCGGCCAGCGCAGACACCCGAGCCACAGATCGCGAGGCGTCTCGGCATACCGATGGACATCGGTGCCGACGCCGACGCGGGGCAGGCGGGTCACGGCGCCCCCGCCAGGAGCATCTCGGCCACGGCCAAGTCGTGCGGGGTGGTGATCTTCAGGGACCGATGGTCGCCGCTCACGGTGAACACCGTGCCACCGAAGGCTTCCACCATGCCGGCGTCGTCGGTGGCGGTCCCGACGTCGGCACCCCGAGTGGAGCGGGTATGGACGTGGTCCAGCGTCTCCCGCAGGAATCCCTGCGGGGTCTGCGCGGCGCGCAGGTTGGCGCGGTCGATCGTGCGCACCACAGCCAAGGACGTCCCACCGGCCCGCGCGGCAACTTCCTTGATGGTGTCGGTCACCGGGACCACCGGCACCACCGCGCAGTGGCCCGATCGGACTGCGGCAATGACGTCCTCGAAGACCTGCCTCGGCGTCAAGGCGCGGGCGGCGTCGTGGATCAGGACGATGCCCACCTCGGACGACAGCACACGAAGGCCGGCGGTCACGGAGTCGGACCGCTCGGCGCCACCCTCCACCACCTGCACCACGGTGCCTGCCTGCACTGGGGCGCCATCGGACGTCGAGAGATTCCCGAGAGCGTCGCGCATGTCAGCGCTATGCCCGGACGGCGCGACCACGACCACCTCGGTCACATCCGGGCATCGCACCGCCGTGCTGGCGGCACGCTGAACGAGCGACTGGCCGCCCAAGGGCACAAGTGCCTTCGGGCGGCCAGCGCCAAGACGGGAGCCCTGGCCAGCGGCGACCAGGATGACTCCGACGTTCAGGAGGCGAGGACCTCGTCGAGCGTGGCCTCGGCCTTGTCCTCGTTGGTCTTCTCCGCAAGCGCGAGCTCGGAGACCAAGATCTGCCGGGCCTTGTTGAGCAGCCGCTTCTCACCCGTGGACAAGCCTCGGTCGCGGTCGCGTCGCCACAGGTCACGAACCACTTCGGCGACCTTCACGACGTCACCCGAGGCCAGTTTCTCGAGGTTGGCCTTGTATCGACGGGACCAGTTGGTGGGCTCCTCGGTGTGATCGGCGCGAAGCACCTTGAACACCTTGTCGAGTCCTTCCCGGCCAACGACGTCGCGGACTCCGACGAGGTCGCAGTTGTCGGCGGGGACTTCAATGGTGAGGTCGCCTTGAGCAACCTTCAACTTGAGGTAGATCTTCTCCTCACCCTTGATCGTGCGTTTGTTCATTTCTTGGATGAGTGCGGCGCCGTGATGCGGATACACGACGGTCTCGCCGACCTTAAATGTCATCTTCAGTTAGCCCCTTTCGCGGAGCCTCAGAATATCACGAGTGGTGTAGATCACTAAATAACAGCGCTGGCATTTGCGCTGGTCAGGGACCTGTGCAGGCGAGGGAGCCACCCGGTAGGCTACGGGCTGTGCCCAGAACGAGGAGAACGACCCCACCCATCCGCCGCTTCGGCCTGGCCGTGGCGACCCTGGCGACCGCCTTCGGCGTGAGCTCGTGCCAGGTCGCATCTCCGATCACGACGGACATGCAGTACGACCCTGCAGACGGCGTGAGCGTCGAGACCGAAGACATGGACGTGCTGGACCTCGTCATCATCAGCGAGGGCGAGGGCGCCCCCGGAGTGGTCAGTGGATACGTGGTCAACACCAGCGATGAACCGCTCACGGTCAACGTCGCCCTGGAGGCCGAAGGGGAGCGAGCCGACCTGGCCCCGGCGGTCGAGGTCAACCCCTCACGGGGCGTGCGTATGGACGGCAGGACCGACGACGGAGCGTTCGTGGACCCCGTCCTGGCTGACGCCGTCCCCGGGTTCCCCGGCGGCTTGGTGACCTTGCGGTTCAGCACCGGTCAGAGCGCGGTGTCTGCGCGCGTTCCCGTGCTCCCCCCCGATGGGGTCTACGAACCGTACGTCGAGGTGCTGGCCCAGGCCGACTAGCCGAGGTAGTGGCCCAGGCCGACGAGGGGCTTAGCGCACGGGCGCGGTG
The DNA here is from genome assembly GCA_049646465.1 of Ornithinimicrobium sp. Taxonomy (GTDB): domain Bacteria; phylum Actinomycetota; class Actinomycetes; order Actinomycetales; family Dermatophilaceae; genus Ornithinicoccus. The sequence continues at coordinate 21,859 of JBARVW010000002.1, forward strand.
TGACGGGCGCTTTCAGCCGTCCTGCTCTCGAGCGCGTCGTCCATGTTGACCTCGTCGTGCCATTCGCCGGTCACCAGATAGACCACCCGGTGGGCCACCGACACCGCGTGGTCACCGAAGCGCTCGTAGTAGCGACTCAACAGCGTCGCATCCACCGCCGCCTCGATGGCTCCGTCCCAGCGCTCGGAGAGCAGGAGGCGGAAGACCTCGCGGTGCAGCTCGTCCATCCGGTCGTCGTCGTCCTTGAGTCGGCTGGCTCCCTCGAGGTCGTTGTTGTGGATGATCGACCCCGTCTTCATCACCATCCGCTCGGCCAGCTGCGCCATCTCGGCGAAGGTGGCGCGCAGCGCCGGGGGGATCGCAGCCTCGGGGTACCGCAACCGTGCCACCTTGGCCACGTGCCGGGCCAGGTCCCCCATTCGTTCCAAGTCCGAGCTCATCCGCATCGAGGTCACCAGGGTGCGCAGGTCCGTGGCCACGGGTTGCTGGCGGGCGAGCGTGTCCACCGCCCGGTTGTCCAGGTCTCGTCGGACGGCGTCGATGTGCTCGTCGGCGGTGATGACGCTCTCGGCGAGCTCCAGATCCGCATCCATCAGGGCTTGGGTCGCCCGGTTCAGGGCGGAGGCGGTGAGTCGGGTCATCTCGACCAGTTGGTCGGAGATGAAGACCAGTTCCTCGTGATATGCCGTGCGCATGGTGCTCCTCTTCGCTAGGTTCGCGAGCACGCTGTCATTGTTGAATGAACGAAGCGCCGACTGAAAGTGAACAGTGCGCTACTGCGGGACGCCCTCTCAGTTTACGGTGTCGAGCGCCCGGGACAGCGATCTAGGGTGGACAGCATGTTGACGGTATCCACGACCACCGCAGTGGTGACCGTAGCCGTCGTGATCATCCTTCTCGTCCTCGTCGCCGTCCTCGTGCTGCGGGTCCGACAGCTGCGTCAGGGTGCCGCCGACGCCGGCTCCGCGAACCCTGATCCGCGGGGTCTGACCGGGTCCCTGGAGCACGCTCACGGCGCCCTGGCCATCGGCGTGGCCGAGCTGCTGACCGCCACCCGCTCGGGCGGCATCCTGACCGCTCGGGACGGTCGGGTGCTGCGTGCGACATCCTCGGCGCTGACCTTCGGGCTGGTCCGCGGCAGCGAGCTCACCCACCAGGACCTGAGAAAGGTCTTCGACGAGGTGCTCAGCGACGGGCGGACACGCGAGATCGAGTTCGAGTCCGCCCGCGGACCCGTCGGCGCGGGTCGTCTGGTCATCGGGGCCCGAGTGGCCATGATCGCCGACGATCTGGTCCTGATGTTGATCGAGGACCGCACCCAGGCCCGCCGGGTCGAAGAGGTCCGTCGGGACTTCGTGGTCAACGTCAGCCACGAGCTCAAGACACCGGTGGGCGGCTTGTCCCTGCTGGCCGAGGCCGTCGAGGGGGCGGCGGACGACCCGGCGGCGGTCAAACGCTTCTCGCGCCGGATGAAGGTGGAGGCCGAGCGTCTGACGACCCTGGTCAGCGAGATCGTCGACCTCTCCCGCCTGCAGACGGTGGACCTGATGACCCAGCTGAGCGTGGTCGACGTCGCCAGCTGTGCCGCCGAGGCCGTCGAGCACACCCGGCTGATCGCGGGTGACCGCGTCCTCAGCTGCCGGGTGGCCACCACGCGAGCGGGTTTGCGTGTCTACGGTGACCCTGAGCTGATCACCACGGCGATCCGCAACCTCATCACCAACGCCATCGCCTACTCCGAGGACGGCACCCGGGTGTCCGTGACTACCCGCCGGGTCGACGACATCGTCGAGATCAAGGTCTCGGACCAGGGCAGGGGCATCTCACCGAACGATCAGGAACGCATCTTCGAGCGCTTCTATAGAGTCGACACCGCTCGGTCACGGATGACCGGCGGGACCGGCTTGGGTCTGTCGATCGTCAAGCACATCTGCTCCAACCTCGGTGGAGAAGTCACCCTTTGGAGCCAAGAAGGGCAGGGATCGACCTTCACCATCCGCCTGCCCGGTGTGGTGAATGACACACGCCCTGTCGGGTCCGCAGCCCCTGAGGACCCCCGACCGCAACAACGAAAGGTACCCCTGTGACCCGCATTCTGGTGGTCGAGGACGAGGAGTCCTTCTCCGACCCGCTGTCCTACCTGCTCGGCAAGGAGGGCTACGACGTCGCGGTAGCGGCAACCGGCCCTGACGGCATCGCCGAGTTCGACCGTGGTGGCGCCGACCTCGTCCTGCTGGACCTGATGCTTCCCGGTCTGAGCGGGGTGGATGTCTGCCGCGCCCTACGCAGCCGCTCCTCCGTACCCGTGATCATGCTGACCGCGAAGGACAGCGAGGTGGACAAGGTGGTCGGGCTCGAGATCGGCGCCGATGACTACGTGACCAAGCCTTACTCGGCCCGAGAGCTGCTGGCCCGGATCAAGGCTGTGCTCCGTCGGCATGCCGACCCCGAGGAGCTGGTGCCGACCAGTATCGCCGGCGGTCCGGTGCGGATGGACGTAGAGCGCCACCAGGTCACGGTGTCCGGGGAGAGGGTGACTCTGCCCCTGAAGGAGTTCGAGCTGCTGGAGATGCTGCTGCGCAACGCGGGTCGCGTGATGACCCGCGGACAACTCATCGACCGGGTCTGGGGCAGCGACTACGTCGGCGACACCAAGACGCTGGACGTCCACGTCAAGAGACTACGGGCCAAGGTCGAGCCCGACCCGGCCAACCCGACGCTGATCCTGACGGTGCGCGGGCTGGGCTACAAGTTCGAAGAGGGCTAAACCGGCCCGGCACGTGTTCCGCTACGGGCTGGCTACTTGCCCTGGTTGGCCACCGCGGTGATCGCTTCGGCCGCGGCGTCCGCATCCAGGTAGCGGCCCCCACGCTGCACCGGCGCGAAGTCGGCGTCGAGCTCGTAGACCAGCGGGATACCGGTAGGGATGTTGAGGCCGGCGATGTCGTCGTCGCTGATGCCGTCCAGGTGCTTGACCAGCGCCCGCAGGCTGTTGCCGTGCGCCGCCACCATCACCACGTTGCCCGCTTCGAGATCCGGCACGATCGAGGACTCCCAGTAGGGCAGCATCCGGGCGATGACGTCCTTGAGGCACTCGGTGGCCGGCAGGTCCTCGCCCAGATCGGCATACCTCGGGTCCCCGGCCTGTGAGTACTCGGCGTCGGACTCGATAGGCGGGGGCGGGGTGTCGAAGGAACGACGCCACAGCATGAACTGCTCCTCCCCGTACTTGTCCCGGGTAGCCGCCTTGTCCAGTCCCTGGAGGGCGCCGTAGTGGCGCTCGTTCAGCCGCCACGATCGGCGCACCGGGATCCAGTGGCGGTCCGCCACGTCCAGCGTGGCGTTGGCCGTGCTGATCGCTCGGCGCAGGAGGGAGGTGTGCAGGACGTCAGGCACCAGCCCTTCCTCGAGCAACAGCTGCCCGCCGCGCACGGCCTCCTCGCGCCCCTTGTCGGACAGGTCCACGTCGACCCATCCGGTGAACAGGTTCTTGGCGTTCCACTCGCTCTCGCCATGGCGCAGCAGGATCAGGGTGTATGCCGTGTCGGTCGCCTCAGTCATGCAGTCAGTCTAGTCAAGATGGCCCCTCAGCCGCCCTCTAGGCATCGCTGGCTCCGGACGGACTCCCAGCGTCACCACGGGGAGTTAGTTGCTCATTCAACAGTTGACAACAGGTAGTGACAGGACGACATTGAGACCCTGCTCGGGGCAACAATCGACCGATAGGTTCGACGGCGGGGCAGGGGAATCAGGGAGGCAGTTCCATGACAAGACCACGCGTCGTCCGCCAGCTGGCGGGCTCTCTCGCCGCGTTGGCGCTGGTAGCCACTCCGGCTGCGGTGCAGGCGGCACAGACACCGACCCACGACAGCGCTTCGGCGGGGGCCGCACTCATCGGGGCGGACGTGACGAACGCCAAGGAGGCCAAACGCGTCGACGGCTACCGCACCCCGAAGCCGGACACCTTCGACTGCACCGAGGTCATCGGGGTCCGAAGTGAGTGTGGCACCGTCAAGCTGCCGCTGGACTACGACCGACCCACGGGCACCACGACCGAGGTGGCGTACCTGCGTATCCCGGCCAAGGACCAGAAAAACAAGATCGGCACCCTGTTCCTCAACCCCGGCGGTCCCGGCGGCTCGGGGATCGACATCGCCTCGGCAGCGCCGTTCTTCCTCTCCCCTGCGGTCCTGAAGAAGTTCGACGTGGTGGGAGTGGACCCCAGGGGCATCAACTTCAGCGACAACGTGCGCTGCTTCAAGAACATCGGTGCCCAGGCCAGCGGCCTGTCCGGTCTGAACGTCGCCTTCCCCACGACCACGCGAGAGACCAACGCCTACCTCCAGTCTTCGATGACCTTCGCGAAGGCCTGCTCGAGCACGGGCAAACCCCTTTCTGCCCACATGTCCACGGCCAACGTCGCCCGCGACATGGACGTCATGCGGCGCATGTTCGGCGACAAGCAGCTGACCTACCTCGGGTTCTCCTACGGGAGCTACCTGGGCAACGTCTACGCCAACCTCTTCCCCGACCGCGTGCGGGCCGTGACCATCGACGGTGTCCTCGACCCCGTGGCCTGGGCCGGCACCCCTGCCACCCAGCGCACCCCGGTGACCGCGCGGATCCGCTCCGGCGAGGGCGGCACCAAGGCGGTCAACGAGATCTTGCGACTGTGCACGAAAAAGGGGTCGGACTACTGCCTCTTCGCCAGCAAGGGAGACCCGAAGCGCAACTACGACAAGATCATCCGCGAGATCAAGAAGAACCCGGTCGAGATCACGGACTTCGAGACCGGCGAGGTGTTCTTCACCCTGACCTACGCCGACCTCGTGAGCTTCCTCTTGGGTGATATGTACGACCCCTTCGCGCCGGAGATCGTGGACTCCGACCTGACGTTCTTCTACGAGATCCTGTTCGAGGAGTTCGACGCGGGATCGGCTGAGGGCCAGGCCCAAGCCGACCTTCAGCAGCAGTTCGTGGACCGATACCAGGAGCGCCAAGCGGAAGCCGACGCGGCGCAGGCAGCCAAGTCCACCCTGGCCAAGGAGCTCGGCTTCGCCTTCCCGTACTACAACGAGGCGGACTCCTTCCAGACTGTGCTGTGCACCGACTCCATCAACCCCAAGTACGTCGGCAACTGGCGTCAGTATGCCGACCGTGCCGCGAGCACCGGCACCGGGTTCGGGCGGTTGTGGACGTGGGGTTCGGCGCCGTGTGCGGAGAAGTACTGGACCGTCGACGACGGCGATGCCTACCGCGGGTCGTTCACCGCCAAGACCAAGAACCCGGTTTTGGTGGTCGGCAACTACTGGGACCCGGCGACCAACTACGACGGTGCCGTCCGGGCCGCTTCGCTGCTGCCGAACAGTCGGTTGCTGTCCAGTGACAACTTCGGTCACACGGCCTACGGGACCTCGGCGTGCGTGAACACGGCCATCGACACCTACTTGCTCACCGCCAAGGTGCCCAAAGCCGGGACACGCTGTCGCACCGACTTCCCCGCGTTCACCGAGCCGTACTACGCGCAGGAGGGCGAGGGCGCGCGCAAGACCGTGACCCCGGATGAGATCCAGAAGGACGCCGAGGAAGAGGCCGGTATCACCCGAGAGCTACCCCCGGTGGTGCCGCCTATGCCGGGAGCCATCCCGCGCGGCTAAGCCCCAGTGGCGCGTCGGGGGCGGGTCTGCGGACTCGTCCCCGACCTGCGCCTTCTCGATCAGGACGAGTCCGGGTCGAGCAGGTGGCGAAAGGCCTCGAGGTTGGCCGTGGACTCCCCCCGCTGCACCCGCCAGTCCCATTCCGTGCGCATGGCGCTGAGGAAGCCCAGGGCGAGCAGGTCGTTGAACGGCTCATCGCAGGCCGCGAGCACCGCCCCGAGCAGCTCGTCGAGGAACGTCTCACCGATGAGCTCCCGCGGGAACTGCCCCACCAGGAAGACGTCGCCGGAGGTGTCGATGGCGTAGCTGATCCCGGGCAGGCGCAGGTTGCGGCGGAGCAGGAAGGCGTAGACACCCTGGTGGTTCTCGTCGGGGTTGCGCACCACGAATGCTCGGAGTCGCACCGTGCGACGGCGGACGACGAGCGAGACGACGGTCCTGAGCTTGCACTCCCCTGGCAACGTCAGCACGGTCTCGCCGGCTCGGGTGCCCTCTTCCCAGTCGACCGACAGTGCGTCGAGAGCCTGGCGTAGCGCCGCCGTCGAGGCCGAGCTCACGGCACCAGAGCGGCGGGCAGGTCACTCAACACGCGCGCCTCGTCGATCCCTTTGTGCTCATCGTGGGGCTGTGTGCGGCCCGCCATCTCGACCGCTGCGGCGTAGACCCTCTCCAGCTCATCGACGGTGTGCTCCCAGCTGAACCGCTGGGCGTGCTCGGGGCCCGACGTCGCTGCCCGGGCGAGCCGATCGGGGTCGGCCAGCATCGCGCTCATCGCGTCGGCCCAGTCCTGGGGGTCGTGACCGTCGATGAGCTGGCCGGCCTCGCCGATGGCCACGGGCAGGCCCCCCACCCGAGCCGCGAGCACGGGCGCCCCACTGGCTAGAGCCTCGATTGCGACGAGCCCGAAGGACTCGCTGTAGGAGGGGATGGCGACGATATCGGCCGCTCGGTACCACTGCGCCAGCATCGCCCGAGAGACCGGCGGCACCACACGGACCACGTCGCTGATGTCGAGCTCCGCTGCGAGGTCGTCGAGCCATGCAGGCGCTTGGACCCCCGAGCCGGACAATCCCCCGAGCACGGCCACAACCAGCCGCTCCCGCAGGGTCGGGTCGTCGGCCAGCAGCGCCGCCGCTGCCCGAAGGAGCACATCGGGTGCTTTGAGCCGTTGGACTCGACCGACGAACAGCAACACCACAGCGTCCTGCTCCAGCCCGACGTGTGAGCGCGCACGTCCTCGGTCGCCAGGACTGAAGACCTCTAGGTCCACCCCCGGATTGACCACCCGCACCCGAGCCGGGTCGGCGCCGTAGAGGTCGATCAGCTGCTGCGCTTCCTGGTCGGTGTTGGCGATCAGGGTCGCAGCGGCTTCGACGACCTGCTCCTCGCCGATCTCGCGGCCCCTCGGCTCGCTGCGATCCCCTTGGGCCAGCTCTTGATTCTTCACTCGCGCCATGGTGTGCATGGTGTGCACAAGCGGCACGTTCCACCGGTCCGAAGCCAGCCAGCCGACCTGGCCGGAGAGCCAGTAGTGGGAGTGGATGAGGTCGTACCACTGCTCGGGATGGGCTGCCGCGATCCGCATCATCCCGGCGGCGAAGGCGCACAGCTGACCGGGTAGATCTTCCTTGTCCAGGCCCTCGAACGGCCCCGCCGGCACGTGGTGGACGAGCACGGAGTCGCCCAGGGCCTCGGGGTCCAACGGCACGACGTCGGCTTGTCCGCCGTCGGTGGCCCGGGTGAAGATCTCGACCTCCGTGCCGCGGGCGGCCAAGAGTCGAGCTGTCTCCACGACGTAGACGTTGAGCCCGCCGGCATCCCCGGTCCCTGGTTGCTCCAACGGCGAGGTGTGCACGCTCACCATGGCCACGCGGCGCGGCCGAGGATGCTGCAGGTCACTCATCCGCTCAGTTTGGCACGCTCCGCGCAGGCCCTCTCCCCAGGCTGCGCCGCGGGGCACAGAGTCCACTCGCGTTGCCCCTTGCGCTGCATTCTGGGGCTGGTGCGGCACGATCCGGCCGCACGCGCCCCACGAACGCGCGCACGATGGGGTTACCCGGACGACGTCGTTGATGGAGGGGGCTAGTCGGCCGCCGGGGCGGTTCGGGCCGCGTGGCCCGCGGCCAGGGCCATCCCACAGGCAGCCCCGAGACCGTTGGCCACCAGGTCGTCGACATCGAACACGCGGTAGGCGCAGTCGTAGAGGAACCACAACCCCGTGCCCTGGGTGACTTCGATGCCCAACGAGCACGCCACCGCCACCCCCAGCACCGCCCACGCCCGGCCAGGCCACAACCGCCACAACAGGAACCCCAGCGGCACGAAGAGGGCGACGTTGAGCACCACCTGCCACAGCGCCGGATCCGCCAGCAGGACCAACCCACGGGAGGACCCACCGGCCCCGACCTCGGTCAGGAAGTGGAACGGCATGAGCTGGATGCCGGCGCCCCCGTCACCGCTGGCACAGCGCTGCCGCATCGCCTCACCCGAGGGAAGGGGCAGCACGGTGTAGGCGACGACGGCGGCGGCATAGGAGAGCACCGCTGCGACCTTGCCCGCGCGGACGAACCCGGATCGCGCCGACTGGGAGCCGGTGGCGATGAAAGGCACGGCCATCACCAGCACGAACAGTGCCACCACGCCGACGACAGCGAACCCCGGGGCTAGGCGGTCCAGCATCAGTCGCGCTGGTAGTCGTCCTCGAGTCGCTCGATGTCGCTCTCTGCGAAGTCACCGAACGCGATCTCCAACACTCTTCCCGGCCGGTCACCACGGTTGGCCACACGGTGCGCACACCCCACAGGGATGAACACCAGCTCCCCCGAAGCGGCCTGCCACGCAGCGTCTCCGACGACGACGTCCAGGGGGTGGTCGAGGATCTGCCACAGCTCAGCACGGCGGTCGTGACGTTGCAGCGACAACCGGTGACCGGGGAGCACCGTGATGGTCTTCACCGTGCACGGCTCGTTGGCGACGAACTGCTCGAAGTGTCCCCAGGGTCGCACCGAGGTGCGCACCTGGTCGGTGAGGTCTCGACCGACGGGGTCGGGTCCGGTCGACTCCACCTGCACACCTCTGCTCACATCACTCACGCTCGGTCATCTCCGGGCTCCCCTGTGCGTGCTCGGCCAGGAAGTCCCCCACCCGTTGGCGGACCCGATCACGGTGGGCCCACATGATGCCACCTTCGGGCAGGACCTCCAGATCAGCGTGGGGCAGCACGCTGGCGAGCTGGTCCGCCGCCTCGACCGGATGGATGGGATCGCCCTGCGCTGCCACGATCAACACCGGCGCCTGCACTCGCCGCAGCGCCTCCGGATCCTCGACGGCTCGCTGTCCAGGCATCTGAGCCAGGGCCGCGCGAGCCGAGCCCGTCATCAACCGTTCAGCCTGGCCCCGGCACCACCGCAGCACCCGGGCGTCCTGGGCGCAGGCAGCAGGCTCGGCAGCCACGAGATGCGCCGTGACCGCCTCGACGTCTCCGCTGGCCACGACGACGGCCAGAGCCTCGAAGGCAGCCGCGGCCTTCTCACCTCGCGGCCGGTCCACGGGGGCGGGCAGGACGAGGACGAGTGCTGCGAAGCGCCCCGGGTCGCGGACCAGTCCCGCACAGAGTGCCCCCGCACCCATGCTGATCCCGAGCGCTGCAGTCGCGTGCACCTCATCGGCTGCGGACCAGACTTCTGCAGCCAGCGCGCGGTAGGTCAGCTCGGACGGTGGGCTGGAGGCCCCGTGGCCGGCGATGTGCAGGAAGGTCCGTCGGCCAGGCACAAGACGGGCGTAGGGCCGGGTCGTCTCGATGGAGCCACCCAACCCGTGAACGAAGAGGGTGCTGGGTAGCCCGGAGCCCCGAGTCAACGCCTCCAGGGGTCCATACGGTCCGGGGATCTCAGCGGTATGCGCAGGGCTGGCCCCTACCACGGGCCGTAAGGGCCCATCTGGGTTCCGCGGTTGTTACGGCCCCGGAGCGAACGCACGGCCGGACGCACATCCGTCAGATAGATAGCGGCGGCGACGAAGCCGATGAGGCCGAACAGGTTGAGCGGGTTCGTCACCGATACGAAGCCGAAGAGGGCCGCGACCACCGTCACCGCGGCCCAGAAGCCCTTGGTCCGCTTCCCGGCCGCCACGAACGCATCCGCACGGGTCGTCACCGCGTCGATCGCGGCCCAGAGCTCCAGCACCAACGCTACGACACCGAGCAGGAGGGCGACGGAGGCTTGGGCGGAGAACAACGAGATGTCAGGCACGGACCAAGCCTACGGGCCGAAGTTGAAAGGAACCTCCGACCGGACTCGACCTCTTGATCAGGCGCGAGCGGACGAGGTGTCCACGATCAGTGTGAACGGCCCGTCGTTGACCAGGCAGACGTCCATCTGGGCGCCGAAGATGCCCGTGGCGACGCTGATCCCGCGGTCCCGCAACGCCTGCGCCACCGCGTCGACCAGCGGCTCGGCGATGTCGCCCGGAGCCGCCGCGCTCCACGACGGTCGACGGCCCTTCTTCGTTGTGCCGTACAGCGTGAACTGGCTCACCACCAGCACGGCCGGTGGAGCGGCGGCACCGTCCGGAGCCGGCTCACGGCGCGACGCCGCGCCATGGTTGACCGTGTCCTGGATCGACGTGTCGTCCGCCAGCATCCGCAGCTCCGCGATCTTGCGGGCCATGGTGGCGACGTCCTCTTCGCCGTCGGTATGGGTGGCCGCAACCAGTGCGAGCACCCCCCACCCGATCTCGCCGACGAGGCTCCCCTCGACGCTCACACTGGCCCGGTGCACCCGCTGCAGGACGGCTCGCACCTCAGCGCTCGCCCGCCCCGTAGAAGTCGCCCGCCCCGTAGAAGTCGACTGCCTCGAGGGATCCGACCCGCTGCCCGTGGCCCAGCACGGGGGTGTCGACGATCTGGGCGAACGCGTCTCCGTCACCGTGCACGCCCAGCGCTTGCAGGGCCTTGACCACGACGGCGGCCCGGACCCGGGCGCTCCCGTCGGTGATCTTGACCGCCACCCCGCGACCGTCCGGCAGGCCCACGGCATACACCGCCTCTGCTCCATCCTTCGCGACCAACCCCGGCACCGCTTCCATCAGCGCACTCACGTCCCGACCGGTGCCGCCGACGAAGCGCGGGTGGGCACTCATCGCGCTCGCCACCCGACCCGCAGGGGTGAACGCGGGAGCCGCTGCCATCGACCCGAACGCCCGCGCCAGACCGGCCAGGCTGATCGCCATCACCGGAGCACCGCAACCATCGACCCCGGTCGCGGCGACCCGCTCACCCGACAAGTCCTCGATCGCGGTCGTCATGGCGCGCTGCAACCGGTGGTCGGGATGCAGGTAGGTGCTCATCTCCCAGCCCGCGGCGACGCAGGTCACCAGCATCGCGGCATGCTTGCCCGAGCAGTTCTGGGCGATCGACTCCGCGCCGTGGCCGGCGGCGATCCAGCGATGCTTCACCGCGTCGTCGTAGGGGTAGTCGGGGGTGTTCTGCAGGTCCGCCTCGGTCAACCCCTCGTCCGCGAGTGCCAGGATGCGCCGGACACCGTCGAGGTGGAAGTCCTCCCCGTTGTGGCTGGCACTGGCCAACGCCAGCAGCTCACCCTCGATCACAGCGCCCGATCGCAGCATCGCCACGGCCTGCAGGGGCTTGTTCGACGACCGTGGATAGATCGGTATGTCGTGGGCCCCGTGTCCGAAGACCACCGAACCGTCGGCGTCGGTGGCGACGACGATGCCGTGGTGCACCGACTCGACCAGACCGGAACGGGTGACCGTCGCCACCACGGGTGCCTCGCCCAAGGCGCTGTAGGAGCTCATTCGGATCACCCTAGTGGCGTCGCTTGATCCCCAGGAGGGTGCGCGCATCCGTCGTCGACATGGCGGGTCGTTGCATGGTCTCGGCCAGGGAGACCGCGCGCTGCACCAGCTCGACGTTGTGCTGCACCGGCACGCCGCGAGCCATCATCAGGTTGTCCTCCATGCCCACGCGCAGATGGCCTCCCATCGCCAGGGCGGCGGCCGCGATCGGCAGGTGGGCCCGTCCGATGCCGGTGGCCGACCAGCTCGTGACCTGCTCGGGCAGAGCGTTCACCCCGGCGACCAAGGCCGGCACGGTGCCCGGCATACCGCCCGGCACGCCGGTCACGAAGTCGACGTGCACCCGTCCACCGAAGGGCAGCCCGTGGGTGTCGAGCAACCGGCCCAGGGCGGCGACGTGGCCGAGGTCGAACAGCTCGAACTCGGGCACCACCTCACGTTCCTGCGCCTGCACGTAGAGCTCGCTCATGAACGGGTAGGGGTTGCTGAAGACGTCGTCGCCGAAGTTGACCGTGCCGCAGGTGAGGCTGCACGAATCGGGCTCGGCGTCGAGCACCGTCAGCCGGCGTTCCAACGGGTCGTGCACCGACCCACCGGTGGACAGCTGCACGATCAGGTCGGTGCTCTCCCGGAGGGCCTGCACCGTGTCCCGCAGGCGCGTCGGGTCCAGACTCGGGCGGTGGCGCTCATCCCGGATGTGCACGTGCACCAGCCCAGCGCCCGCTTCCTCACAGGCACGGGCCGTCTCGACCAGCTCCTCGAGCGTGGTGGGCAGCGCGGGACACTCGGCCTTGGTGGTCTCGGCGCCGGTCGGGGCGACCGTGACCAGGGCGTTGCCGGGGCGACCGGCCATCAGGCCGGGCCAATCAGCGTCTGGGCGGCACTGGTGACACCGACCGCCAGCTCAGCGTCGGGGTCGGTGTTGCGCTTGATCACGGCCAGCGCTATCGGGCCGTCGGTGTAGTGCCGGGCCACACTGGTGACCGTCCCGATGGGACGGGTCGGCGCCTCCTCGCTCTGGTCCCCGACGCGGATCTGCTCTCCGGGCTCGGGCAACGTGTGCCCCGAGCCGTCCAGGTGCAGGAAGACCATCCGACGCGGCGGCCGTCCCAGGTTGTGGACCCGGGCCACCGTCTCCTGCCCGCGATAGCACCCCTTGTGCAGATGCACCGCGGTGCGCATCCAGTCCAGCTCGTGCGGGATCGTGCGGTGGTCGGTGTCTACTCCCGCTCGCGGCCGCCAGGCGTTGACCCGCAGGGCCTCGGCTGCCCAGAGCCCGGCCAACGGTCGCTCACCGACGACAGACTCCAGGTCTGCACGCGGCACGATCAGCTCACGCCACTGCCGTCCGACGCCCGGGTGGCCCTCCACCGGGCCATAGGCCACGCTGTCTCCCACCACACCCGGCCAGGGGTCCACCCAAGCCAGCGGCTCCCCGGGTCCGGACTCGGCCCCGATCGGCTCGCCGAGCACCGCGAAGTCCTCGCTGCGATCAGCCACCTCGACCCGCAGCATGAACTTCATCGAGTCCAGCCAGGTGCGCACGGCCTCGGCCGCGCCCCCCGGCTCGGTGGTCAGCCAGGTGGTCTCACCGTCGTCCACGACGTGCAGCGCGTGCTCGATATGACCCTTGGGCGACAGGATCAGGGTCTCGATGCTGTGCCGTGGCTCCAGCGTCGCCATGTGCTGGGTGGTCAGCGAGTGCAGCCATGTCAGGCGGTCGGGCCCCGTGACGGTCAGGACCCCTCGGTGGGAGAGGTCGACGCACGCCAACGACTCCTCCAACAAACGCTGCTCACGGCTCGGGTCACCGTAGTGGGCGGCGACGCCCTGATCCTTGCCGACGGCGAGCACCGCCTTGGGTCGAGTAGCCAACGGGCTCATCGGTGGGCTCGCCTCGTCCAGGGAGTCCACATCTGGTCCTACGCTCATGTCACCTCTTGGTCGTGGTGGTGCTTGTTTCGGCAGTCCCGGCAATGGCCATGGATCGCCATGTGGGTCACCTGCGCGTCAAAGCCGTGGGCCTCCTGCAGATTCCGGGCCAGGTCCCGGGCCAACGCCGGTGAGGCCTCCACGATGTCTCCGCAGCCTCGGCATACCAAATGCAGGTGGTCCCCGTGCTCGGGCAGGTGGTACGTCGGGGGCCCGTGATGGACGTGGCTGTGGCGGACCAGCCCGGCTCCGGCCAAGGACTCGAGGTTCCGATACACCGTCGAGGCCGGCAGCGGCGCGGCGCCATCCTGCGCCAATGCGGCGCTCAGCTCCTCGGGGGTGGCGTGGCCCAACCGTTCCAACGCCGCGAGCACTCGCCGTCGAGGCCCGGTCATCCGCAGCCCGGCCTCCCGCAGCTGCTCTGCCCGCTGAGCAGTGCTGGTCGGACGTGTCCTCTCGCGCGTGCCCATCACAGCACGGTACCCATTGTTGCTCCACGGCACGGACAGAGCGTCCAGCCAACGCCCAGCCCACGTCCAGTTTTGTTCCGCTCAGACCCAGGAACCGCAGTTTAGACTGCGCCCCATGAGCGATAACCGCGACGCGGGGGTCGGCGGGATGTTCGACGGGTCCTCGAGCGCCAACCACGACGACAATGCCTACAGCGACGATACCTACAGCGACGATGGCGACCCGGGGCAGGACAGGCCACCGCGGCGTCGACGGCGTGGCCTGCGCATCGCCGTGGTCTCCTTGGTGCTGCTCAGCCTGCTGGTGGTCGGCGGGGCGGCCGGCTACCTCGCGTTCCTGAACAACAAGGTGAACAACAACCTCACGTTCGAGCCCCTCATGCCGGACGCCCAAGCGGAGGTCACGACCGAGAGCGGCACCATGCTGCCCGTCCCGGTGGATCGCACCGAGGAGTCCGGCGACGCGCTCAACTACCTCATCGTCGGCTCGGACAGTAGAGATCTCGACGAGGAGCGCGGTCGCTCCGATGTCATCGTGCTCGCGCACATCTCGGACGACCGCTCACGGGTGGACCTGATCCATTTCCCCCGGGACTATTTCGTCGACATCCCGGGCTCTTCCCGGCCCAACAAGATCAACGCGGCCTACTCCATCGGCGGGGCCCCGTTGCTGGTCGAGACGATCCAGCCGCTGATCGGCGTCCCCATCGACTCGGTGGCCATCGTCAACTTCGAGAGCTTCAAAGCCTTGACCGACGCCGTCGGCGGGGTCGACGTCAACGTGGCCGAAGCGAGCCCGGGGTTCCCCCAGGGCACCATGGCGATGGACGGCGAGACGGGCCTGGAGTTCGTCCGCGAGCGCTACGCCCTCAGTCAGGGCGACATCTCCCGCGGCCAGCGCCAGCAGGCCTTCATCAAGGCGGTGATGCTGGAGACGCTGTCGAGCGAGACGCTGACCAACCCGGGACGGCTCAGCGAGGTCGTCGATGCAGCGACCAAGAACTTGACCGTCGACGACGACCTTGACGTCGCTGAGATGCGGTCGTTGGCCTTCTCCATGCGGGGGGTGCGTGGCGACGACATCGAGTTCGTGACCGCGCCGTGGACGGGCATCGGCACCGACGAGGTCGCGGGATCCATCGTGGTCCCGGCCGAGCAGCAGCTGAACGTCCTGACGGAGCACCTGCAGAACGACACCATGGAGAACTACGTCGACGACGTCTCCCCCCAGCGGGGATTCAGCAACTAGCCGACTCGTTTGAGCTCAGCCGACAGATGGCTGGTCAGGCTCTGGTCCATGGCGCTCATGTCCATCGCCCACATCAGGTTGGAGTTCACCAACCCGTACAACCGGTGACCGGCGGCGTAGTTCTTGGCGTGCGGGCTGCGCAGCACCCCGTCGGTGCGCATCTCCAGCTGAGCGGGCTTGGTGGTGCCGACGTACATCTCGACAATGCCGGTGGGGTGGGTCAGGAGTAACTCCACCTCACCGTCGGGCAGGGGCCGGAAGAAGCCGGACTCGGTGCCCGAAGGAGCCAGTCGCTCGCCCGAGGCATCCAGGATCCAACTGTGGCTGTGGTACTCCAGGAAGGGTCGGCCGTCGTGGGTGACCTCCACCGCTTGGCCGAAGTTGGCCGACTCGATGGTCGGATATCCGACCACCCCGGCCCCCTCCCATCGGCCGATCAACCACGCCAACGGCGCGAGGTCCGGATGCATCGTGGGGTCCAGCTCGAAAGGCATGCCTCCATCGTAGAGGTGGCTAGAGCGGCAGGGCGCTGGGCACGAACAGCAGAGCCGCGACGTAGGGGATGATCCCGACCGCCAGCACCGAGCACAACGCCACGACGGCCCGGGGTCGGGCGTGGGCCATCGTCGGCAGCACCGAGAAGATCAGTCGCACCGCGTGACTGACCGCCGCACAAGCCACCCCGATGAGCGCGAAGGACGTCCACGACGCCTCGCTGCCGAGGCTCACCGCGGCGGCACAGGCGCCCCCCACCATGAGAGCCACGGGCACAATCCACGGTCTCAGGCCCATCGCGAGATCCCGGGTGGCCGCGCCGACCACCGCCGAAGCGGCAGCGGCAACCATCGCGGCCGTCACCAGCAACGAGCCGTCGTCGGTCCGGGCCAACGGGATCAGAAACGCCGCGCAGGTGAAGAGGGCCAACGCGAACAGCACGGCGCTGACGGACTCGGCGACCCGGGGCCTCCCGTCGCGACGCAGCAGCTGATGCAGGAAGGCCGTCATGATGGACACCGCGAGGGCGCCGGGCAGCCAGTTCAGATGCGTCGAGTCCTCGGACAACCAGACACTGGCCAGGATCGTCAGCCCGCCCAACAGCAGCACCCCGACCGTGCCGCGGGGGGTCGGCAGGTCCAGGGCGCCGGCCCATCCCCAGGCGATCACCACCACCGTCACCGCCACCGCCAGGGTGAGGGTGGTCGGGCCGGCCATCGCGGTGAGCGCGAAGAAGGCACACGCCGCGACCACCGAGCCGGTGACAGAGACCGAGAAGGTCTCCGTGGTCTCGGCTGGCGCACTCACGGTCGCATTATGACGTTCGCGGGCCTCACATCGCTGCACCATGCCCTCCTCCGCGTCGTCACGACTATCGTGTGCCTTGTGGCAGAGATGGCTTTGCTCACTCCAGGCGGCTCCGACGGGGCCGTTTTGCGTGTGCTCCCGGCGCTGGACCTCCTCCCTCATCGGGTTCGGGTCGAGGCCCTCGATGCCGGAGCCCTGCTGCGTGGTCCCGAGCCGGACATCGTGCTCGTCGATGCCGTGTCCGACATGGTGGCCGCGCGGTCGACCTTGCGCACCATCCAGGCCATGGGCAGCTGGAACGCCGTGGTGGGAGTGTTCGTCGAAGCGGGGCTGTCGGTCGTCGATGACCAGTGGCCGCTGAACGACATCCTGCTCACCACCGCCGGACCGGCCGAGGTCGAGGCCCGGCTGCGGCTGATGCGCCACCGCCTGGGGATCGTCAGCCAGGTCGAGCCCGGCACCGGACCGATCAGGGTCGCGGACGTCGTGGTCGACGAGTCCAGCTGGACGGTGCGTGCTGCGGGCCGGCCGCTGGACCTGACGTTCAAGGAGTTCGAGCTCCTGAAATACCTGGTCCAGCATCCGGGTCGGGTCGTCACCCGGGAGACGTTGTTGACCGAGGTGTGGGGCATGGACTACTACGGCGGCACCCGGACGGTGGACGTCCACATCCGACGACTGCGTGCCAAGCTCGGCCCGGAGCGCGAATCCCTGATCGGCACGATCCGCAACGTCGGCTACCGCTTCGCGGGCCCCCGCAGCACCGGCTAGAACCTGCAACAGTGGAGCCATGAACGTCGAAACCCTGAACGCGCTCCCCCCTCGGCAGTCCGCGGACGTGATGTCCCTGTCCGTCCGAGCGACGACGCACGACGGCGTCAAGCCTCTCTCTGAGCAGACCGTCCTGGACGCACGGCGCCTGCCGGCCGAGGGAGCGGCCGCCACACACACCAGCCACCTGCTGATCTTCGACAACCCCGGGGAGATCAACGCTCGGGTGATCGGCTACGGCCACATCGAGCACCCGGGTGACGGCGAGCCGGCCACCTTCGAGCTGGTCATCCACCCGGAGCACCGTGGCCAAGGCCTCGGCCACGGCTTGCTCGGCCAGATCCTGTCGACCTGGCCCGGGGCCCGCGGTTGGGCCCATGGCAATCTCGAAGCGGCCCAGTCGCTGGCGCAAGGACGCGACCTGCGGCCGGTCCGCGAGCTGTGGCAGATGTCTCGGCCGGTGGATCGTGAGGATGCCGACAGCCTGCCCCAGGTCGACCTGCCGGAAGGCTTCGCACTCCGCAGCTTCGAGGTCGGTCGGGACGAGGAGGCCTGGTTGGCGGTCAACGCACGGGCCTTCGCCGACCATGGCGAGCAGGGACGCACCACGTTGCAGGACCTGCAGGACCGAATGAGCGAGACGTGGTTCGACCCTCACGGATTCCTGCTCATCGAGGACGTCAGCGACCCCGACCACCCGCGCCTGGCGGGATTTCACTGGACGAAGGTGGAGCCGGCCGAGCCAGGCTCCAGCCGCTCCACGGCCGGCGAGGTCTACGTCGTCGGCGTCGACCCCGCATACCAGGGCCGTGGGTTGGGCCGGGTCAGCACCGTGGTGGGGCTGCGCCACCTTCAGGCGTGTGGATTGAGCGAAGTGCGGCTGTACGTGGACGGTGACAACGCGGCGGCCGTCGCCACCTACCGCAAGCTCGGCTTCGAACGCATCGGAATCGACGTGATGTATAGCGCTGAGCCCCTGCCCTGATCCACCGCGCAATGGCAAGATAACGGGATGAGCACCGCCGACGCCGCCCACTCCCCCGAAGCACCCGCTGAGACCACCGCCGGGACCCTCGGGAACGTCGGGCGCCAACCGGCGCTGCCCGAGCTGATCGAGTCCAACAGCGTGGTGCCCCTGCCGACCATCCGGGCTCAGCGACCGCGCGGCGCCAACGGTCGCTTCGTGCGTCTGGAGACCGACCAGTCCGATGACGACGAGCCGACCGACCTGCCGGAGGGCCGCTTCCTGGACCGTGAGGTCTCCTGGCTGCAGTTCAACGAGCGCGTCCTGCAGCTGGCCGCGGACCCGGACCTTCCGTTGCTGGAGCGGGCCCGGTTCCTCGCGATCTTCGCCGGCAACCTCGACGAATTCTTCATGGTGCGCGTGGCCGGACTGAAGCGCCGGATCGCCACGGGCATCGCCGGACGCTCGGCCTCGGGACTGGAGCCGCGCGAGGTGCTCGAGGAGATTTCGGTCGGCGCCCATGGCCTGATGGGGCAGCACGCCACCCTCTTCCGTGACGTCGTCGGGCCGTCGATGAGCGACGAAGGCATCACCATCGTGCCTTGGGCCGAGCTGTCGGGCGATGAGCAGGAGGAGCTCGCCGCCATGTTCCGCAGCACGGTCTATCCGGTGCTGACGCCGCTGGCCGTGGACCCCGCCCACCCCTTCCCCTACATCTCCGGGCTCTCGCTGAACCTGGCGGTCGTGCTGACCAACCCGCGCACCGAGCGTGAGCACTTCGCCCGGGTCAAGGTGCCGCCGCTGCTGCCGCGCTTCATCCGCCTTTCCACCGAGGAGGACGGGCTGTACCGCGACCGCTTCGTGCTGTTGGAGCAGGTCATCGCCGCCCACCTCGACCAGCTGTTCCCGGGGATGACCGTCCAGGAGACCTTCAGCTTCCGGGTGACCCGCAACGAGGACGTCGAGGTCGAGGAGGACGACGCCGAGAACCTGTTGACCGCGCTGGAGCGCGAGCTGACCCGGCGGCGCTTCGGGCCGCCGGTGCGGCTGGAGATCGAAGAGGACATGGACGACCACGTCCGCGACCTGCTGACCCGCGAGCTCGGGGTCAGCGACGGGGAGGTCTACCGGTTGCCGTCCCCGCTGGACCTGACGGCTCTGCATACCCTGGCCGACCTGGACCGCACCGAGCTGCGTTACCCCAACTTCGTGCCCAAGACCCATCCGGACCTGGCACCGGTGGAGCGAGCAGCGCCCAGCGACGTGCTCAGTGCCATGCGTCAGCGGGACATCCTGCTGCATCACCCCTACGACTCGTTCTCCACCTCCGTGCAGGCCTTCATCGGCCAGGCGGCCGTTGACCCGCACGTGCTGGCGATCAAGCAGACGCTCTACCGGACCAGCGGCGACAGCCCGATCATCGACGCCCTCATCGATGCGGCCGCCGTAG
>JBARVW010000003.1:0-7922 GCA_049646465.1 Ornithinimicrobium sp.
GACGAGGCGAGTGCCGCCGTGACCGAGGCACACCTGACAGCCGCGCCTACCGCGGGCCCGAAGATCACTGAGGCGTCCTCTCCAGCGAGGAATCCCCTTGACCTCAGGTCGTGACCGGACGAGGGCGTGAGGCTCCCGTGCGAGACCGGTATTTTACTTGCAAGTGAGTAGTGATCGTGGGTATGGTCGCTTGCATGAGGCAACGGACATTTTCGGGGAACACTGACTCGGCTCCGAGTGCGGGGACCGTCAGCGCCGCGAGATCCGAGCTCCCCAGGCCCCCACGCTCCGAGGATCGGCGGCCCAGCCGGGCGGGGTCCAGGTCCCTGCTCCCGGTCGCGGGCCAGCGGGTGCTGGTGACGGGGGGCAGCTCGGGAATCGGGATGGCCCTCGCCCGAGCCCTGGCCGGTGAAGGGGTGTCGGTCGTGATCACGGGCCGGGAGCCCGACCGACTGGCGTCCGTTGCAGAGAGCGACCCGCTGATCGAGGGGATCGTCTGCGACGTCACCGACGACGACCAGGTCCGGGCGCTGGGTGAGCACATGCTCGCCGCAGGGGGGCTGGACATGCTCATCAACTGCGCCGGGGTGATGCATTTTTTCGACGTGCGGGCCGGGTTCCCCCTGCAACGCCAGCTCCAGGAGGTGGCGATCGACGTGGAAGGCCCGATGCGGATGGTCGACGCCTTCCTACCGGACCTCCTGACACGGCCGTCGACGATCGTCAACGTCAGCTCCGGGCTCGCCTGGGTGCCGTATGCCGCGGCCCCGGTGTACTCGGGCGCTAAGGCCTTCGTCCACGCTTGGACGATCTCGCTGCGCCACCAACTCAAAGACACGTCGGTGAGGGTCGTCGAGATCCTCCCGCCCGTCGTTGACACCCCCCTCGCCGAGGGCTTGAACGCGGGCTTCTCGCGGATGTCTCCCGACGACCTCGTGGCCGCCGTGATGGCCGGGCTGCGGCGCGGGCAGAAGGAAATCTCCCCCGGCTCCGCCGTAGGGCTGAAGTACCTCAGCCGGCTCGCACCCAGGCTGATCTTTGGCATCCTCAATAGGGAGGCGTCCCGACCATGAGCACTTCCACCAAGCCCTCAGCCTGGCCGATGGCGGCTATGGCCTTCGGCGGGTCGTTGGGCTTCACCGCCGTGATGGTGACCATCGGGATGGGCCTGGGGCGCCTCTGGGCGCAGATCGACCCCGTGGTCTACGGCGATACCTTCCTCAACACCTTTATGTTCCTCCTCCCCTGCATCGCGATCACGCTCCTCCCGGCCCTCATCGGCACGTTCTCTTCCTGGCGAAGAGCAGACGCAGGCTCCAACGAGAAGAGGCGCTGGGCGGTCACGCTCATAGGCCTCATCGCTTCGGTCGTGGTGACCCTCATCTACCACCTTCCAGCCAACTTTCGGATCTGGTCTGGTGACCTGTCGTCCAGTGAGCTCACCACGCAACTGAACTGGTGGCTGGCGCTGCACGCCCTCAGGACCACAGCTGCCCTCGTCGCCACCATCGCTGCCTTCCTGGCCATCAGCGCACGTACAGATGGTTTCCCCCCACGTTCCGAGGAAAAGGCTCCCTGATGCCATCGCCCTACCTGATCGTCGCCATTCAATTCATCCTCGGCCTGGTGATCTTCGGGACGCTCTTCCAATACCACGTGATCGATCGCCTACGGCAGGCGGACGTGTTCCTGGCTGTGGCACCGCTCCTGTTGTTCCAGGGGCTCCGGCTCCTCGGGCTCACGATGCTGGCGCCCGGGCAGGTCGCCGCCGGACAGGACATGGGTGCGATCGAAATCCTCGCCTACGGGGACCTCGCGGCCGCGGTCACCGGCGTTGCCGCAGCACTGGCCGCATACCGGCGATCATCCCTGACGGTCCCACTCGCCTGGCTCTTCACCGTGGTGGGCCTCGCAGACCTCGCCTCCGTCAGCATCACCGTCGCAAGCGCCGGCACCCTCGAGCAGGGAATCGGCGTCATGTGGGTCACCTTTGGGCTCATTGCCCCGTTCATCGTGCTCTCCCACGGATACGTGCTCTACGCCCTGACCGCGCGTCGACGTGAGTTCTCAGCCGCCGCACCACTACGAGACAAGGACCCGACATGACAGGTTCACCCGATCACCGCTCCCGATGGGACGCCTAAGACGAGCTATGGACCATTGCCGATGTCGCCACCCGGCGCGGAGCCTGCGACGGGGTGCTCGCCTCCACCTGCACCTACACCGATACCTCAGTCCACGCGCGGGGTGTCGATGAGATCGTCGCCTCCATGATGCAGTCCCAGGAGAACGCTCCGGGTGGGCACTTCGTCACCCAGACCTCTCTGGCACACCACAATCGTTCGCTCGCCCGGTGGAACATGGTGCTCGGCGACGGGACCGTCATCGGGACCGGTGCCTCGTCCACTACCTATGACGATGCTGGCAACCTCACCGCGATGACAGGCTTCATTGACGCGCCGGCCGGGTCCTGACACGACGACCGACCGCCGGAGTCCCGCCCGAGTTCGTCAAGCCGCGCCGAGCCGCCTTGTCGCCTGCTTCCGAGCTGCTCGGCCGATCGATGACACAACCCCCTTCACCGCCGACGAGTGTCTGGGTGCCCCACAGCGCACGGCCCACTTTCATTGGTCCGTTAGCTGTTCGCTTCTGCTAGGTCGATCCAACGGAGCACCTGAGCGAGGTACGGCTCTGGGTTGTCTTCCCAGGCGTAGTGCCCGGCCTCCGGAACCACGTGGAAATCACTGTGCGGCAGGGCGTCGGCGAGACGACGGGAGTTGCCGATTCCGACGAAGGTGTCCCGTTCGCCGTGGAGGACGAGGACGGGGGTCTCGATGGTGGGTGCGACCTGCTCGAGCGCGGGCGTCTCATCGGGGTAGCTCGCGAGGAAGCCCGACTGTCCTCGGAGTTTGGCGAACGTGGTGGAGCCTCGGCGGTAGTCGGCGAGGCGGGCTTTGTCGGGCTTCTGTCGGCGCTTGTAGCCGACGCTGTTCGCTGCGGCGCAGTAGATCCGACCGCCGATGGCACCCCCAGCGGAGAGGGAGAGAAGGCGAGTGAGTCGAGAGTTCACGAGGAGGCGAAACAGGAGAGCGCCTTCGACGTGACCGACGGCGCCGGCATCGCCGATGACCGCTGAGCGGAGACGGCCAGGGTTGTCGGCCATGAAACGAACGGCGATGGGGGTGCCGACGTCGGGGCCGACGTAGTGGGGATGGACGAGGTCGAAGTGGTCAAGGATCTCGGGCAGGAATGCCGCTTGTTGGCTGACGGTGGTGAGCGACCGGTCGGCGTCTGACCCGCCGTGATTGGGGAGGTCGACCGCGACGACATCGAAGCGTTCTCGCAGCTCGTCCCACCAGTCGCTGTAGGTGAGCACACTCATCGGCTGCGGCGAGGTGAGGATCACCTGGGGTGCACCAGGCTGGCGAGAGGCGGCAAACCGGATTCGGCGGCCATCGATCGTCGCGTAGTCCAGTTCCATTCCCTTGGCGGCATTGTGAGTGCTCATCACGGTCCGTCCTCCATTTTTGCTTGCTGTTTGCAAGCGAACCTACCTTGATCGCTCCGCGATCGCAAGTATGGTGGCGACATGCCAATGCCCCCTGCTTCTGAGCTGCGCTCGTCGTGCCCCGTCGCAGCGTCGCTCGACGTGCTCGGCGATCGATGGACGCTCGTGGTGCTGCGGGACCTGTTGATCGCTGGGACCACTCATTTCGCCGACTTCGCCGCGGACGAATCGATCGCGACGAATACGCTCGCCGAGCGGCTGCATCGCCTGCGAGAGGCCGGCATCATCGCTCGAGTGCGCGATCCCGATGACGGTCGTCGTTGGATCTATGTCCCGCGAGAGCCGGCGATCGAGTTGATCCCCGTCCTCGTCGACCTGATGATCTGGGGCATTGCCAACACCGCCGCCGACGTTCCGCCCGAGCAGGCCGGCGCCGCTGCACACCGCGACGAACTGATCGCCCAGGTCACCGAGCAGGCGAGCTCACGGCTCGTGGACTGACCGCCCGCCCAGTGCCACTGGTGGTATGCGGCTGCCGAGTCGCACTGCTCGCGAAACAAGAGATTGGCGAGTCGCACTACCTGCGACTACGTGCGCGGGCCCGACGGTTGAAGCATCGCGTCCATCACGATGACACCACGCTGGGACGAGGGCGCCGCCTACGACGCCCTCGTCGCGGACCGTGACGAAGCGTTCAGCACGATCAACATCGCCTTCTCCTCCGACATGCCCCAGGCCTCGTCCGCACGGAACCCCCCGCGTCAGGCGTGGGGGTGATCGCGTGCTGCGAAGTGCGGCGGGACCGTCAGCGCCTAGAGGGACAGCGTGCTGACGGTCTTGGTCACCCGATTGCCGTCGTTCTCGAGGAACACGATCTCGCCGAACTCCAGGCAGGACCAGCCTTCGGTGTCGTCGGTCAGAGCCTCGGAAGCGAAGATGGCGCCGGTCGCCTCTTCCTCGTCGCACGTCTCGAAGTCGTAGGTGGCCTGGTTCTTGTCGAAGTTGCGACCCATCAAGAGGTACATCGGCTCCAGCAGCATGGACAAGGAGAAGTCGTCGCTGCCGGGTTCGGACTTGCGCAGCTCCTCCCAGTCCCCGCTCGGGTTCATCTCCCCCTGTAGCCCGAGACCGACGTTCACGCCGATGATGCGGTTCTCAGAGACCAGCGCCATCTTCAGTTTGGTCAAGCCCGGGAGGCCAAGATCCTCCATCGCCGCAGCAATCAGCCCGACCATCTTCTCCACGGCGCGCTGCACGTCTTCATTGCTGTCCCCCTCGAGCAGGGAGAGCAGCAGGACGTAGATGAACTCCGTGTCCGTCGTGCCCTTCATCTGCTTCAGATAGGCATCCTTGCAGTGCTGCAGCAGATCGCGCTGCAAGAGCTGCCAGCTCGGGAGGTAGCCGTTCTGGGCGACGATCCACGGGGTCTCGGCGAACGAGAAGGGATGACAGTTCTCGTCGACCAGGACGACCTGGGAGTCGTAGGCAGCGGCCCGGACGTGGGCGAGCAGCGTGCTCGCCCGCAGGCTCGGGACGATGCGCTCGACGTTGTCGTCGTAGAAGGCGGCCATGGGCCGGCGGTAGATGAACGGCTCCTCCGGCTTCAGTAGGTGCTCACTCCACGCACCGAATCCCCATCCGGCCAGCTGGAGCTCCGGGTGCCTCTCAGGGTCCAGCGTCTGGTTGACCAGGCTGTTCGTCGGCTTGAGAAGCAGATTCTCCAGCGGGGTCTCCGGCCCGATAAAGGCGAGCACTCGGCACATAGGGTTCCTCCACGGACGATCGCTTGATCATGACTGTCGACACCCTACGGCCCTGGCAGCCTCAGCGGAGCGCGTCGATCAGTCCCGCCTTGTTCTTCTTCGACATCCCGGTCAGCCCCCGGGCACGGGCCTCAGCCCGGAGTTGGACGACGCTCCAGTGATCACCCGGCGTCCCGACTCCGTCGTCGGTCGGCTCTCCGGACCCGGGCTCGTCAGCACGGGCGGCCTCCACCGTGGCCTCAGAGGGGGCTGGCTGCAACGAAGCCCTGGTCTCGTCCAGTTGTTCTTGGAGGAGATCGGCTCGCGCTCCGGCTTTGGAAGCCGACTTCTTGTGCGCCTTTGCCTCCTTCTGCCACCGCTGCGTCCGCTCACCCGCCTTCGCCAGCTTCTTCTCGGTCTTGGTCAGTTGCCCCTTCACCGCAGACAGGTCCTTCTTGAGCTGTTTCTGCTTGGTCGCATACTGCTCGAGGCGGCGCTTCTGCTTCTTGTTGGCCATATCTTCTCGCTAACGGTGGGCGGCTCAATGATGCACGTCACACTATCCCGGCACGCTCGGGCCCGCCCACGCTGAGAATCAGCCCCTGAACGCCACCAGCGTCGTCAGCTCTCCCAGGCCCAAGCGCCGTACAGAGGGTCACGGCCGGATCTCCGCTGAGTCCGCAACTCGGTGCGCACGTCCGTGAAGCCGGCTTGCTCCAGGTAGGCGCGGACGATCGCGACCCTTCCCTCTTCATCGGTGGCCAGCCATCCACGGACCGCCTTGGTCGGGAAGCATCGGTTGCTGAAGGTGAGCACGATTGCCCCTCCGGGGGCCAGGACTCGCGCGACCTCGCGCAACACCTCGACCGGGTGGATCAGGTAGTCGATCGACACGCAGCACAGCACCGCGTCGAAGGACGACTCCTCGAACGGCAGCATGGGGTCGACATTCAGATCCTGCACGACGACCCGATCGGCCAGGGGGTTGGCCTGCAGCTCGACCTCGTTCATGCCCAGCACGACCAGGCCCCCGGCTGGCTTGCCTGAGAGGTGGGACACCCAGGACGACATCAGATCCAGGACTCTTCCCTCGGGCACCCCCAGCTCGTCATACAGCTCGCTGACCGCCGTGATCGCGCCGTCATCGATGTGGGTCACCAGGCGGGGTGGCGCGTAGAACGCGGCGTCGTCGCCAGGGTCTTGTCGGTCGAAGAAGCCCGGTGGCCAGTCTGGTGATGCCATCCCCGCATCCTCCCCCAGCCCAGTCGGCCGCTGTCGTTTGGGGCTCAGACGTGAAGGCAAAGATCCCCGCCGATGAATACGGTGGGTCTATGAGCCGTGATGCTCGCCGGGTCGAGCTGTCCACCGGCGTGAGCCTGCCCTACGTGTCGGTCGGCCCTGACGAGGCGACGCCGGTGATCCTGCTGCACGCGTGGGCCGAGACCGGGCGTTCCTTCGACCGCCTCCTGCCCCTGCTGCCCGACTCGATCCGCGCGATCGTGCCCGACCAGCGCGGCCACGGTGACGCCGAACGGCCCGCGGGCGGCTACTCGCTGGAATCAATGGCCCAGGACATCGTGGCGCTCCTCGAGGCCTTGGGCCTGCTTCGCGCCGTGCTGCTGGGCTCTTCCAGTGGTGGGTATGTCGCCCAGCAGGTTGCCGCGATATGCCCCAGCCGGGTGTCTGGACTGGTGTTGGTCGGGGCACCCGGGACGTTGCAGGGCCGCCCCTCGTTCGCCGATGAGATCGAGCAACTGGCTGACCCGCTGGACGAGTCGTGGGTGCGGGACTCGTTGACCTGGTTTCCTCGCGTCCAGGCCGTACCGTCGTGGTACGTGGAGGATCGGGTGCAGGACGGTGTCCGCATACCTGCTCGGGTATGGCGCGCGACCTTCGAGGGTCTTTGCGCGGCGACGCCCCCGAGTGATGGTGGGCGGATCACCACGCCCACCCTCATCCTGTGGGGCGAGGACGACGAACTGTTGACTCGAGAACATCAAGCCGACCTCGTCCGCGCTATCCCCGGGTCGCGGCTCGTCGCCTACCCCGACACCGGTCATCTCGTCCTCTGGGAGCAGCCTGCACAGGTGGCCGCGGACCTGACGTCCTTCGTGCAGGGCCTGGAGGACTGAAGTCGCGGCCCCGTTCACTCGATGTGCAGCGCGCCCTCACGTGCAGCCTCCAGGGCGGCGGCGACGGCCCCGACCGAGACGACATCGGCCCCCAAGGTGGACGCGACCAGCTCCGGCGCAGGCAAGTCCAGCTCTGCGGGCACGGCGCGCCGCGCAACCTCGAGGACTTCCTCGATCCCTTCGGCGAGCGCACCGCAAATGACGATGCGTTGCGGGTCGTAGAGACTCCCGAAGACCCCGGCGATGCGCGAGAGTCGCTTCCCGGAACGCGCGACAATCGCGGCACACTCGGCGTCACCACGACGAGCAAGGTCGGTCGCTAGTGGCTGCTGGGCCAGACTGACGCGCCGGACCGCGAGCTCGGCTTGCGCAGCGCCCGTGCCGCCACGCTGCTTCAACCCTCGAGAGGGAAGCGAGCTCCACCCTGAATCTCTATCGCGAAGCGCTTCGACTCCGCCGAGAGCTCTTGGTCGGCGAGGACCTCGTCTGGAAGGACACCGGACGAACGGAGGTGCTGCGCTTCTCGCGGCGCGGTGGCTG
>JBARVW010000004.1:0-5159 GCA_049646465.1 Ornithinimicrobium sp.
GCGGTGAGGCGGCTCACGCGTAGGAACGCGTGAGCGTAGTGGGCACCCTCCATCCCTGGTGCCGCGTCAGCCAGGGACCAACCTGTCGGCACCGCAGCGACGAGACCGTTGGCGGGGACAGCCACCAGCTCAGCATGTGCCCCTGGCCGTCCGTCCACGAACCCGAAAACTCGGTCGCCTACCTCATATGACTCGACGCCCCTACCAACACTGGCCACGACCCCTGCGTACTCGGATCCCAGAACATGGACCCGGGGCTGCGGCCAACCGCACACCGCGCGGTTTATCCAAGGTTTACCCGATCGGTAGGCGCAATCGGTCCGGTTCACCGTGGTTGCCAGAACGCGTACGACTATCTCACGGCATCGGGCGTCGGATCCGGGACCTGATCGAAGCCGACCACCTCCGGGCCTCCGTACCGCCTTCGCACTGCCGCAAGCATGAGAACACCATGGCATACGTCTCAACCAGGTCGCCTCCAAGCCCAAGGACGATCGGCGTCAGGAAGTTGATCTCCCGGTCCGGTCTTCCAACGCTCCTTCGAGAAGCGCCACGAGCGCCTCGAGCTGTAGGTCGGAGGAGTCGGAGATCCGCTGGTCAGCCCCGTCCAGCGCCCGAGCGGCCAGACTCGCCTTGCTGTCGATGAGCTCGGCGATCCTCGTGTCGAGGGTCTGGGCGGCGATGATGCGCCAGGCAGTGACGGGCTCGTCCTGCCCGATGCGGTGGACGCGGTCGATGGCTTGGGTTTGCTCAGCGTGGGTCCACGACAGTTCCCCGAGCACCAGGTTCGAGGCGACCTGCAGATTGATCCCGACGCCGGCCGCGGTCAAGGAGCACACGACGACGGAGACGTCCGGATCGTTGGTGAACGCGTCGATGTGCTTCTGCCGGACCGATGCGCTCTGATCGCCGCGGATGGAGGCGTACCGGATGCCTCGCTTGGCCAAGGTTGCCTCGGCGGTGTCCATGACGTCGATGTGCTTAGCGAAGAAGACCACCTTGCCCGCGCTATGGGCGAGTTGCGCGGCATAGTCGGCCGCGAGACCAGCCTTCGCTTGGCCGATGCGCCGCATCAGCGAGAACACGTTCTCCTCGGTCTTCTTCGTCGTCTTCCTCGACCGCTCCGAGGCAGCCACCTGACGCACGAGGACGCGGTCGATGTCCTCTACGACGCCGCTGGCGGGCCGCGCCTCCAGCGACCGGTCGTAGCGCGCGAGGAGGCGACGAGCGAGGCTCTGCTCGGCGTCCCGCAGGGAGCGCCCGGCCTCGCCGTCGATCTCGACGGGGACGTCAGCCACGCGGCGGGCGGGTAGGTCGGCGGCCACGTCCACCTTGCGTCGTCGCACGATGCCACGGTCGATGACGGCAGCGCGAGCGGCAGCGGAGAAGCCACGGTCGGCCGGCGTCAGACCGATCTCCTCCAGCGCCCCCATCAGCTCACCGACCGGCTTGGTCCCATCGACCCAGCCAAGGAACTGCCAGATCGCCGTGAAGTCTTCGATGTCGTTGATCAAGGGTGTGCCAGTGAGGGCCATCAGCAGCGGATCGGCGGTCCGAGTGCGGATGCGCTCGGACAGCCGCAGGACGTTCTGGGACCGCTGCGACTTCGGGTTCTTGATGTAGTGCGCCTCGTCGACCACCATCCCGCGCAAACCCATCTCCCCGAGCCAACCCACATGCCGATCGAGGACCTCGTAGTTGACGACGATGATGTCTGCGAAACCGTCGATCTTCTCGCCGTCGCCATGGACCACCGTCGCGGCGTGGTTGGGTGTCCACAGGGCGGCTTCTCGTGCCCAGTTCACTTTCACCACGTTCGGCACGACGACGAGCAACGGGTAGGCATGTGCTGCCTGCGCGGCGAGCAACGCCTGCGCCGTCTTGCCCAGGCCAGGTTCATCGGCGAGCAAGAAGGTCCGATGTCCTGCGGTCGCAGCCGCGACCACCGCGCCTTGGTGCGGCATGAGGTCCAGCCCGCCGGGTCTGCGGGGGGTGAGCGGCTCCGGCAGGTCCATGCACGACAACGCGCCACCGTCTTCGAAGGACCTCAGCAGCGGTCCGATGAGTTCCCAGCCAGCGAGGCGACGGGGCTTCACGGTGCGCTTGGCGGCGGCGGAGTAGTCCGGTTCGAGGAAGGGGTTGGCGAGCTGACGAGACATCACCGACTGGGGCACCACCCGGCGCTGCTCGGCCACCGTGGGTTGAGGTTGTTCGGCAGACTCCTGCGGCACGTCGATGCCAGCCGCCTCGAGAAGCTCGCGGCGCATCGACCGTGCCTGGTCGGAGACGGCGGCGTCCTCGGCGATCAGCTTGAGGAGGGAGGTGTCGCGTGCGGCCGTCGTCGCGAGGATGGTGGCGATACCGTCGAGACGCTTCAGTTCCTCGGTGCGCCGGGTTCCGGACTGTGCCTCGTCCGCCTTCATCTTCGCTCGTTCCTCACGCATCAGGAGCCCGACGACCTGGAACTTCGTCCGGATCGACGGCGGCACACGACCACGTTGAACCTCGGACTCGACCTCGCGGACGGTCATGGCGAGCAGCGGGATGATGCCGTCGTTGTCCCGGCTGGGTCGCCGCCTGCTGCGCGTGCGTGCGCCATGGTGCCGCTGGGCTGCTCGAGCCACGGACCCCTCCTCGAAGCGTTCGGTCATGCGTGTGCTGAAGAACCGAGCCCGCGCCGCGCCCACTCCGGGGCTATGGACCTGTGAGCACCCTGATCTGGTGGCGGCCCGAGGCGCGAACTGGTCCGGCGGATCTTGACAAGATCGACGCGTAAGACGCGTTCAGCACGATTGCACCCTCAGAGTACCGTGTGGCGCGGCCGCGTCAGCGCCGTGGGATCTCTTCCCGCAACCGGGGCTCGACCCGGCGCTCCGGACGAAACCCCGCCTTGTCGGCATAGAACGCTCGGATGCGGTCCATGTCAGCAGTGACATCTCCCGACAGGTCGAGGCTCGGACCCAGACCTGTCGTCATCGTCGTGCGGTCGACATAGCCGAGCGTCACCGGCATTCCGTTCTCGCGGGCGATGCGGTAGAAACCGGACTTCCAATGCGTGTGCCCCTCACGGGTCCCGTCGGGAGTGACCACGAGGCCGAAGACGTCGCCGGACTGGACGCGCTCGGCCACCTCCTCGACCACCCGGAACGCGTTGGAGCGGTCGACGGGAATGCCGCCCAGAGCACGCATCAGCGGGCCGCGCCAGCCTGTGAAGAGGGTGTGTTTGCCGAGCCACCGGATGTCCATGTCCAGGCGCCAGGTGATGCCCAGCATGAGGACAAAGTCCCAGTTAGAGGTGTGGGGAGCACCGACGAGCACCGTGGGCCGGTCCGGTGCGGGCGTGGTCGAGAGTCTCCAGGGGCTGAGCGACCAGAAGGCGCGAGCCACAAGGCGTCGAAGCATGGGCCCACGGTAGCGCCGGGGGCCTTCTTGGGCATTTCCGCCGCTCTCATCGCCCGAAGCGGGTCCCGCTTTCATCCCTGCCGTAGCGAGCGCTACTCGGCCTGTCGGGCGAGGGAGCCCGAATAATCCACCATCGTTTGGTCGTAGTCGGCGATGAGTTGCTCGCAGCGCACGATGTAGCGGTCGAAAGCATCTTCTTCGCTGTAGACGCCTGCCCGGGCCAGAAAGATGCGCTGCTCTCTTGAGAGACTGCGCCGCAAGGTGTCTTGTGCAGCCGCAGCCGGGGTGGTCCGCGCAAAGATGCGCTCCACCCCTGCTGCCACTACGACGACGAATCCCAGGGCCGGCCCGACCCATGAGGGCCCATCAACGGCTTCGTTCAACGGGACCCCGGCTCCGGCGAGAATGACAACGATCCACAGCGCCTGGATGCCACCGGTCCGCAAGAGTGCGCCGAGGTTGCCCATCTTGATCCGTGAGCGCAGCTCCTGGACATACTCCTGCTGGCCCGCACTCCCAGCGCCCTGGGAGTCGCTCGCCTGCGATCCGCTGGCTGACATAGCGACACGCTAGTCCTTGCCGGCAAACGAGGGAACCGGTGATGCCATGAGAGTGAATTTCGCTCAGCTGAGGGTGGCAGCGTTTACCGGCTCGGGTGTGGAGCCCGAGTTCCCGCAGGGGTCCTTCCAGGCGTGGATCGTCCGGAGACGCGAAGCAGCCCTTCGCGCAACCCGGCGTCATCTTTCTCGCCTGGGAGATCATGGTCTTCGCTTCGGCGAGCCGTGCAGCCAGCCAACAAGGAGCGCAACCGGACGCGTGAGTCCGACGGCACTGGCAGGATCAACTTCCACTCCAATCAGACGTGAAGCAGGCAACCGCCGGGTTAGCGCCAGGCATAGTTGACCGGAGCCTCACCCGATTTCAGGATTGCCCCGCCGGCATCAAGGGCCTCGATCTGCCCAGGGATCTTGGGCAGCACGTGCTCGATCAGCACCGGGGAGTCGGCGCTGACGTCGCACGCATCGCCTCAAGAACCAGCGGGTCGCCCTCGCTCTAGACCGGACCTCTGGGTCCTTAAGCGCGCCAGGAAAGGTGAGGGTGTCCTGCCAGGTGCCTGTGGCGAACAGGAAGCGACCACCCGTGTATGGGGAGTGAGATTCATCGAGCAGCAAGGTTTGCGTTCCTTTGGCAAGTCGGTAGCACCCTTCGGTTGCGGTGTCGGCGTCGAGGAACGCGAATGCGATCGCGGCCCGGCACCAGACTCGTACGAGGTGTGCATCAAAGCCGACGGCCTTGGCCAAGTCCTGGGGACCACCTGACCGCGCTGGTCGATCGCGCAAAGTCGCGCCCGGATAGCGATGCTTCCTGCACTGACAGCATGGTGTCCCAGGACGGCCGTGTCCCAACTCGAGCTGGAGTTGATCCAAGAGCCCCGAATCGCCAGATCGCTACCGATCTGTGCTTCCCGTCACGCAAAGCTAGCGTCATCCAGTCGTGCGCATCGAGCCGTTTGAGTACGCACTGGTGCTCGCCAGCCTGAACGTAGAGAAACTCGTTGGTCGAGAACCCGTTCGACCCCAGCGCCGCCAAGGTCACGAGCTTGCGGAAGCCCTCAATTGGTTTCGCGACCTCTCTGACAGGCCGTCCGGGAGTTCATGGGTCAGCGAGGTTGCCGGTGATGGTTGACACCACGTCGCCACACCTCGCAGTCAGTCGGGGGCTGGCCGAAGGAATGTCTTGACGGCTTGCCGGGTCGC
>JBARVW010000005.1:0-40101 GCA_049646465.1 Ornithinimicrobium sp.
TCGTAGCCGTATCGCAGCGCAAAGGCCAGCAGGTCCACAGCCTCGTGGTCGTTGACTCCGCGCAGCAGCACCGTGTTGAGCTTCAGCGGGGTCAGTCCGGCGTCGGCGGCCGCGCGAATCCCGGTCAGCGTGTCGTCGAGGCGGTCACGCCGAGCCATCTGCTTGAAGGTCTCGGTCTGAAGCGTGTCCAGGCTGATGTTGACGCGCGTCAGACCCGCCTCCTTCAGCGCCACTGCGGCCTTGTCCAGACCGAGAGCATTGGTGGTCATGGAGACCTCGACCGGGCCTTCGGCGCCCTCCATCGCGGCCATCCCGCCGACGACATCCACCAGATCGCGACGCAGCAGCGGCTCACCGCCGGTCAACCGGACCTCGGTGATGCCGAGGGACACGGCCACGGAGGCCAACCGGATAAGCTCCTCGGTGGTCAGCATGGTGGTCTTGGCCAACCACGGCACGCCCTGAGCGGGCATGCAGTAGGTGCACCGCAGCGAGCAGCGGTCCGTCAGCGAAATGCGCAGGTCACGGTGCACCCGGTCGAAGCGATCGACGAGCGGGGACAGTGTGAGGGGCGCGGTGTCTGGCATTGCTCTCCATCGTAAGGCGTAGGGGCAACCCCACTTCTGAGGTTCAGCGAACGGAGCGCTCTATTCGTTCCGGGTGGGTGTAGACGTTGAGCGATGTCCCCCGCACGAAGCCGACGACCGTCATACCCGCGTCGTGGGCGGTGTCGATGGCCAACGAGCTCGGCGCGGACACGGCGGACAGGATGGGAAGGCCTGCGAGATAAGCCTTCTGTGCCAGTTCGAAGGAAACCCGGCCGCTGACCTGCAGCACGTGACCCCGCAGCGGAAGCAGGTCCTGCTGCATCGCCCAGCCGATCACCTTGTCGACGGCGTTGTGCCGCCCCACGTCTTCGCGCACGACCAGCGGCGTGCCACTGGTGGTGAAGAGGCCCGCGGCGTGCAGGCCGCCGGTGCGCTCGAACGTCGGCTGTGCTTCGCGCAGCCGGTCGGGGAGCCCCAGCACGGTGGTGGCGTCGACTCGGGCGTGGTCACTGCTCAAGTCGTAGGCCGCACGGACCGCCAGGGCTTCGATGCTGGCCTTGCCGCACACCCCGCACGCACTGGAGGTGGCGAAGGAGCGGGCGAGCCCGGCCGAGAACGGATCGGGCACGCCGGGCGCGAGCTGCACCTCGATGACGTTGTAGGTGTTGACGTCAGTGCCCGTCCCGTCGTCCATGACCGCGCCGGCGCAGTAGCGCGCGGTGAGGATGTCGTCGCGGCCGGAGACGATGCCCTCACTGTGCAGGAACCCGTGCAGCCACTCGATGTCGTGACCGGGGGTGCGCATCGTGACGGTCAGCGGGGTGGAGCCGATGCGCAGCTCCAACGGTTCCTCCACGACCACGGTGTCCGGTCGGGTCCTCGAGGTCAGCTGCCCCGAATCGGCGTCGACGGCGATCCGCTGGGTTCGGTGTCGCACGGTTACTCGTCCCACTGTCCTACCTTCCGCAGGCTCATCGCAGTATGCCGTAGGTGACCTGGCATGACGCACGCTGAGGTGACGCTCAGTCAGGGCAGAGACACTAGGCCTATGCCTACAGATCGTGACTTCGACCTCGTGCTCGTCGGCGCCACCGGCTTCGTCGGCCGGCTGACCGCAGCCCACCTCGCTCGCTCCGCTCCGGCGGACCTGCGGATCGCGTTAGCCGGGCGAAGTTTGGACAAGCTCCAGAAGGTGCAGGCGGGCCTTCCCGATGCGGCGCGCTCCTGGCCGCTGCTCACCGTGGACGTCACCGACGAAGGGCAGTCCCGCGAGCTGGCCGCCACTACCGCGGTGGTGGTGACGACCGTCGGCCCCTACGCCGCCTACGGCAAGGAGCTGGTCCGTGCCTGTGCCCAGGCCGGCACGCACTACGCCGACCTGACGGGGGAGGTGCTGTTCGTGCAAGAGACCGTCGCAGCTCTGCATGACGTCGCCCGGGCCAGTGGGGCCAGGATCGTCCACTCCTGCGGTTTCGACTCCATCCCCTCCGATCTCGGCGTGATGCTCGCCGCCCACGCCGCCAGCGCCGACGACAACGGCCGGCTGGTCGACGTCACCCTGCACGTGCGCGCGGCCAAGGGCGGCTTCAGCGGAGGCACCATCGACTCGATGCGCCAACAGATGATGGCCATGCGGGAGGACCCCAGCACCCGCCGCGTCGTAGCCAATCCCGACGCCCTGGCCAACGAGCGGACAACATACGGCCGAGGCCGGCGTCCTCTCGGCAAGGATCGGGCCACAGGTCGCTGGCACGGACCCTTCGTGATGGCCAGCTACAACTCTCGGATCGTGCGTCGGTCCTGGTCGCTCACGCAAGGGGATGCGCCCCTGCTCTACGACGAGGTCGTGGACACCGGCCGAGGGGCTAAGGGCGCTGCCATCGCGACCGCCGTCGGTCTGGGCACCGGAGCCCTGGTAGCGGCCATGGCGACCAAGCCCACCCGGGTGGTGCTCGACCGGCTGCTCCCCGCTCCCGGTGAAGGTCCGAGCGATGCGACGCGCGAGTCAGGGATGTTCGCCATCGAGGTGGTGGCCACCACGACCACGGGCGCTGAGTACGTTGCCACGGTCGCGGCGCCTTTCGACCCCGGGTACGACGGAACGGCGGTGATGCTCGGTGAGTCGGCCCTGGCGCTCGTCGCCGGGGAGGGAACCGACCGGGTGGGGGTGCTGACCCCGGCGACAGCGCTGGGGGAGGCGCTGGCCGAACGGCTTCGTGCCCACGAGTTCACGCTGGAGGTCACTCGGCGATGACGCCACGGTCGTTCTACCGTTTCGCGGCGCTCGCGGAGGCGGTCACCTGGACGCTGCTGCTGCTGGGCATGTTCGCCAAGTACGTCACCAAGACCACCGACCTCGGCGTCACGGTGGCCGGGGGCCTGCATGGTTTTGTCTTCTTGCTCTTCTGTGTCGCGACGGTGGTGGTCGCAGTGGACCAGCGGTGGTCCTTTGCTCGCCTGCTCTTCGGGATCGCCGCGGCGATCCCACCGTTGGCCACGGTCCCCTTCGAGCGCTGGGCGGTGCGTCGAGGCCTGGTCGCTGAGCGCTGGCGTCTTCGTAGCGAGGCTCCGTCCACGCCCTCGGAGCGGGTGGTGGGGTATGCCGTGTCCCGACCGATCGTGGCCATCGTCGTGGTCGGCGCGGGCGTGATCGTGGTCTTCGGAGCGTTGCTGGCGCTCGGCCCACCGACTCAGGTCGACGCCGGTGGGTGAGGTCCTGCGGGACGTCTGGGACCGGTCGACGACAACCCAGCCACCCCCCAGTCTCGTGGTGGTCGCCGCCTTGGGGCTGCTCGCCCTGCTGGTGGTCGCGTCGCCGACGGGATACCGGACGGTCCGGCACGGCGTGACGGTGTTGCACGAAGCGGGCCACGCGGTGGTCGCTCTGCTGGTGGGTCGGCGGCTGTCCGGGATCACGCTGCATTCCGACACTTCGGGCGTCACGGTGTCCCGTGGCCGCGCGCGCGGCCCGGGAATGGTGGCCACCATGCTGGCGGGATATCCCGCACCGGCTGTGGTCGCGGTGGCAGCGACCGTCCTGCTCGATGTCGGGTATGCCGTGGGCCTGCTGTGGGCTCTGGTCGCGTTGACCGCGGCGATGGCCTTGTTCGTCCGCAACGTCTACGGCTTCGCGGTGTTGGTGGTGATCGGCGGTGGAGTCGGGCTGGCGAGCTGGACGCTGCCTGCGGTGGTGCTCTCCGGACTGGCCTACCTGCTGGTCTGGACTTTGCTGCTGGCCGCTCCGCGATCCGTCGTCGAGCTGTCGGCTCAACGTCGTCGAACGGCGCGCGCAGGAGGTCGAGATGGGAGCTCGGACGCTGCGCAGCTGGCACGCCTGACGGGGTTGCCCGCCCCCGTGTGGGTGGCAACCTTCGGCCTGGTCACGTTCGTATCGGCCGGGGTGGGCGCCGCGGTGATGCTGTCCCTGTAGCGACGCGGATTGTACGTCGCTGGCGTTCCTTTGTCGCGTAAACCCGGTGCTCAGCGGCACTTCTTGCCCTGCTAGCGTCCCTGCCTCACCAGCACTTCTTGCGGACGGGAACAGCGCTATGGACCTGAGTAGACGTCACATCATGGGCCTGGCTGCCCTCGCGGCAGCGCCGGCGGGGCTGGCTAGCTGCGGCTTCACCTCCTCCGGCTCCGGGGAGGAGGCGTCCGGCGGAAGCGACACGTTGACGTTCACGACTTGGGGCACCGACGCCGAGCTCGAGGGTCTGCGGTCCGCGATCGCCGGCTTCGAGTCGGCCAACGACGGGGTCACGGTCGACCTCAACGCCGTGCCGTACGAGCAGATGTTCACCAACATCGACGCTCAGCTGCAGTCGAACACCGCGCCCGACATCTTCCGTGTGCCTTACTACACCTTCGGTAGCTACGCCGGTGCAGGCCAGCTCCTCGACCTGGGGCCCTTGCTCAGTGACGGATTCCAGGACCGGTTCACCCCCCAGGCCTGGGCGGCTGTGCAAAACGAGCGGTCACCGTTCGGAGTGCCTCATCACACCGACACGTCGGTGATTCTCTACAACAAGGACATGCTCGACGCTGCGGGGGTCACGTCCGTGCCGACCACCCTGGAGGAGGCCTGGACGTGGGAACAGCTGGATGAGGTGGCCCAGAAGCTGCGCGACGAGCTGCCCGCCAGTAAGTACCCGTTCGCCTACAACTGGCAGGGCAACGGGGTCACCCGCTGGCTGAGCTGGCTCTTCCAGGCCGACGGCCGGTTCCTCACTGAGGACCTCATGGCCTCGGCCATCGACTCCGACGCCGGTCGGGCAGCGGTGGAGTTCACGCAGAGCTTCTTCACCAAGGAGTACGTGCCGAGGAACGACTCGGTGAAGTCGACCACCTACGCCAGCGACATCTGGTATGCCGAGACCGCCGCCATGACGTGGGCCGGGGCCTTCCTGATTCCGGACGCTGCTTCGACCCTCAACTTCGAGTGGGGAGCCACCTACGCTCCCAAGAACGTCCGGGGTGGCAGTGACTTCGGCGGCAACGCCCTGGTAGCGACGGCGGGCACGACGAACCCCGAGTTGGCGGCAGCGTTCCTGGAGTTCGTGACTCAGGAAGAGGAGATGCGCGAGTTCTGCGAAGGGGCCTCGTTGTTGCCCACCCGAGCCGATCTGGTCGAAAGCGGGATCGAGTTCACCGAGCGTCCCGAGCTGTCCGAAGTCTTCATCGGCCAGGCCAGCACGGTGCAGCCGGAGGACTCCGGGCAGGTCGCCTCGCCCAACATGTCCGAGATCATCACGGTCCTGCAGGATCAGCTGGAGCGAGCCTTCGTCGGGGGACAGAGCGTCGAGGCCACGATCGCCGGCCTGGCCTCGGGCATCGATGAGGCCACTTCGTCATGACGGGCCAGGCCGTGAAGGTCCGACCCACGCGGATGAAGGGCGAGACCCTCGCGGCCTACGGGTTCCTCACACCCACCTTCGGGCTACTCGGCCTCTTCGTCCTCGTGCCGATGGTCGGTGCGCTGCTGATCAGCTTCCAGCGGACCAACGGTTTCGGCGACGGCACATTCGCCGGCCTGGAGAACTACCGGACCCTCGTCAGCGACTCGCTGTTCTGGAGGTCGACGGCCAACACGGTGCTGTTCACCGTGCTGGTCACCCCGCTGTCCATGCTGCTGGGGCTGGGCATCGCCGTGCTGCTGAACAGTGTGCTGCCCATTCGTGGGGTCTTCCGCTCAATTCTGATCGTGCCCATGGCCATCTCGGGCGTGGCCACCGCTCTGATCGGCACGCTGATCTTCGACGAGAACAGCGGCATCCTGGACAAGCTGCTGCGGTTTGCGGGGCTACCCGCGATCAACTGGCAGTCCGGGGGCACGGCCGCCTTCGCCTCGGTGGTGCTGGTCACCCTGTGGTGGCGGGTGGGCTTCAACATGCTCATCTACCTGGCGGGACTGCAGGGCGTCAGCCCGGAGGTCTACGAGGCGGCGCGGCTCGACGGTGCGAACGGATGGCAACGGTTCCGCTTCATGACGATCCCCATGGTCGGACCATCGACGTTCTTCTTGCTGATCATGAACGTCATCTACTCCTTCCAAGTGTTCGACATCGTGTTCGTGCTCACCGGTGGTGGACCACAGAACGCGACGTCGGTGCTGGTCACGTACGCCTACGACACCGGCTTCGTGGTGCGGGACCAGGGGTATGCCGCGGCGATCGGCATCGTGCTGCTGCTGCTGATGCTGGCGTTCACCGTCGTGCAGTGGCGCGTCAACAAAAGCCGGGACCTAGCCGAATGAGGGGCCGACCATGACGGAGACCACCGCACCCAGCGCGGACGCTCAGACTCGGTCGACCGTGAACCGAGCGGCGGGCGCGGTCGACCCGACGGCTCCGCCGACGGACTACTCCGCCACCAACCAGGGCCGCAGGCGCAAGCGCAACCGGGCCCGCGCCGGCCTCGTCCTGCGCCTCTTCGCGGCCGTGGCCGTGTGCGCGGTCCTGTTGTTCCCGTTGTACTGGATGGTCGTCGTGGCTCTGTCGACCCGGGCCGAGCTGCTGGGCGGCAACCTCAGGCTGTGGCCGCGCACCCTGACCCTAGAGAACTTCGACCGGGTCCTCAGCTCCTTCCCGGTCGCCACCTGGGTCGGTAACTCCGTGGCAATATCGCTGGTAACGGCCGCTATCACCGTGGCTTTCAGCTTGCTTGCGGGCTACGCCTTCGCTCATCTTCGGTTCCCCGGCTCGGGCCTGCTCTTCCTCCTGGCCCTGTCGACCTTGATGATTCCCGTCCAGGTCATCATGGTGTCGCTCTTTCGGCTCGTGACCTCGCTGGGCATCTACGGGACCTACTGGGCAGTCATCCTGCCGACCGCCGCGTCTGCCTTCGGCGTCTTCTTGGCCCGCCAGTTCATGCTGGCCATCCCGCGAGACCTGATCGAGGCGGCCCGGATCGACGGCGCGGGGCACGTGAAGGTGTTCACCCGGATCGTGCTGCCGCTATCCAAACCGCTGATTGCGGTGCTCTTCTTCATGAGTCTGCTGCAGTCGTGGAACGACTTCGCCTGGCCGCTGATCGCGCTCAAGGAGAACTCCCTCTTCACCCTTCCGATCGGCTTGCTCTACCTGCAGGGCCAGTTCGGGTCCGACTATGGAGCGACGATGGCCTTTGCGCTGATCAACGTCGTGCCGATGGTGCTGCTCTTCCTGGTCTTCCAGCGCTACTTCGTCCAAGGTTTCGCCCGAAGCGGGATCCGCTAAGAAGAAGCCGGCGTGCACGGCGTGACGTAGTCGTTCCCCTCCCGCCCCTCGATGGCGAAGGCGAGCTCGATGGCCGTTGCGCCGTCGAGCTGCTCCCGGATGATGTCGGCGTGGCCCGCGTGACGAGCCAATTCGTTCGCATGCTCCTTGAAGTCGGCTTGGCTCCGCTCGCCGCTCGGGTTGTCGTCGCGACGCTGAACCTCGGTCATGACCCACAGCACGTGCTTGAGTAACCCGCCGATGAAGTCGATCTCGGTGCTCAGAGGATGAATCGGAACATCGGGCTGTCCGGCGGGATCTGCTCCACGTTGACCGAGGAGTTCCTCATCCGCTCCATCAACGGACCCAGGTCGCCGGGGGAGCCGAGCTCGATCCCGACCAAGGCAGGACCGATCTCGCGGTTGTTGCGCTTGGTGTATTCGAAGAGGGCGATGTCGTCGTCAGGCCCCAGCACATCGTCGAGGAAGCGCCGCAGAGCACCCGGCTCCTGTGGGAAGTTGACGAGGAAGTAGTGCTTGCGACCTTCGTGGACGAGTGCACGCTCCATCACCTCGGCATACCGCAGGACGTCGTTGTTGCCCCCCGACAGGACGGCGACGACGCGCTGCCCCGGCTCGATGCCGAGCTGGTCCAGTGCCGCTGGCGCAAGGGCACCCGCGGGCTCCGCCACGATGCCCTCGGTCTGGTACAACGCCAGCATCTCGACGCAGATACGCCCCTCGGGCACGCTGACCAGCTCGGCTCCGGCCGCCCGCACCAAGGGAAAGGTCACGTCGCCGACCCGGCGAACGGCAGCGCCGTCGACGAAGGCGTCGACTTCTGGAAGCATGATCGGTCCCCCGGCGGCCAGCGCGGCCGCCATACTCGCCGCCCCGGAGGGCTCGGCGCCCACAATCCGCACATCGGGGTAGTGCGCGTGCAGGTAGGTCGAGGCGCCGGCGATCAGCCCACCGCCGCCGACGGGCACCACGACCACATCAGGCGGCTCGGCCATGTCCTGCATGATCTCCCGGACCATGGTCCCCTGCCCGGCAATGGTCATCGGGTGGTCGAACGGCGGCACCAGAGTGAGCTGGGCCTGCTCGGCATGCGCTGCGGCGCTGGCGGCGGCGGCGTCGTAGGTCTCTCCGCCGACCACGATCTCGACGAAGGGGCCGCCGATCGCAGCCACTCGGTCACGCTTCTGGCGCGGGGTCGTCCGGGGCAGGTAGATCCGCGCCGCCACCCCCAGCTGGGCGCAGGCAAAGGCGACACCTTGAGCATGGTTACCTGCGCTAGCGCAGACCACCCCGGCGCGCTGCTGGGCTTCCGTGAGCTGTGCGATGAAGTTTGTCGCTCCTCGACCCTTGTAGGAGCGGACCTGCTGCAGGTCTTCCCGTTTGAGCCAGACCTGCGCGCTACAGGCCGTGGACAGCCGCTCGCTGTAGGTCAAAGGGGTGCGAGTGACTCGCCCGGCCAACCGGTCGGCCGCAGCGTCGACGTCGGCTGCGCTGACCAGAAGGGTGTCGTGAGGCATGCCGGAAAGCGTGCCACACCGGATGTGGTGGCCAGATCGGACTGTCCCCTTATAGGCGTTCGGCGTCGGTCGGGGCTGTCGGTGGTCCCTGTCACACTGGACGTATGTTCGATTCCGAGCCGGTGGATGTGACTCGTGTGGGGGCCGGTGACGTGCTGAGCGGTGGGTGGGGGTCGGCGTATCGGGCGCCGGGGGCCGTGCTGGAGGGCCACATCGGCGACGGAACCCGCGCGGTGGTGTTGGCCTCGACAGTGGCCCCGCTCACGCCCCGCCTCAGCGGGGGTGAGGTGGCGGCCGGGTTGGAAGGTGTGGACACCCTCCGGGCCCGGATGGAGACGTTGACGCTGCACCTGCTGATGGAGGCCCTCGACCGGGGACTGCCCGGCGAGGTCGGGCTCAGCGCCCAGGACTGGTTGGTGCTGCGCTGCCCCTGGCTGGCACCGGCCGCGGTCAACGACCTGGTGACCGTGGCCCGCGGCATCGCTGACCCGTTGCACGCCCACCTGCGCGAGCAGGTCCTGGGCACCGTCCTGCCGGTGCGGAGGGCCGCGGCAGTGCTACGGGCACTGGCCCGGGTGAAACCGTTCCTGCCCACCACCCCCAACCCCGACGAGGCGACTGAAGAACCGCCGGTGAGTGAGTACGAGGCCGCGGTGGCCCTGTTGACCGGGGTCGCGGCGCAGGCACAGTTCACGGACCGGGACCTGCGGCGGGTCCCCGACCACCTGACCTCGACCGTGTTGCCGGGCAAAGAGCACGACACCAAGGAACGCGCCGCCCGGGAGTTGCGGGGAGTGAACGAGTCCTCCCTCGCGGACGGGTCGTTGGTGCGGTTCGTGGTCACCGCGGACCCGGAAGGGGCCGCGCTGATCCGGTCCATCTGTGGTTCACCCCTGGCCGCGCCCTGCGAGCCTGTCAAGTTGTTTGTGTAAGCGTGCATTGCTCGGTTGTTGTTTTTAGAGGTGGGGGTGGATGCGGTCGGGGTAGGCGATCGCGAGTTGGGCGAGGGCTTGTGTCCAGTTTGTGGTGATTTGTCCTTCGACGAGTCGGCCGTCGGCTTTGCGTTTGCCGCGGCGGCCGAGGCCGCGTTCTTTGAGGCGTTCTCGGGCGCGTTTGTCTTCGATGTTGCAGATCGCGAGCCAGAGCAGTTTGGTGACCGCCTCATCGGAGGGGAAGTGTCCCCGGTTCTTGATGATCTTGCGCAGCTGGTAGTTCAACGACTCGATGCTGTTCGTGGTGTAGATGACCCGTCGCAGCATCGGTGGGAACGCTAGGAAGGGCGTGAACCGGTCCCACGCGTCCTGGAAAACTCGGACCGTGTTCGGGTTCGCCACGCCCAACGGTGAGGCCGCGAACTGTTCCAACGCCTCTTTGGCTGCAGCCTCGTCACTGGCTTGGTAGATCGGTTTGAGCGCTGCCGCGACGGCCTTGCGGGACGTGTAGTTCACGAACCGCATCGAGGCCCGGATCAGATGCACCACACATGTTTGGACCGTGGACTGTGGCCACGTCGCTTCGATCGCCTCAGGCAGCCCCGTGAGCCCGTCGCAGCACACGATGAGCACGTCGTTGACGCCGCGGTTGGATAGTTGGGCGCAGACCCCAGCCCAGAACTTCGCGCCTTCGGTGGTTTGCACCCAAATGCCCAGGACGTGCTTGATGCCGTCCATATCGACCCCGACGGCGATATGCGCGGACTTGTTCTGTACGTGCGCGCCGTCACGGACCTTGACCACCAAAGCATCGAGATAGATCACTGGGTACAACGCCTCAAGAGGGCGCCGCTGCCAGGCCAGGACCTCATCAGCGACTTCATCAGTGATCTTGCTGATCGTGTCTCGACTGATCTCGGTACCAATCGTGGAGACCAGGTGGTGCTCAATATCGCGGGTCGTCATCCCGCCGGCGTACAAGCTGATGATCATGTCATCCAGGCCACCCGTGCGCCGGGAGCCGGTCGGCACCAGCATCGGAGTGAACGAACCCTTCCGGTCTCGTGGGATCGCTAGATCCACATCTCCCACGACGGTCGCCACGGTCTTCGGGTAAGACCCGTTACGCGAGTTCGGGTACGAACCCGCAGCAGGGTCACCCTTGTCATACCCCACGTGATCGGACAGCTCCGCGGCTAACCCACGCTCCAGACCAGCCTTGATCAACTGCTGAATCAAACCGTCCCGGCCCTCGAGTTGGACCTGGCCAGCATCGATCTTGGCGTACAAATCATCCAACACCCCACTGGACTCAAGCGCTTCAACGCCCTCCTCCTGAGCGCGCCGCCTCTCCTGCCGGGCTTGCTTATCAACCATGCTCATCAGTGTCTCGACTTTCAATCAGGGAGCCACACCCCTTACACAAACCACCTGACACCCTCCGCCCTGCCCCGGTGGCGACGGGGCACGGGATGGCCGGTCGGCGGCGCAACGCCGCTACGACGCCCTGGTCACGGTCCTGAAACGGGGCATCGCTGGGGGTGAGAGTGCCCCGACGTGCGCGACAGCGACCGTGGTCATCACCATCGCCTGGGACCTCCTCCACCCCGCCGTCACCGGGACCGGGGCCAGCGCCACCGGGGACGTCCTATCCCCGGAGACGGTGCGGAAGATGGCGTGTGACGCCGACCTCATCCCCGCCGTGCTCGGCACCGACCGGGAGATCCTGGACCAAGGACGCACCCGACGGCTCGTGACCCCGGGTCAACGGCGGGCGTTGCACCACCGCGACGGTGGGTGCACCTACCCCGGGTGCACCACCCCCGCCCCCTGGTGCGATGCCCACCACGTCGTGCACTGGTCCCACGGTGGACGCTCGGACCTGTCCAACTACGCGTTGCTGTGCGGGCGACACCACACCCTGGTCCACACACGGCACCTGACCGCGACCGTCCACCCAACCAGTGTTACCTGGCACCTGTAACGACCCCGCCCCACACCCCACCCACCACGGGCCGGGCGACAAGGCTGCCGGTGGATCGCTAAGCCGGGTTGGAGCTCTTCTTGGGCAGGGTCAGGCCCGGTAGTCCGTCAAGGCTGGAGGCGTTTCGCTCCCGGTGATAGGTGGCGATGGTCTCATCGTCTCGGGCGCGCCAGACCGCGTCGAGAGCGGGACG
This sequence comes from Ornithinimicrobium sp., assembly GCA_049646465.1. GTDB lineage: Bacteria > Actinomycetota > Actinomycetes > Actinomycetales > Dermatophilaceae > Ornithinicoccus. Next base: position 11,887 of record JBARVW010000005.1, read on the forward strand.
CTCCTCCCGTAGGTCCATCTTCGGCACGGCATACCCACAGGAGTCCGACACCCGGCTTACCTCGACACGGATGATGCCCCGCAGGTAGCGCCGCCGTTGCTCACCCTCGTGACCGAAGTCAGGCAGCGTTCGTTCGAAGCTGTCCGAACCCGCCGCCATCACGGAACCGCGGCCGTGGAGTCGCACGATGCGGGGCTTGCCGTCGAAGGCACAGAACATCACACAGATGCGACCGTTCTCCTGCAGGTGCGCCACCGTCTCGACGCCGCTACCCGTGATGTCGAGGTAGGCAAAGGTGTGGTCATCGAGCACTCGGAACGTCCCGAGCGTGCCCTTGGGTGACAGGTTGACCAGACCATCGTCGGCCCGTGGCGCCGTAGCGACGAAGAACACCGGTTGGGCGTCCAACCACTGCGCCAGGGTTGTGTCGATACGCTCGAAGACCGTTGACATGGATCCACCCTACGCAGGGCCCGACGGGCGGAGGCGCAGTTTCCCGTGCGGACTGGGTCATGAGGGCCTGCGTCCTTTGAGAGAATGAGTTCATGACGGTGACGGCTGAACGGGACACACCTGTTGTGGAGCCCCTGCGCATCGGCCGACACACCATCGGCTCGCCCGTGGTGCTGGCCCCGATGGCCGGCATCACCAACCGGGCCTTTCGACGGCTCTGCCGCCAGTACGGTCCTCAGACCAGGGGCCAAGGTGGCGTCGAGGAGCAGCCGGCTTCGGGAGCCACCTCGTTGTACGTCAGCGAGATGATCACCTCCCGCGCGCTGGTCGAGCGCACTCCGATCTCCATGCGCCTCATCGAGCACGACGAGGACGAGCAGCCCCGATCCATCCAGCTGTACGGGGTCGATCCCGCCACGGTGGGTGCCGCCGTGAAGATGTTGGTCCGAGAGGACCGGGCCGACCACATCGATCTCAACTTCGGCTGCCCGGTGCCCAAGGTGACGCGCAAGGGTGGAGGAGCAGCCCTCCCGTGGAAGATGGACCTCTTCCGCGGGATCGTTCGTGCAGCCGTCGCGCAGGCGGCGCCGGCGGATATCCCGGTCACCGTCAAGATGCGGGTCGGCATCGACAGTGATCACATCACCTACCTCGACGCCGGACGGATCGCCGAAGACGAGGGGGTCTCGGCAGTCGCGCTGCATGCGCGGACGGCTTCTCAGGCCTACAGCGGACAGGCGGACTGGAGTCGCATCGCGGCGCTGAAGCAGGCGGTCACCTCGATTCCGGTGCTCGGGAACGGTGACATCTGGTCGGCCGAGGACGCGGTGCGTATGGTGCGCGAAACCGGGTGTGACGGAGTCGTGGTCGGACGCGGCTGCTTGGGCCGACCGTGGCTGTTCACCGATCTGGCCGCCGCCTTCGCCGGGTCGGACGCCCGAGTGGAACCCACGCTGCGAGAGGTGTGCGACATCCTCACCCTCCATGCGGCATACCTGGTGGAGTTCTATGGAGACGAGAGTCATGGGTGCCGCGACATCCGCAAGCACATCTCCTGGTACTTCAAGGGGTTCGCAGTCGGGGGCACGATGCGGCAGCAGTTGGGGCTGATCGACTCCTTGGCTGATTTGCAGCGGCTCATCGGCACCCTGGACCTGGATCAGCCGTGGCCCGGCGACGACGCCGAGGGCCAACGCGGCCGTGCGGGCTCCGCGCGTCGAGTGATCCTGCCGGAGTTCTGGTTGGAGTCTCGACAGCTCAACGAAGCCCAACGCGCCACCATTGCGGCAGCCGAGCTATCGGTCTCCGGGGGCTAGGCAAAAAAACTTGCCTCCAAGTGCATCCAAATGTCGTGTGGCAGCGGAAGTACGGGCAGAGGGAGTCACCACGGTTCCCCTGAACCCATAGGAGATTGACATGCGTTCCATTGCTTGGGGGGCGGCTGCAAGCCTCGCCCTCGTAGCCACTGCCGGTCCCGCTTTGGCTCAGGACGACAGCCAGGTGTCCGTGTTGCACGCGGTTCCGGGCTTGACCGTTGATGTCTACGTCAACGGCGAAGAGACACTTCCCGACTTCGAGCCCGGCACCTTGACCGACCCGTTGACGCTGCCGGCCGGCGACTACGACATCGAGGTGTATGCCGCCGGTGCCGACCCGGAGAGCGAGGACCCGGCCATCTCGGCTGAAGGCCTGGCTGTGCCCGGTGGCGCCAACCTGACGCTGACGGCCAACCTCGACGCCGACGGCAACCCGGCGCTGAACGCGTTCGTCAACGACACCTCGACGCTCGACGCAGGTCAGGCTCGTCTGACGGTTCGACACACGGCAGCCGCTCCGGCCGTCGACATCCGCGCCGGGGGGAGCCCCGTGATCGAAGGGCTGACCAACCCGAACGAAGAGGTGCTGAACCTCGACGCGGGCACAGTGACTGCTGACGTCACCCTCGCCGGCACCGAGGACGTCGCGATCGGCCCGGCCGATCTCGACCTCACCGAGGGCACGAACACCATCGTCTACGCGTGGGGTTCGGCTGCCGACGGCAACCTCGACCTGGCCGTGCAGACGATCGATGGTCTGCACGGAGACCCGAGCGGTGTGCCCACCGGTGACGGTGGCCTGCTCGAGGGTGGATCGGCCGCATGGCTGTGGGTGCTCGGCGCCGCAGGTGTTGCCGGCGCGCTGGTGGCGGGTCGCAAGCTGACCGCCCAGGGTGGACACGCGGCGTAGTCCCTCCAAGGACCACGGCGCCGACGAGGAGTTGGACTCCCCGTCGGCGCCGTACCCCAGGCTTACCGGCCCCAGGTCGACCCCTTCCCGTCTGAGGCTGGGGCCGGTAAGCCGACAGCACGAAGAAGCACGGTAGAGGAGTCGCAGCAATGCATCGAGCAGGGTGGGCACACGGCCTGTGGCTCATTCGTGCCCGAGTGGCGGTGTTGCTGGCCTCCTTGGCAGCAGTGGTGTTTGCGACGGTGTCGCTGACGGCGGCGGCTGAGCCTGCCGATATCGGCACCATCGACGTCGCCGAGGCGACCTTCGTCCCCGGTGAAAGCAGTGGTCAGCGGCCTACTTCTGGGCGGGCCGAGGACCTTGCCCCTCACGGCTCGGACCCAGAGGCGGCTGCGGTGGAGCAACGGGCCGCCGCAGGGCCCACGGTGCCTGACGTCCCGCGGACGTCGGCGGACCTCTCCGAGGCGCAGAAGGGTGAGATCTCGCCGGTGCGCCTTGAGGTGGAGTCCGTTGGTCTGGACGCCCCACTCGACCCCACGGGGGTCCGCGACGATGGGCTGATGGAGATCCCGGACGATGGCGGCCGGGCGGCGTGGTACCGGTACGGGGCCACCCCCGGGGACGAGGCCGGATCGGCGGTGCTGGCCGGGCACGTGGACACCACGGAGGGTTTGGGCGCCATGGCAGCCCTCCGAGAGGTCTCCGTGGGTGCGCTGGTCGAGGTGGAGATGTCTGACGGTTCCGTCCTCAGCTACGAGGTGATGGGTCGGGAGACCATCGCGAAGGACGACCTGCCGTCGGACGACATCTTCAATCGCAGTGGCCCGGCGCGGTTGACGATGGTCACCTGTGGCGGGCCCTGGCGGGCTTCGGAGTCGAGCTACCGCGACAACGTCGTGGTGGTTGCCACTCCGGTCGACCAGCGGTGAGCGGGGCCCTTCCATGGCGATCTCGAAGCTCCAGTCGATACGGTGGGGTTGTGACCGACCGGACGAGCGGCCTCGACATGGACGTGGAGGCCGACCACTCGATCAGCCTTGCCTTCAGTCAAGGCCATTCAACTGCGCTTGCTCAGGCCTACCAGCGGTGGGGAGGCCTGGTCCACGGACTGGCAACCAAGGCAGTGGGCCACAGCGACGCCGACGACGTGACCCAACAGGTCTTTGTCTCCGCTTGGCAGTCCCGGGCGAGGTACCGCGCAGAGCAAGGTCCGCTCGGGGCGTGGCTGGTGGGAATCACCCGTCACCGGATCGCGGACCATTTCGGTCGGCGACATATGGGAAACGAGGTGGCGGCGGACCCCAGCGTCCTGACCGCCAATCTGGACCAGCACACTGCTCCGAATACCGTCACAGCAGATCGCATCGACCAGATGTTGGTGCTCTGGGAAGAGCTTGAGCGGATCGGCGATCCGCAGCGGCGCATCATGGTCCTGGCCTTCTTCGAGGACATGACGCACGCACAGATCGCCGAGGCTCTCGACATCCCGCTAGGCACAGTCAAGAGTTATATCGCGCGCACCTTGCGCCGGATGAGGTCCCGATTGGAGGGTGAGCATGCACGTTGACAGTGACGACCTCGCCCTGGTGGCGATGGGTGAGGGGGAACCCGAGCACCGTGACCACATCAGTGACTGCTCCGTGTGCCGCGAGGAGATCGACTCCCTCGCTGCAGTGACGGACATCATGTCGGCCGGGGGGCCCGTCCCGGTGGAGGCGCCTGCCTACCTGTGGCCCGCCATCGAAGCCGCCATTCAAGATCTTTCCACTCCCGCCAGCGACCCAGGCTCGTCGGAGCTGGCGACCCCCTCCGGTGCCCAGCCCCTCAGCTCCCGTCGGCAGAGCCGTCAGTTGGGCTCTCGCCGCTTCTCCGGTGTGAGCCTGCTTGGTGCCGCGGCCGCTGGCGCTGCTGTGATGTGGATGGGGTCGACCGTGGTGGGTGCAGACTCCTCGGAGGATGCTCCCGTGGTCGCGACCGCCGACCTGGCCGCTTTGGAGGGCAGTGTGACGCCGGGCACGGCCGAGATCGTGGAGCGTGATGGTCACCGGGTGCTGCGCATCGACGCCAGTGACTTGCCGACGGTCACCGATGGGTACCTGCAGGTGTGGCTCTTGGAAGATGACGCCTCAGGGATGGTGGCCCTCGGGTCGCTGAACGAAGGCGCTGAGGAGTTCGAGCTGCCCGACAGCCTGTCGACCGACACCTTCACGACGGTCGACGTCTCGGTAGAGCACTACGACGGCAACCCCGCACACAGTGGCGAGAGCCTATGGCGGGGGCCGTTGACCTCGACCTGAGCCTTTCGGTCGTTCACCCCTGCGGCAGTGCCAGCGTCGCTCACCCGTGAGGGGCACTGCCGGTAGCCACGGGCCGTTGCTCGTCACTGACCCAGTCGCTCCACGACCCGACGTAGACGGCGGGAGGACGTCGATGGGGATCGGCCACTTCGAGAGCGAGCGCCAGATGGGCCGCCTGCACCCCCGATCCGCAGTACACAGCGGTCGGCGCATGAGGGTTGACCCCCTGCTGGGACAGCAGCATCTGCAACCCCTGCGGGTCGAAGCGTCCGTTGGCGGCCAACGCGGACAGCGTGGGGATGTTGACCGCTCCGGGGATGTGACCGGCTACAGGGTCCATCGGCTCGACCTCACCGCGGTAGCGCTCCGGCGCGCGTGCATCGATGACCCTGCCGCCCGGCGCGTCGAGGTATGCGGTGAGGTCATCGGCGGTGGGCGCCTCCCGTCCACCAGGACGCAACACCACGTCTCCGTCCTTCGGGTCTCCGCCGGGCCCGGACTCGGTCCGAAGCCCGGCCGAACACCACGCTGGATACCCCCCGTTGAGCACTCGGACGTTTGCCTTGCCGAAGTACTGCAGAACCCACCACGCACGGGCCGCCGACAGGGAGGTAGCGCCGTCGTACGCCACCACGGGGCGATCCGTGCTCACTCCAGCGCGCCTCAAGGCCTCGGTAGCGGTATGCAGTCGGGGCAAGGGGTGGCGACCGCCCACGCCGCTGTCACGAGGCGGCCCCGCCAAGGCGGTCTCCAGGTCCACGAAGGCCGCTCCCGGCACGTGCCCCGCCTCATACTCCGCGCGGTTACCTGCCACGCCCCGACCGAGCGCCCAGCGCACGTCGATCACCACCGGCTGAGCGTGAACGTCGCAATGGTCGAGCGCCGCGGCCAGATCCTCGGGCTCCACCAGGGGGCCGTCCGCTGGTGCGTGCTGAGCATGCTCAGGCATCGGAGTCCTTCGGTTCCTTCGCGCTCTTCCACGGCGGGGGATCCCCGGCCAGCCACCAGCTCATCCACGAGGTCAAGGTGGGTAGCGCCACGTAGGTCATGACGGGCGTGAGCATCAGAGTGCTGACCAGGACTCGGAGCGGCAGCGCAATGCTGTCGGGGAGGGCCATCGACAGCAGCCATGTGGTGAGCAGGCTGAGCGGGAAGAAGGCGAGCCAGATGACGATGCCCTGTTTCCATCGCGGCGGCCCGGAGGGAGGGGGCCGCAGGTCGGCGACGTCTGCGGTGGCGGGTCGGTCGAACCAGCCCTCGATGCCGGTCCGCCGCTCCTCGACGCTCTCAGCGACGATGCCCTGCGCCGACTGCAACCACCACCGACGTTGGTCCGAGGCTTCCCAGTGGGCGAGCGCTTCTGGACTCTCGAAGCGGTAGAGCATGTGCCACTGGTCCGAGTCGACGCCTGGTCGCACCCAACCCGTGCCCAAGAACCCGTCGAACCGCTCGGCCAGTGACGCACCGGCGTTGATCCAGGCCACCATCCGGTCGGCCTGGTCAGGGTCGATATGGCGGGTGATGCTGACGGTCACAGAGTTCGGCACAGGACCGATTTTAAGGTGCCCAGCCAGTCAGCGGGAAAAGACCTGCGGGCGTGACCTGGAGCGGACGCGCGAGCACAATGGCCTCATGTGCCGCAACATCCGACAGCTCCACCACTTCGAGCCTCCAGCGACGCCGGAAGAAGTCCGTGCCGCCGCGCTGCAGTACGTGCGCAAGATTGGCGGCAGCGCCACGCCCTCGCAGGCCAACCGGCCGGCCTACGACGAGGCGGTGGAGCAGATCGCCCGGGCCACCCAGCAGATGTTGGACTCCATGGTCTCCCGTGGTGCTCCGCGCGACCGTGAGGTCGAGGCCGCACGAGCCAAGGCCCGCTCGGCCGCGCGGTTCTCCGGGACTCGCTGACCCGATGCCGTCCAGCCCTCCTTCTGCATCGTTGGTGCGCGTGCGCACCATCGCCAACTGGCTGAACCTGTCGACCCTGCTCGGTCTGGGGGTGGCTCGCGCCGGTGGCGCGAGGGTCCGGCGAGGAGCTTTCGGGCTCTATCTCGCCGACCACTACCGGTGGACCTTTCCGGCGGGAGGGGCCTTCACCGTCGGTGACGTCGTGATCACCCGCCACGATTTCGACTTAATGCTCCCGCTGCGCCCGCACCTTCTTGAGCACGAAGAAGCCCACGCCCGCCAGTGGATGGCCTGCTTGGGACTGCCGTTCATCCCGCTCTACGTCGCCTCGATGGGCTGGTCGATGCTGCGAACCGGCGATCGCGCAGCGCGCTGTGCGTTCGAGCGGCACGCGGGCCTGGTCAAGGGCGGGTATGCCGACGTGCCGGTACGACCGATCGGACCTGCTCTGGCGCAGAGCGGGCGACGGGCACGTGCAGCGTTGACGGGCCGATGATCGGACCCACGAAGCAGGCATCCGAGGTCGAAGGTACCGGCGGACCAGGAGAGGCCGTCATTCCAGTGCCGGGCTACCTCGCCCGTGACCGCGAGCGGTGGCTGCCCGAGGACCCGGCGATCAAGCGCGCGGATCGTGACGACTTCGCCCGCGACCGTGCTCGTGTCGTGCACTCCGCGGGCCTTCGCCGGTTGGCGCTGACGACGCAGGTCGTGCAGCCCGGCTCGGATGACTTCGTCCGCAACCGGCTGACGCACTCGTTGGAGGTGGCTCAGATCGGCCGCGAGTTCGGTGCCGCGTTGGGGTGTGCCGCCGACGTCGTCGACGCCGCGTGTCTGGCTCACGACCTCGGGCATCCACCCTTCGGACATCACGGGGAGTCGGTGCTCGACGAGCTCGCGGACGGCATGGGGGGCTTCGAAGGCAACGCGCAGACGTTGCGGGTGCTGACCCGGTTGGAAGCCAAGCGGATCCACCCGGACGGTCGGCCGGCTGGGCTCAACCTGACCCGGGCCACCCTCGATGCTGTCGTGAAGTACCCGTGGGGCCGTCCGGACATGGCCGGGACCGGCAAGTTCGGCTACTACGCCGACGACGCCGAGGTCTTCCAATGGCTTCGTCCCACGGCAGCGCTGGGGGACGGTGCGGGGGAGGGCCATGCTCGACGGCGGTGCCTGGAGGCGGAGGTCATGGACTGGAGCGACGACGTCGCGTACTGCGTGCATGACATCGAGGACGGGGTGACCTCCCGCCGCATCGACCTGCGTGCGTTGCGCTCGCCGGCCGAGGCCGCGGCCGTCGTCGAGGTCGCCCAGCAATGGTACGCCCCGGACCTCGAGCACGCCGCCCTGACCGACGCTTTGGGTCGGCTCCTGTCCTCCGGGTGGATGCCCACCGGGCACGACGGCTCCCGGGCCTCGCTGGCCGCGCTGAAGGACATGACGAGCCGGTTGATCGGTCACTTCGTGCACACCGTAGAAGACGCCACCCGCGAGCGGCATGGCACCGGCCGACTGACTCGGTATGCCGCAGGCTTGGTGGTGCCGGAGGCCGTGCGGGCCGAGGCAAGCGTGCTCAAAGGGGCGGCAGCGTTCTTCGTGATGATGAGTGACGAGCGCCGTGAGGTGATGGAGCGGCAGCGAGAGATCGTGCTCACCCTGTTCTCGGCCTACAGCGACCATCCGGACCGGATGGACCCGATCCACGCCGCCGCCCATCACGAGGCGACCCGGGAGGGTGACCAGGTCGGGGTGTCCCGCTCGGTCATCGACCAGGTGGCCAGCCTGTCGGACACCCGCGCCCACGCTCTCTTCGCCGCCTTCTCGGGGGGCTAGCGGAGCTGGATCATTCCTCCGGGGTGTGTAGCCCTTCGGCTTCATCGCGCTCGGCCCAGTCCAGCAGCGGCGTGATGTCGAAGGGATGGTCGTCGATCTCGGCGTGCAGGTCTCCGAGGTGGGCGAAGCGGGCCGGCATCGAAGTCACGGTGAAGTCGCCCGGCTCGCAGTCGGCCACCTCGTCCCACGTGAGCGGGGCCGAGACGCGGGCATCGGGGGTGCCTCGCACGGAGTAGGCGCAGGCGATGGTGTGGTCGCGGGCGTTCTGGTTGAAGTCCACGAAGACCGCGGAGGGGTCGCGGTCCTTGCGCCACCATGTGGTCGTCGCCATCTTTGGGGCACGCCTCTCGACTTCACGGGCGAAGGCCAAGGCGGCGCGGCGGACGTCGGTGAACGAGTGCTCCGGGTGGATGCGCACGTAGGCGTGCAGCCCCGAGCCACCAGTGGTCTTGGGCCAGCCGCGCGCCCCCAGCTCCTCCAGCACCTCATGGGCGAGCGCTGCGACCTCGCGAACGGTGGCGAAGTCGCAGTCATCGCCGGGGTCGAGGTCGACCCGCCATTCGTCGGGACGCTCGACGTCGGCGCGACGACTGTTCCACGGGTGGAACTCCACGGTGGACATCTGCACGGCCCAGATGACACTGGCCAGCTCAGTGACGCACAGCTCGTCGGCGGTCCGGTTCCATCGGGGGAACTGGATGCGCACCGTCTCCACCCAGTCGGGCGCCCCGCGGGGGAGGCGTTTCTGATGGACCTTCTCACCCTCGATGCCCTCGGGGAAGCGATGCAACATACAGGGGCGCTCGCGCAGGGCGTTGACGACGCCGTCACCTACGGACAGGTAGTACTGCGCGAGATCCAGCTTGGTGTGTCCCACCTGAGGGAAGTAGACGCGGTCCGGGTTGGAAATGCGCACGCTGCGCTCGCCCACGTCGAGGTGGGTTGCGGGACTACTAGAGGAGGCCACAGAGTTACTTCACCACAGGATGAGGGCGCCGCCTAGACTGCCCGACACAGGTCGCGGCACGACGGACCGACGGAAGCGCCGATGTGGATCTGATGATGAGAGATGGGGAGTGGACGTGCCCGGGCTGATCAGGCAGCAGGACGTGCAGGCGGTGAAGGAGCGCGCCTCGATCGAGGACGTCATCCGCGAGCACGTCACGCTGCGGCCCGGGGGCACGGGGTCGCTCAAGGGACTGTGTCCGTTCCACGATGAGAAGACGCCTTCCTTCACGGTCCGCCCGGCGGCCGGAGCGTGGCACTGCTTCGGGTGCGGTGAGGGCGGCGACATCCTGGCTTTCGTGATGGCTGTGGACCATCTGACCTTCGCCGAGTCCGTGGAACGGCTCGCGGGTCAACTGGGCATGGAGCTGCAGTACGAGGAGAGCAGCGGGCGGCCCGGGCGTCGGGAAGGCGAGACCGGGGGGCTGGGACGGCGGTCCCGGCTGGTGGAGGCCAACCGCGCCGCCGCCGAGTTCTACCACACCGCGTTGATCGACTCGGGCGAAGCGCGTACGGCACGGGATTTCCTGCGGGGCAAGGGGTTCACATCCGAGGCCGCGACCCGGTTCGACGTCGGCTACGCACCATCCTCGGGCGGGGCGCTGGCCGGGCATCTGCGCGACAAGGGGTTCACCGAAGACGAGCTGGTGACGGCGGGTCTGGCGGGTAGGGGCCAACGAGGACTCTACGACCGTTTCCGGGGACGGGTCATCTGGCCGATCCGCGACATCACCGGGGACACCGTGGGCTTCGGCGCGCGACGCCTGTATGACGACGACAAGATCGCCGCCAAGTACCTGAACACCTCCGAGACCCCGCTCTACAAGAAGACGTCCGTGCTCTACGGGCTCGACGTCGCCAAGAAGCCGATGGCCACCTCGCGTCGAGCCGTCATCGTCGAGGGGTATACGGACGTCATGGCGTGCCACATGGCCGGTGTCGACACGGCGGTCGCGACCTGTGGCACGTCGTTCGGGGTCGACCACATCAAGACGCTGCGCCGCATCCTGCGGGACGAGCCGGGACTGTCCCCAGCGCGGGTCGTCTTCACCTTCGACGGGGACGCAGCGGGGCAGAAGGCGGCGATGCGGGCCTACGGTGAGGACCAGCGATGGGCGTCGCAGTCCTACGTCGCAGTGGCGCCAGCGGGTCAGGACCCCAACGACCTGTGGCACCGCGCGGGTGACACGGCGGTCCAAGAGCTCGTCGACCAGGCCGTGCCCATGTTCGACTTCGCCGTGCGCACCACCATGAAGCTCTACGACCTGGACCGCACCGAGCAGCGCGTGGACGCGATGCGGGCCGTAGCCCCCATCGTCGGTGCTATTCGCGACCAGACCCTGCGCGTGGAGTACGTCCGCACGGTTGCCGGGTGGATCGGGATCGACGAGCAGCGCTTCGGGGCGGAGGTGACGGCGTCTATCGCGGCCGCGAGCCGCAGGGACAAGCAGGCGGGGCGGAGCAACGGATCCTCGGGGGGCCTGCCTTCGGGAGAGCGCCGTGGGGGTCCGGGCCGCCCAAGTGTCCCTTCCGCGTCTCGTCATGGTCGTCGCCAGGGCGACGGCCCCCCACCCGATGACCACGAGCCGGGCGAGGACTACGGTCCGGAGCCCGATGACGAGGGGGCAGCACGCGGCCCGATCCTGCCTCAACCGGATCTGCGCGATCCGGTGGTCGCGGCTGAGCGTCAGCTCTTACAGGTGTCCCTGCAGTACCCGGCCTGCCTGGTCGCCGACGAGGTGAATGCTCTGCCCGTCCACGGCTTCCGTGCTCCCGCCCATCAAGCCATCTGGCACGGAGTCCGGGAGGCAGGGGGCGTGGGTGAGGCCGCCGGTATGAGCGCCGCAGCATGGACCAGCGCGGTGGCTCATCACACACCGCCGTTGGCGTCGCCTATGGTGGCTGAGCTGGCCGTGGCCGGTCTACCGGTGCGGCTGGATGCCAGCACCGGTGAGCCGCCACTGCGCTACGTCGATTCCCTGGTCGACCGGGCCGTGGATGCCTCGTTGGGGCAGCGGATCGAGGCCGCGATGAGTGCCTTGCAGCGCAGCGCCGCCGATGACCCTCAGTCCCGGGCACTCAGCGAGGAACTGACCGGATTGCACCGCGAACGAGCCCGCCTGCGGGCCAGGATGGAGTGAGAGTGGCATTCTTCGGAGGCCGCAAGGAACGTGCCGAGAAGGCTGAGGGGCCGGCCAAGCTGCCGGACTCGATCACCATCGTGACCCAGCGGGGGGAGGCGGTGCTCGCCGCTGCTCAAGACGACTTCACCCAGGCCTGGGTGGCCATGACGACGTATCGCATCGTGGTGACCTCGCCCGAGGGGGAGGCGCTGCTGGACCGTCCGTGGCACGAGGTGGACACGGGAGCGTGGGAGCCGGACTCCGCGATCCTGAGCCTGAGCTGGGTGGGGGGCACCACCGCGCAGCAGTGGCGGATGCGGACGCTCACGGGACCAGGCCGCAGCCCCGAGGTCTTCCGCGATCGCGTTTCGGCGAGCGTGGTGCAGGTCCGCGAGGTCAAGCTGAGCCCCAAGCGGACCGCCAGGGTGAGCATCCGCTCGGTGCTCAGCACCCGCGAGCTGGTCGACCAGGTGGCTCTGGGCCGTGGTGCCCGGGCTTCCGACCGTGAGCTGGCCCTCGAGGTGGAGCGGGTCCGTCAGGAGGCGCGTGCTGGGGTCGGCCTGCCACCGGCGCAGGAGTCACCGAACCCCTCGTGAGGATTGGGTCGCCGGGCGTGGCTTTTGATACAGTCGGGCGTCGCTGAGCAGGAGCCTCAGCATTCCCCTGTAGCTCAATTGGCAGAGCAGCCGACTGTTAATCGGCAGGTTGTTGGTTCGAGTCCAACCGGGGGAGCAGGCGACATCGCTGCTGTAGGACTGGAGATACGACGAAAGCCCGGCTCGCTCGAGTCGGGCTTTCGCATCGTTCATGGGGCGGGTTTAGACGCCTCCACCGGTCGAGCGGTTGAACTCCATGGAGCGATCAACGTTTTCGCCGCCCAGCCCAGCCTGCTTCTCGTCGTCTTTCTTCGCCTTCTTCCCGGCACCAGCGGCTTTGCGGCGCTGGCGATTTTCGACCGCTTCAGCGACCTTGCTGAGCCCGTAGTTGATCACGATGAACAGGGCAGCCGCGACCAGATAGGCCGGGAGGACGTTGGCCTCGAAGGAGCCGAGCTGCCGGGCGCGGGTCAATAGCTCGGGGTAAAGGATGATGTATCCGAGGGCAGTATCCTTCAGGATGACGATGAGTTGGCTCACGAGGCTGGGAAGCATCGAGGTCAATGCCTGGGGGACCAGGATCATGCGCCGAGTCTGCGGCCCCGAGAGCCCGATGGAGAGTCCGGCCTCGCGCTGCCCGTTCGGCAGCGACGAAACCCCACTCCGAATGATCTCGCAGATGACCGACGAGTTGTACAGGGTCAGCCCGATGATGACGCCGAAGAAAGGGTTCCAGCCGCTGGTGGTGGGGGAGTTCACTGACAGGTAGTAGAACGAGAAGATCATCATGATCAGCACGGGAACCGCCCGGAAGAACTCCACGAAAACCGTCGTGGCCCACCGAATGGGTGCGATGTCCGACATACGCCCCATCGCCAGGCCCAAACCGAAGACCATCGAGAGCACGATGGCGGCCAGAGCTGCACGCAGGGTGTCCCAGAAGCCGGGGATGTAGTAGTTCTGCCACGTTGAGGCGGCGAGGAACGGTGACCACTTGGCGGCCGTCAGCTGGTCTCTCTCCCACATGCGCCACACGATCCAGCCCAGGATGGCGCCGAGGACCACGACACCCAGCACCGCCATCAGGCGGTAGCGAACAACGGCCTTCGGACCTGGAGCATCGAAGAGGACCTGCTGAGCGCTCATCGTCTCACCACCAATCGCTTCGACAGGTAGCTGATGGCTAGGCCGATCGGCAAGGTCAGGATCACAAAACCCACCGCAATGATGAAGAAGTTCGACAGGAAGGTGCTAGTGCTGAACTCCATCATGTTCTGCAGGGCGATGGACGCCTGAGCGACACCGATGGCGGCAGCCACCGTGGTGTTCTTGATCAGCGCGATGAGGACGTTTCCCAGAGGTGTGATGGCTCCCCGGAATGCCTGGGGAAGGATGACATGTCGCAAACCTTGGGTAAAGGTCAAACCGATGGAGCGAGACGCTTCGGCCTGTCCCAGAGGAATGGTATTCACGCCGGAGCGGATGGCTTCGCAGACAAAAGCAGCGTGGTAGAAGGACAGGCCGATCACTGCGAGCCGGAAGTTGAGGTCGATGATGTAGGTCGGCGAGTCGGTGGATGCTGGCTTGATCCCGAGTTGTTGAGACAGGCCGAAACTGCACAGGACGATGATGAGCGTCAACGGGGTGTTGCGGACCAGGGTGACAAACGAGGCGCCAGCCCACTGCAGGATGCCAACGGGGGAGAGCCTCATGATCGCGACGACGGTGCCGATGATGAGGGCAAAGATGGCCGACCAGAAAGCCAACCGTATGGTCACCCAGAAAGCGGCAAGGACGTCGAACTGTTCGATCAGGTCAAACACGGTGCATCGGTACCCTTTCCTCCGGCGGAACTGGTCGGCATACCCGAATTCTGGGGTTTCAGGTATGCCGACCAGTTGTCAGGTGGACGCGTCTACGGGCGCCCGGCAGCCCTCAGCCGCAGTTGCCACCGATCTCAGCGGGAGGGTTGAGGTCGGGGTTGGCGGTGTAGTCAGCGGCACCGAGGTTGTCCTCGATGATCTGCTCCATCGTGCCGTCATCCCAGAAGCCCTGCAGGATCGTGTTGATCTCTTCGCAGCGTTCGTCGCCCTGTTTCAGCCCGACGCCGTAGTTCTCCTCGCTGAACGGCGCGCCGACCACCTTGAACTGTCCTTGGTACTGGTCCTGAGCGGCGAAGCCGGCCAGGATCGTATCGTCTGTGGTCAGCGCGGCGATGTCGCCGGTCGAAAGGCTCTGGACGCACTCTGAGTAGGTGCCGAACTCCTGGAGCTGCACGCCCGGCACCTCGTCCTTGACGTTCTGGGCCGAAGTGGACCCCGTGACCGAGCACAGGACCTGGGAGTCGAGATCGTCAGGGCCGGTGATGTCGCTGTCGGCCGCGACCAGCAGATCCTGGCCGGCAACGAAGTAGGGCCCGGCGAACTGGACCTTCTCCATACGGTCGTCGGTGATCGAGTAGGTGGCGAACACCATGTCGACCTGGTCGGTCTCCAGCAGTGTTTCGCGCTGGGCCGACGGCGACTCCTTCCAGGTGATGTCGTCCTCGGTCATCCCGAGCTCCTCGACGACGGCTTTCGCCACGTCGACGTCCATGCCGGTGGGCGTTTCACCGTCCATCTGGCCCAGACCTGGCTGGTCGAACTTGATGCCGATGGTGACGCCGTCGGTGGAACCGCCGCCACCCTCTTCGGCGCCGGCATCGTCGCTGCCGGAGTCGGAGGAGTCGTCACTGCCACAGGCGCTCAGGACGAGTGCGGACGCTGCGAGCACCGCTGCGAGACGGAAGGGGGAGCGGTTCATGGGGTGTCTCCTTTAATTGGTGAGGATCTTGCCGAGGAAGTCCTTGGCACGGTCGGACTGTGGGTTGGTGAAGAACTCTTCCGGGGTGTTGCGCTCGACGATGGCACCGTCGGCCATGAAGATCACACTGTCGGCGGCCCGGCGGGCGAAACCCATCTCGTGCGTGACCACGATCATCGTCATGCCCTCCTTGGCTAGCGAGGTCATGACATCGAGCACCTCGTTGATCATCTCGGGGTCCAACGCCGAGGTCGGCTCGTCGAACAACATGACCCGGGGATCCATAGCCAAAGATCGGGCGATGGCCACCCGCTGCTGTTGACCACCTGACAGCTGCGCGGGGTACTTGTTGGCCTGGTGAGCGACACCTACCCGGTCGAGCAGTTCGGTCGCGCGCTTCTTGGCCTCAGCGGGCTTGATGCCGCGGACCTTGATGGGGCCGAGGGTCACGTTCTCTAGGATCGTCTTGTGGGAGAAGAGGTTGAAGGACTGAAAGACCATCCCCACGTCCGCCCGCAGTTTGGCCAGCTCCTTGCCTTCGGCGGGCAGCTCGTCACCGTGGATGGTGATCTTGCCCGACTCGTAGGTCTCCAGGCGGTTGATCGTCCGGCACAACGTCGACTTGCCCGATCCCGAGGGCCCAATCACCACCACCACTTCGCGCTCATGCACCGTGAGGTTGATGTCCTGCAACACATGAAGGTCGCCGAAGTGCTTGTTGACGTTCTCGAGGACCACCAGAGGGGTGCCTGGAGGCGCTGACGAAGACTGGGTCATCTGGGAACCATAGCCACTGGGAAGCGGTTTCGGGAGGGGTCAAAAACTCCGATACCAAAACGTGTCCTAGCCCTTCGAGTCTCTTCGACTGCGCAGCAGAGCCCTCCGGTCGTTCGGCATTCAGGTCGATCGGACCGAGAGTCCGACAAAGGAGGGGAAGGACAGGGCGAGAGAGCGAAGCCGCCTGACCTACACTTGGCGGGCGCCGCCGTGGGTATGACGAGCATGGTGCTGACGTCGCAGGGGCCAGTAGCTCAGCCGGTTAGAGCAGCGGACTCATAATCCGTCGGTCGTGGGTTCAAGCCCCACCTGGCCCACTCCCTGACGTGGTTCAGCTCGTGATGGGCGCCAGCACTCGCTCACGCAGCGCAGCCAGGTCCTCTTCGCCACCCAGGCGGCGGTTGATGTCGTTCACCGTGGCAGCAACCGTGATCTTCTCGGCAAAAGCCAGGGCACCGTCGGACCTGCTTTCGATCGACTCGATGATGTCGAACATGACCTGCGGCTCGGGGGCGGAGATCTCCAGAGGAGAGGACCGGCTGTAGGGGCGCAGCACGCGGTTCCACGTCTCCAGGCGCTCCTCTCGCTGGGGGTCCGCGCCCTCCGCCGCCAAGGGGTCGTCCTCCATCTCCACGGGGTAGCTCTCGATGCCGTCCATGTCCTCGAAGCGTTCCTCGAGCAAGCGGTGCTCGGTGCCGAAGAGCACGTACGTCCAGGCGTGGGTGCTGTCGTCGGGGTCGTCCATGAACTGCGCCGTGCAGCGCAGGTCGTACTTCGGGGGGAGGGGGATCGTCGACGGCGCGTGCAGCATTCCGTGAGCCAGGTCGAGGAACTCCGCCGCGCGGTGCAGCAGGCCTCGGTCGAAGGTATTGCTGACGATCAGGTCGGCCTCACCCAGCTGGTCCTGAGAGATGGACCGAAAAACCGCGTCCCGATCCTCCGGCGATCTCAGCAGCTCCACGGTGACGGCACTGAGGGCTCGGACGACCTCCACGCGCCATAGGGGCCACCCCAGGTGCTCCAGCTTGCGAGCCAAGGCGGGTAGTGGGTACTGGGCAGGCATGCGGTATCCCAAGGGCTGGCTGTAGCTCATGGACTGCTCTCTCCTTCGGGGCCGACCGGGCCCCATACACTCGTCTGTCCGGCCAGTTCACGACGGACCAGGACTACCCAAGCACTTCCGCCAACTGCAGGCACGTCGATCATGTCCCACTGCGGCTCGTCGCGCGTCGCCGCACGGTAGGCACCACTTGCCAGGGTGGCCAGGTCCAGGCCGTCCAGGGTGGCTTGGGCGCTGCTGGTGTCGCCCAAGCGGTGCTCGGCGAGGGCTACCCCCGCGCTGCCTTCGGCCCAGACCAACGGGGCAGGTCCGGGGGGTCGTGGGCCGTGGCCCACCACGCCGCCATGCTGGCTCTCGAAGATCGAGGTGTGGCTCAAGGCCCGGACCGCTTTGTCACCGTGACCTGCCAGCTCGAGGAAGACGGCTCCCCACGAGTTCACGTCCAAAACCTCGGTGGCGTCGGCTCCACTTCCGTTCAATCCCTGGAGGAAGGCCCCTCGGTCGTCGTCCCACAACATCGTGAGCACAGCGTCCTCCAGTTCATCTGCGGCCGTGGCTGCGGCCGGAGACGGCAAGACCGATGCAGCCAGAGTAAGCGTGTGCCAGGCGTCGAGGTTGTGCTCGGTGGAGATCCAGTCCACCACCGCGGACGGGTCGAAGGTGCCCGCTGCCACGTCTTCGACACCGTAGCCTGCCCCGACGAGGCCAGCGCGGCCGCCGCTGTGGATCTGCTGGATCATCAGCCAGTCGACTCCCCGCGTTGCTGCCTGTCTCACGTCTGAATAGTCTGCGTCGGCAGGGTTCAACTCCCTCAGGTACGACAAGATCGCGTAGGTGGCGATGCTGCTGATGCCGGTGCGGTACTCGGCCCGTGCGGCACTGGGGTTCAGCGACGAGGCCGAGGAGACGAAGGCTCCCTGTTGTGGGCCGGTAGCGGTTTGCATCGCAATCAGCCCCGCCGCCAACGCACGGCTGCTCGGCTGGTCGTCCACGGCCTGCGCGGCCAGCAGAGCCAGCGCTTGGTCGTACGCGAAGGTCCGGCCGTAGAGCGGACTCGCGTCCGCGACCTCGAACGAGCGCACCAAGCCGGTCTCCGGGGACTCCTCGGCCAGGATGTTGCCGGTCGCGACCTCGACCAGCCGGAACACCTTGGCTCCCGGCTGACTGGACGCGAATGCGAAGGTTCCGTCGGCCCGCGCGGGCGCACTCCCGATCGGGTACGCGGTGTCGGTGACCACAATCGCCTGGACCTCGAGGCCGTCGTACGTGCCGGGGCTGGGCCATGGGTCGCCGGTTTGGGCGTATCCGCTCTCGGCATCGAGCACCCGGAAGGACCAGGCTCCTTGGCCATCAGCCGCTCGGGTAAGATCCAGCGTGAAGGTGCCGTCGGCACCCGCGAGGGTTTGCAGCTGAGCGGAGACAAGACCGTTGGCGCTCTGACGCTGGACATCGATGATCCAGCGGGACGCGGAGGCCGGCAGCGTCACTTGCCCGTGCACCACAGGACGAGCCGCAGGGTCTGTTGGTAGAGGAGCGTCGAGCTCGATGGGTGTCGTCGGGAGGACGGGTGGCGTGGGGACGTCCTGGAGGTCGAAGACCCCCGAGACCGGCCCCGTCCATCCGGGCTCGTACGCCTGGTCGGCGGTGATCGTCGACGTCGTCGTCACCACCGTGTCGGTGCGCAGCTGGGACTGGATCCAGGCCCAGGTGGGATCGGTCACCGAGGCGGAGACCGAGCTCCCGGGGTCTGATGGTGAGAAGACGAACAACTGGCTTGCCACCATGGTCGCCACCGCAGCGGCACGGAGCGAGTTGGTGACGGCACGGGAGTTCATCAGGACCACCAAGACAGCCGCGCATAGGCGACCACGACGACGACGAGGAGGGCGAGGAGGCCCTTGAGCATGAGCACGTTCTCCGAGGAGTGGTCCTTGCGCAGCTCTCGCTCGTGATCGGGACGCTGTGGTGTAGGGCTCAACGTGCGCCGACCTTCCCGGTCTTCTCGGTCTTGTCCCACGTCGTCGCAGCCCCGCGCAGTTGCGCTACGTAGGCCGCGAAGGTGATGGCACACAGCAAGGGACCAAAGCCGATGAAGAAGATCAAGAGGGGCTGTAGCGGCCGGAGCGCGGTGAAGCGGTCCAGTCGATAGGAAAGCCACGCGGCGACCATGCAACCAGCGCTCCACAGGTAGGCCGCCAGGGCAAGCAGGCTCCGAGTCTGGTCGGACCACTCGAGGCCTACTCCGGTCGTCACGGTGCGCACCAGCGAGTACATGGGCCTGGGAGCGAGCACCCAGGCGATGATCGCCAGGCTGACCAGCCCTGGAAACATCACGGCCTGGAACCAGCTGCGACGGGTCACCTCAGGCGCCAAAAGCATGGCGAAGGTCGTGGTGAAGACGAACGCCAGAGCGGTAACGCTCCAGTAGCTGCGGAACAGCAGGTTGGCCACGGAAGGTTCGAGGAACCACATCAGCGTGAGGGCGATCGACACCGCCACCATGAACAGCGGAAGCAGCAACGTGCTGTACCACTGCAGGCCGAACCAGACGTTGCCCAGGTGATGGTCGCGCGAGGGCCGGAAGAAGTAGCGGTTGAAGCGGCGACTCACCTGGACGTTGCCTCGTGACCAGCGCAGCCGTTGCTTCCACAGACCGGTCACTGTGTCCGGCTCCTCCGCGAGACACTGTGCGTGCGGGTCGAAGACCACCCGGCGACCTTGGACCTGGGTCAGCAAGGTGGTCACTGTGTCCTCGGCGAGGGTCGTGGTGTCGATCCGACCGCCCAGGGCGTCCAGGTTCGCTCGGCTCAAGAGCTGCGCCCCACCGGCCAGGCAGGCTTGAGCCCCGACAAAGTTGTGGGCACGTCGAGCGGCCAGCTGAGCGGTCACGTACTCGTAGCCGATGTAGCGGTTCATCCAGTTCGGCGGCTCGCTGGCTTCCTTGATGAACGCGGTCACGGCGCCGACGTCCGCGTCGGCGAGGTGTCGAGCCATCTTCGCTATGGCGTCCGGTTGGAAGACCACGTCGGCGTCCGTGACCAGGATGGCCTCGGCCCAGTCATCGTCGAGCAGAGTAGCCAGTCCGTGGTTGAGCGTATGAGCTTTGCCTTGTCCGCCCTGGGCTCGTCGCAGGTGCAGGACCCGGCCGGGGTACTGCTGTTCTTTCTGAGCCATCAGCTGGGGCGTGGCGTCCGTGCTGGCGTCGTCGACCACCACCATCCTGAGCTTGGAGCTCGGGTAGTCCAGCTGCATCATCCGATCCACGGAGAACTCCAGCACGGGAGCCTCGTTCCATGCTGGCACCAGCACGGCGACCCTCGGCTCGTGGAGCGGATCGGCCAGCGCATAGTGGTCACGCCGACCATGCAAAGCGACGAGAACGTAACCGACCACGGAGCTGATCATCGGCAGGGCCCCGATGAGGATGATGCCGCTGAGGATCCATGCTGCGGGGGTACCAGGAAGGTCCTGGGGGACCCAGGAAACCGAAGACGCCATCATGCGGGTGCCGTGACCTCGCGGAGGTACGACCACCGGCCGACGTCGGCCGCGCGGTGAGCGTCGCTACCAGCGGTGATCTCGACGCCGTGACGGCTCAGGTGATCAACGACGCGCCTGGAAGGGCACCGCCACTTCTCGTTCACCTCGACGCGGGCCTCGGCCGTCCGGGCGGCCCTGATGAGGCCCTCCAACATGTCCTCGTGGACGAGGGACTCATCCACGCCGCACTTCGGGAGCAGGCTGAAGAGGTGCGCGACAATAGCAGGGACGGGGCTCACCGCCACTGCGGCTGCGGTGGCTTCGATCACGGTCGAGATCACGGTTTCGGGCTGGAGCGCGCCGCTGGCTACCTGCTCGAGGACCACACGAGGATGGACCGGACCGTCCGGCCCGGGGTACTGATGATCGGCGATCAGGAGATAGTCAAGAGTTTCGAGGCCGGGTGGAGCGTCGAGGGTGCCTGAGCTGTCCAGCATCTTCGCTTCGACTCCGCACCGCAGCGACATCCCTGCGCGCTCCAGTCCTCGCACCGTGGCTACGTACTCCGGCAGCCAGGTGGTGTCCGCTCGCACGTGGTCGCTCAGACCGAGCGTGTGCAGTCCCATGGCCCGCCCTGCGTCCACCATCGTGGACAGGGTGTCGGCTCCATCGGTGACGTCCGAGTGAGTGTGCCAGTCGGCACGGTCGTCGATCACGACGACTCGTTGTCTGGCGACCCGGTCGTGGGGTAGTGGCTCACCGGCACCGCGACCTCGGCCCAGTGGCGGACCACCGCGACCTCAGCGAAGTCGACGTGCTCAGGAACAGGGTCACCGAATGCGGCGCCGGTCGCCAACCGGGGCATGTCCACCCCGGCGGCCATGGTCAGACTCATGGTCCCAGGGAAGCGGGGGTTGACCTCGAGCAAGGCCATCGACCCATCCAGGGCCCGCTTGGCCTGCACGTTGACCACCGTCCTCACTCCGATGGCTTGGGCCACCGACCGCCCGAAGTGGACGAGGTCGGGGTCATCCACCGTGCGACCGGCCACGGCGATCCCGGAGTCGACCTTGTCCCGTCGTCGGGGGACGGCTGCGACGATGTGACCATCGGGTTGAGCCAGGACGTCGATGGAGAACTCTTCCCCGGGAAGGTGCTCCTGAGCCAGGATCGAGCCGTCGCTGGGGATCCCGAGGAACGTTTCTGGAGATTCGACCACGGCGAACCCGCGGCCGCCGGCGCCGCTGCGAGGCTTGACGATAAAGGGTGTGCCGAGAGCGTCCACGGCGTCCTGGTAGGTCGTGCCGTGCAGGATGAGTGAGGCGGGGACTCGGACGCTGGAGGCGCACGCTTGCATCAGCTGCCACTTGTCGAGACACATCTGCAACGTTTCGGGAGACTCCACGAGCAGGCGGATGCCCGCCTCGTGGAACTGCTGGGCTGCCCCAGAAATGTGGGGCAGCTCGACATCCACCGTGGGGATGACCAGATGCGCTCCTCGCGCATGTGCTTCGCGCAACACCGTGTCAGCGAAATCCGGGTCGTCGCCGCGCGGCAGCAGCACTCGGCGTCCTTCGGGGACCAAGTACAGGCCTACGGCCAAGGGATCGAGATCGGCGGCAATCACGTCATGGTCATCGCGCAGAGCCAGGATGAGGGTGACGGCTGCGGCCCCGCCGGCTCCGGTGATGAGCACTACTCGTCGGGGGGTTGCCCCGCCATCGACCACCGTCACGGCACACCCGCTCGTCCGGCAGTGATCGGCAGCACGGGAGCGATTGGTCTCGACGTCGGTTGTGACGCTGTTTCCTCAGGATTCCAGTCCATCAGGAAGCGCATGACCTCGAAAGGCTCCGCGTACTTGGCCCGTGGGGCCAGATGGCGTGCCCAGTATCGGGCCCCGGCAATAACCATCTCCGGCTCCAGGTAGGAGCGCTCACCTTGCGAGGCGTACAGGGACAACGCGTGCACCTTGCGAGCAACGACGGCATCGATGGCGAAGAACTTCGTCGGCGAGAAGTCGTTCGTGGCCGAGGGTGACTGGTAGGCCAACACCTTGGCCACGCGGCGGCTCGCGCTCATGGTGGCTTGGTGGACGGCGCGATGGTCCTGGTGGCCGTCGTTCTTGGAGTGGACGTAGATGATCGTGGGGTCGAGCTCACTCACCACCTCCTCGATCAGCCGGATGGTGTCCACCCCGGGGTCGATACGCGTGTCCGGCAGATCGGAGAACAGCAGCTGGGCTCCGACGAACTGCGCCACCGCCACGGCTTCGCTCACGCGCTGCTGACGGTTGCCGCCGACGCCTCCTTGGCTCATCGTCAGGATCGATACGGAGTCACCGCGTCGGCGATGGCCCAGAAGCGTCCCCGCGCACCCGATCTCGACGTCGTCCGGATGCGCGCCGATGGCCAGCACCCGCTCCGCGCGATGAAAGGCTTGCTGGCCCAAGCGCTCGATGGTCCCGTTGAGCGAGACGTCGTCCTCGGGGTCCACCACGTCGTCGATACCGGCCCGGATCGCTTCAACCCACACCCGCGGAGGCACGGATTCCAGGGGCGAAAGCAGCAGCGCTCGCGAGCTCGGGCTGAACGACTTGAGGCTCCGTAGGAGCTGGTCGCGGTCCTCGTGCTCGACCACGTCCCGCCCCAGGAGTAGCAGCGCGAACCCGCCGAGCGCCGTGGCGGTGTCGAGGGCCTGCTCGGGCTCCACCGCGATCAGCTGACAGTGCATGCGCTCCAGAGTGCGGCGCGCCGCGGTGACATCCACCTCCCCCAAGACCAACACCACAGGGTTCGGGGGGCCCAACTGGACGTGCACACCCTCGGGGGCGCTCATCCCGGGCTGTTCGTCCCGAAGGTTGCGGATGGCAGGAGCATCCATCGTGGGCTCCACCTCATCCAAAGGGGATTGGTCGGTCACGCGACCATCGTCGCTTGCCACAGCCCGTCATGAGGCAAAAATGACGGGAATATGCCCAATCAACACGCAGTCTTGACCTATCCCGGACGCGAGCGACGGATGGAGGTCGTTGGCAAGGCTCACGTGCCCGATCACGCGCCACCCAAGAGACCCTTGACGAGCATGGTGGACCGTCATACTTTGAGACATCCGCTCCGTGCCGGGTGGTGGAGGTGAGGACCGTGGCAGAGCTTGTCCGACAGATCGAGATCGAGGCAACGATCGAGGCGGTGTGGGCGGAGATCACGGCGGTGGACCGGGTTCAACGGCCGCTGCTCAACACCATGCTGGTGACGACCTTTGAGGCCGGGACGCCCGTTCGCTATGAGAGTCGGGATGGCACCCGGACTTTCGTCGTCGGCAGGGTCGTTGAGGTCGGTGAGCCGACGGTGTTCTCGCACACCTACGTCATGACCCTGTACGACGAGCCCCCGACCCTGGTGACCTGGTCGCTGGAACGGGTCGGCCACGACCGGGTCCACGTGACCCTGCGGCACTCAGGGTGGGCCGAGCAAGGAAAGGCGATGGCCAAGCACGGGAAGACGTGGGAACGGATCCTCGCCGACCTCAAGCATCAGGTGGAGCGGGGAGATGTCTCGCGGAAGACAAAGCTCTCACAGGCGCTGATGGGCACGTTCATGTTCGCTATGCCGTCCAGGACCCGGTCCGAGAACGTGCAGGTCCCCTAGCTCTCCACCTGGGACCGGTCACCGGACCAGAGGGTGTGGAACGATCCCTGGCGGTCGGTGCGCTTATACGTGTGGGCGCCGAAGAAGTCGCGTTGTCCTTGGATCAGCGCTGCGGGTAGCCGCTCGGAGCGCAGCCCGTCGTAGTAACTCAGCGAGGAGGCGAAGACGGGAGTGGGCACCCCGTTGAGCGCAGCCTGGGCGACGATCCGGCGCCAGGCGGGAAGCCCCTCGTCCATGACGTCGGTGAAGAACGGGTCGGCCAACAGCAGGGGTAGGTCAGGCTGTCGCTCGTAGGCCTCGGTGATCCGGTTGAGAAAGACCGCCCGGATGATGCAGCCGCCCCGCCAGATGCGGGCCATCGCGCCCCGGTCGATGTCCCAGCCGTACTCGGCGCTCGCCGCCGCGATCTGGTCGAAACCCTGCGAGTAGGCCACCACCTTGGAGGCGTAGAGCGCCTGCCGGACCCCCTCGATGAAGGCGTCCCGATCTTCCACGGCGAAGGTCTCGGTCTGTGCCGGCAGCACCCCCAGCGCGGCTTCACGCTGGGGAACCGAGCTCGAGAGGGCACGGGCGAAGGTGGCCTCGGCGATCCCGGTGATCGCCACCCCCAGGTCGAGGCCGTTCTGCACGGTCCAGCGTCCGGTGCCTTTCTGGCTGGCTTGGTCCACGATGACGTCGACCAACGGGCGACCGGTGTCCGCATCCTCTTGGGCGAGCACGTCGGCGGTGATCTCGATCAGGAAGGAGCCGAGATCACCTTCGTTCCAATCGGCGAAGATCTCCCCGATCTCGGCCGGGGAGGCCCCCAAGCCCTCTCGGAGCAACGCATAGGCCTCGGCGATCAGCTGCATGTCGGCATACTCGATGCCGTTGTGCACCATCTTGACGAAGTGTCCGGCGCCGTCAGGGCCTATGTGCGTGCAGCAAGGCACCCCGTCCACCTGAGCCGCGATGCTCTCCAGCATCGGGCCGAGGGCCTCGTAGGACTTGGCGGGTCCGCCCGGCATGATCGAGGGACCTTTGAGGGCGCCCTCCTCACCTCCGGAGATGCCGGCGCCCACGAAGAGGATGCCGACCTCCTTCAGCGCCGCCTCGCGGCGACGGGTGTCCGGGAAGTGCGCGTTGCCGCCGTCGACCAGGATGTCGCCCTCCTCCAGGTGCGGCAGGAGGCTCTTGATCGTGGCGTCGGTCGGATCCCCGGCCTGCACCATCATGATGATGCGCCGGGGCTTCTCGAGGCTGGCCACGAAGTCCGCGATGTCGGTGGCGGGCACGAACGTGCCGGTGTCGCCGAACTCCTGCATCATCGCCTCGGTCCGTGCCGTGGTGCGGTTGTACAGCGCGACCGCGTAGTCGCGGCTGGCGAAGTTGCGGGCGAGGTTCAGCCCCATGACGGCCAACCCGACGATACCGACCTGTGCGGTGGGGACGTCCGTAGGGGAGGAGGGGGTAGATTCGGTCATCGCCATACTCCTTTGGATTGTGGCTGAGATCGTCACGGCGGTCTTGGGAGGGCCGTCCGCCGAGGTGTCCCTGAGTCTTCTGAGAAGCCTAGTGGGTGCAGCCCCGCTGTCGACGGGCGCTCAGGCTGCTGTGGTCGACTATGCGAGTGTCTGCTTCACGCCGATCGGTCCGTGGCTCCATCAGGGCGGCGATCGCCACGCTGATGGTCTGCCTGCTGGCGGGCTGTGTGGAGGACCCGGCCCCCAGCAGCCCGGCTACGTCCGCCGAAGCGTCGGGCTCGGAGGGCGCCCCCGAGGACCGGTTTCCCGACATCGTCTCCGTGGAAATGACGCGGGACAGCGAGGCATCGGCATCGTTCACCGTCACGGTGTCCTCTCCCTACGACAGCCCGCAGCGGTATGCCGACGGCTGGCGAGTCCTGGACCAGGACGGGGCGGTGGTCGGGGCACACACCCTCAGCCATGACCACGCCGGCGAGCAGCCGTTCACTCGGACCCAGAGTGGCGTGGAGATCCCCGAAGGCACGACCGAGCTGACCATTGAGGGCCGAGACCAGGTCAGTGGATACGGCGGCGAGACCGTCACCATCCAGTGGTGAGACTCTTGTGGCTGCTGTGACTCCTGTGGCAAGGTATCGTCGAGCACGGCATAACTGAAGAACCGTCGTTCCGGATGCAGCGCTGTCGGAGCCGCCACGAGGTCGTTGGGGAAGACGTCCCTCGTCATTAGGAGGCTCGGATGTCCGTTGTGATGCCGCGTATCACGACCCGCGGGGTGGTGTTCATTCACTCCACCCCTACCGCTCTATGCCCTCATATCAGTTGGGCGCTGGAAGGGGTGCTCGACACCCGAGTAGCGCTTGACTGGATTCCGCAGCCCGCTCAGCCGGGGACGATGCGGACCGAGTTCTCCTGGACCGGCGACGCCGGCACAGGCGCCCATCTCGCCAGCGCGATGCGCGGCTGGGACGGCCTGCGGTACGAGGTCGTCGAGGAAGCCAGCCGAGGATCCGACGGTGCTCGGTGGACGCACACCCCAGCCCTGGGGATCCACCATGCTCGGCTGTCGGCGGATGGCGACATCGTCATCAACGAGGACCGTCTGCGGACGATCGTCGTCGAAGCGGGCGGAGTGGCGGCGGTGTTCGAAGCGGAGGTGGACCGCTGCCTGGGTGCGGCGTGGGACGCGGAGCTGGAGCACTTCCGATGTGCTGGCGAAGACGCCCCGGTGAAGTGGCTGCACAAGGTCGGTTAGCACCACATCTCAGCCGGGGCAGGAGTGCGCAACCTGCTGGTGCAGGCGGAGCATGCGATCCGCCGAGGTGTCCCAGGTGAAGCGCTCTGCCTGTGTGCGCGCCAGCGAACGGGCGTCGGGACGGGCGATGAGAGCTTCGACGCCGTTGGCGAACGCCTCGGGTGTCGAAGGCGAGACGACTCCACCGAGACCCACGACCTCGCCCAAGGCGCCTTCTACGGGGCAGACGGTCGGCACTCCGCAGGCCAGGGCCTCCAGCGCGGCCAGACCGAACGTTTCCACCGGGCCGGGGGCTAGTGCCACGTCGGCAGGACCGATGGCCGCGGCCAGTTCGTGTCGGCCGTGGATATAGGGATGGAACATCACCGGCAGACCCGTGGCCTGTTGCTTCAACGTGGCCCGCATCGGCCCGTGTCCGAGGACGGTCATGTGGACGTCGTGACCCCGACGCGTGAGCTCGCGCACCGTCTCGATGGACAGACCGGGGTTCTTCTCGCGGGACAGCCGGCCGCAGTGGATGAGGTGTAAGGTCCGGCCGTCGGCACGTCCAGGGGAGTGCTGGGGAGTGAAGGTCTCGAGGTCGACACCGAGGGGGACGACGTGCGCGTCGAGGCCGGTGCGGAGGAACTCCTCGGCGGCGAACCGGCTGGGACAGACGATGGCGTCGTAGCTACCGGCTGACCGACGGTTCATGGCGTCGGCGACGCCGCGGGCGGGTCGAGCCGGCAGCGGCGTCCGCCGATCCAGGATCCCCGTCATGTGCTCGTGGCTGATCATGACTGACCCGACCCTGGGGTCGCGCTGCCGCGCCCAACGGCCCGTCCATCGCAGCGTCGACCGGTCGCTGACCTCGATGCTGTCCGGTCGGATCGCTCCCATGAGGGACGAGAGGCCAGATCGACTCCAGATCAGCGAGTACCCGGTCCGCGGCACGGCCCACGCCGGCACCCGATAGACCATGCCTTGGGGCTCCTCGCTGACCGAGGGACTCCTGCCGTCCTCGGGGATGACCAGGGACACCCGGTGCCCTCGAGCCCGATAGACCTCGCCCCATTCGCGCAGTGCCGTCTTAATGCCCCCCGAGGTGGGGCTGACGAAGTTGGCGATCCGCAGGATATGCATCAGGACCGGGCCTTACAGCGGGATGTTGCCGTGCCGCCCTCGACGCTGTGGGGCATCCAGAATTGCCTGAGCCAGGGCGGTCCGGGTCTTCTTCGGGTCGACGACCTCGTCGATCACGCCGATCTCCACGGCGCGTGCCAAGCCGCCGGTCAGCACGGCGTGCTCCGC
>JBARVW010000006.1:0-108721 GCA_049646465.1 Ornithinimicrobium sp.
CCCGTGGGGGAGTCGGCGTCGACCTCCAGACCGACCCGGTCCCGCCCTCGCGCAGCCGCGTCGGCGATGACCGCGTGGAGCAGCGCCTTGGCCACACCGCGTCCTCGGGCGGTCTGGCTGACCCCGATGTAGTCGACGTAGGAGCCGTCAGGCTCGGGATCACCGTGGGCGTCCAGATGTCCGGTAGTGATCGTCGCCACCAGGGCGCCGGCAGCTTCACCGTCCACCGTTGCGATCCACCAGTGGTCCCAGCGATGCCCAGGATCCTCTCGCAGTCGGGCCAGGAACTCCTCGAAGGTCTCCCGGTAGGAGTTGAAGTGGTCCGCGAAGGAGGCCTCCAACACGTCGTGGACGTCTCTGAGATCCTGTTCGTCCGGCATACCCACGTCGTCGTCTCGCCGCACTCTGCGCACCACGACCCCCTCACGTGGCTGCGGCAGGGAGTCCGCTTCGGCAGGTTCCACCGGGCGGGACATCTGCCACCACCGACGGACGAGCTCAAACCCGGACTCGCGTAGCCAGCGCTGCTGCCGCTCGTCCTCGGCGAAAGCCCCGGAGTCCATATGGGAGTCGCCATGCTCGCGTGCGGCGTTGATCTGCCGGGAGAAGGCCTCCGCCTGGGCGAACGCGTAGCGGGCCACGATGTCCTCGTGC
The DNA here is from genome assembly GCA_049646465.1 of Ornithinimicrobium sp. Lineage (GTDB taxonomy): Bacteria > Actinomycetota > Actinomycetes > Actinomycetales > Dermatophilaceae > Ornithinicoccus. Next base: position 655 of record JBARVW010000006.1, read on the forward strand.
TGCATCAGGTCGGGGTCGACCGTGACACCGACGAGGACTCGACCGGCCGCTCGATCGTGGCAGTTGACCCACGCTCGGGCCCTACCCTCGTCGTCGCGGAGCAACATGTGCGTCCGGGTGCGTGCACCGCGACCGGTGACCTCGGAGGCGACGTTCTCGCTGTCGGCCCCGGGAAAACCGCGCGCTTCACGCTCGTGGCGGCGAAGAAGCCGGGTCAGATCCTCCAGGTCCGCCTCAGCGGGCGTGTATGCCGTCCACCCCGACGGGAGGTCGGGAAGGGCGGTGCCGTCCTTAGGGGACTCCGGGGATGATGCGGGGCTCACCGACCAAACGCTCCATCGAGCAGCTCGGCCTGCTCCATGGCGTGCACCTTCGCCGACCCAGCGGCGGGCGACGCAGCAGCGGACCGCGAGACGACACTGATCTGCCGGCGCTCGCCATGATGGGCCAAGTCATCCGGGAGGTTGAAGGCCATGAATGGCCAGGCACCCTGGTTCTTGGGCTCGTTCTGGACCCAGCGGACCTGCGCGTTCGGATACCGGCTCAGCCAGGTGGACAGCTGCTTGGCCGGCGAGGGGTAGAGCTGCTCCACCGCGAGGACGACCACCTTGTCCTCCTCACGCTTGTCACGTTCTTCCCGCAGGTCGTGGACCAGCTTGGAGGAGGCCAGCAGGACGAGCTCGACGGCGTCGTTGTCCACGCGACCGGTTTCCGGATCTGCCAGCACGGGCTCGAAGACACCGGAGGTGAAGTCCTCCGGGCTGCTGCTGGCGGACTTCTGCCGCAGCATGCCCTTGGGGGTGAACACGATCAGCGGCTTGCGCGGTCGCGCGTGCGCCTGTCGACGCAACAGGTGGAAGTACGAAGCGGGCGTCGAGGGGTAGGCCACCGTCATGTTGTCCTCGGCGCACATCTGAAGGAACCTCTCGATCCGCGCCGAGGAGTGGTCGGGACCCTGACCCTCGTAGCCGTGCGGCAGCAGCAGCACGACCGACGAGCGCTGCCCCCACTTCTGCTCCGAGGAGGAGATGAACTCGTCCACGATGGTTTGGGCGCCGTTCACGAAGTCGCCGAACTGAGCCTCCCAGATGACCAAGGCGTCGGGTCGTTCCACCGAGTAGCCGTACTCGAAGCCCATGGCGGCGAACTCGCTGAGCAACGAGTCGTAGATCCAGAACTTCGCCTGGTCCTCGTCGAGGTGTTGCAGGGGACCCCACTCGTGCGCATTGACCTTGTCGGTCAGGACGGCATGACGCTGCACGAAGGTCCCACGTCGCGTGTCCTGACCAGACATCCGCACGGGAATGCCCTCCATCAGGAGTGACCCGATGGCAATCAGCTCACCCATCGCCCAGTCGGCCCCGCCGGAGCGGGTCATCTCCTGACGGCGTTCCATCAATTGAGCCAGTTTGGGGTGCACGGTGAACCCGTCGGGGGTGTTGACGAACGAGTCACCGATGTGTTTGAGACGGCTGGAGCTGATGGCGCTGGTGAACGACGAACCGCGTTGCTGTGCGTCCTGCTTCTGGGCGTTCGGGCGGTCGAGCCCGCCCTCGGCGGATGTGTCCTTCAGGGCCGCCTTCGTCTCGGTGAAGACCTGCTCCAGCTGGCGCTGGTAGTCGCGCAGGGCCGCCTCGGCATCGTTCACCGAGATGTCACCGCGACCGATCAAGGACTCGGTGTACAGCTTGCGGACCGATCGCTTGTTTTCGATGAGCTCGTACATCAGGGGTTGCGTCATCGACGGGTCGTCACCCTCGTTGTGGCCCCGACGCCGGTAACACACCATGTCGATGATGACGTCTTTCTGGAAGTCCTTGCGGAACTCGTAAGCCAGCTCGGCCACCCGCACACACGCTTCGGGGTCGTCCCCGTTGACGTGGAAGATCGGGGCCTGGACCATCCGCGCCACATCGGTGCAGTAGACCGACGACCGCGAGGCGAAGGGGCTGGTCGTGAAGCCCACCTGGTTGTTGATGATGACGTGGATGGTGCCGCCGGTGCGGTACCCGCGCAGCTGCGACAGGTTGAGCGTCTCGGCCACGACTCCCTGCCCGGCGAAGGCCGCGTCACCGTGCATCAGGACCGGCAGCACACTGAAGGTGTCTCCGGGAAGGTTGAACCGGTCCTGTTTGGCGCGGACGATCCCCTCGAGCACCGGGTTGACCGCTTCCAGGTGCGAGGGGTTCGCGGCCAGGTAGACACCGGTCTTCTTCCCCCCTTCGGTGGTGAACTCGCCTTCGGTGCCGAGGTGGTACTTCACGTCTCCCGACCCCTGCACCGACTTGGGGTCCTGCTTGCCCTCGAACTCACGGAAGATCTGTCCATAGGACTTGCCGGCCAGGTTGGCCAGCACATTCAGTCGACCGCGGTGCGGCATACCGATGCAGACCTCGTCCAGGCCGTCTTCGGCCGCGGCGTTCAGGATCCGGTCCATCAGAGCGATGACCGACTCACCGCCTTCGAGGCTGAAGCGCTTCTGTCCCACGAACTTGGTCTGCAGGAAGGTCTCGAAGGCCTCAGCCGCGTTCAGCCGGCGAAGGATGCGCAGCTGCTCGTCGGGCGATGTCTTCTGGTACGGGATCTCGATACGCTTCTGGATCCACTGGCGTTGCTCCGGATCCTGGATGTGCATGTACTCGATCCCGACGGTGCGGCAGTAGGAGTCCCGCAGGATGCCCAGGATCCGACGCAAGGTCAGTCGCGGCTTGCCGCCGAAGCCTCCGGTGGCGAACTCGCGCTCCAGGTCCCACAGGGTCAAGCCGTGGTTGGTGATGTCGAGGTCGTAGTGCTCGCGCTGGCGGTACTCCAGCGGATCCGTGTCGGCCATGAGGTGACCGCGCACTCGGTAGGCGTGGATGAGCTCCTGGACCCTGGATGCCTTGGAGATGTCGTCCTCGTGGGCGGCCGAGACGTCGGATGACCACAGGATCGCGTGATAAGGGATCCGCAGCGAGCTGAAGATCTCGTCGTAGAAGCCCTGCTCGCCCAGCAAGAGGCCGTGCATGATCTTGAGGAACTGACCAGACTGCGCCCCCTGGATGATCCGGTGGTCATAGGTCGAGGTCAGGGTCAGTACTTTGCTGACGGCATTCTCCGCGATGCGGGCCTCGCTGGCTCCCTGCCATTCGGCCGGGTAGTCCAGGGCGCCGACCCCGATGATGGCGCCTTGACCCTGCATGAGCCGCGGAACCGAGTGGACCGTCCCGATTCCTCCTGGATTCGTGAGCGAGACGGAGATGCCCTGGAAGTCAGCGATCGTCAGTTTGCCCTCCCGCGCCTTGCCGACCACATCTTCGTAGGCCGCCCAGAAATTGTGGAAGTCCATCCCCTCGCAGCTCTTGATGCCGGGAACCAGCAGCTGACGGGTGCCGTCGGACTTGGGGACATCGATGGCAAGACCGATGTTGATGTGCGAGGGGCGCACCAGGACCGGCTTACCGTCCTGCTCGGCGAAGCCGTTGTTCATCTCCGGCATGGCCTCCAGGGCCTTGACCATCGCGTAGCCGATGAGGTGCGTGAAAGAGACCTTGCCCCCTCGGCTGCGAGCCAGATGGTTGTTGATGACCGTACGGTTGTCGATCAGCAACTTGGCCGGCAGCGAGCGCACGCTGGTCGCGGTCGGCACCGCCAGGCTGGCCTCCATGTTCGACACCACGCGCGCCGTCGCCCCACGCAGCGGGGTGACCTGGGACTCACCCTGGGGTGCGATGTTCTTGCGCGCTGGGGCATCGCGGGGGGTGGGCGAGGAGGTCGGCTTCTCAGCGCTCTTGGCGCGGGACGAGTCGGGGGCCTGGGGCTGGTCAGCACCCTCGGTGTCCTGAGGCTTCTTCTCTTCGGCCGATGGGGTCTCGCGTGGCTTAGCGGTGCTTTCCGGCGAGGACTTCTTGTCGTTTGTTCCCGAGGTGGGTGCCGGCTTCTCGGTCTTGGCCGACGTTTCCACAGAGGGCTGATCGTCGTGCGAGACGCCGTTGGTGGCTTCCGGTTTGTAGGTCTTGAACAGCTCCTGCCACTGCTCCGAGACCGAGTCCGCGTCCTCGAGATAGAGCTCGTACTGCTCCTCGACGAGCCACTCGTTGGCTCCAAAGTCTGTGTCCCCGGAACCAGCTGCGGGATGGGTGCTCTTACGGGCGGGAGCTGACACGGCGGGTACGCCTCTTCCTGAACGGGGTGAGCCAAAACTATGAGGCCCAGCCTAGCCCTGTCTGTCGCTGAGGTCTTCGTGCGACATGGGCGCCGTCCGGGAAGGCACTGGCAGTCCGCTCAGGCTCAGGCGATGTCGCGGGAGCGGGTGAGCATGAGGCCGATCAGCGCCATCACCGCGGCGTAGGCGAGGAGGACCAGCGCGCCGGCTCCCCAGCCGAGGGGGTCGGTCGGCCCGCCTAGCGCTGTGCGCAGGGAGTCGTTGGCGCCGGTGAAGACGTCGAGGGTCGCCGCCGTCACCTGCGAGGGGAAGAACCGGGAGAGGTCCTGGCCCCAGGACACGAAGGTCAACCCGAAGCCGGCGAGGGGTTCGACGATCCAGGCCACGGCGATGGCCAGGCAGAGGGCGGCAACCTGGTTGGGGATGAGCACCCCGACTCCGAGGCCGATGAGGGTCCACAGCGCCAGCACCAACAGCATCAGGAGCAGGGTCTTCGTGAGCTCCCCAGCATCCGGGTACACCGGCAGTCCGGCGCTGGCCATCAGGATGCCACCACCGATTAAGGAGCCGAGCACGTGGACCGCGCCGCTGACGACGGCGATGAGGCATAACGCGATGACCTTCGCCCCGATGACCCTCGAGCGGCGAGGGGTGGCCAGGAACGTCCCGGTGACCGTGTGGTGTCGGTACTCCTGGCCGATGCACAGCACGCCGATCACCAGGGCCAGGAGGTAGCCGAACTGGATGGCCGAGGTGTAGACGATGCGGGCGAAGAGCAGCGGCGGGGCTACCTCGGAGAGCTCGACACCGTCGAGGATGTTGCCGTAGACGAAGAGCGCGCCGAACAGGGCCGAGAAGCCGAGACCGGTCACGAACATGCCAAGGGTCAGTCCCCAGGCCGTGCGCGTGCTGACGTACTTCAGCACTTCTGAGCGGACGAGGTGGATCATGCGCTCTCCCGGTTTCGGTCGGAGTTCTCGGGGCTTTCGGTGAGCTGGAAGTACAGCCGTTCCAGGTCGGTGCGCAGGGACCGCAGCTCGTGCACCGCAACGCCGCTGGCGTGAGCGGCATCCCCCACGGCCGCCAGGTCGCTGCTGCGCGCCTCGATGGCGTCCTCGCCGTGCTCGCTGTCAGTGGTGCAGGCGATGCCTCGCTCGCGCAGAGCGGCCAGCAACGCCTCCGGGTCGCCGCTGCGGACCAGCGATGTGGTCTCGCCGTGCAGCTCCTCGATCGTGCCCTGTCGCACCAGTCGGCCGTTCGCGATGATCACCACGTCGTCGACGGTTTGCTCGACCTCGCTGAGCAGGTGGGAGCTGATCAAGATGGTCTTGCCCTCGGCCGCCAGCGCGCGCAACAAACCCCGCAACCAGCGGATGCCCTCGGGGTCGAGCCCGTTGGCGGGCTCGTCAAGGATCAGGACCTGGGGGTCTCCCAGCATCGCCGCAGCGAGGCCGAGCCGCTGGCGCATCCCCATCGAGTATCCGCCGGCGCGCTTGCGAGCCGCAGCCGGTATGCCGACCAGCTCCAGCATCTCGTCGACCCGGCTGTCGGGGATCTGATGGGTGGACGCCAACACCCGTAGGTGGTCGCGTCCGCTGCGACCGGGGTGGAAGTTCGTCGCCTCCAGAGCGGCTCCGACCACGTTCAAGGGGGCCGGGAGGTCGGCATACCGTTGGCCGCCGATGAGGCCCTCGCCGGCGGTCGGCTTGACCAGGCCGAGCAACATCCGCAGCGTGGTGGTCTTGCCAGCTCCGTTCGGCCCCAGGAAGCCGGTGATCCGCCCTGGTTGCACCTCGAAGGTCAGGTCGTTGACGGCGGTGAAGTCCTTGAAGGACTTGGCCAGTCCTCGGATCTGGATATCCGTCCCGGGGCCCGAGGGCACGGTGTTGCTGAGGCTCATGGGCCCAGTCAACCAGGGTTGAAGGCACGTGGGGATCAGCACAAAGGATGAGAAGGGCCCCAACCACGCCGTTGTCCCCCCGCCGATCGACGCCTCGTGTTGCCGAGCGCCGAACCGATGGCGCCCCCGGCAGGATTCGAACCTGCGCTCCCGCCTCCGGAGGGCGGTGCTCTATCCCCTGAGCTACGGGGGCAACAGCGAGTCAGGCTAGCAGCAGGAGAGCAGCACAACGACATCGTGCCTAGGCTTGGGGAATGGCTCGTGCGACCCCCCAAGACCGCATACGGCAAGTTGGCGTCTCCGCAGCGGAGATCTTCTGTGTGGTGGGCACCCTCTACGGCGTCGGGGTCCTGGGCACTCGGGTGGAGGAGTCCTCCGGAGGAGCCCTTGCGGCCGACGCCACCCGGTTGGCTCCCGCCGGCCCGGCGTTCTCGATCTGGTCGGTCATCTACCTCGGGCTCGCGGCCTACACGGTGTGGCAGTGGCTGCCCTCGCAGAGCGCACGTTCGCTGCACCGGCGGATCGGGTGGTGGGTGGCAGCGTCGATGGTGCTCAACGCCACGTGGCTTCTGGTCACCCAGCAGGGGTGGATCTGGCTGAGCGTGGTCGTGATCCTCGTTCTCGCGCTGGTCCTCGGCCTCCTTCTGAAGCGCCTGACGCCGCGACCCCGGCCGCGGGTCGTGGAGCGCGTCGCGGTGGATGGGACCTTCGGTCTGTATCTGGGCTGGGTTGCGGTGGCGACCTGCGCGAACGTGACCGCGGCTCTCGTCTCCAGCGGAGTGGAGCCCGGGCCGGTCTGGGGCGACCTCGCGGCCGTGCTGGTCCTGGCGGTGGTGGCTGGGCTGGGCGTGCTCTTCGCGCGGGAGCTCGGCGGGCGCTACGCCGTGGCAGCCGCGATGGCCTGGGGCCTGGCGTGGATCGCCGTGGCGCGGGTCACGGACGAACCGGAGTCGATCGTGACCGCGATCGCGGCGGGAATCGTGGCCCTCCTGGTCCTGGCTGCACCGGTCGCGATGCCGCATAGGATCGCCCGGTGACTCCCGAGCAACTTGCCGACGCCATTCGCGACGCCCTGAGCCAGGCCCATGAGGCCGGAGATCTTGTGGTGCCTCAGACTCCCACGGTGCGGGTCGAGCGTCCGCGCAGTCGTGAGCACGGGGACTGGTCGACAAACGTGGCGCTTCAACTGGCCAAGTCCGCCGGTATGTCGGGACGGCAGGTCGCCGACGTCCTCGCGACGCGACTCGGCGCGGTGGACGGTGTCCAGCGGGCCGAGGTCGCGGGCCCTGGCTTCCTCAACATCACGTTGGACGCCGCGAGCGCGGGTGCGTTGGCCCGCTCGATCGTCGAGACCGGGTCGACCTACGGCCACAACGAAGCGCTCGCCGGTGAGGTCATCAATCTCGAGTTCGTCTCGGCCAACCCCACCGGTCCATTGCATCTCGGGCATACGCGGTGGGCCGCACTCGGCGACTCGCTGCGCCGTCTCCTGCAGGCCAGCGGGGCGGAGGTGGTCGCGGAGCACTACTTCAACGACGCCGGTGCCCAGATGGACAAGTTCGGGGCCTCGATCCTGGCATCGGCCCGGTCCGTTGCTCCGCCGGAAGGAGGCTACACCGGTGCCTACGTTGATCGCCTCGCTGCGCAGCTGGACGACCTGACGCCCGGGTGGTCCGACCTTCCTCGTGACGAGGCGTTGGTCATCGCCCGGGACCATGGCTCGTCTCTGCAGGTCCAGCAGATCAAGGACACGCTGGCGGCCTTCTCGGTGCACTTCGACGTGTGGTTCTCCGAGAAGTCACTGCACGACTCCGGAGCGGTCGATTCGGCTGTGCAACGACTGCGCGAGCAGGGCCATGTCTTCGACGCGGACGGGGCGGTGTGGCTGCGCACGACCGACTTCGGCGACGACAGGGATCGGGTGCTGCTGCGGGCCACCGGAGAGCCGACGTACTTCGCCTCCGACGCGGCCTACTACCTCAACAAGAAAGACCGTGGCTTCCCGCGCAAGATCTACATGCTGGGCGCCGACCACCACGGCTACGTGAACCGGCTGAAGGCCATCGCCGCCTGCGCCGGTGACGACCCACAGCGCAACATCGAGGTGTTGATCGGTCAGCTGATCAACATCTCGGGGGAGCGGATGGGCAAACGTCGAGGCAACGCCATCAACCTGACGGACCTGTTGGAGTGGATCGGCGCCGACCCGGTCCGCTACTCCCTCGCTCGCTATCCGGCGGACTCCCCCCTGGATCTCGACGGGGAGGCGATGCGCGAACGCACGAACGACAATCCCGTGTTCTACGTGCAGTACGCACACGCACGCACCTGCAACGTCGACCGCCTCGCGCAGCAGGACGACATACACACGAGCGACGGGTTCGACCCAGGTCTGTTGACCCACGACTCCGAGGCGGCCCTGCTGGCCGTCCTGGGGGACTTCCCGCGGATCGTCGCCCAGGCCGCATCGCTGCGTGAGCCACACCGGGTCGCGCGCTACCTGGAGGATCTCGCCGGTCGTTACCACAAGTGGTACGACGACTGCCGCGTTCGGCCGATCGACTCGACAGAACCGATTACGGACCTCCATCGGACCAGGCTCTGGCTCAACAACGCCACCCGGCAGGTGTTGGCCAACGGGCTCGGCCTCCTCGGTGTCGGCGCACCGGAGCGGATGTGACGATGACCGGCAGTCCTGTGCGGATCGGCCTCCTGGGCTTCGGCACCGTCGGCAAAGCCGTGGCCGAGGGGCTTCTCGTGCACGCCGACCGATACGAACGACGTGCTGGGCGTCCGCTGCGTCTCCATGGCATCGCGGTGCGAGACCTCTCCCGTCCGCGAGATCTTGGGGTGGTCCCCGGCGACCTCCTGAGCGACGACGCAGCGGCGGTCACGGACGGCGCCGACCTCGTCGTCGAGGTCATGGGTGGCATGGAGACTGCGTCGACGTTGATCCAGCACGCCCTCCGTGCCGGCAAGCCGGTCGTCAGCGCCAACAAACAGCTGATCGCGGCGGAGGGGATCCGGCTTCACGAGCTGGCCGATCGGCACGGCGCGACCCTGGACTACGAGGCCGCCGTCGTGGCGGCCGTGCCGGTGTTGCGAGTGTTGCGTGAGGCGTTGGCGGGAGATCGGGTCACCTCGATCAGCGGCATCGTCAACGGTTCGACGAACTACGTTCTGGACATGGTGGCGCGTCACGGACTGGGCTTCGATGAGGCCGTTCAGCGGGCCGCGCAACTGGGCTACCTCGAGGCGGATCCCACCGAGGACCTCGAGGGGATCGACGCAGCCGCCAAGATCGTCATCATGGCCAGGTTGGCGTGGGGGGTCGATGTCGGGATGCAGGACGTCCAGCGCGAGGGCATCTCCCACCTGACCGACGACCACTTCGCCGGAGCAGCGGGGTCGGGGCAAGTCATCAAGCTGTTGGCCTCCGCATGGGTCTCGGGCGACCGCGACCACCCGCGCGTCGAGCTTGCGGTGCGGCCCGTGAGCCTTGGGGTGGATGACCCCCTGGCCCAGGTGCGGACGAGTCAGAACGCGGTGGTGATCGAGGCAGAACTGGCGGGCACGTTGCGGTTGCACGGTGCAGGGGCCGGTGGGGCAGAAACCGCATCGGCGGTGCTGGGTGACGTCGTCAATGCGGCGCGTGCCACCTCTGGGTGATATTGTGACGCATGCCTCACGGGGCATACATCGGCGCATCTACTGCCCGATTGCGAGTTGGGCCCTTAGGGCGCGTCGCAACATCGCTGACAATCCTGCTGGTCTACTTTGGACGGTCGGGGTGCGTCATCGGCAGCGACCACTCTGAACCCCGACCAGTACTTCCCACGGCGCACTGCGCTGATCCACTGATGACCTTCACTCCGGCCGGACCCGGAGGGACGGAAAAAAGGAACCTTGTGACTGAAACCACCGACGTAGCGGCCACCTCCAAGACGGGGTCGCTCAGCGCCATGCGGCTAGCCGACCTCCAGCGTATGGCGGGCGGAATGGGTATCTCGGTCCACCCGAAGATGCGCAAGGCCGACCTGGTCTCGGCCATCCGGGACGCTCGTGGGGGTGCTTCGGGCTCGACTCAGGGCGGCTCCGCGAAGAAGCGGACCGCGAAGAACGGTGAGTCGACGGCGGAGGCGGCACCTTCCCCGTCCGGGTCTGTCGCGCCCAACGGGACTGCCGACGCCGACAGCAGTCGAAACGACGACACGGGTCGTGTCAGCGAGATGCGGACAGAAACATCGGCGGACGCCGGCACCGAAACGAGTCATCGGGGCGCTGACAACCGAGGCAACCCAAGCCGCGGTGGGGATAACCGGGGCAATGACAACCGGCGCAATGACAAGCGGGATATCGACAACCGCGGTGGGGATAACCGCGACAATGACAACCGCGGTGGGGACAACCGGGGCAATGACAACCGGGAGAACGACAACCGCGGAGGGGATAACCGCGACAATGACAACCGCGGTGGGGACAACCGGGGCAATGACAACCGCGGTAGGGACAACCGGGGCAATGACAACCGGGGCAATGACAGCAGGGAGAACGACAACCGCGGTGGAGAAAACCGGGGTAGCGACAGCCGCGGCAGTGACAACGGCGGTGACGATGACGGCCGGGGTGGGCGACGCCGTCAGCGTCAGCGCGGCAGAGACCGCAAGCGCGGTCGCGGGCCGGCCGCCCCTCAGGGTGGCGGAGGTCGCGACAGCTACCAGGACGACCAGGAGACCTACTCCGAGGAAGATGTGTTGGTCCCCGTAGCCGGCATCGTCGATGTCCTGGACAGTTATGCCTTCATCCGCACGACGGGTTATCTGCCCGGCGCAACCGACGTCTACGTTCCGATGGGCATGGTCCGACGCAACGGCCTGCGCAAGGGCGACGCGGTGGCCGGGGCCATCAAGGCCCCCGTCGGGGGAGAGCAGGAAGCCTCACCGCAACAAGGCGGGGGAAAGAACAACCGGGGCAAGTTCAACGCTCTGGTACGCCTCGACACAGTCAACGGTATGTCCCCGGACGACGCCCGGAAGCGTCCGGAGTTCGGCAAACTGACCCCTCTGTATCCGCAAGAACGTCTTCGCTTGGAGACCGACAACAAGAATCTGACCACGCGCATCATCGACCTGGTCGCTCCGATCGGTAAGGGTCAGCGGGGCCTCATCGTCTCCCCGCCCAAGGCGGGCAAAACGTTGGTGCTGCAGTCCATTGCCAACGCGATCACGACCAACAACCCCGAAGCGCACCTGATGATCGTCTTGGTCGACGAACGGCCTGAAGAGGTCACGGACATGCAGCGCACCGTCAAGGGGGAAGTTATCGCCTCCACCTTCGACCGGCCTGCCGAGGACCACACCACGGTGGCGGAGCTCGCGATCGAGCGGGCGAAGCGGCTGGTGGAGCTCGGTGGGGACGTTGTCGTCCTGCTGGACTCGATCACGCGACTGGGGCGGGCCTACAACCTGGCGGCTCCAGCCAGCGGGCGGATCCTGTCCGGTGGTGTCGACTCGAGCGCTTTGTATCCACCCAAGCGCTTCTTCGGTGCCGCTCGTAACATCGAGGAGGGCGGCTCGTTGACCATCCTGGCGACCGCGTTGGTCGAAACCGGCTCCAAGATGGACGAGGTCATTTTCGAGGAGTTCAAGGGCACAGGCAATATGGAGCTGCGCCTGTCGCGACAGCTCGCTGACCGCCGCATCTTCCCTGCGGTCGATGTGAACCCCTCGGGCACCCGACGTGAAGAGATTCTGATGTCGAGTGAAGAGCTCAAGATCGCGTGGAAGCTGCGTCGCGTGCTGACGGCGTTGGACTCCCAGCAGGCTCTGGAGCTCTTGCTCAACCGTCTGCGTAACACGCGCAACAACTACGAGTTCCTCACGCAGGTGCAGCAGACGTCCTCGGTCAAGCTCGACGACGAGGACTAGACCCGCACAGCACGACCGGGGCGCAGGAATGCGCTTCGTCCAGGCAACGTTAGCCAATCGTTGTGCCTTCTGGCACACTCATCCGTTGGCCTACCGGTTCACGCTCAGTGCAACAGCACGGCGACCCGGAGGAACACCACCCAAGGAGAACCACGTGAAGAAGAACATCCACCCCGAGTACCACGAGACCCAGGTCACCTGCACCTGTGGCGCGACCTTCACCACTCGGAGCACGGCCCCCGGCGGCACCGTGAGCGCCGACGTGTGCTCCCAGTGCCACCCCTTCTACACCGGCAAGCAGAAGATCCTCGACACCGGTGGCCGCGTGGCCCGCTTCCAGGAGCGGTACGGCAAAAAGGTCGCGAAGTAACTGTCGCTTCACTCAGCCGGCCAGGCGGGATGCGGCATGGATGAGTCGGCCGCACCGTTGGTCGCGGAGTACCTCGAGATCGAGGGCCGTCTCGCCGATCCTTCGATCCATTCCGACCCTGCGGTCTTTCGCAAACTGACCAAGCGGTATGCAGCTCTGTCACCGACCGTGGCTGCATACCGTTCTTGGCTGTCCTCCAGCCAAGATCATGCTGCCGCGCGTGAGTTGGCTCTGGAGGATGAGGGATTCGCGGCGGAAGTCCCCGGCTTGGCGAAGGCCGAGGCCGAGGCTTCCGATGAGCTGAGACGTCTGCTACTGCCCCGAGACCCCGATGACGATCAGGACGCCATCCTGGAGGTCAAGGCCGGGGAAGGGGGGGCAGAGTCTGCGCTGTTCGCCGGCGATATCGTCCGGATGTACCTGAGGTACGCCGAGCGGCGAGGTTGGCGAGCCGAGGTGCTGGACGCGACCGAGTCCGACCTAGGCGGCTACAAGGACATCAGGGTCGCCGTGCAAGCCAGTGGCATTCCCGCCGTCGGTGAGGCTCCCTGGGCTCGGTTGAAGTACGAAGGTGGAGTGCACCGCGTGCAGCGCGTCCCGGTGACGGAAAGCCAGGGCCGGATCCACACCTCTGCCGTCGGTGTCCTGGTGATGCCGGAGGTCGAAGATCCCGAAGACGTCGAGCTCGACGCCAACGATCTCAAGATCGACGTCTTCCGCTCCAGCGGACCGGGCGGGCAGAGCGTCAACACCACCGACTCCGCCATCCGCATCACGCACCTGCCCACCGGGACCGTCGTGTCGTGCCAGAACGAGAAGTCTCAGCTGCAGAACAAGGAGTCCGCGCTGCGCGTCCTCCGGGCCCGCCTGCATCAGCTGGCTGTCGACGAGGCCGAGGCGGAAGCCTCCGCGCAGCGGCGCAGTCAGGTGCGGACCGTGGACCGCAGTGAGCGCATCCGGACCTATAACTTCCCGGAGAACCGCATCGCAGACCACCGCACCGGCTTCAAGGCGTACAACCTCGACCACGTGCTCGACGGAGACCTGGATCCGGTCGTGGTGTCGGCCATGGAGGCCGATGAGGCTGCCCGGCTGGCGGGTCTGGCGGACACCTCGGTGTGATTGCCACCGTTGACTCGCTGTTGCGTGAAGCCACCGCGCAGCTGGTGGAGTCCGGCGTTGCGAGCGCGCGCGTGGACGCCGAGCTCCTGCTGGGTGCGACCCTCGACCTTTCTCGGGGGGAAATCCTGCGTTTGGCCCTTCTGGGTTGCGGTGTGAGCGACCAGGACGCCACGGCCTACCGCGACGTGGTGCACCAGCGGACCGAACGCGTCCCGCTCCAGCACCTCACGGGGTACGCGGACTTCGCAGGCTTGCGGCTCAGCGTGGGACCGGGAGTCTTCGTGCCTCGCCCGGAGACCGAGGTGCTGGTGGCTCGCGGATACGAAGTGGGCCACGATCTGACCAGGCCCGTGATCGTCGATCTGTGCACCGGCAGCGGTGCCATCGCCGCCGCCCTGAAGCGGCGATGGTCCGCCTCCAGCGTCCACGCGGTCGAGGTCTCCGCCCACGCCCACGCCTGGGCCGAGCAGAACTTCGCCCGCCTTGATCTGGATGTGGACTTGCGCCTCGGGGACGCACGTACGACGTTCGATGAACTCGACGGGGCCGTCGACCTGGTCACCTGCAACCCGCCCTACATCCCGACCGGGGCCGTCCCCCAGGACCCTGAGGTCCGGTTGCACGACCCTTCCATCGCCCTCTACGGAGACAGCGAGGACGGGCTGGCCATCCCGGTGCAGATGGCCGCCCGGGCCGCGGTACTACTCCGGAAAGGTGGGGTGCTCCTGATGGAGCACGCTGAAACCCAAGGTGAGGCTCTCGCCTCACTCCTGGTGGCCAGCGGAGACTGGGCGCGCGTCGTCGACCACCGGGACTGGGCCGGACGGTCGCGTTTCGTCGAGGCCGCCCGAGCTTGAGCCTGCGGGGTCGATCAGAGACGACCCAGGATGAAGATCAGCAGGGCCACGATCAAGAGCACACCCACGATGGTCCAGATGGTGTTGCGCGACATGAGGCTCTCCTTCGTACGGGGACCCAGCCGCTTCCCGGCCAGACTGCCGACCCTAGTGCCCCCATGGAGATTCGCATCTTGAACGGACCCTGGACCACACTCGCGCAGCTTCCACTGTGACAGAGGTGCCAGAATATGCGCCGTGATCCTTGACTGTCGAGACGCTACCGCACGGTCCGAAGCCGTGGCCCAAGCTGCTGAGGTGGTCCGGTCCGGACGGCTCCTGGTCATGCCCACCGACACCGTCTACGGGATCGGCGCCGACGCATTCGACAAGGTTGCGGTCGCGATGGTGCTAGCGGCAAAGCACCGCAGCCGCGATATGCCCCCGCCGGTCCTGGTTCCCAGTGCTCGTACGGTCGACGGTCTGGCCACCGACGTCCCGCTCTACGCCAAGATCTTGATGCGCGCCTTCTGGCCGGGTGCGCTCACCCTGGTGCTACGGGCGCAAGGCTCCCTGGCGTGGGACCTGGGCAAGACCAACGGCACCGTGGCCTTGCGTATGCCGCAGGACTCACTGGCGTTGGAGGTGCTGTCCGAGGTCGGTCCGATGGCGGTCACCAGCGCGAACCTGACCGGTCGGCCTGCAGCGACGACGGCCCACGAGGCGCAGGAGCAACTACGAGCAGCCGTCTCGTTGTATCTGGACGACGGCCCCCGGAACGAGCAGGGGGCTTCCACAATCGTGGACTGCACCGCCGAGGAGCCGGTCGTGCTCCGTCACGGGTCGCTCTCGGCGGACGTTCTACGAGAGGTGCTCGGTGACACGGTCCTGCACGATGCGCCCTCGGTGCCGGGAGAGGATCTCGCTGACCACGGTGCGCACCCGACGGACGCAGGGGAGACTGCTCCGTCGGCTGAGGAACCCCACCCCCCGCTTCCCGCTCCGCGACGCCCGGCCCATGGACCTCGTCTGGTGGGCAGCGTGCAGGCCAGTCGGGTCGCCACGAAACCTGGAGTCCTGAAACGCGTCGGGCCGCGCGAGGCGGCACCGCCAACTCCACCCCCTACAGTGGGCGAGTGAGGACCGGAACCGAGCCGGTCGCCGAAGAGCAGGAGATGGCGTGAGCACCGAACTGACCGCTCAGACCTACTACGGACCCGACTTCGGGGCCCTGGTGAGCACCGACCCGGAGATCGCGTCGATCTTGGTGGGCGAGCTCGATCGGCAGCGTGGCGGGCTGCAGTTGATCGCCAGTGAGAACCAGACCAGTCCCGCCGTCTTGGCTGCGCTGGGCTCGACCCTGTCCAACAAGTACGCCGAGGGCTACCCGGGGCGTCGCTACTACGGTGGCTGCGCCGAGGTGGACAAGGCCGAGACCTTGGCCGTCGAGCGGGCCAAGAGTCTCTTCGAAGCGGATCACGCCAACGTCCAACCGCACTCCGGCGCGAGTGCCAACCAGGCGATCTATGGCGCCTTCGCCTCTCCGGGGGACACCATCCTCGCGATGTCGTTGGACCACGGTGGACACCTGACACACGGGTTCAAGGTCTCGTTCAGTGGCAAATGGTTCAACGCCGTGCACTACGGAGTAGCCGAGGACACCGAGGACATCGACTACGACCAGGTGGAGTCCCTGGCCAAGGAGCACCGTCCGAAGATCATCATTGCGGGCGGCTCGGCGATCCCACGACGGATCGACTTCGCGCGCTTCCGCCGGATCGCCGACGAAGTGGGCGCCATCTTCTGGGTGGACGCCGCGCACTTCATCGGTCTGGTGGCGGGCAAGGCCATCCCTTCGCCGGTTCCGTACGCCGACGTCGTGAGCTTCACGACGCACAAGGTTCTGCGCGGACCACGCGGAGGAGCGATCGTCTGCAAGGCCGAGCACGCCGCCAAGATCGACCGGGCTGTCTTCCCGATGATGCAGGGTGGACCGCTGATGCACGCGGTCGCCGCGAAAGCGGTCAACTTCGCCGAATGCGCCACCGCCGACTATCAGGCCTATGCCAGGTCGGTGATCGAGAACTCCCAGGCCTTGGCCGCCGCTCTCGGAGATCGCGACATCCGGCCCATCACCGGGGGCACAGACACCCATCTGTCCTTGCACGACCTGCGTGGGGTGGGAGTCACGGGTGCCGACGCGGAGACACGCTGCGACGCGGCAGGCATCGTGCTGAACAAGAACGCCATCCCCTTCGACCCGGAGAAGCCGAACGTCGCGTCCGGCATCCGCGTCGGCGCTCCCTCGGTCACGACCCAAGGTATGGGGATCGACCAGATGACCCAGATCGCCGACGTCATCCATCGCGCCGTGACGCAGACCGACGGTGACCCGCAGAACCCCACCGCAGCGGCGCTGCGTGACGAGGTGACCTCGCTCCTCACGCGATACCCCGCATACCCGACTCCCTGATGATGGGTTGCTGCACGCAGCGACCTGCGATCAGGTGCTCTTTGAGGTAGCCGATGCGTGAGTATCTGTTGGTCCTCCTCACGGCAGCGATCTTCACCTTCGTCGCCACCACGGCGGTGCGTCGGGTGGCGTTGAAGATCGGGGCGGTGACTCCGGTCCGGGCTCGCGATGTGCACTCGACGCCCACGCCACGAATGGGTGGTGTCGGCATGCTCATCGGCTTTGCCGCCGCCGTCCTGGTGGGCAGCCAGCTCCCGTTCCTGGGACAGCTCTTCGACACGACCGAGATCTACGGAGTCCTGGTGGCGGCAGGACTCATCACGGCGTTAGGGGCGCTCGACGACGTGCGCGAGCTGGACTGGCTCACCAAGCTGGCGGGACAGGTCGTCGCCGGGGGAGTGATGGCCTACTTCGGTGTGCAGCTCCTCAGTCTGCCCGTCTTCGGTGTCACGATCCTGCCCGAGCCGGTCCTGGTCGCCCTCACCATCCTGGTCGTGGTGATCTCGACCAATGCTGTGAACTTCGTGGACGGCTTGGACGGTCTGGCCGCAGGGGTGGTGCTGGTCTCCGCCGGGGCGTTCTTCGCCTGGACCTATCTGGTGAGCCGTGCCTTCGATCCGCCCAACGTGTTCTCGAGCGCGACGTTCATCACGGCAGCGCTGATGGGGTGCTGTCTCGGTTTCCTGCCGCACAACGTCCACCCGGCCCGACTGTTCATGGGTGATGCCGGTGCCTTGCTCCTCGGGCTCCTCCTCTCGGCGGCGACCATCTCGATGACGGGCAGCGTCGACCCGAACTCGAGCGTAGCCACGACCTCGACCATCACGGCTTTCCTGCTCCCCGTGCTCCTACCGGTGGCCATCATGGCCCTGCCCATCCTCGATATGGGCCTGGCCATCGTGCGGCGGACCCGGCGGGGTCAGCTTCCCTGGAAGCCCGACGCTCACCACATCCACCATCAGATGCTGCGGATTGGACACAGCCATCGTCGCGCTGTGGCCCTGCTCTACTTGTGGTCCGCGCTCATCGCGATGGGCGCGGTGTCCTTCGCCTACGTTCCGGTCTGGGTGTCGGTGGTCGGGATCGCTGCGGTGTTGGCCCTGGCAGTGACCCTGACCTGGAGTCCGTGGGCACGTAGGACGGGGGCCGGTTTGTGAGACCCTTCACACGACGGTCGACCCGCAATGAGGGAGCTGCCCCGTGGCGACGAGTCTTCTCCGTCACCCCAGGCGCTCCTCGTCCCACGGACGTCGATGCCGGCACGGTGGTCGCGGCCATGAACCGTCAGGCCATGGCCTGGGCCGCGAGTGTGGCTGCGCTGGTCGCTTGCGGATGGTGGTTGTTCGAGGACCTCAGCGCTGCCGGAGCCGCCGTGATCGGCTCGACTATTGCGATCGGGGCCTTCGCCAGCGGGATATGGTGCGTCGGCAAAGTTCTCAAGCATCTGCCTGGGGCCGAGGTCCCTGGAGCTCTCGCGCTGTTCATGATCCAACTGTTGTTGCTGGTCAGTGCCGTGCTGGTCATCCAAGACCACAGCTGGCTGCATGACAGAGCCGCTGCAGTCGGACTGTTCGCTACTGCCCTGGCCCACCAGGTTGGTCTCGTCCGGGGGTTCCTCAGGTCGCGGACCCTCCTCGTGACGTCGCCACTTCCAGACGAGCCACTGCCATGATGGAGGGCATGGACTCCCCCCCACCTCGGCCCAAAGGCGACCCCCTTCCGCCTCGTCACGACGTTCACGGCTCGGCGCGAGAGACGGACGCTGCCACGGGCGTCCTGGCCTATCTGCTGGGCGGAGTGCTGACATTTGGCGGAATCGGGTGGCTGCTGGACGAGTGGTGGGGCACCGGCTTCGCTCTGCCGACGGGCCTGCTCCTGGGGATGGCGTTGTCGCTCTACGTGGTCTGGCTCCGGTATGGTTCTTCCTGACTGCCCAGTGCCGCGCGAAGCCGTAATTTGGGTCTGCCCGTTTCACGCCTGTAGGAACAAGGAGAATCCGTGACCTTCACTTCGGCTGTCCATCTGCCGATGTCCGATTTCCCTCCGGAGCCCTCGACGTTCTGGCAGCCGATCTTCAGGTTCGGCACGGTGGACATCCTTGGTTCCGAGATGACGGTGGCGATCACCCGTCCCATGATCGTCATCTCCTTGTCCGTGGTGCTGTTGTCCTGGTGGTTGATCGCCACCACACGCCGTGCAGCCATCGTTCCGAGCAAAGGACAGTGGTTCACGGAGAAGGTCTACGACTTCGTCCGTAACGATGTGGCTCGCGACATGATCGGGTCCAAAGAGTTCATGCGGTTCGTGCCGATGTTGTTCACCATGTTTGTGCTCATCCTGGCCAACAACTGGGCCGGCATCATCCCTCCCATCATGCTGCCGACCTTCGGCCGGGTGGGCTTCCCCATCGCGTTGACTCTCGTGGTGTACGTGGTCTATCACTGGATCGGCGTCCAGAAGCACGGGCTGCTGGGCTATTTCAAGTTCATGGTCCCTGCGGGTCTGCCTGTGGCCATGGTGCCTTTCATCTTCGTCCTCGAGCTGATCACGTTCTTCATCACGCGACCACTCACCCTGGCCCTGCGACTCTTCGGCAATATGTTCGCCGGCCACATGCTGCTGCTGGTGTTCAGTCTGGGCGCGTGGGAACTCTTCACCCAGGGGGGGCTTCTCTCGCTGGTAGCCTTCCCCGCCTGGGGAATGACGTTCCTGATGGTCCTCTTCGAAGCCCTGGTGCAGTTCCTCCAGGCCTACGTCTTCGTGCTTCTGGCCGCCTCGTACATCGGCGGGGCCCTCGCAGACGAGCATTGATTCGCTGCTCCCGGTTCGACAACTGAATACCCTTGCCGCCGGCGGTCTTCGCCGCCGGGACAACACACAGAAAGAGAAGTGACGTGGAAGGTAACATCACCCTCATTGGCTACGGCCTCTCAACCATCGGCCCGGCTATTGCCGTGGGTCTGATCTTCGCTGCATACATCAACGGCGTCGCCCGTCAACCGGAGGCGGCGAACCTGCTGCGCCCGATCGCTATCCTGGGCTTCGCGCTGGCGGAAGCACTCGCGATCTTCGGTCTGGTCCTCTTCTTCCTTTAATCCGTCGCTGGACAGACGTTCCAGCAGTTCCCCGGATGCCTGACTGGGCATCGAGCAAGAGGAGACCACAGTGCAGTCTTTCGCTGACACCTTGACTACCGTCGCGGTCCTCGCGGCTGCAGAGGATCCCGAGGCTGAAGCACTCCCGATCCTGCCCTACTACCCCGAGCTGATCTTCGGGTTGGTGGCCTTCATCATTCTGTTCTTCGTGGTGAGGAGCAAGGTCGTACCCAACCTCGAGAAGGCGTACGCAGACCGTACTGCGGCCATCGAAGGGGGCATGGAGGAGGCGGAGCAGGCTCAGGCCGAGGCCGAAGCAGCCCGCCAGCAGTACATCGACCAGTTGTCCCATGCGCGCGACGAGGCGGCTCAGATCCGGGAAAAGGCCAAGGAGCAGGGCGCAGCGATCATCGCTGAGATGCGGCAGCAGGCCAAGGAGGAGGCGGCGCGAATCACGTCTACGGCCCAGAAGCAGATCGAGGCTGAGCGTCAACAGGCGTTCGTGAGCCTGCGTAGCGAGGTCGGGCAAATCTCGACCGACTTGGCGAGCCGGATCGTCGGCGAGTCCTTGCACGAGGAGACCCGTCAGAACGGCGTGGTCGAGCGCTTCCTGGCGGAGCTGGAGTCCAGCACCGCCGACGACGCGGTCGTGGGCTCCGCAGCGTCGTCGTCGGGCGGAGACTCCTGATGCAGGGGGCCTCCCGCGCCTCGCTGGCCGAGGCTCGCCGCGTGCTCAACGAGCACCTTGACGGGGACGCCGAAGGGTCCCGCATGGGTGAGGATCTGTTGGCCATCTCCCGGGTGCTGGGCGGATCCTCCGGTCTACGCAAGGCCGCAGCGGATCCGTCACGAACGGCCCGTGACCGTTCCAGCCTGATCGACCGTCTTTTTGCCGGTCGAGTCAGCGACGGGGCGCAACAGGTGGCTCGTCACGCCGTAGGGCAACGATGGACGCGAGTGGGGCATCTCACCGTGGCCCTGGAGGAGCTAGCCGTCGAGGCCTTTTTCGCCGGCGCGGAGCGTGCGGGCCGCATGAAAGAAGTCGAGGACGAGCTCTTCCGCTTCTCGAGGATCGTCAGCGGTGACCCTGAGCTCCAGGGGGCACTCACCGACCGGCAAGGCAGCACCAGCGCCAAAGGTGATCTCGTCAAGCAGCTGCTCAGCGACAAGGTCGCGCCGGAGACGCTGCGACTGGCCAGCCACGCGGTCGCGACACCCACTCTGCGGTTCGACCGCGCCATTGCCTCCTTCCTGGACATCGCGGCCCGGCGTCAGGCCGAGGTCTCTGCGGTGGTCACGACGGCGAGGCCTCTGGAGGAGCAGCAGCTCGACCGGATCTCGGCCGCGCTGACCAAGCAGTATGGGCGTGACGTGCATCTCCATATGGTCGTGGATCCGGACGTGATCGGTGGCGTCCGTGTCGAGATCGGTGACGAGGTCATCGAGGGCACCATCAGCAACCGCCTCGAGGGCGCTCGTCGCCACGTGAGCAGATAGCCATCCCCATGAAAGACCTGACAGACCAAGCACTACCTCTCGCGTGCTGCGGGACATCTACGAGGAGAAGACAATGACGGAACTGACCATCCGTCCGGAGGAAATCCGCGACGCACTGGACACATTCGTGAAGTCGTACGACCCGAAGGCCGCCTCTCGCGAAGAGGTGGGCCGGGTGTCCGATGCCGGAGATGGCATCGCGCACGTTGAGGGTCTGCCCTCGTGCATGACCAACGAGCTCTTGAGGTTCGAAGATGGCACGCTGGGACTGGCGTTGAACCTCGACGTGCACGAGATCGGTGTCGTCATTCTGGGTGACTTCGCCGGTATCGACGAGGGCCAAGAGGTTCGGCGTACCGGCGAGGTGCTTTCGGTGCCCGTGGGCGACACCTACTTGGGCCGTGTCGTTGACCCACTGGGCAAGCCGATCGACGGGTTGGGCGATGTCGAGTCGGACGAGCGCCGTGAGTTGGAGCTCCAGGCCCCCGGTGTGATGGACCGGAAGTCGGTGCATGAGCCGTTGCAGACGGGCATCAAGGCGGTAGACGCGATGATCCCGATCGGTCGAGGTCAGCGACAGCTGATCATCGGCGACCGCCAGACCGGCAAGACCACTGTGGCCGTCGACACCATCCTCAACCAGCGAGAGAACTGGGAGTCCGGTGACCCGGACAAGCAGGTCCGCTGCATCTACGTCGCCATCGGACAGAAGGCCTCCACGATCGCGGGTGTGCGCAGCACGTTGGAGGAGAACGGTGCGTTGGACTACACCACCATCGTCGCCGCGCCGGCTTCGGACTCGGCCGGCTTCAAGTACCTCGCCCCATACACGGGCTCGGCCATCGGTCAGCACTGGATGTATCAGGGCAAGCATGTCTTGATCGTCTTCGATGATCTCTCGAAGCAGGCCGAGGCCTACCGCGCCGTGTCGTTGCTGTTGCGTCGCCCCCCGGGCCGCGAGGCCTACCCCGGTGACGTCTTCTATCTGCACTCGCGCCTGCTGGAGCGGTGCGCCAAGCTGTCCGACGAGCTCGGCGCAGGATCGATGACGGGGCTACCCATCATCGAGACGAAGGCGGGCGACGTCGCAGCCTTCATCCCCACGAACGTCATCTCCATCACCGATGGGCAGATCTACCTTCAGGGTGACCTCTTCAACTCGAATGTGCGCCCGGCCATTGATGTGGGCATCTCGGTGTCCCGCGTGGGTGGCGCCGCCCAGATCAAGGCGATGAAGAGTGTGTCTGGGCGACTGAAGGTCGACCTCGCGCAGTTCCGCGAGATGGAGGCCTTCGCCATGTTTGCCTCGGACCTGGACGCCGCCTCACGTGCGCAGTTGGATCGGGGTGCCCGGATGGTCGAGTTGCTCAAGCAGCCGCAGTCCTCGCCGCTGCCGATCCAGGAGCAGGTGGCGATCATCTGGGCCGGCACCCAGGGACATCTGGACAGCGTGCCCACGGAGGACATTCGACGCTTCGAGCGTGAGTTCCTTGACTACCTGCGTCGGGAGCAGTCGGAGATGCTGGACGGCATCCGTGAGACCGGCAAGCTCGGCGACGACACCTCCGGCACGCTCGAGAGCGCGATGGAGGACTTCAAGAAGCAGTTCAGCGCCAGCGAAGACGGCGGCGTCCGCCCCGGCAGCGACGAAGAGAACGACAGTGTCGAGCCCATGGATGAGGCCGACGTCGAGCAAGAGCAGATCACCACCCAGAAGCGCTGAGGGAGAGGATATGGGAGCCCAACAGCGGGAGTATCGACAACGGACGACCTCCATCAAGTCGATGAAGAAGATCACTCGTGCCATGGAGCTGATCGCCGCGTCACGGGTGGTTAAAGCACGTCAGAGGGTCAACGAGACGACACCGTATGCGCGTGCGATCACGCGTGCGGTGTCGGCGGTGGCGACGTTCTCGGACGTCGACCACCCACTCACCACCGAACGAGAGGAGCCGAGCAAGGCCGGCATGCTGGTCATCACCAGCGATCGCGGCTTGGCGGGTGCCTACTCGGCAAACGTGCTGAAACGCAGCGAACAGCTTCGCGAGCTGCTCGAGGGCAGTGGACGCGAGGCTGTGCCCTACCTGGCCGGACGCAAGGCCGAGGGATTCTTCCGGTTCCGCCGACGAGACTACGCGCAGAGCTGGTCCGGCTTCTCCGACGCGCCGACCTTCGAGGTGGCGCGAGAGATCGGAACCCGCTTGGTGCAGGACTTCATTGCGGGGTCGGAGAACGGAGGGGTGGACGAGCTCCATATCGTCTCTACACGCTTCGTTAACATGGTGAGCCAGGAGGTCGAGGTCGTGCGGCTGTTGCCTCTGGAAGTAGCCCAGGGCGAGAAGTCGCCTGAGTCCCATGACGTCTTCCCACTGTATGACTTCGAGCCTTCGGCAGAAGAGGTGCTTGACGAGCTCCTCCCGAAGTACGTCACGTCGCGGATCTACAACCTGTTGTTGCAGGCGGCGGCCTCTGAGTTGGCAGCCCGCCAGCGGGCCATGAAGTCAGCCACCGACAACGCCGAAGAACTGATCAAGACCTACACCCGGCTCGCCAACCAAGCGCGCCAAGCCGAGATCACCCAAGAAATCAGCGAAATCGTGGGTGGCGCAACCGCCCTCGCCGATGCAAAGTGAGAAGGAAGCACTGAACTATGAGCACTGCTACCACTGAGGCTCCCGAGCAGGAGCACACCGAGGGCGGCGTCGGCCGCCTGGCTCGGATCATCGGCCCGGTTGTCGATGTCGAGTTCCCTCCCGGGCAGATCCCGGAGATGTACAACCTGTTGACTGCTGAGGTCGAGCTCTCGGGCCAGACCCGCACGCTCAACCTGGAGGTCGCGCAGGACATCGGAGACAACATGGTGCGCGCCATCTCCCTGCAGCCTACGGACGGTCTGGTCCGTGGTTCGTCGGTGCAAGACACCGGCGGCCCCATCACCGTGCCGGTCGGTGACGTCACCCTCGGCAAGGTGTTCAACACCACCGGGGTCTGCCTGAACCTTGAGGGAGACGAGAAGCTCGAGGTCGGTGAGCGGTGGGGTATCCACCGTCCGGCCCCTGCCTTCGACCAGTTGGAACCCAAAACGCAGATGTTCCAGACCGGCATCAAGGTGATCGACCTGCTCACCCCGTACGTTCTGGGTGGCAAGATCGGTCTGTTCGGTGGGGCTGGGGTCGGCAAGACCGTGCTGATCCAGGAGATGATCGCCCGAGTCGCCCGTGACCACGGCGGTGTGTCGGTCTTCGCTGGAGTGGGCGAGCGCACCCGTGAGGGCAACGACCTCATCGTCGAGATGGAAGAGGCCGGCGTTCTGGGGCAGACGGCCTTGGTGTTCGGTCAGATGGATGAGCCGCCGGGCACCCGGCTACGCGTGGCGCTGTCGGCGTTGACGATGGCCGAGTACTTCAGGGACGTTCAGAAGCAAGATGTGCTGTTGTTCATCGACAACATCTTCCGCTTCACGCAGGCGGGCTCGGAGGTGTCCACGCTGTTGGGAAGGATGCCCTCCGCAGTGGGCTACCAGCCCACGCTGGCAGACGAGATGGGAGTCCTCCAGGAGCGGATCACCTCCACCCGAGGTCACTCGATCACCTCGATGCAGGCCATCTACGTGCCCGCAGACGACTACACCGACCCGGCACCGGCGACGACCTTCGCTCACCTGGATGCGACAACCGAGTTGTCTCGGCCCATCGCCTCCCAGGGCATTTACCCTGCGGTCGACCCGCTGACCTCGACCAGTCGCATCCTGGACCCGCGCTACATCACGCAGGAGCACTACGACACCGCGGTGCGCGTGAAGTCGATTCTCCAGCGCTACAAGGAGCTGCAGGACATCATCGCGATTCTCGGGATCGACGAGCTGTCCGAGGAGGACAAAATCCTCGTAGGCCGCGCCCGCCGGATCGGTCGCTTCCTGTCGCAGAACACCTACGTGGCCAAGCAGTTCACCGGACTCGAAGGGTCGACGGTCCCGCTCGAAGAGACGATCGAGGCCTTCACCAAGGTTGCGGACGGGGAGTACGACCACTTCCCCGAGCAGGCCTTCTTCATGTGCGGTGGACTCGACGACGTGGAGCGTCAGGCGGCCGACCTGGAGAAGAACAACTGACTCGGGTCCGTACACTTAGTTGAATCCGTGCACCACGAATGTGCTGAAGGAAGGGCTTGATGAGTCAACTCAACGTTTCGCTGGTGGCTGCCGACCGCACCGTGTGGGAAGGGGAGGCCAGTTTGGTCCGTGCCCGTAGCAGTGAGGGCGAGATCGGCATCATGCCTGGTCACACTCCGATGCTCGGTGTCCTGGTGGGCGGCGAGGTGCGGATCGACGGTGCGAGTGGTGTCGAGACGGTGACCATCGACCATGGCTTCCTGTCGGTGGATCACGACCGGATCACCATCGTGGCCGACACCGTGGACGCTTCCACCATGAGTAGCTCGTCCTAGGTCCGACCCATGAGTTCAGCGCCGTCAGCCCTCATCCTGGTCATCATGGTGCTGATCGCTGTCGTACTTCTGGTCCTGCTGGCGTGGTGGGCCTTTGCCTCGTTCGGGCCGTCCGCCGGGTCCACCGGTCGGATGCAGTGTGGCTACCGTCGTGACCGCAGCGATCCGTGGTCGGTGGGCACGTTGACCTACGAAGAGGACCGCCTGATCTATACCCGATCAGGCGGTCTTTTCGCGTCGCGGACCGAGTGTTGGGAGCGCTTTGCGCTGGTGGTCACCATCGGGATACCGGTGGACGGCGCTGACGTCGCGAAGGGTCTGCGGGGCGTGGAGATGATGAGCGTGCCCTGCCACTACGGCCATCGCAGCTTCGAGTTGGCCGTCACTGCTGGGCGGTACACGGCATTACGGTCGTGGGTCGAGGCGGTTCCGCCCGGCTCGCACGCCGACGTCGCCTAGCCGCTACTCCTGGCTTTCGCTGTGCTCCTGCGCCGAGGCCTCGCGGCCTCCGCCTGGGACCCACAGCACGTCTGCGGAGCCTTGGGCATTCGCAGCTCGCGACAGGATGAAGAGCAGGTCCGAGAGCCGGTTCAGGTAGGTCGCGGTCAACGGGTTGACCCCTCCCGTCCCGCCCTCAGCCTCGGGCTCCGCCGCGGTGGTGCCGTAGGTGTCGATGGCATGCCAGGTGGAGCGTTCGGCGCGACGCGTGATCGTCCGGGCCAGGTGTAGCGCTGAGGCCAGCGCAGACCCGCCGGGCAGGATGAAGGAGCGCAACGGGGGCAGACCTTCGTTGAACAGGTCGCAGTCCCTCTCCAGCTCCTCGATCCACTGCTGTTGCACTCGCAGGGGCGGGTGTTCGTGCACCTCCAGGAGCGGGGTGCACAGGTCGGCTCCCACATCGAAGAGGTCGTTCTGGACGCGTCGGATGACGGCCGCCATCGCCTCGGGGACGTCACCGCTGGTGGCAGCGATACCCAAAGCGCTGTTGGCCTCGTCGGTGTCGGCGTAGGCGACCAGGCGGGGATCCATCTTGGTGGTCCGACTGAAGTCACCCAGGGACGTCGTGCCGTCGTCGCCGGTGCGGGTATAGATGCGCGAGAGGGTAACCATGGACCCATCCTCGCAGGCGGTTCACGGACTCGTCGACGACCCTTCGCCCCACGCCGAGCAAAGACGGTCGACCAGCCGATCCTGACGATGTGACGATGTGGCGAGGTTGACGCGGATGTGGTCGCGACTTCCGGGCCCGTATCCCTCACCTTGACTGTCGACCCGGACGCCGTGGGTCAGCGCGGCGGCGACCGGGTCCTCGACCCGCAATCCCCGGACGTTCAACCACGCCAGATAGGTCGCTTCGGCCACCTCGACGTCGATCTCAGGCAGTCTCTGGCTGAGCGCGTCCCGGAACCGCTCGTGAGCCTCGGCGACGGTGCGGCACACCTCATCCAGCCAGGGCTCCCCGGCGGTGTAGGCCGCCACCGTCGCCCGTTGTCCGATGGTCGTCATCGAATGGTTCAGCACCGGATGCAGGCCAGCCACGGTGGCGTGGTCGCGAGCCCGATGGTTGATGAGCTGGGCGCAGCGGAGCCCCGGCATGGAGAAGGCCTTCGTGGCCGAGATGAGCGTGGTCACTGCGGCGTCGGTGGAGGCCACCGCGGCGTACGGCACGAACTCGACACCGGGCAGGGTCAGCGGAGCGTGGATCTCGTCACTGATCACGTGCACGCCCCACCGTTCGACGACCTCGCGCAGAGCCAGCAGCTCAGGTCGCGTGTAGCACCGGCCGACGGGGTTGTGCGGCTGACACAGCAGGAGGGTCCTGGCCCCTCTGCGGGCCTCCTCCTCGATGACCTCCAGGTCCAGAACGAGCGGCGGACGGTAAGCCCGGCGGTCGGGCGGAGATTCGGGAGATTCGGGTGCCCGGATAAGCGGCACGGCCCGGATCTCCCGACCCAGGGACTGGGTCACGACGAAGAACGGCGGATAGACGGGCGTCGGGATGATGACAGGCCCGGCCGGCGCCACGTGCTGCAAGGTCAGGGTCAGGCCGTCCATCACGTCGCCCACGAGCACCACGCGGTCGGGGTCGATGGGGTGTCCCCACCGGCGCAGCGCGAAGCCGGAGAGTGCTTCCCCTACGAGCTCGCGGCCCCGGGGGTCGGCGTAGCCGAAGATGCCCTGAGCGGCGTAGTCGCGAACGGCCCGGTGGATGGGCTCGGCGAGGCCCAGGTCCATCTCGGCCACCCACGCAGGGACAACCCCCGGAGGATCGATCGACCATTTGAGAGCACCCGCTCCGCGAAGTTCGTCGTCACTGGGGTGGTGCAGGAGGGAGACGCTCACCCCACGGCCGTCGCCGCAGCTCGGCGGGGGTCGGCGCCTGCGCTGAGCGCTCCGTCTCCGTGTCGGATGGCGCCACCGACGCCACCGAAGAACATGGCGTGCGGCTCGTGCTCGAACAGCGGCAGACCGGCCCCGACGAGGGCGCGGGAGAGCTCGCCATCGCGCTCGTGGTCGATCCGGACCGTGCCGTCCTCCAGGTGGCGCACGTGCATCCGAGGCCGGTCGATGGCGTCCTGCAGGGACTCGCCGTGCAGACACATGTGCAGCAGGACCTGCGTGAGGGCCGTGGTGATGCGGTCAGCTCCGGGCGTGCCGATCGAGAGCACGGTGCCGTCGCGATGTCGCGCCGTCGTCGGTGCCATGTTGGAGGCCATCCGGGTGCCGGGGGTCAGGGTGTGCATCCCGCGGCGATTCAGCTCCGGCTCCCCGAGGGCGTTGTTAGCCAGCATGCCGGTGCCCTGGATCGTCATCCCTGATCCGTATCCCGAGCTTGCGGTGATGGAGCATGCCATCCCGCGGCTGTCGACCACCGAGACATGCGCCGTCGAGGCGGGGGTCGGTAGGACCTCGTCGGACATCGCCGAGATGTGCTCGAGAAGCCCGCGTCCGGCCACCTCGAGGTCCGGGGCGATGTCGATGTCCCGTTGCCGAAGGTCCAGCACCTGGCGCATCACCCAGGACGCCTCTACCGGGGTGATCTGGGCCGGATCGAGATCCCCGAGCAGGCGCAGCATGGCGGTCAGCACGGGGCCCCCGATGGCCGGCGGGGGGTTGCAGGCCAGGTCCCAGGACCCCAGATGTGCCCGCAGGGCTGGGCGCACGGTGGGGCGGTATGCCGCGAGGTCGGCTCGAGTGAGCAGGCCCCCACGGTCCTGCACGTCGTCGGCCAGTGTGTGGCCCAGGTCCCCGGTATAGGCCACGGAGGCCCCCTCGGCCCCGATCTGGGCCAGCGCGGCCGCCAGGTCGGGGTCCACGATGAGATCGCCGGCCCGCATCGGTCCTCCGCCGTTCGTATACACGTCCCGGGTCACCGGATCCCAGGCGAAGATGTTGTTGGCCACCAGGGCGCTGTAGGTCTCGGCGGTCTGGCTCACCGCGAACCCCTGCTCCACGGCACGCACCGCGGGATCGAACAGCTCCGCCCATGGCGCCCGACCGTAGTGCTCGTGAGCCCACCCCATCGCCGCCAGCATCCCCGGCGTTGCCACCGATCCCGGGCCCACGTAGGTGGTCAGCCCACCCCCGTAGGTCGTCACACACTCGATCAGACCTTGGCCGAACCGCTCGCGGTCGGCCCCGCGTCCTGGCATCTCGACGTTGCCGTCGACCACGACCGGCGAGCCTTCCTCGGGCCAGATGTTCAGGTAGGCGCCCCCCAGCGGGCTGATGATGCCGGGCTCGGTCACCGAAGCCGCGACCATTGCCGCCATGGCGGCATCCACCGCGTTACCGCCGTGCGACAACGCGACCAGGCCGGCCTGGGTGGCGGTCGGGTTGGGTGCGGCAATGGCGGCGCGGCGGGTCATCCCGCGATTCTGCCCTACCCACGGGTCGTTCACGGGGGTCACGCCCTCAGAAGAGCCGCTCGCCCGTGTCGTCGATCCCGCGGAGCGCCTCGTAGTCCAACGTGACACAGCGGATGCCTCGATCCGTGGCCAGCGTGCGAGCCTGCGGACGGATCACCTGCGCGGCGAAGACCCCCATGACGGGCGCGATGTGCGGGTCACGGTTGAGCAGCTCGAGATAGCGGGTGAGCTGCTCCACGCCATCGATGTCCCCGCGCCGCTTGATCTCCACCGCGACCGTGGCCCCGAGTGCGTCACGGCACAGGATGTCCACCGGGCCGATGGCCGTCGGGAACTCACGGCGAAGCAACCGGTAGCCGGGCCCGAGGGTGTGGATGTGCTGAGCCAGCAGCTCCTGCAGCTGGGCCTCCACGCCGCTCTTGACCAGCCCGGGGTCGACCCCGAGCTCGTGGGCCGTGTCACTGAGCACCTCGTAGATCTTGATCCGCAGCGTGTCGTCGCGCTTGCCGTGCTGGACGAACCACACCGACGCGACGCCCTCGTCGGCTTCTTCGTCCTGCGGCTCGAGCTCGGTCATCCGGCACGGCGGGGCCATCCAGTTCAACGGTTTGTAGGACCCGCCGTCGGAATGCACCAGCACGGATCCGTCGGCCTTGACCATCAGCAACCGGGTGGCCATCGGGAGGTGGGCCTGCAGGGCCCCTTCGTAGTCCACGCTGCATCGAGCAATCACCACACGCACGAGCGACCACTGTAGTGCGATCGGCGTGAAACGATCATCGGTATGCCGAGGTCCAACCGCCCGCGACGCCGCCCGGGTCAGCGCCCGGGCGCGGGTGGAGCCGGGTCGGCGAGCCGTCGCCCCCTGATGGACCATGGGTCGAGCGACGTCAGCTACCAGGGGTTGCAGTGGACGGTGCGTGAGGTCCGCGGCAACGACTCCGGGAGGACCTTCCGCTGTCCGGGCTGCCAGCAGGAGGTCGCCGCGGCCACGCCGCACACCGTTGTCTGGCCGAGCGAGACGATGCACGGGGTGGAGAACCGGCGGCATTGGCATACCCGGTGCTGGAGTGCACGGGACCGACGACGGCCCGGCGGGTCGTTCGCGTAGTCCGACCAACGCGCGGCCGGACTAAGGTGATCGCCCATGACCCCCTCCGGTATGCAGCAGGTGCGATCCAACACGGTGCTCGCGGCGCGGCGCGACGAGATCGAGCTGCACACGGCGGACGGGTTGACCCTGGTCGGAGAGCTGGCGCTGCCCCCGGACCGGGACCCGGTAGCCACGCTGGTGACGCTGCACCCGCTCCCGACCGCCGGCGGGTTCATGGACTCTCACGTGCTGAAGAAGGCCTCGTACCGTCTTCCGGCGCTGGCCGACATCGCGGTGCTGCGGTTCAACACCAGGGGGACCGCGTCGCCGCGAGGGACCAGTGAGGGCACGTTCGACGAAGGCTTCGACGAGCGCTTCGACGTGGCGGCTGCGATCGAGTTCGCCGAGTTCCACGAACAGCCCGTGCTGCCCCGACGCTGGCTGCTGGGATGGTCGTTCGGGACCGACCTCGCGCTGATGCACGGGACCGACCCCTCCATCGAGGGGGCCATCCTGCTCAGCCCGCCGCTGCGTAAGGTCACCGATGAGCACCTGCAGCAGTGGGCGGAGTTCGGCAAGCCCATCGTCGCGCTGGTGCCGGAGTTCGACGACTTCCTCCGGCCGGAGGAGGCTCGGAACCGTTTCGCCGCGTTGAGCCAGGTGCAGATCAAAGGCATCGACGACTGCAAGCACCTCTGGGTCGGCGAGACGATGGTCCGTCGAGCGCTCAACGAGATCGTGTCGATCGTGGCCCCCGCAGCCGGTCCGCTGCCGACCGAGGTCGACGACGGGTTGGTGGTCCAGCAGTAGGCAGGATGGGCGCGCTCTAGCGCTTGGCCGCCGCAGGCTGGACCAGCTCGATGAGCACCCCGCCGGTGTCCTTGGGGTGGGCGAAGTTGATCAGGCTGCCGCCGGTGCCCACCTTGGCCTCGGCATACAGGACGCGGACGCCGTTCGATCTCAAGGCGGCCGCGGCGGCTTCGACGTCGGCCACCCGGTAGGCCAGCTGCTGCAGACCGGGACCGCTGCGACCGATGAACGTCGCGATCGTCGACTCCGGTGTCAGCGGGGCCAACAGCTGCACTGCGGTCGCCCCTGAGGAAGAGCCGACCGGAGCCAGCATCGCCTCCGCCACCCCCTGCTCCTCATTGACCTCTCGGTGGGTGAGCTGGAGGCCGAAGGTCGCACAGTGGAAGCTGATCGCCGCATCCAGGTCGGGCACGGCGATGCCCACGTGGTCGACCGCGAGCACCATGGGGACCAGGTCATCAGACATGGGCTGAGGCTACCGCTGGCGATGCCGACGCCGAGCCGATCACCGCGTACGGTTTCGGGCATGTCTGACGTCCTGGTGCACGGTGCCCGCGTGGTGCCGTTGGATGCTGCTGGTGCGGCAACGGCGGTGTCCCCTCGTCGCGATGAGCTCAGCGACATCCTCATCCGGGGTGGCGTGGTCGAAGCGGTCGCGCCTGCGGGGACCCTCACGGTCGGCCCCAGCGTCCCGATCCTGGAGGCCCAAGGGCGGTGGGCGATCCCGGGCCTGTGGGACCAGCACGTTCACATGACCCAATGGGCGATGTCCTACACCCGCCTCGACACCAGCGGGGTGCAGAGCTCGGGGCAGGCGTGCGACCTCGTGGGCCGGGCGCTGCGCAACGGAGCGGGGCTCACGCCGACCGGAATGCTGACCGGTCTGGGCCATCGCTGTGCGGAGTGGGCTCACCAGCCGACAGTGGCCGAGCTGGACGCGGTGTCGGGGTCGTTCCCCGTGGTGCTGATCAGCGGCGACTGCCACCACGGATGGGTCAACTCGGCCGCCCAAGCCATGCTCGGAGTCGCGCCACGTGACGACGTGATCGCTGAGGAAGAGTGGTTCGATCTCTACGCCAGGCTCGACGCCCTACCGGGGGCCGAGGAGGAGACCGAGGCCTCGATGGAGCTGGCGGTCCGTCGCGCCCACGAGCAAGGAGTGGTCGGCATCGTCGACCTCGAGTTCGCTCGACCGTGGGAGCAGTGGCCCCAGCGCTATGCCGCCGGGATCGGTCCGCTGCGGGTGCGGACGGGGGTCTACCCGGCCCGGCTGGAGGAGATCATCGCCCTCGGTTGGTCCACCGGGACGGTGCTGCCAGGCACCGATGGACTGGTCACCCAAGGCCCGCTGAAGATCATCTCCGACGGGTCGCTCAACACCAGGACGGCCTGGTGCTGCGAGCCGTATGCCGACGGCGCCGCCTTGGCCCATCCGGCAGGCAAAGCGAACTTCAGCGTCCAGGAGATGGTCGACCTCGTCTCCCGGGGGCACGCCCACGGCCTGACCGCTGCTCTACACGCCATCGGCGACGCCGCGGTGTCGGCGGTGCTGGACGTCTTCGAGGCCAGTGGAGCCACCGGCACCGTGGAGCATGCGCAGCTGCTCCGATCCGAAGACCTGGACCGGTGGTCCGCCTTGCCGGTGACCGCCAGCGTGCAACCGGCGCACCTGCTCGACGACCGCAGCGTGACCGAGCAGTGCTGGCCGGACAGGATGGACCGTGCCTTCATGGTCGCCGACCTATTGCGGCACGGTATCCCGGTGGTACTGGGTTCGGATGCTCCGGTGGCTCAACTCGACCCGTGGCGCACCATGGCCGCTGCGGTGCATCGGGGCCCGCTAGACGGACCGGCCTGGCACGACGAGCAGGCGTTGACCGCGCAGCAGGCCCTCGCGGCGAGCGTCGACGGCCAGCGGCTGCAGACCGGCGCACGAGGAGATCTGGTGTTGCTGGATGCTGACCCGCTCCAGGACCGGTCGGCCCGCGACCAGGCAGCCGTGCTCTCGGACATGTCGGTCGGAGCCACCGTGGTCGCCGGTCGGATCGTCGCTGGGCAGGGGTTGGCCGCAGGGTTACAGTGAGCCGCATGTCCGTCATCGTTGCCGGGGCTCGGACCCCGATCGGCCGCCTTCTGGGTTCGCTCAAAGACTTCTCCGGTGCTGAGTTGGGGGGGATCGCCATCGCTGGAGCGCTCGAACGCGCAGGCATCAGCGGTGACCAGGTGGACTACGTGATCATGGGTCAGGTCCTCACCGCGGGAGCGGGGCAGCTCCCGGCGCGACAGGCCGCGGTCGCCGGCGGGATCCCGATGTCCGTGCCGGCCCTCACGATCAACAAGGTCTGTCTGTCCGGCTTGGACGCGATCGCCCTCGCCGACCAGCTCATCCGCGCCGGGGAGTTCGACATCGTGGTGGCCGGAGGCCAGGAGTCGATGACGAACGCCCCCCACCTGCTGGCCAAGAGCCGAGCGGGCTACAAGTTCGGCGACGTGACGATGCGCGACCATATGGCCTTCGACGGCTTGTGGGACGCCTTCACCGACCAAGCGATGGGCGGTCTCACCGAGGACATCAACGCGGCAGATGCAGCCCCCTCGTTCTCTCGGGAAGACCAGGACGCCTT
The DNA here is from genome assembly GCA_049646465.1 of Ornithinimicrobium sp. Lineage (GTDB taxonomy): Bacteria > Actinomycetota > Actinomycetes > Actinomycetales > Dermatophilaceae > Ornithinicoccus. Next base: position 34,861 of record JBARVW010000006.1, read on the forward strand.
CGCGGTGCGGAGTCACCAGCGGGCCGCTGCCGCCCGCGACGGTGACCTCTTCGCTGACGAGATCGTCCCCGTCCCGGTGCCGCAACGGCGCGGAGATCCGGTCCCGTTCACGGCTGACGAAGGGATCCGGGACCAGACCACCGCCGAGGCGCTGGCCAAGCTTCCGCCGGCGTTCGACCCCCAAGGCACCATCACGGCAGGTTCGGCGTCGCCGATCAGCGACGGAGCGTGCGCCGTGGTGGTCATGAGTGAGGCCAAGGCCGAGGAGCTCGGCTTGACGCCGCTGGCCCAGATCGGAGCCCACGGCGTGGTCGCCGGCCCGGACTCCAGCCTCCAGAGCCAACCCTCGCGGGCCATTGCGGCCGCGTGTGCCAAGGAAGGTATCGACGTCACCGACCTGGATCTGATCGAGATCAACGAAGCGTTCGCTGCGGTCGGTCTGGCCTCCACCGCAGAGCTGGGCGTCGACCCGGATCGGGTCAACGTCAACGGTGGGGCCATCGCGCTGGGGCATCCCATCGGTGTCTCGGGTGCCCGCATCGCGCTCCATCTCGCCTTGGAGCTGGCCCGGCGAGGAGGCGGCGTGGGGGCAGCGGCGTTGTGCGGAGGGGGCGGTCAAGGGGATGCCTTGATCCTGCGTGTCCCCGCTCCGGCTTCGACCCGTTGAGGTCGGAACACCACCAACGATGCGCAAGTTCCGCGAGTACGACGTACCCGAGCTGATCCAGCAGGCCCGGGACGGTTCGCCGCGGGCGGTAGCCCGGCTGATCTCGTTGGTCGAGAACGCGCACCCCGCGCTGCCCGAGGTCATGGCGCAACTGGCTCCGCATACTGGGAGCGCCTGGATCATCGGCCTCACCGGGAGTCCCGGGGTGGGCAAGTCGACGACGACCACCATGCTCGTCCACGCTTTCAGGGCACAGGGCAAGCGGGTGGGCGTGCTGGCGATCGACCCGTCGTCGCCCTTCTCCGGTGGAGCTCTGCTCGGGGACCGAATCCGGATGGTCGACCACGCCTTGGACCCGGAGGTCTACGTGCGGTCCATGGCCAGCCGCGGCCACCTCGGCGGCCTCAGCTGGGCTACTCCGCAGGCTCTGCGGGTGCTCGACGGTGCCGGATGCGACGTCGTGATCATCGAGACGGTGGGGGTCGGCCAGAGTGAGGTGGAGATCGCCGGGCTGGCCGACACCACGGTGGTCCTGCTGGCCCCGGGTATGGGTGACGGAGTGCAGGCGGCCAAGGCGGGGATCCTCGAAGTAGGGGACGTGTTCGTCGTCAACAAGGCCGACCGCGACGGTGCGGACGCCACGGTGCGGGAGATCCGCCACATGATCTCCCTGGGTGACCGCAGGGAGCCCGGTTTGTGGCGCCCTCCGGTGATCAAGACGATCGCTGATCGCGGTGAGGGCCGCGAGGAGGTCATGGAGGCGCTGGCCAAGCATCGGGAGGCGGGCAGGGCCAGTGGTGACCTGCAAGCCCGTAGGGTCGCCCGAGCCGAACGCGAGGTCGAAGCGATCGTGGTGGCGAGCCTACGACGCCAGATCGGCGATCTCCGCGCCGATGCCTCGCTGACCAGCCTGGCCGAGCAGGTCGCATCCGGACGGCTGGACCCCTACGCCGCAGCCGACGTGGTCCTGGCCGAGCTCGGGTGAGTCGTGGGTAGGTTCTTCGACGTCGAGGACGGTGGACCCCTGCGTTTGGAGCTACGCAGCGTTGACGGGCGTGACTTCACGCTGCTCCGGCAGATCGGCTACGACAGCGACGAGCACCAGGAGTCCTTCACTGCTCCGGCCGACCTGCTGACCTTCGAGACTGACCTCGCCTCGGTGCCGAGCGTCTTCACGTGGCTCGTGCCCCGCAGCGGGCTCTTTCTGCCTGCCGCCGTGCTGCATGACGCATTGACCCGGCCCGGGGAGTACATCGGTCCCGCGATCGACCGAATGGAGGCAGACCGCATCTTTCGGTCGGCGATGATCGGCCTGGGCACCGGCAAGGTGCGGGCCTGGTTGATGTGGTCCGCGGTGACGGTCACGACCCTGTGGCTCAGCCCGCAGGTGCGCAAGAGACTGGCCCTGGTCGCCACCATCGGCATCGTGACCGTCCTGGGGATCGTGGCCACGCTGGACCTGTTCGACGTTTGGAACGTGTTGCCGTGGATGGATGAACGCTCGACACCGGTGGAGCTGGCCGGGGGTGCACTCTTCGCGGTTGTCGTGCCCTCGGTGCTGTCCATCGCCTGGGGCCAGGCCTGGCGGGCCGGAGTGATCGTCGGAGTAGCGCTAGCGCTACTCCTGCACATCACGGCGGTGCTGGCTTCCCTGTACGTGGCGTATCTGGCCTTGGAACGGGTCGTCAGCGGTCCCGCTGTCAGCCGACGAGCCCGGCCAGATTGAGCAGGAACAGTCCGGCGAAACCGGCGAGATAGACGAGCCCGGCGTAGGACAGGTACCGCAGTGTCGGGCTGAGCGTGCTCTGCCCCCGGACCAGGCTGAAGTTCAACCAGGCGAAGACGGGGGCGGTGATGAAGGCGCTGATCATCGCGAAGGTCAACATGGTGGCCAAAGAGGCGCTCATAGCCACGACGATCACGAGGCCTGTGGCCGCGATACCGCTGAGCCACAGGTTCAAGGACCGGCTCGAGAACTCCGACTCTCCCCGGAGGAGCCTCAAGGACTCGGCGCAGGCCCGCGCATACCCGTCGATCACCGTGATCACGGTCCCGTACATGCAGGCGAAGGCGATCACGGACATCAACGGCACCGCCCACTGGCCGATGGCACTGCCATACATCTGCAGCAGCTGGTCGACGTAGGCGCCGCCCTCGCTGGCCACCTCGACCCCGGAGCCGTACTGCACCAGGGCGCCCAATGCGAGGAAGAACAAAGCGAGCACCGCCGAGGTCGCATATCCGACGTTGAAGTCGAACAGGACATCTTTGACCGCGCTCGGGTGCAGCTTCTGCTTGGCCTGGATCCACAGCGAGTTCAGGGCGCTGATCTCGATCGGAGCAGGCATCCAGCCCATGATCGCCACCAAGAACGGCAGCGTGGCCCAGGTCCAGGGCGAGGGGTCGACGAAGTCGTCCGCACGAGCCGCCCCGGCAGTCGCCGCCATCAACGTCGCGGTGATCGTGGCCACGGTGAGCACCAGGATGATGAGCTTGGTGACGCGGTCCAGCGCTCGGTAGTGGCCCGCGATCAACAGCAGCCAGGCCGAAGCCATCATCGCGGTGGCCAGCAACGGGATCCCCAGCCCCCAGCTCGACGGCAGCATGAAGCTCAGGATGACGGCGCACAGCAGACCGACACCCGCGGTGGAGATGACCGAAGACACCGCCACCAGGGCGAAGAAGACCCAGAGGTAGGCGCGGCCCTTGTCGGCATACCCCTGGACCAGGGAGCGTCCGCTCTCCATCGTGTACTGCGGGCCGAAACGGAAGAACGGGTACTTCAACAGGTTCGCCACGATGATGACGGCCGCCAGCTGCCATCCGAACCGGGCCCCCGCCTGGGTGGAGCTGATCAGGTGCGAGCCGCCGATCGCGGCCGAAGCCATCAGGATCCCCGGGCCGAGCGCGGCCAGCCTGTTCGCCCACGGCCCAGCGGCCGAATCCTGCTCGGACGTTTGGATGGTCGCCCCGGTGCTGGCCATGGAAGGACGCTAGCACCGGCGGCGGCGCTACGCTGGGTATATGTCCGACAGTGTGGTGGATCCCCGTTCGAGCACGTCCAGCGCAGCGGCAGCGGTGTCGTCGGGACGTGCAGCCTGGGAGGCGAAGTATGCCCGGGCGCTGGCTGACGGGCGAGTGCGGGACGCCGATTTCACGACGTTGTCGGGCACGGAGGTCGAGCCCGTCTACGGTCCCAGCGCCGAGGTTGAAGCCGTCGACGAGCGGATGGCACGGATCGGTTGGCCCGGACAGTTCCCGTACACCCGGGGGCTGCACGCCACCGGATACCGGGGGAGGCCGTGGACGATCCGTCAGTTCGCGGGGTTCGGGAACGCCCAGCAGACCAACGAGCGCTACAAGATGATCCTGGCCCACGGAGGTGGCGGACTGTCGGTCGCTTTCGACATGCCGACCCTGATGGGCCGTGACTCCGATGATGCGCAGTGCGTGGGTGAGGTGGGCCACTGTGGTGTGGCGATCGACTCTGCTGCGGATATGGACGAGCTCTTCCGGGACATTACCCTGAGCGACGTCACGACCTCGATGACGATCAGTGGACCAGCGGTGCCGGTCTTCTGTATGTACCTGGCGGCAGCCGAGCGGCAGGGGGTGGACGTCTCGACGCTGAACGGCACCCTGCAGACCGACATCTTCAAGGAGTACATCGCACAGAAGGAATGGCTGTTTCCGCCCGAGCCTCATCTGCGGCTGATCGGTGACCTCATGGAGTACACCTCCAGCACCCTTCCGGCCTACAAGCCCTTGTCGGTCTCGGGCTACCACATCCGGGAGGCGGGAGCCACCGCTGCTCAGGAGCTGGCGTTCACGCTCGCCGACGGCTTCGGCTACCTCGAGCTGGGGCAGTCACGAGGGTTGGATGTCAACGTCTTTGCCCCGGGTCTCTCGTTCTTCTTCGACTCCCACCTCGACTTCTTCGAGGAGATCGCGAAGTTCCGGGCGGCCCGGCGGATCTGGGCTCGGTGGACGCGCGACGTGTATGGCGCCACAAGCGAGAAGGCGATGTGGCTGAGGTTTCACACTCAGACCGCAGGAGTGTCGTTGACCGCTCAGCAACCGATGAACAACGTCGTCCGCACCTCCGTCCAAGCGCTCGCAGCGGTGCTGGGTGGGACCAACTCGCTGCATACGAACGCCTTGGATGAGACTCTCGCCCTGCCCAGCGAGCAGTCGGCTGAGGTTGCTCTGCGCACACAACAGGTCCTGATGGAAGAAACCGGCGTCACCAACGTCGCCGATCCGTTAGGGGGCTCCTGGTACGTCGAGGCGCTGACCGATGCGATCGAGGCCGAGGCCGAGGCCATCTTCGCCACGATCCGCGAGATGGGCGAGCGAGGTCGCGAGCCGGGGCCTGCGGGCCAGATCGAGCACCGCATCGGACCCATGACCTCCGGCATTCTGCGGGGCATCGAGGACGGTTGGTTCTCTGCAGAGATCGCCGAAGCCGCCTTCGACTACCAGCGCAAGCTCGAAACCGGTGAGAAGAAGATCGTGGGGGTGAACTGTCATACCGCGTCGGTGAGTCACGAGTTGGAGATTATGCGCGTCAGCCACGACGTCGAGCGCGAACAGAACGCGGCGTTGGGTGACCGGCGCCAAGCCCGTGACGCGGCCGTCGTGGCGGAGGCCCTCGAGCGCTTGGCCGAGGCCGCCGAGGGCAGCGACAACATGATCCCCTCGATGATGAACGCAGTGCGCGCCGAGGCCACTCTTGGTGAGATATGCGACATTTTGCGCCAGAAGTGGGGCGTTTACGTCGAACCGGCCCGGTTTTAGCCCGTCGCGATTTCCCGCCACCCATCCGGATCGTTACGATTTCGTGATGAAGTCCGTACGTTTTGCCGCCGTCTCTGCCCTGTCCTCCATCCTCCTGGTCTCCGCGTGTAGCGACAGTGACTCGCAGAGCACTTCCGGCGAGGCGACCAGCACGGCTGCTGCCGACGATGCTGCCGCCACCTCGGACGGGTCGGCCGCAACCCAGCAGCCCGGCGACGAAGCCGCCGCCACGGCCCAGGACCAAGGCGTGGCCGTGATGAGCGTCGAAGATGCCGAGGCCATAGCCAGCGACCTTTTGACCAAGGCCGCACTTGTGGGCAATGGCGACGGCGAGGACATCGAAGAAGACGTCGACGCCGCATTCCGTGGCAACACCGCGATCTCAGCGCTGGCCGCGGATGAGCTCGAGTCCGTGACCGGAGCCCCGGACCAGCGGGACCTGATCGCCAACCCTGTCGAGCCCAACGTCCTGGCTATCAGCCGTGAGGACGGTGACAGCCCGTCGCTCATCCTCGTGCAGACTGTGGTCGAGTCGGGTCCACCCGAGCTCTACGTCATGTCCGGCGAGGGAGCTGCCGACACCTTCCGGATCGTGTGGTGGGCCCCCATGCTGCCCGGGACGGATATCGGCACCTTCGATCGCCGAAGTACAGGCAGTCCCATCCTGCGCGAGGGCAGGGGCGACCTGCCGCAGTCACCCAACCAGATGCTCACCGCGCTCGGCGCTTCCGTCGACTACCCGGTGGGTGAGGACATGCAGGTTCAGACCAACGGGTACACCCCGGCGGTGCGCGAAGCGGCCCAAGCCCAGGCGACTGAGGTTTCAGAGCAGGCTGACTACAGCGAGTCGAACAGTGTGAACAGGCAGACCTACACCTTCTTTCGCGAGGACGGGTCGGCCGTCACCTTCGCCACGCTCAAGCGCGAGTCCGAGTTCGACGTCCGTGAGGGCATGGAGCTGACCCCACCGGAGGAGTTCCTCGTTTTCGAGGACGACGACTCGATCACCTCGCAGGCCCGCCTGAACACGTACGTGTCCGTGGCGATGACCATTCCGACCGACTCGGACCGGCCCGAGATGATCGCTGCTCGCGAGCAACTGGTGAGCGCGTCGGGTTCCTGACCCCTACGGCGGGACTGGAGTCGAGATCCGTGCGGGTTATCGGCGACAATGGTGGTATGACACAGCAACCTTTGAGCGCCGCAGCGATGCGGGGGGCCATCGACCTCTCCTCCCTGGGTAAGCGCCCCGCAGCCTCGCAGAGCGCGCCCGGTGCCTCGGGCATGATCACCGCCACAGACCAGACCTTCGAGTCGATCGTCAACGGCACGACGAGCGTGCCCGGTGTGATGGTGGTCTGGAGCTCGCAGCTGCCGGAGTCGTTGCAGCACGCCGAGGCGCTGGTCGCCCTCTCCCAGACCTACGAGAACCGCTTTCAGGTCATCGGGGTCGAGCTGGACGCCAACCCGGGCATCGTCCAGGCCTTGACCCCGATCCTGCAGCAGACCTTCGGTCAGATCGATGCGCTACCCATCGTGATGGGCCTGCTGCGTGGTCAGCCGATGCCCTTCTACCTCGGAGTCCAGGAGGTGTCGGCCCTCCGTCCGCTGATCGACAAGTTCTTGGAAGCTGCGGTCGCTCAAGGGGTGACCGGGCGCGCGGCCGGTGCGCCCCAGGGCGGTGCCGACGAGGACGCCCAGGCTGAGCCGGAGCTGTCGCCGATGCAGCAGGAAGCCTACGACGCCATCGAGCGGGGAGACCTGATCGCAGCGGCAACGGTCTATGAGACCGCGCTCAAGGCGAACCCAGCCGATGAGGAGGCGCGCCTCGGTTTGGCCCAGGTCGCGCTGATGCAGCGCACCACGGACGTCGACATGGCGGCGGTGCGCCAAGCGGCTGCCGAGGCCCCGACCGACGTCGCCGCCCAGACCGCAGCGGCGGACCTCGAACTGGTCGGCGGGCACGTCGAGGACGCGTTCGCTCGCCTCATTGACCTGGTCCGAGCGACGACCGCTGAGGAGCGGACCGCGGCGCGCGACCACTTGCTGTCGCTCTTCGACGTCATCGGCCCCCACGACGCGCGAGTCACGGCCGCGCGCCGACAGTTGACCAACGCCCTGTTCTAACTCCGTTCAGGTGCCGAGTGCGGCGTCGACGACTTTCTGTGCGTCCTGCTGCACCTGGGCCAGATGCTCGGGTCCGGAGAACGACTCCGCGTAGATCTTGTAGACGTCCTCGGTGCCCGACGGGCGCGCGGCGAACCACGCGTTCTCGGTGCGGACCTTCAGTCCCCCGATTGCCGCGCCGTTGCCGGGCGCCTCGGTCAACACGGCCGTGATCGGCTCGCCGCCCACTTCGGTCGCGGTGATCGAGTCGGCGGAGAGCTTCTTCAGCCGGGCCTTCGCGTCCCGGTCGGCAGGAGCGTCGATCCGGGCGTAGGCCGGGTCGCCGAACGTGGAGGTCAGCTCGGCATACCGCTGCGAGGGGCTGGACCCTGTCGTGGCCAAGATCTCCGAGGCCAACAGTGCCAGGATGATGCCGTCCTTGTCCGTGGTCCACACCGAGGAGTCATGGCACAGGAACGACGCCCCGGCCGACTCCTCACCGCCGAAGCCGATGCTGCCGTCGAGCAGACCGTCGACGAAGTACTTGAAGCCCACCGGCACCTCCAACAGTGAGCGGCCCAGGCCCTCCGCCACGCGGTCGATCATGCTTGAGGACACCAACGTCTTGCCGATCGCCACCGACGATCCCCATTGCGGTCGGGCGCCGCCGTACAGGTAGTCGATGGCTACCGCCAGGTAGTGGTTCGGGTTCATCAGGCCGCCGTCCGGGGTGACGATCCCGTGCCGGTCGGAGTCCGCGTCGTTGCCGGTGCTGATCTGGTACTCGTCCTTGGCGCGGATCAACGAAGCCATGGCGTTGGGCGAGGAGCAGTCCATCCGGATCTTCCCGTCACCATCGAGGGTCATGAACCTCCAGGTGGCATCGACCAACGGGTTCACCACCGTGAGGTCGATGCGATGGGTATCCGCGATGGCCTGCCAATAGTCCACGCTCGCTCCACCGAGCGGGTCCGCGCCGATGCGGATGCCGGCATCGCGGATCGCGTCCAGGTCCAGGACCCTCGGCAGTGCGGCGACGTACTCGCCCATGAAGTCGTAGTCCTGGGCGGCGGTGCGTGCGCGAGCGAACGGGATGCGCTGCACGCCCTCGAGGTCGCCTCGCAGGATGTCATTGGCACGGTCCGCGATCCAGCCCGTGGCGTCGGCGTCGGCGGGGCCACCGTTCGGGGGGTTGTACTTGAAACCACCGTCCCGGGGTGGGTTGTGCGACGGGGTGACCACAATGCCGTCGGCTACGGAGGACCCGGTCCGGGACTCATTCGCCTGCAGGATCGCCCGGGACACCGCCGGGGTGGGGGTGAACCGATCCTGGTTGTCGACCAGGACAGTGACGTCGTTGGCGACCAGCACCTCGAGCGCGCTGGCCCACGCCGGCTCGGAGAGGGCGTGGGTGTCGCGACCGATGAACAACGGCCCGCCAATCCCCTGCTGTCGGCGGTAGTCGCAGATCGCCTGGGTGGTGGCGAGGATGTGACGCTCGTTGAAGGCGCCGTCCAGCGAGCTACCCCGATGCCCGGACGTGCCGAACGCGACCTGCTGCGCGACATCTTCAGGATCGGGCACGGTGGAGTAGTAGGCCGTCACGACGTGCGCGACATCGATCAGGTCTTCGGGCAGGGCGGTCTGCCCAGCGCGTTCGTGCAGTGCCATCAGTGGTCTCCCTGGGGTGCGTCGGTGCTTTCTGCGATGTCAGCGCTCTCCGGCTCGTCGTCCATGGGTGTCAGCCACAGAACGCCGAGCGGCGGAGCCTGGACATGTGCGCTGTGGCTCTGTCCGTGCTTCGGCTCGTCGGTGGCGGTCACGCGACCCATGTTGCCCACGCCGGAGCCTCCGTACGTATCGGCGTCGGTGTTCAGCGCCTCACGCCATACGCCGCCCTGCGGCAGACCGACGTGCACGTTGCGACCACCGTCACCGAAGTTGGCGATGGCCACCAGCAGCGGGCGCTTGCCCGATGCATCAGCGCTGCCTCGACGGATGTAGGAGTAGGTGTTGCCCGCCGTGTCGTCCGCGTCGAGCCACTGGAAACCTTCCTCGGTATGGTCCAGCTGCCAGAGCGCCGGGTTCGCCTTGTACGTCGCGTTCAGGTCGCGCACGAGGTGAGCGACGCCGAGGTGGTCGGGCTGGTTGAGCAGCCACCAGTCGAGGCTGCGTCCGTCAGCCCACTCCGACTCTTGAGCGAACTCCGAGCCCATGAACAACAGCTGCTTTCCTGGGTGGGACCACATGAAGGCCAGGAACGCTCGGAGGTTGGCCAGCTGCTTCCACCGGTCGCCGGGCATCTTGCGTAGTAGCGAGCCCTTGCCGTGGACGACCTCGTCGTGACTGATGGGTAGCACGAAGTTCTCCGAGAAGGCGTACACCAACGAGAAGGTCAGCTGATGGTGGTGGTACTGCCGGTACACGGGGTCCTTGGCCATGTAGTCCAGGGAGTCGTTCATCCAGCCCATGTTCCACTTGAACCCGAACCCGAGGCCGTCCTGATCGGTCGACCGGGTGACGCCCGGCCACGAGGTGGACTCCTCAGCGATGATCGTGACGCCGGGGTGCCGGCGGTACGCTGTCGCGTTGGTCTCCTGCAACATCCGCACGGCGTCGAGGTTCTCGTTGCCGCCGTACTCGTTGGGGATCCACTCGCCCTCTTCTCGCGAGTAGTCCAGGTAGAGGATCGAAGCCACCCCGTCGACACGCAGACCGTCGGCGTGGAACTCCTCCAACCAGAACAGTGCGTTGGCGACCAGGAAGTTGCGGACCTGGGGGCGGCCGAAGTCGAACACGTAGGAGCCCCACTCGCTGTGCCACCCCTTCCTGGGGTCCGGGTGCTCGTAGAGCGCGGTGCCGTCGAACCGGGAAAGGGCCCACGGGTCGGTGGCGAAGTGCCCCGGAACCCAGTCCAGGATCACGCCGATGTTGGCCCGGTGCAGAGCGTCGATGAGGAACTTCAGGTCCTCCGGGTCGCCGAGCCGGGCGTCGGCCGCGTAGTAGCCGGTGACGTGGTAGCCCCAGCTGGGCCCGAACGGGTGTTGCATCACCGGCATGAACTCAACGTGCGTGAAGCCCAGCTCGCTGACGTAGTCGACCAGTTGAGTCGCCAGCTCTTTGAAGCTCAGCCCTTGACGCCACGAGGCGAGGTGCACCTCGTAGACGCTCATCGGTGCCGTCACCGCGGGCGTGCTGTCTCGTTGCTCCACCCACGCGGAGTCGCTCCACTCGTGCGTGGACTCGGTGACGATCGAGGCCGAGGCCGGAGCGACCTCAGCGGCCCGGGCCATGGGATCGGCCTTCATCATGCGGCTCCCGTCGGGACCGGTGATGTCGAACTTGTAGCGACTGCCCACGCCGACCCCGGGCACGAACAGCTCCCAGATGCCCGAGCTCGCCAGGGCCCGCATGGGCAGGCTCGAGTTGTCCCAGTGGTTGAAGTCGCCGACCAGGTTGATGCTCTTGGCGTTCGGGGCCCAGACCGCGAACGACGTGCCCACGACCTCGCCCATCGGACCGTCGTAGCGGTGCACATGGGCACCCAACACCGTCCACAGCTGCTCGTGACGGCCCTCGTTGATGAGGTGCTGGTCCATTTCCCCGAGGGTGGGCAGGAAGCGGTAGGGGTCATCCTGACGGTGGGCCACTCCGTCGCCCCAGGTGACCTCGAGGCGATAGTCACTCACCGCATCGGTGTCGAGCACGGCCACGAAGATCCCATGGGTCTCGTGCTCCATCGGCACTCGGTTGCCGTCGGCGAGCAACAGCTCCACTCGCTCGGCCATCGGCCTCATCGTGCGCACGGTGACCCCCCCGTCGTGCGGGTGCGCCCCGAGGAGGGAGTGGGGGTTGCCGTGCTGCCCGCGGATCAACTGTTCCACCTCGTTCATCGGAAGTGGCTTGGCCTCGGGGCCGGTCGATGTGCTCACGGTGGTCTCCTGTGTCGGGTTGGTCACGTGGGGCGCGGGCTGGGCTGAGTCCCCACCGGCATGGTCGTGCTGGGTGGCAACGGCACTCGCGTCCAACAGTCGGTTGATCGCTTGGATGGGGATGGCGGCCCAGGTCGGTCGGTTACGCGCCTCGTAGACCACCTCGTATAGAGCCTTGTCGAGCTCGAGCGCACTGAGCAGGGCCTGCTGCTCTCTCGGGTCCTCGCCCAGGGCTGCGGTGTAGCCATCCAGGAACGCGTTGCGCACTCCGTCGGCCCACTGCGAGCGGTCCAGGTTGTGCTCCTGGTCTATCGAGCCGGCCGCGTAGTCGAAGGACCGCAGCATTCCGGCCACGTCGCGCAGCGCCAGATCGGGCAGGGAGCGCTGGGCCAGGGGCCGCATCGGCTCGCCTTCGAAGTCCAGCAGCACCCAGCCGCGTTCGGGGGAGTCCAGGACCTGCCCCAGGTGATAGTCCCCGTGCACTCGTTGCAGTGCTGGCCAGGACAGCTTCGTGGCCCGCGCGAACACCTCCGCGATGCCCTCGGAGAAACGCTGCAGGTCGGGCACTTCGACCAGGGCCTCCTCGCCGCGCCGCTGCCATTGGCGGGCCAAGGCTTCCCGGCGATCGTCGCTGGCCGGCTCACGGCCCATGGTCTGGGCCAGCATGCCGTGCATCTGCGCCGTCGCCTCGCCGAGCGCGAAGGCGCGCTCGGTGAAGTCCTCGTCGTCGCGCGCCGCCACCAGAGCGGTGCGCCAGGCGTCCTGCACCCCCGTGAGGAACTCTTGAGCGAAGGCCAGATGGCCCTGCCCGCGTGCGGTGCCGTCCTCGGCGCCGATGGACCAACTTCCCTCCAGGTGGCCCAGGGGACTCGGCACCAGCGTCGATCCGGCGCGAGCCAAAGCGCCCTGCACCACGACGTCCGGATTCTCCCCGTCGTGTAGCACGCGGAAGACCTTGACGATGCACGGACGGGTGGGTTCCTCGCCCTCGGGCTGACCCAGTGGCCGTGTCTGCACGATGATGGAGGTGTTCGACTGCTCGCCACTGAGGACGGCAGCCCGGACAACCTCGATGTCCTGATCCGGGCGGAACCCGACGCCGCTGACGGACACCTCGTGCGTCTGCGCCTGACCGCCGACCGTCCCGCCCGAGGTGATCAGGTCCAGGACCGCCTGGGCGTAGGCAGGGTCGTGTGTGCCGTCGTAGACGTGGTGGGTGCCAGTGCTGATGATCAGCGCGTCGAGAAGCTCCGGGCGTGGGTGTCGCCGGTAGGTCAACGGGACCTGGTACAACGTGCCCTCGCCTGCTGCGGTGGCCGACTCGTCCAAGACCAGGTGGGTGCGGACCTCGAGCGCGGCCAGGCCGTCATCCCCGGTGCTGCCGCGCTGCGCCAACGTGACCACGCCCACTTCTCGTAGGCTCGGTCGTCGCCCTTTGCCGGCATACCAGCGCTGGTCCGGTATCCACGAGCCCAAGAGCTGGACAAGGTCCGGGTCACTCATCGAACTCACCATCATCTGCAGCCAGGCCGAGCCAGAAGAAGTCCCGGGAGCCGAAGGTCAGGTGGATGGTCCCGGTGTCGTTGACATTGGGGAAGCCCACCCCGCCGAAGAGGTCGTAGGTCAACACTCCCTGCAGTCGCTGTGGGGTCGAGATGACCGCTGCCTGCGGTCTCGAGGAGAGGTTGTGCACGCACAGCACCGCTTGGTAGCCGTCGCGCGACTTGGGGTCGCCAGGAGGAAGGATCCGCACGAACGCCAGAACGGCGTCGTTGTCGGACTCGCACAGCACGAACGCGCCGGTCCCGAAGACCTCGTGCCCGGCTCGAACCGACAACATGCCCCGCATCCAGTGCAGCAAGGAACTGCCCGAGGCCATCTGCGCTTCGACGTTCACGCTGTTGTAGTGGTACACCAGCGACGAGACCACGGGGGAGTACAGCTTGCCCGGGTCGGCGGTCGAGAAGCCGGCGTTGCGGTCGGGAGTCCACTGCATGGGCGTGCGTACCGCGTCGCGGTCCTCGAGCCAGATGTTGTCGCCCATACCGATCTCGTCGCCGTAGTAGAGGCAGGGCGATCCCGGCAGCGAGAGCAGCAGAGCGTTGATCAGCTCGACCTCGCTGCGGGAGTTGTCGAGGAGGGGGGACAGCCGTCGGCGGATGCCGATGTTGGCTCGCATCCGGGGGTCCGGGGCGTACCAGCCGTACATCGCCGAGCGCTCCTCGGTGGAGACCATCTCCAGGGTCAGCTCGTCGTGGTTGCGCAGGAACGTGCCCCACTGGGTGCCGGCAGGGATCTCCGGAGTCTCCTCCATGACGCGGATGATCGGCTCGGCCTTCTCCTCACGGAGCGCGTAGTACAACCGCGGCATCACCGGGAAGTGGAAACACATGTGGCATTCGGGCCGCTCCTCGGTGCCGAAGTAGTCCACGACCTCGTTGGGCATCTGGTTGGCCTCGGCGAGCAGGACCCGGCCCGGGTACTCGGCATCGACCATGGCCCGCAGGTCGGCCAGAAAGGCGTGGGTGCCGTCGAGGTTCTCGCAGTTGGTGCCCTCCTCCTCGAACAGGTAGGGAACGGCGTCGAGCCGGAAGCCGTCGATGCCCATGTCGAGCCAGAAGCGCACGACGTCGAACATCGCCTCCTGGACCGCCGGGTTCTCGAAGTTCAGGTCTGGCTGGTGGCCGAAGAAGCGGTGCCAGAAGAACTGCCGTCGCACGGAGTCGAAGGTCCAGTTGGACACCTCGGTGTCCACGAAGATGATGCGGGCGTCGGCGTACCTGTCGTCGGTGTCCGACCACACGTAGAAGTCGCCGTAGGGACCGTCCGGCTCGGACCGGGACGCCTGGAACCACGGATGCTGGTCGCTGGTGTGGTTCATCACCAGATCGGTGATGATGCGGATCCCTCGAGCGTGGGCTGCGGAGATCAGCTCCTGGAAGTCCAGCACGGTGCCGAACTCGGGGAGCACCGCGGTGTAGTCGGCCACGTCGTAGCCGCCATCACGCAGAGGTGAGGCGTAGAAGGGCGGGATCCAGAGGCAGTCGACTCCGAGCCACTGCAAGTAGTCCAGCCGCCCGATCAACCCGCTGAAGTCACCGGAACCGGTGCCGGTCGAGTCGTCGAAGGCCCGCACCAGGACCTCGTAGAAAACCGCCTTGCGATACCAGTCGGGGTCGTTCTTCAAACCCGGTTGGTACAGGTTCAGGCCGCGCACCATCTCAGAACCTCCGGACGTGGATCAGATGGACGGGCTCGGCGCCTACTCCGAGGCGCACGAAGTTGCGACTGCCCCAGTTCCACTGCTCGCCGGTGATCAGGTCGTGAGCGATGAAGCCGTCATGCCAGTCCAGTCCCAGGGCTGGCATGTTCAGGTTGATCATGCACTCACGCAGCGCGTGCGGGTCCAGGTTGGCGACCGCGATCACCGTGTCGTGGTCGGATCCGTCGTGGGCGCCTCCGCCACGCTTGGAGTAGACCAGGATGTTCTCGTCATCCGCGCTGTGGAAGGTGATGTTGCGTAGCCACCGCAGGCTCGGGTGCTCCTTGCGAGCCCGGTTGAGGGTAGCCAGGTACGGCGCCAGGTTGGGCCGACCCTGCGCCGCGCCGCTGCCGCCGTCGGGGCCGTCCAGATCCCAGCGCCTGTTCTTGTACTCGTACTTCTCGTTGTCGATCTGCTCCTCGGCCCCGGGGCGAGCCACGTGCTCGCAGTGCTCGTAGCCGGCGTAGATCCCGTAGGTGGGCACCAGCGTGGCGGCGAGGGCGGCACGCAGCTTGAAGGCGGTCGGCCCGCCGTACTGCATGAACGGCGTCAGGATGTCGTGTGTCGTGGGCCAGAAGGAAGGACGCATGTATGCCGCGGCGTCGCCGGACAGCTCGGTCAGGTACTCCCGCATCTCGGAGGCGGAGTGCCGCCAGGCGTAGTAGGTGTACGACTGCTGGAACCCGACCTTGCCCAGGGTGTGCATCATTGCGGGCTTGGTGAAGGCTTCGGCCAGCCAGATTACCTCGGGGTGGTCCCGGGCCACGTCAGCGATCAGCCACTGCCAGAACTCCACAGGCTTGGTGTGAGGGTTGTCCACGCGGAACAGCTTGACTCCGTGGTCGATCCACACCTGCACGACCCGGCGCATCTCGGCATAGCTCCCCGCTGGGTCGTTGTCGAAGTTCATCGGGTAGATGTCCTGGTACTTCTTCGGCGGGTTCTCGGCGTAGGCGATGCTGCCGTCCGCGCGGGTGGTGAAGAACTCCGGGTGCTCCGTGGCCCATGGATGGTCCGGGGCGGCCTGCAGGGCCAGGTCCATGGCCACCTCGAGGCCCTCCTCCTGGGCCGCGGAGATGAAGTCGTCGAAGTCGTCGAAGTCGCCCAGGTCCGGATGGATGGCGTCGTGACCACCCTCGGCACTTCCGATGGCGTAAGGCGAGCCGGGATCGCTGGCCGAGGCGTCCAACGTGTTGTTGGGGCCCTTGCGGTTGGTGGTGCCGATGGGGTGGATCGGGGTCAGGTAGACCACGTCGAAGCCCATCTCGGCGATCGCGGGGAGACGCTTCGCGGCGGTGGCGAACGTCCCTGTCGTCCATACCCCCGTGGCGTCATCCCTCGTGGCCCCCTCCGAGCGAGGGAAGATCTCATACCACGCGCCGGTCAGCGCCAGAGGCCGCTCGACCCGCCAGGCGTAGCTCTGCGAAGGGCTGATCATGTCGCGCAGCGGAGCGCGGTGGAGCAGGCGGGAAACCGTTGAACCGGTGCCGGCGGCCAAGCGGGCCGCCTCCGGGCGATCGGTGTCACGCAGCGCGGTGATCGCCTCGCTCAGGGTCTGCGCGTCGGCCTCGCTGCGCTCCACCTCGTCCCGGGCGCGCTCGAGCATGCGTGCGCCCTCCTCGAGCATGAGCTCGACGTCGACTCCCGCCTCGACCTTGATCGTGGCGTCGTGGTCCCAGGTGGCGTAGGGATCGGACCAGCCCTCCACCCGGTACTGCCACAGGCCCTCCCGGTCGCCATAGATCGTGGTCGACCAGTGGTTGAGGCCCGGGTTGAGACAGGTCATCGCGACGTGATGTTCCTGACCGTCGGGGTCGGTCAGGACGACCGTGGCGTTGACGGCATCGTGTCCCTCGCGGAACACGGTCGCGGTCACCGTGAAGAGCTCGTTCACCACCGATCCCGTCGGGCGTTGCCCACCGTCGACGGCGGGGGAGACGTCCAGGACGGGGATGCGCCCGATGGGGTGCTGGCCCACCTCCTGGAGCCAGCTGCGGTCGATCGTGGCCTGCGGTTCGGGAGTTCGAGGGGTCACGGCCCCGACGCTACCGGGTTCCATAGCCCAAGGCCACGGCAGCGGGCACCCGTCGGGGTGCCTTATCCTTCGACCCGTGAAAGCGATACGCCGGCTGCACGTCCGCACGGTCCTACCCGAGGCACTGACCCCCCTCAGCGACCTGTCCCTCAATCTGCGCTGGTGCTGGCACGCGCCCACGCGGGACCTGTTCGCAAGCATCAATCCGGAGCTCTGGGACAAGGTCAAGCATGACCCGGTCGCCCTGTTGAGCCGGTTGACCCCGGCGGACCTGCACGACCTGGCCGCTGATGAGGATTTCGGCTCGCGACTCGCCGACGCCGCGGCCGACCTGCACGCCTACCTGACCGAACCGCGCTGGTACCAGCGCGAAGCAGAGACGTCGACCGGGGGTTTCCCCGCCTCGATCGGCTACTTCTCCCCGGAGTTCGGGATCACCGAGGTCCTGCCGCAGTACTCGGGCGGCCTCGGGATCCTGGCGGGCGACCACCTCAAGAGCGCCTCCGACCTCGGCGTGCCCATCGTGGGTGTCGGTCTGTTCTACAAGAGCGGCTACTTCCGTCAGCGTCTGAACGCCGAGGGCTGGCAGCAGGAGAGCTACCCGCTGCTGGACCCCGACGACCTGCCGCTGTCGATGTTGCGTGAAGCGGACGGCGCCCCGGTGCTGATCGAGCTGGCGATGCCGGGTGGCGGCATGCTGCACGCCCACATCTGGAAGGCCAACGTCGGCCGCGTCCCGTTGCTGCTGTTGGACTCTGATGTCGAGACCAACGACGCGGCCCGACGCGAGCTGACCAACCGGCTGTACGGCGGTGGGGGAGACCAGCGACTGGAGCAGGAGATGCTGCTCGGCATCGGTGGCGTGCGAGCCCTTCGGGCATGGTCGCGACTGACCGGAGCCCCGGTGCCCGACGTACACCACACCAACGAAGGACACGCCGGGTTCCTGGGCGTCGAGCGGATCGGTGAGCTGGTCACGGCACACGGTTTGAGCTTCGAAGAGGCAGTACGCACGGTCCGCGCCAGCACGGTCTTCACCACCCACACGCCCGTCCCCGCCGGGATCGACCGCTTCGGCGCGGACGCCATCCGTGCTCACTTCGGTGGTGCCGCCGAGCTGCCGGGCGTCGGCGTGGAGCAGCTGCTGGCGCTGGGTGCTGAGACCTACGACGGTGGTGCTCCCGGGATCTTCAACATGGCCGTGATGGGTATGCGGCTGGCCCAGCGGGCCAACGGCGTCTCGGAGCTGCACGGCGCCGTGAGCCGGGGCATGTTCAGTGGGCTGTGGCCGGGGTTCGACACCCAGGAGGTGCCGATCGGCTCGATCACCAACGGTGTGCACGCGGGCACGTGGGTCGACCGCAAGATCACCGACCTGGCTCGGGAGCACCTGGGCGAGGAGGCCGCCGAGACCGGCGATATCTGGACGCGTGCGGCGCAGATCCCGCGCGAGCAGTTCTGGTCCACCAAGCGTGAGCTGCGCGAGCAGCTGGTCTCGGACGCGCGGTCACGGCTGAAGAAGTCGATGAAGCGTCGCGGGTCGACGTCGGCCGAGCTGGGCTGGATCGAGGACGTCCTGGACCCCGACGCCCTGACGATCGGCTTCGCCCGCCGCGCCGCGACCTACAAGCGGCTGACCCTGATGCTGCGTGACCCCGAGCGGTTGAAGAAGCTGCTGATGAACCCGGACCGGCCGGTCCAGCTGCTGATCGCCGGCAAGTCGCACCCCGCCGACGACACCGGCAAGGCCTTGATCCAGGAGATGGTGCGGTTCACCGACGACCCCGACATGCGCTCGCGGATCGTGTTCCTGCCCAACTACGACATCGCGATGGCGCAACGGCTCTACCCGGGTTGCGACGTGTGGTTGAACAACCCGTTGCGCCCGTTCGAAGCGTGTGGCACGTCCGGAATGAAGGCGGCGCTGAACGGCGCGCTCAACCTCTCGATCATGGACGGCTGGTGGGACGAGTGGTTCGACGGACAGAATGGCTGGGCCATCCCCACCGCTGACGGCGTCGAGGACCCGGAGCGCCGCGACGACCTGGAGGCCTCGGCGCTCTACGACCTGCTCGAGCAGTCCGTGGTCCCGACCTTCTACGACCGCGGTGCCGACGGGGTGCCGAACCGGTGGATGGACATGATCGACCACACCCTGAGCACCTTGGGGCCGAAGGTCCTGGCCGATCGGATGGTCTCGGACTACACGCTCAAGCTGTACGTCCCGGCCGCTCGCGCCGGCTGGGACGTCGCGCAGGACAACTTCGCCGGGGCCCGCGAGCTGGCGGCCTACGTCGGCGGAGTCACGGGCGCCTGGCCCGGGGTGGGGATCGACCATGTGGACGCCACGGGCATCTCCGACACTCCGCAGGTGGGTGACACCGTGGAGGTGCACGCCTACGTGAGTCTGGGTGACCTGCAGCCCTCGACCGTGCAGGTGCAGATGGTGCTGGGTCGGGCCAGTCGCAGTGACGAGCTGCAGGACATCGAGACGCTGTCCTTGGCTCACGCGGAGTCGTATGAGGGTGGCAGGCACCAGTTCTCCGGGACTCTGACGCTGCAGCGCACCGGCTCGTTGGGCTGGACAGTACGCGTCCTTCCGGACCACAGCCGTCTGAGCAACATCGCGGAGCTGGGCCTGGTCGCCACGCCATAGCCATCCGCTGAGTCCGCCGCGTCGGGCTTCTTCGGGTGGCTGTGGATGTGGGCTCAGCGGCCCGCAGAGCTCAGCACGACGTGGGTTGCGCCTTCTGCCTCGGCGGGCACGGTCAGTGTCGCCCCGTGGGCGCTGCCGTCGATGACGAGCAGGACGGCCCGCTCGGGGGCTCCGTCGTGCTCGGTGTCCAGCAGGGCCTGCACGCAGCGTCGGTGCGGGTCGACCCACTGCTGCTCCTGCATGACGGCACCGGCCTCGTCGAACCAGCGCAGCCGGACCCGTCCCGGTAGCGGGTCGAAGGTGGGGAACTCACGCGGGCGCAGCACGGCGTGCGAGGCGCGCACGGCGACCATCTCCTGCACGTCGGCGAGCAGGGCGCGCTGCGAGGTCGACAGGTCCCAGTCCACCCACGAGATCTTGTTGTCCTGACAGTAGGCATTGTTGTTGCCGCCCTGGGTCCGACCGAACTCGTCGCCGGCTGTGATCATCGGCACCCCTGGCGAGAGCAGCATGGTTCCGATCAGGTTGCGCATGGTGCGCGCCCGAGCCGCCATGATGGAGGCATCGTCCGTGGGCCCTTCGGAGCCATGGTTCCACGAGTGGTTGTCCCCGTGGCCGTCCCGGTTGTCCTCGCCGTTGGCCTCGTTGTGTTTGTGGTTGTATGCCGTCAGGTCGGCCATCGTGAACCCGTCGTGGGCGGTCACCAGGTTGATCGAGGCAATCGGCCCACGATCCTGATGGTCGAACAGATCCGCCGAGCCGGCGATCCGGGTCGCCAGGTCGCGCACCCCGTGCCCGCCCTCTCCGGCGTGACTCCGGGCCAGATCCGGCCCCCAGAACGAGCGCACGGCGTCCCGGAACCGGTCGTTCCACTCCGCGAACGGGGGCGGGAACTGACCGGTGCGCCACCCGTGCACCCCGAGATCCCAGGGCTCGGCGATGAGCTTGACCGTGGACAGCAACGGGTCGGTGCGCAGGGCTACGTGGAGGGCGTGGTCGGGATCGAACCCGTGGTCGCGTGCCCGGGCCAGTGCCGGTGCAAGGTCGAACCTGAAGCCGTCGATGTGGAACTCCTGCACCCAGTAGCGCAGCGAGTCCAACACCATCCGGGTCACCATCGGCTGACGGGTGTCCAGGGTGTTGCCGCAGCCGGTGACGTCGATATCCCGGCCGCGCTCGTCGAGTCGGTAGTAGGTCCGGTTGTCCAGCCCGCGCCAGCTCAGGGTGGCCCCATCCTCCCCGGACTGCTCGCAGGTGTGGTTGTAGACCACGTCCAGGATGACTTCGATGCCGGCGGCGTGCAGTGCCTTGACCGCACCCTTCACCTCGTCGACGACGGCGGCCGGATCCGTGGCCGCCGCGTACCCGGCGTGCGGGGCGAAGAACCCCATCGTGTTGTATCCCCAGTAGTTGGTACCGTCCTTGCGCTGTAGGTGAGGCTCGTGGGTGAAGGCGTGGATGGGCAGCAGCTCGAGCGTGGTCACACCCAACGCCGCCAGGTGCGTGATGACCGCGGGGTGGCCGAGAGCGGCGTAGGTGCCACGGATCTCCTCCGGGATGTCCGGGTGAAGCATGGTCAACCCCTTGACGTGTGCCTCGTAGACGACGGTGTCAGTCCACGGCACGACCGGCGCCACGTCACCCTCCCAGTCGAACCCGTCCCCGAGCATCACGCTGCGCGGCATGAAGGCGGCGCTGTCCCGCCCATCGCGGTGGGCGCTGTGATGGTGATGGTCCCCCTGCTCTCGCCAGGAGCCCTCGACGTGATGCCCGTAGATCTGTGGCCCCCAGTCGACGGTGCCCTCGATGGCCCGCGCATAGGGGTCGAGCAGGAGCTTGTTGGGGTTGTGTCGATGACCTTCGCGTGGTGCCCACGGGCCGTGCACCCGGAAGCCGTAGCGCTGCCCGGCGGACACGCCTGGTATGTGGTCCCACCAGATCCCGTAGGCGTTGCGGGTCAGCGGGATGCGGCGTTCGACGGGCGTGGGATCCGTGGCGTCCGCGGTCGGCTCGTCGAAGAGGCACAGCTCGACCCGGTCGGCGTGCCGGGCCAGGACCGCAACTTCGGCGCCGCTGTCGTCGACCGTCACACCGAGGCCGGGAGGGGTGTCGAGGGCGTGCCGATAGGGGCGGAAAGGGGGGACCATGGCGGCAACTGTAGGACGGCCTCGGGCGGAGTCGGTACGTTGGTCCCATGACAGACCCCACCTCTCTACCGAACTTTCCGCCCCCGGCCGAGGTCCGTCCGTTGCGCGGACGCGTGCTCGATGCCCTGCAGGATCTGAAGTTCTCTCCCGACCTGGACACCCAGGGGGATGTGGCTTTCACCGCGGGTGATCACAAGCTGTTCGTGCGGTGCCTGGAGAGCGAGAAGTTCGACATCATGCGCACCTTCGGTCAGTGGCAGATCTCCGACCGCATCCCACAGGACCTGCAGACGCGGTTGAACGCGTGCAACGACGTCACGCTGGGGATGAACCTGGTCAAGGCAGGTATCGCCGGAGGCAACCTGATCTTGACCGTCGAGCAGGTCATCGCCAAGAAGGAGAACCCGAAGGCGAAGGTCTCGATCAGCGTGGGGCTGCTCCTCCAAGCGGTGGCGCTCTGGCACAAGAACGTCATCGTGAAGTCCGGCGGCGAGGTGCCGCGGGCGGAGGGCGACGACAGCCCTGCCGCCGAGCCCCAACCCTGGCTGTCCGAGGCCACCGTCCCGACGACTCCCACGACCCCCGGCGCGGAGACCGCCCCGGACACCGTGTCCGACATCGATGCAGACGTCGATACGAACGGGAGCGCCAACTCGGACCGTGACGAACGCGGGTCGACCGATGGCTGAGCCTCACGTGACCTGGACGGTCGAGGAGGGCGTTGCGGTCCTTCGGATCGACCGTGCCCCGATGAATCCGCTCTCGACTGCGGTGCAGGACCAGATCGGAGAGGCTGCTCGGGAGATCTCGGCCTCCGACGTGGCAGCGGTCGTGGTCTACGGCGGGGAGAAGGTCTTCGCGGCGGGCGCCGACATCAAAGAGATGCAGTCGATGACCTATCCCGAGATGGTGGACCGGTCCAGCGTGATCCAGGAGTGCTTCAAGGCGGTCGCGCGGATCCCCAAGCCGACCGTAGCCGCGATCACCGGGTACGCGTTGGGGGCGGGGTGTGAGCTGGCGCTGTGCTGCGACTTCCGTGTGGTGGGCCGTGACGCCAAGCTCGGTCAACCGGAGATCCTGCTCGGTGTCATACCCGGGGCGGGTGGGTCCCAGCGCCTCCCCCGACTCGTCGGCACCGCTAAGGCGAAGGACCTGATCTTCACCGGTCGCATGGTCGACGCCGAGGAGGCCTTGGCGATGGGTCTGGTCGACGAGGTCGTGGAGCCGGCGCAGGTGTACGCCGCGGCGTTCGCGCGGGCGAAGCGGTTCGTCGGCGGACCGTCCTACGCTTTGCGCGCCGCGAAGGAGGCCATTGACCGGGGGATCGAGACAGATTTGGACACCGGTCTGGCCATCGAAGCGACGCAGTTCGCGGGAGTGTTCGCCACAGCAGACCGAGAGATCGGGATGACGTCCTTCGTGGCGGACGGTCCGGGTAAGGCCAACTTCGAAGGCCGCTGACAACGCCTGCCGGTCGGGCGCCATACTCGTAGGGCTCTCGACCGGCGTCGTTCGGAGCGTGCGTGGGGCACACCCGCGAGCCGACCTATCGACGGAAGACACTTATGACGCACACCCCGATTCTGGTCGGCTCGTTGCGAGACGGTGACAACGAAGCGCTCGCCACAGCCGCCACGACCTGCTTGAGCCAACAGGGTCACGCGGTGCCGCGTTACACCGATCTGGCCTCAATACCGCATGACACAGAAGAGATCGTCGACTCGGGCGTCGACGCGCAGATCGACGCTTTCCGCGATGCGCTGACGGAGAGTGACGCCGTCCTCTTCGTGCCTCCGGAGCACCACGGCCGGCCTAGCAACCTGGTCGAGCACGCTCTCGACGTGTCTTCACGCCCCCACGGGCCGGGGAGCGATCCACGGGGACACCTTCAGGGTGCGCTGCCGCGCACGAGCACCTCGGGGACGATGGCTACGGCGTGGAGGTCCTTGAGCCGTTGCACGACCTCCTCACGCAGTGGTTGGTGTCCGTGACGAGCGATGGGGGACCGCCTG
Organism: Ornithinimicrobium sp.; assembly: GCA_049646465.1. GTDB lineage: Bacteria > Actinomycetota > Actinomycetes > Actinomycetales > Dermatophilaceae > Ornithinicoccus. Next base: position 58,475 of record JBARVW010000006.1, read on the forward strand.
TCATCCAGGCACGTGGGCTGCGCAAGACCTACGGTGAGCTGCGCGCGGTCGATGGCATCGACTTCGACATCCGGCCCGGAGAGAGCTTCGGGCTGCTGGGCCCCAACGGCGCCGGCAAGTCGACGACGATGCGGATGATCGGTGGCACTTTGGACCGCTCCGGGGGGACGCTGAGCGTCGCCGGTCTGGACCCGGGTGACTTTGGGCCCCAGGTGCGGGCGCATCTCGGGGTCGTGCCGCAGCAGGACAACCTCGACGAGGAGCTCCGCGTGCGGGAGAACCTGGTCATGTATGGCCGCTACTTCGGTCTCCGGCGCGACTATCTGGGGCCCAAAGCCGACGAGCTGCTCGCCTTCGTCGAGCTGCAGGCCAAGGCCAAGGAGAAGGTCGCGAACCTCTCCGGTGGCATGAAGCGCCGCTTGACGATCGCCCGAGGGCTGATCAACGAACCGGAGATCCTCCTCCTGGACGAGCCGACCACAGGGCTGGACCCACAGGCGCGGCATACCTTGTGGGACCGGTTGTTCCGGTTGAAGGAAGCAGGCACGACCCTGGTCGTGACGACGCACTTCATGGACGAGGCCGAGCAGTTGTGTGACCGGCTGGTGGTCATCGACCACGGCACGATCATGGCCATGGGGTCGCCACGCGCGTTGATCCGCGAGCACTCCACTCGGGAAGTTGTCGAGGTGCGGTTCGGGTCTCGTCGCAACCCCGAGGTTCTCGAGCAGCTCAGCGACATCGGCCAGCGGCTCGAGGTGCTGCCGGACCGCATCCTGATGTATGCCGACGACGGCGAGTCCGTCCTCGACGAGATCTCGCGGCGCGGCCTGCACCCCCTGACCTCGCTGGTGCGACGGTCCTCGCTCGAGGACGTGTTCCTACGCCTGACGGGGCGGACACTTGTCGACTGACCCGGCCACCCGTGCCTCCCGGCGCGCACTCAGTCCGGCGGCCAGCGCGGCTCGAGCCCGCGTCTGGGGCTCCTGGTACTACGCGCAGACCCGGATCCGCGCCATGCGGGCTTACGCCATCTCGATCCTGCTCAGCGCGGTGGCCGAGCCGGTCCTCTACCTGACGGCGATGGGGATCGGGCTGGGGACCTTGGTGGACACCCAGAACGGTGACGTCGACGGGGTGCCCTATCTCGTCTTCGTAGCTCCAGCCCTGCTCGTCGCATCGCTGGTGGCCTCCGTGGGCTCCGAGATGAGTTATCCGGTGATGGACGGCTTCAAGTGGGGCCGCACCTACTACGGACCAGCGGCGACGGCGATCACCCCGGCCCAGATCGCGCAGGGACACTTCCTCGCGGTCCTGCTGCGGTTCGTCGCTCAAGCCGGCGTCTTCTGGCTGATCATGCTGGCCTTCGGAGCGGTGCAGGTCGGCTGGTCCGTGCTGGCCATCCCGATCGGGGTGCTCAGTGCGGCGGCCTTCGGAGCCCCGCTGCAGGCCTACGCTGCGACGCTGGTCGACGAGGGGTATCAGTTCGCGTTCATCGAGCGCTTCGTGGTGATGCCGATGTTCCTGTTTGCGGGAACGTTCTTCCCCCTGAGCGCCATGCCCCTCTACCTGCAGTGGGTCGGCTGGATCTCCCCGGTCTGGCACGGGACCCAGCTCGCCCGTGTCGCGGCCTACGGGGCGGATGAACCGGGTTGGCTGATCGTCGTCCACCTCGCGTTCCTCATCGTGTGCGTCGTCGTGGGACTGCGGTGGGCGCGGTCCGTCTACACCCGCCGGCTGGAGGGCTGAAATGAGCGCGACCACCCTGGCCTCTGTCTACTCCGGCAACGTGCGTGCGGTGCTGGAGCGGGGGCTGCGTGCGATCGTCTCGCAGAACTGGATGGTGCTGGCCTCCGGCTTCTTCGAGCCGGTCTTTTATCTGCTGGCGATGGGACTGGGTCTGGGCTCGCTGATCAGCGTCGTCGAAGGCCCGGGCGGCACCGAGGTGTCGTACGCGGCATACCTCGCGCCCGCTTTGCTGGCCACCTCAGCGATGAACGGTGCTATTTACGACTCCACCTGGAATGTCTTCTTCAAGTTGAAGTTCTCCCGGCTGTACGAGGCGATGATGCAGACCTCGCTCGGCCCGTTGGATGTGGCGCTCGGTGAGATCAGCTTGGCCTTGTTCCGCGGTTTCCTGTATGCCGTGGGATTCCTTGTCGTGATCACGGGAATGGGCCTCGTCACGTCGTGGTGGGCCCTCTTGATGGTGCCCGCCGCAGTCATGATCGCTGCCGGGTTCGCCAGTTTCGGGATGGCCGTGACGAGCTTCATGAAGACCTTCCAACATATGGACATCATTGCCGTTGTCATGCTGCCGATGTTCTTGTTCTCGGCCACGCTCTATCCGATCGAGGTCTACCCGCAAGTCATCCAATGGATGATCATGGCCCTGCCGCTGTGGCATGGGGTGGAGCTGATGCGCCAGCTCGGAGTGGGCTACTTCGATGCCTCGACCTGGGTGCACACCGGGTACTTCCTCGTGATGACGGCGTTCGGCTTGTGGCTGACCACGATCCGGCTGAGGGCCCTGTTCTTGAGATGATTGGCACGCGCACGAAATAGTCGGCCTCTTCGCCATGCACACGTGCGGAAGAGAATGGGTGCGTCCGGGGGTTGGGGTCGCGACCGCGAAACGCTAACCTGGCCTTATGGACCCTCAGACGTCCGGCAAAGGCGGACTTAAGCCTCGGCAGATCATCGCGTTGGTGTTCAGCGCCGTGGCCGTCATCTTGATTGCCATCAACTGGGAGCAGACCGATATCTGGTTGCTCGTGGCCACCGTGACGATGCCGCTGTCCATCGCGCTCATCGTCGTGTTCATCGGCGGTATGGGGGTGGGTGCTCTGCTCTTCTCCCGCCGACACCCGACGCAGTGACGGCCGCACTGTCCCTGCCGTAACGGTCTGCGAGTCGTCGGCACAGGGTCCGCGCTGTGTCCTGACGCATGGGGAAGTGCGAAGATACGGACAGGGTGGGCGGTGTCACGCTGCCCACGCGACCAACCCCGAAGAAGAGGTCAGTTGTGAACATCGTCGTTTGTGTGAAGTATGTGCCCGACGCCCAGTCGGAGCGCACTTTTTCCGCGGACCAGACCACCGAGCGTGAGTCCGTCGACGGGCTGCTGTCCGAGCTGGACGAGTATGCGGTCGAGGAAGCACTGACCGTCGCTGAGGACCACGACGGCGAGGTCACCGTGCTGACCATGGGACCCGACGAGGCCGCCACCGCGATCAAGAAGTCGCTGCAGATGGGAGCCCACCGGGGAGTGCACATCAACGACGCCGGCATCGCTGGGTCGGACTCGGTCGGCACCTCGTTGGTGCTGGCCAAGGCCATCGAGAAGATCGGTGAGGAGGAGAAGGTCGACATCATCATCACTGGCCTGGCCTCCACCGACGGGGTGATGAGCGTGGTGCCGGCGATGTTGGCCGAACGACTGGGCCTGCCGCAGGTCACCTTCGCCGCGGAGCTGACGATCGAGGGTGACCGGGTGCGGATCCGGCGGGACGGGGAACTGGCGAGCGAGACCATCGAGGCGACGCTGCCCGCCCTGGTCTCGGTCACCGACCAGATCAACGACCCGCGCTATCCCTCCTTCAAGGGCATCATGGCCGCCAAGAAGAAGCCGGTGCAGGAGTGGTCCTTGACCGACATCGGGGTGGACCCTTCTGACGTCGGGCTGGACGCAGCGTGGACGCGCGTGGTCTCGATCACGCAGCGCCCCCCGCGCAGTCAGGGCGAGATCGTCAGCGACGACGGAAGCGGCGGCCAGGCGCTGGCCGACTTCCTGAAGACCCACAAGTTCGCCTGAACCCCTTCCCTTTCAGCACGAGGAGCACGAACATGGCCGAAGTACTCGTTCTTGTCGATCACGTCGACGGCGAAGTCCGCAAGAGCACTTGCGAGATGCTCACGGCCGCTCGGAGGCTGGGAGAGCCGTCGGCGGTCTTCGTCGGGTCCGGCTTCGAGAAGGCGAGCGAAACGCTCGCGACCTACGGCGCCGTCCAGGCCTACCGCGTGGACAGCGCCGACGTGAGCGACTTCCTGGTGGCTCCGACCGCCGAGGTGCTCGCCGAGTTGGTGGCTCGCACACATCCGGCTGCCGTGTTGGTCCCTTCGACGTCGGAGGGCAAGGAGATCGCCGGACGCCTGGCCATCAAGACCCAGGCGGGGTTGATCACCGACGCGGTCGGCATCCGCCGGGGGGAGGGCGACGAGATCGAGACCGTGCAGTCGGTGTTCGCCGGGAACTTTGAGGTCGTCGCCACGGTGAGTCAGGGCGCGCCGATCATCACCGTGAAGCCGAACTCGATCACCGCCACCGAAGCCCCCGCCGAGATGAACGACGAAGTCGTCGAGGTGGAAGTGTCGGCTAGCGCCAAGACGTCGCGCATCGTCGGCCGCACCGAGAAGCCCCAGAGCAGTCGACCCAAGCTCACCGAGGCCGCCATCGTGGTCTCCGGTGGTCGCGGGACGGGAGGAGACTTCGACCCCGTCGAGCGCTTCGCGGACAGCCTCGGCGCTGCGGTCGGTGCGTCACGGGCCGCCGTCGACGCCGGGTGGTATCCGCATTCGAACCAGGTCGGCCAGACCGGGACGTCGGTCTCACCCCAGCTCTACGTCGCGGCCGGCATCTCCGGTGCGATCCAACACCGCGCCGGTATGCAGACCTCGAAGACGATCGTCGCGATCAACAAGGACGAAGAGGCACCGATCTTCGGCATGGTGGACTTCGGAGTGGTCGGCGACCTGTTCGACGTTCTGCCCCAGGCCGTCGAGAAGATCTCCGACGCCGGGCACTGACCCGGCGGAGGAGGTCGTAAACTCGGTCGGGTGACTGCCTACCTCGACCACGCGGCGACCACCCCGGTCCTGCCCCAGGTCATCGACGTGGTGGCACAGACCATGCGCGACGTCGGCAACGCCAGCTCGCTGCATACCTCGGGCCGTTCGGCACGGCGCGTCGTCGAGGAGTCGCGTGAGTCGATCGCGGACGACCTCGGTGCCCGACCCTCGGAAGTCATCTTCACCTCCGGCGGGACCGAGTCCGACAACATGGCGATCAAGGGGTCCCTCTGGCGCCAGGTGGCCCGGAACCCCAGGCGCAGACGTCTGCTGGTCAGTGCCGTGGAGCACCACGCCGTGCTGGACCCGGTGGAGCACCTGGTCACGACGGGTCAAGCCGATGTCACCTGGCTGATGCCCGACCCGGACGGCGTGATCACCGGGTCGACGTTGCAGGCTGCGTTGGCTGAGGATCCCGACTCGGCGGCCGTGGTGTCGGTGATGTGGGCCAACAACGAGGTGGGCACCATCCAGCCCATCGCCGACCTGGCGGCGGCGGCTCACGCGGCGGGCGTGCCGCTGCATACCGATGCCGTGCAGACCCTGGGTCAGCTCCGGTTGAACGTGGGTGCGACGAACGCCGACCTGGTCACTCTGACGGGCCACAAGGTGGGCGGTCCGCTGGGGGTCGGCGTCCTCGTCACGGGGCGCGATCAAGACCTCGTCCCGCTGACCCACGGCGGGGGACAGGAGCGTCAGCTGCGCAGCGGGACGCTTGACGTGCCCGGGATTGCGGGGTTGGCCACGGCGGTGAGGCATGCCGTGGCGCACCAGCAGGGTGAGTCCCTCCGCTTGGCCGGACTCCGCGATGCGCTCATCGACGGGGCGCGCGCCGCCGATCCCTCCATCACCGTGAGTGGCTTTTACGAACGCGGCGACACCACCGGTCGCTTGGCCGGGAACGCCCACCTCCTGGTGCCCGAGTGCGATGGTGACTCATTGCTCTATTTGCTCGATGCGGTGGGGATCGAGTGCTCCACCGGGTCGGCGTGCCAGGCCGGGGTCCCCCAGCCCAGTCACGTGCTCTTGGCCATGGGGATGAGCGAGCTGCAGGCCCGCGGCGCCTTGCGACTCACGCTGGGTCACACGTCCACCCGGGCCGATGTCGACGCTTTCCTGGAGGCCCTGCCCGCGGCCATCGAACGGGCTCGTCGAGCGCGTCACGCGACCAGCAGGGCCAGCTGATGCGCGTCGTGGCCGCAATGAGCGGTGGGGTCGACTCCGCAGTGGCCGCCTCGCGGATGTTGGAGGCAGGTCATGAGGTAGTCGGTGTGCATCTGGCGCTGTCCCAGTCGGCAGCGACGCTGCGTGAGAGTGCTCGAGGGTGCTGCACCATCGAGGACGCGGGGGATGCCCGACGCGTAGCGGACCGACTCGGCATACCGTTCTACGTCTGGGACATGGCTGAGCGCTTCGCCGAGGACGTGGTGGCGGACTTCATTGCCGAGTACGAAGCGGGCCGCACGCCGAACCCGTGCCTGCGATGCAACGAGAAGATCAAGTTCGCTGCGTTGCTGGACAAGGCCTTGGCGCTGGGCTTCGACGCCGTGGCCACCGGTCACTATGCCCAGATTGTCGAGGAGCCGGATGAGGCAGCCCCCGGCGGGGTGCGACGTGAGCTGCACCGCGCCGTCGACATGGCCAAGGACCAGTCCTACGTGCTGGGCGTCCTGGACGCTGACCAGCTCGCGCGCAGCTTCTTCCCGCTCGGCGACACCACGAAGCCGGACATCAGGGTCGAGGCATCCGCGCGGGGGTTCTCGATCGCCAAGAAGCCCGACAGCCATGACATCTGCTTCATCCCCGACGGGGACACTCGGGCGTGGCTGACGAAGCGGCTCGGTGAGCAGCCCGGCCCCATCGTGGACTCTGACGGCGCCGTGCTCGGCGAGCACCAAGGGGCCTACGCCTACACCGTGGGCCAACGGCGGGGACTGGGGTTGTCCGTCCCCGCCGCCGACGGACAGCCGCGCTACGTGACCTCGACGCAGACCTCGTCGAACACGGTGGTGGTCGGCACCCACGAGCTGCTCGGTGCCGACCACATCACCGGGGACCATGCGCGCTGGTGCGGCCCTTCGCCGGAGGGGGTCATCGAGGTGGGTGCCCAGATCCGGGCGCACGGTCAGGAGTACCCGGCGACGGCGTGGGCCGAAGGCGAGCAGGTGCAGGTCAGGTTGGAGGAGCGGATCCGCGGAGTGGCTCCTGGGCAGTCGGTGGTGCTCTACGACGGAACGCGGGTGGTTGGTTCGGCCACCATCGTCAGCGCCGGCCGCACCTGACCGATCTGCGCGCCCTCCGTGGGTAGGCGCCGTGCAACCGAGCGCACAGCGGTCAGGGGGTCGGCTCTGCGGCCTCAGGGATGACGTAGACACCGGCCTGCGGCCGCTCGACGAAGCCGAAGTCCACGAGGGAGCGACGCAGCACGGCCACATCGTCGTAGATCGGGCGGAGCGCGGCGTTCATCTCGACCTCCGACAGTCGTGCGCCCGCGGGGAGTTGCGTCACGAGCCACGCCAGCAACGCGATCTTCTTGGACTCCGTGCGCGGCACGGTGATCAGGGCGCCGTCGCGGTCGAAGAAGGGGGCCAGCTGGCCACCGGGTGTCGATCTGTTCATGCCGCCGAGTATGCCGTCCGTGCCGGCAGCGCTCAGGCCACCGATCACTCTCCGTCGTACATCTGGGAGCCTGCTGCTTCCACTGTGACCCGGTCAGCCAGTCCGAGGTCACCACCGTGCCGAAGTGGTACTCAGCCCGGGTCCCAGGGTCGGTGATCGCCGCCCACAACCGCTCCGGGGAGGTCCGGATGCATATCTCGAAGACACGTCCGATGGTTTGCTCCGGGTCGTCTCGCAGGCCGATGCGGCCGGCGGCCCATGGCTCGGTGAACGTGCTGACCCACCGGTGGTGAATCCTCCGAAGGGGGCTGGGGTTGAGGAAGTGCAGCTCTCGCGGCCATCGCCGTCAGGGGTTGACCATCCTGCTCGTAGAGGGCATCGAGGAGCGCTCGACGAGGTGGGTCTGCCAGAGCTCTGAACACACCATCCACCCCTTCACGTGAGGTAGCCATGTGGCTTCCTGCCAAGGATTCGGTGGCGGGATGGGAGCGGCCGGGGCGCCATACTGGGCCCATGACGTGCAGCCGATGGTGACCGTGACAGGAATGGGATCGTGGCCGGGGCAGGACGTGCGTCTCGCCCTCGGTGCGGTCAGCGACGACCTGGCCGTGTTGACCGAGGAGGGACTCGTCGGTATGCCCTATCTGACCGAGCTCCCAGCCCGCGGACCCGGCTCGGACATGGTGGGGCGCAGTGCCCATCTGCTCGTGGATCTGCCGATCGACCTGCAGCCCCAGGGCTGGAGACTGGTCGACCGACCCGGTCTCGACGCCACCCGCACCGCTTCGCTGTGGCGGCAGGACCTGGACCAGCTTGCAGAGGTGTTCGACGGTTTCCAGGGCGAGCTCAAGCTCCAAGTGGTGGGCCCTTGGACGCTGGCGAGTGAGACGTGGCTGCCGCTGGGCGATCGGGTGCTCAGTGACGCCGGGGCCATCCGGGATGTATCAGCGTCCCTGGGCGCCGGCGTCGCCGAGCACGTCCACACCGTGAGCAGGCTGCTCCCTCGGGCGTCCGTGGTCCTGCAGCTCGATGAGCCGAGCCTGCCCCGCGTGCTCCGTGGCCAGGTGCCGTCAGCCTCGGGCTATCGGCGACTTCCGGCGCCGGATCCCGAGGTCGCGTCGTCCGTCATCGGCACCGTGCTGCGTGCTGCCCACGACGCCGGAGCGGTGATGACGGCCCTGCACTGCTGCGCGACCCGGCCACCGCTGCGAGTGATGCGGGAGGCGATGGGGGGCGTCTTCAGCGTCGGGGAGTCAGGGCGACGGGCCTTGAGTGTGGACACCACGTCTCTCGGCGCGCGTGACTGGGAGGGCCTCGCCACCGCCGTCGAGGCCGGACTCAGCCTGTGGGCCGGGGCCGTGCCCACTGACGCGCCCTCGGACCCGCGGCAGCCGTCGGCATACCGCGAGCATCACGACGCGCTGGTCGGGCGGTGGCATGACGTCGGTCTGCCCTCCGACCGGTTGGCCGACCTGATGGTGTCACCCACCTGCGGGCTCGCTGGTCTCACCCCCGACCGAGCCCGCTCCGTCACCGGCGACACGGTCGATCTCGGTCGCGCTCTGGCCGAGACGGCGGCCTCCTAGCCTGGCATCGTCAACGCCACCACGCCATGGTGCTGGGCGAGAAGGTCCGGTCCCGTCGCTATCGCTGGTGCGTTGCTGATCCTGTCTGCGGCGCTCCTGGTGACCCGCACCACCGCAACCGTGGCGGACAGGAGTCGATCAAGACCGCGCAGGACGCCGAGCCTTCGTCAGCTGGACGGCTTGTTCATCCGGACAACAAGCCAGGCCACCACACCCCCGAGCGCCAGAACGGCCACGCCGAGGATGACCACCAGAGTGATCAACAGTCCGTTGCCCTCCTGAGTATCGGGTGGGTCCGCTGCGACCGTGGCCTCGGCTTCATCGGCTCCGGCCGAGTCGGGCGTCGCGCTGGCCTCGGCGTCGTCCGTGGCCGGTTCGGTGCTGGCGGGCGCAGACGTCTCGGCTGCTGCGTCGCCACCCTCGACGGAAACGTCGAGCTGGAAGGTCACCGGCCCTGGGTCCCGAGTGCTCGTGCTGCGATCGACGGATACGTAGTAGTCCCCGGACTCGAAAGCTCCGTCCGGCGGGGTGGTGACACGAAGAATCTGAGCCGTTCCCTGGGGAGCGCCGTTGTCCAGGCCGAGGGATGACGTCTGGTCCGGCGTGTACAACCGGAGGGCTACACAGCATCCGTAGTCCTGCGATCCGTCCTCCGACACCGTCACCGTGATGTCTTGACCTTCTTGCGCCGGGAAGGAGAACCAGCGGGCCTCGTTGGCCACGACGTCGTCCACGTAGGTCGTCCCAGCCTCGATCGGGGTGGCTTGCGTGACGATGGCGCCGCCTTCGATCTCCTCACCGTCGGCGCTCCATCCCTGGACGGCGCGAGTGGAGAGCTGGCTCAGTCGGTTGGTGAGCTCGGAGGCGTCTGCGGCCTGGACGAAGTCTCCTCCGGTGGCCTCAGCAATGCACTCCAGCTCGGTCTGGGCCTGGGGGTTGTCCTCGATGGCCAATCCGATGGTGTCGACCCGAACGTCGATGCCGGAGGTCGATAGATCCTTGGCCACATCACATGGCCTCGGGTCGCCGCAGGTGTCCTCACCGTCGCTGACCAGGACGATCGATCGGTTCGCATCGTCGGTGAAGTCGTCGGCCGCCTGCTCCAACGACAACCCGATGGGGGTGAACCCGGACGGAACGGAGTCGTCGATCTCGGTGTTGATCTGCTCGCCGGTGGACTCCACCGGCCCGATCGGCACGGCGAGCCGGGTGTCCTGACAGCCTTCTTCCTTATCGCTGCCGTCGTACCGGTCGCCGTAGACCCGCAGGCCGATGCGCGTGCCATCGGGCACGGCCTCGACGAGGTCCTGGGCGGCCGCGCGGGCACCGTTGATGCGGGGCGCACCGGCCCCGTCGTCCTCGTTCATGGACCCGGAGACATCCATGATCACCAGCAGGGCTCCGGAGTCCCCCTCCTGGGCCGAGGCCGAGGGAGCGACGAGGCACAGCACGGCAGCGACCACCGCAACGACAGCAGATCTCATGAGGTCCCCAGACAATGACAGCGACGAGCAGGTCGAGGGCACGCTAGCAGAGCGCGGTCTGTCAGAGCCCTCGTAGACAATAGGGGTGTGAGCAAGTCAGACGAGGGTGAGATCCCGGCCGACGTGAGGCATGACTGGACCGAGCTGGCCGAGGAGATTCGGAGCCACCAGTTCGCCTACTACGTCCGTGACACGCCAACGGTGGCCGACGCCCAGTTCGACGAGCTGCTCCGAAGGCTCGAGCAGCTCGAGGAGCGGCATCCAGGTCTTCGGACACCGGAGAGCCCGACCCAGCAGGTGGGTGGCACTTTCTCGACCGAGTTCACCGCCGTGGACCACCGTGAGCGCATGCTGAGCCTCGATAACGCCTTCAGCGCCGAGGAGATGCAGGCTTGGGCGGATCGTGTCGAGCGCGACGCCGGGGGCGCTGAGGTGCACTACCTCTGCGAGCTCAAGATCGACGGGCTGGCGATCAACCTGCTGTATGAGGACGGTCGCTTGGCGCGAGCCCTCACCCGCGGCGACGGACGCACTGGAGAGGACGTGACTCATAACGTCCGGACCATCCAGGGGGTGCCGCACCGACTGACGCCTCCGGCTGAGCAGCACGACGACGCGGTCCCGATCCCCGAGGTGGTCGAGGTCCGCGGTGAGGTGTTCTTCCCGCCTGCAGCCTTCGAGGCGCTGAACGCCAGTTTGGTCGAGGCTGGCAAGGCGCCGTTCGCGAACCCTCGCAACTCAGCCGCCGGCTCACTACGACAGAAGGACCCCCGGGTCACGGCCACGCGCGGCCTGCGCATGTTGGTGCACGGTATAGGTGCGCGCTCCGGCTTCGACATCGCGCGACAGTCCCAGGCGTACGACATTCTCGGCGCGTGGGGCCTGCCGGTGTCGTCCCACGGTCGCGTTGTCAACGACCTGAGGCAGGTGCAGGAGTTCATCGACTACTACCGCGAGCACCGACACGACCGCTCCGTGGAGCACGAGCTCGACGGCGTGGTGGTCAAGGTCGACGAGGTGTCGGTGCAGCGAGCTCTCGGCTCGACCTCGCGAGCTCCGCGCTGGGCGATCGCCTTCAAGTATCCGCCGGAGGAGGTCACCACCAAGCTCCTCGATATCCGCGTCAACGTCGGACGCACCGGCCGCGTCACGCCGTATGGAGTGATGGAGCCCGTGCTGGTCGCCGGGTCCACGGTGGAGATGGCGACGCTGCACAACGCCACCGAGGTCATCCGCAAGGGGGTGCTCATCGGCGACACCGTGGTGCTGCGTAAAGCGGGGGATGTGATCCCAGAGATCGTTGGTCCCGTCGCCGAGGCCCGGGATGGCTCCGAGATGCCGTTCGTCATGCCGATCGACTGTCCGAGTTGCGGCACTCCGCTGCGGCCCGAGCGCGAGGGCGATAAGGATATTCGTTGTCCCAATGCCCGGACCTGCCCCTCGCAGTTGCGCGAGCGATTATTCAGCGTCGCTGGTCGAGGAGCTTTCGATATTGAGGCCCTCGGCTGGGAAGGAGTGGCCGGTCTTCTGGATGCCGGCGTGATCAGTGACGAGTCCAGCTTGTTCGGCTTGGGCGTCGAGGAGATCGCAAAGGTCCCGCTCTACACCCGGAACGCGAAGAAGAGCGATCCCCAGGAGCAGGTCATCGACGGACGCGTGCTGTCCGCTAACGGTAGGAAACTCGTCGACAACCTGGAGCAGGCGAAGAAGCAACCGCTCTGGAGAGTGCTGGTGGGTCTCTCCGTCCGCCATGTCGGCCCCACGGCAGCCCGTGGTCTGGCCACCGAGTTCGGATCGATGGACGCCATCCGCTCGGCCAGCACGGAGGAGCTGGCCGCTACCGATGGTGTGGGGCCGGTGATCGCGGAGGCGGTGACGGCATGGTTTCAGGTGGACTGGCACCGCGGCATCGTGGAGCGCTGGGCGGGCGACGGTGTCCGTATGGCCGACGAGCGGGACGCCTCCATCAAGCGCACCTTGGAGGGGATGACGGTCGTGGTCACCGGATCCCTCGAGGGCTTCAGCCGAGACGAGTCCAAGGAAGCCATCGTCAGCCGCGGAGGCAAGGCGGCCGGGTCGGTGTCGAAGAAGACCGACTATGTCGTGGTCGGAGCAAACGCGGGCACCAAGGCCGCGAAGGCGGAGGAGCTCGGGGTGCCCGTTCTGGATGAGCAAGGCTTCGTCAGGCTCCTCGAGTCGGGCTCCTATCCGTAGCTCCAACTCTTCAGGCGCGGTCGCAGTCGACATCAGAGGGACGCGGAGCGGTCGGGGCACCCCGACCGAGGACGGCCGGTAGGGCGTCGAGGATGACGGGCGAGGCCGGCAGCTGAGCGTGACCAGAAGTGTCGTCGGGGCACACGGACTGCACCGAGAACGCCAAAGCGCCCTCGAGGTCTGCCGTGCTAGGCGGCGTGACGGTGCGGTCGCTCTCGCTCCAGATCGATATCCAGTCGGGACCTGATGGAGTCTCGTCACCGTCGTTCAGAGCCTCGAGCAGGTCGCTGTTGGGCACCAGCTGTGCGCACGCACCGTCACACAGGCCCGCCAGGTCCGCGAGACCGGCCAATGCCGTGCCGTGGTGAGGGGCAGCGACCGTGAGCACCCGGCGAGCCACGACGTCTCCGCCGTAGTCTCGGACCCACAGCCGGGCCACGACCCCACCCGCGGAGTATCCGATGACATCGACGTCGTCCGCGCCGCCGAGCTCGTCCTCCACAAATTCGCCGAGCACCTGCGCTTGCTCCTTCAGGTCTCCGGTGTTGTCACCCACCGGCGGCAGGACCGAGACCTTCCGGCCTTGCTGCTCGAGGGCAACGACGAGGGGCGCGAGGTCTCGTCCGTCGCCCCCATAGCCTGAGACCAGCACCACCAGTGGAAGAGGATCCGGGGCGGGGGCGGATTCGACGCTGGGATCCGGCCAGGCCCACCAGGCGACGAGGCCGGCCGCCGTTACGAGGCAGAGCCCGACCAGGAGATGGACCCACCGCGGTCGGTTGCGCGTTGGAAAGGCCATCGCGCCAGTCTCACCCATGGGTTCTGCGTCACCCCCGGCGCCCTCGGGAATCACCCGGTGCCGGCCCTGCGTTCCCCTGCACGTGACCTCTGAATCGAAGACTTCCACCGACCACACGACGGTTGACGGCGTCGTCATCTACTGGCGTCCCGGCTGTGGCTTCTGCGCGCGGCTGCGCTCGACTTTGGGCGCCGAGGGCGACAAGGCCACCTGGGTGAACATCTGGGAGGACAAGGACGCCGCCGCCTTCGTGCGTTCGGTCAACGACGGCAACGAGACCGTGCCAACCGTGGTGATGGACGGCATACCCGTGACCAACCCCAGTCCCACGGTGGTGCAGGAGAAGCTCGCCTCCTGATGCAGCGCTACCTGTGGCTGTTCGTCCTGGGCCTGGCGGGCTGGTCTGGCCTGACCTTCCTGGGCGACGGTGCCACGTGGGTCGGGCTGGCCGTGCTGGCCACCGGCGTAGGGCTGGCGTGGTGGATCAGCCCGTGGCGGGGAGGCCGGACGACTCGGCACGCTGAAGTAGTCAGCATGCCCGCCCAGGACAAGCACGTCGTGGTCTACTGGCGTCCCGGATGCCCGTTCTGTGCCCGGCTGAGGTCGGCGCTGGGTGCTGCAGCCAAGAAGGCCGTCTGGGTGAACATCTGGCAGGACCGTGAGGCTGCGGAGTTCGTCCGATCCCTCAACCAGGGCAACGAAACGGTGCCGACCGTGCTGCTGGACGGCGAGCCGGTCACCAATCCGGACCCCGTGCTCGTCAAAGCCAGACTCGGCGCCTAGGACCTGATGGTGACCGGGGTGCCCAGTGGCACACCGACCGCATCGACCAAGCGGGTGATCTCGGCGTTGGGGAGTCGGATGCATCCGGAGCTGACGTCGGTCCCGACCAGGTCAGGCTCATTGGTGCCGTGAATCCCAATCACGCCCTCGCCACCGCGGAAGTCCATGAGGACGTCGGAGTAGCCCGACAGACCGTAGGCGTATGGCCCGTAGAGGCCGTCGGGGTCCGGAGGTTGTAGCAGCTCGGTGATGAAGTAGTCGCCCCCGGGTGTCGGTCGATCGGCCCGACCCACGCCGATCGGGCTGCGCAGTACCTCGTTCCCTGCGTTCGTGACGACGATCTGGTGCCCGCCCAGGCTGATGTCGATGCTGTAGTTGTGGCTGCTCAGGCTGACCTCGGAGGACCGCACCCAGCCGGTGCTGCCGTTGGGTCGGACTGGCAGCTGGACCTGGGTCCAGGCCTTCCCCACCTCGAGTGCCAGGAGGATGAGCTGGCCGGTAATCCGCTCGGAGCGATCCAAGACCTGTCCAGCCTCACCGGCAGCGCCCAGATCGTCGATGTCGGCCGGTTCGCCGAAGACCTGGAGACGGCTGACTACCGCCGCGGCCACGATGGTGGCCTCAGCGTCCGCTGACGTCTGCGACGGTGTGGGTGTCGCTTCGTCCGCCGCGTCGGTGGTCGACCCGGCGGCCTCGCCGTCGCCTCGCTGCGCCGACGGGCTGGCCTGCGACGTCGTCGAGTCCCGGCCGGAGCAGGCGCTCAGCCCCCCCGTCGTGGCCACGGCCAGACCGACGCGGATGAAGGCGCGTCGGGGCAGTCCGTTCGTCGTCGTCATGGGGGGACCCTAACCATCGCTTCTGTGGGAAGTCTCTGCGCCTCAGGCCGGCGATCCGTGGGTCGCGCAATCCAATATCGGGGCCCGCCCCGAATGACCTGCAGCGCCAAAGGCGTCGGCGCGGTTCGCCATACCCGCGCTGGATCATCGACTTGAGGAGAGATCGTGCGTAGATGGATTCCGACCCTTGGAGCCACCGCCCTGGCCTGCGGGGTGATCGTCACAGCGCCGATCACCAGCAGCGCAGCGGAGTTGGACGTGTCCACCGGAGCCGACAGCATCGACGCTGGCAGCCTTCGGGCTGCCATCATCGAGGCCAACGGCAGCGACGGTGCGGACACCCTGACCCTGGACGGCGGGACGACCTACACCCTGGACCTTGCCGGAGCGGGTGAGGACGAAGGCGCCACTGGCGATCTCGACGTCACCGGAGAAACCGTCGTCGAGGGCAACGGCGCGACGATCGACGCTTCGGCGCTCGGAGACCGTGCGTTCCACGTGCTGGCAGCGGGCAATCTGACCCTCGTCGACGTCACGGTGACCGGCGGCACGGCCGACGACGAGCCCTCCGGCGAGGGTGGTGGCAGCGGCGGCGCAGTGCTCAACGCGGGCAGCCTCACCGCCACCGGCGTCACGATGAGCAGCAACAGCGCCATGCGAGCGGGAGGCGCCATCGAAGGCTCCGAAGGCTCCACCACAACGCTTGAGGGCTCGACGTTGTCCGACAACTCGGCGGGTGAGGCTCCCGGCAACGGTGGTGGCTTGCACATCACGGGTGCGGGAGACGCGACCATCACGGACACCGCGGTGACCGGCAACACTGCGGCTCTGGAGGGAGGCGGCCTCTGGAACGGCTCCGGCACCATGACGGTGACCGGCGGCACGATCACCGGCAACACCGCTTCGGGCGCCGAGGCTGACGACGGCGGTGGTGGCCTTTTCAACAACGGTGGGACGCTTGTCGTCAACGATACCGAGGTATCCGGCAACACGGCAGACGGTGAGGCCGGATCCGGCGGTGGGATTCTGAACTTCGGGGGCAGCCTCGAGGTGAGCGAGTCCAACATCGACAGCAACGACAGCGTGCGCGCCGGTGGTGGCATCGAAGCCACCGACGGGAGCAGCACCTCGTTGAAGGGTGGGACGCTCTGGCAGAACAGCACGGGCGGCGCCCCGGGCAACGGTGGCGGCCTGCACCTGACCGGTGCCGGCACGGTCGACGTCACCGGGACTGTGGTGGCTGACAACACCGCGGCCGCCGAGGGCGGTGGTCTCTGGAACTCCGCCGGCGGCACGATGACGGTGACTGACGCCACGGTCAGCTCCAACACCGGCTCGGGTGCCGACGCTGACCAAGGTGGCGGGGGACTGTTCAACGACGGCGGGTCCCTGACCGTGACGGGGAGCACGGTGAGTGAGAACGTTGCCGACGGTGCCGCGGGCTCCGGCGGTGGCTTCCTGAACAACGGTGGAACGCTCGACGTGAGTGGCAGTGATGTCCTCGACAACACCTCCGTGCGCGCCGGTGGTGGCATCGAAGCCGCCGTCGACGGCAGCGAAACCACGGTCAGCGACAGCCTCCTGGCGGGCAACTCGACCGGAGACAACCCGGGTAACGGTGGTGCCTTGCACCTGACCGGCGCGGGGACGGTGGCCGTGGAAGAGTCGACAGTCTCCGGCAACTCCGCGGCCAACCAGGGCGGCGGGCTGTGGAACTCCGCAGGCGGCACCATGACCGTTAGCGCGACCACGCTGAGCGAGAACAACACCGACGGACAGGGTGGTGGCCTCTACAACGACGGCGGCACCCTGGAGGTGGCCAACAGCACGGTGAGCACGAACACCGCGGACAGCGGTGGCGGAGTCTTCTCCGACTCCGGCGACGTCTCGCTGCTGCACACCACGGTCGCGCTGAACAGTGATGGCTTGGCTGGATCGATCGAGATCGGCAACAGCATCGTGGCAGCCAACGACGGTGCTGACGGCACGGACGAAGTCACCAGCATCGGTGGCAACGTCGTCGGCGACTCGATCAGCGCGGGGAGCGACGACGTGGGCAACGTCTCCGATCCCGGCCTGGGCGACCTGGCCGACAACGGTGGTCCGACCCTGACGCACATGCCCGTCGAAGGAAGCCCCGCGATGAATGTGGGTCTGCCTGGCATCGCGTTGGACGTCGACCAGCGTGGTGCGCCCCGCGACGGGCAGCCGGATGCCGGCTCGGTCGAAATCGGTGAGTACGACGACGAGGACGGTCGCGCCGGAAACGGTGGCGGCGACGACATGACGCCGGCCGCTCCGGCCGCGCCGGTCGAGGCGGAGCCCACCTTCACGGGCTGATCACCACATCGCGACCTTCTGCGGCGCGGCGAGGCCATCCACGGATGGCGTCCCGCGCCGCATTCGTGGCGCGGGGGCTCCTCTACGCGTCTGCGCCGCGCGGGTCGGGTGCTCACGCCGCATACACTTGCGATCATGCCTGCACTGTCCCGCGACGATGTCGCGCACGTGGCCATGCTCGCCAGGATCGAGCTTTCCGAGGATGAGCTGGACCGTTTCGCCGGACAGCTCGGGCAGATCGTCGGATGGGTGGGCCAGATCAACGAGGTGGCAGCCGCCGACGTGCCCCCGATGTCGCACCCCCTGCCGCTGGCCAACGTCACTCGACCCGACCAGGTCCGTCCGTCGCTGACCGCAGAGCAGGCTCTCTCGGGCGCGCCGGAGACGGACCAGCAGCGTTTCAGCGTGCCGCGCATTCTGGACGAGGAGTGAGCACCCGGATGACCGAAACGACCCCGCACGACCCCTGCCTGCTCAGTGCTGCCCAGATGGCCAATGCGTTGCTGTCAGGGGAGTTCACCAGCGAGGAGCTGACCCAGGCGCACCTGGATCGCATCGACGCGCTGGACGGTGCCATCCATGCGTATCTCCACGTCGACGCCGAGGGCGCGTTGGCGACCGCGCGCGGCGTGGACGAGGCCCGCGCGGCTGACGAGCCCTTGCCACCGCTGGCCGGTGTGCCGATCGCCATCAAGGACATCGCCTGCACGATGGGCATGCCGACCACCGCCGGCTCGAAGATGCTTCAGGGGTGGGTCCCGCCCTACGACGCCACGATCGTCGCCCGCATCCGGGAAGCACGGATGCCCATCCTGGGCAAGACCAACATGGACGAGTTCGCGATGGGCTCCTCCACCGAGCACTCGGCCTACGGCCCCACCTGCAACCCGTGGGACACCGGCCGCATCCCCGGCGGTTCCGGAGGAGGCAGTGCAGCCGCAGTAGCGGCCCACCTCGCGCCCTGGGCCATCGGCTCGGACACGGGGGGCTCTATACGCCAACCCGCCGCGTTGACCGGGACCGTGGGCGCCAAGCCGACCTACGGTGCAGTGTCCCGCTACGGCATCATCGCCCTGGCTTCGTCCCTGGACCAGATCGGCCCGTGCACCCGCACGGTGACCGACGCCGCGCTGCTGCACTCCGTGATCGCGGGTCACGACCCGATGGACTCGACCTCGATCGAGGGCCCGGTGCCGCCCGTGACCCACGCAGTGGCCACTCGTGAGCTGAGCGGCACTCGCATCGGCGTCGTCCGCGAGATCGCGGGGGAGGGGTTCCAGGTGGGGGTGAAGAAACGCTTCGACGAGGCGGTCGCCCATCTGCAACGGCTGGGCGCCGAGATCGTCGACGTGTCCTGCCCTCATTTCCGGTACGCCATGGCGGCCTACTACCTGATCCTGCCGAGTGAGGCATCCTCCAACCTGGCGCGCTACGACGCGATGCGCTATGGCCTGCGGGTCGGCCCGGACCACAGCGCCGCACCGAGTGCGGAGCAGGTTATGGGCTCCAGTCGGGACGCCGGCTTCGGTGACGAGGTCAAACGCCGGATCATCCTGGGGACGTACGCCCTGTCCAGCGGATACTACGAGGCTTATTACGGTCAGGCGCAGAAGGTCAGGACGCTGATCGCCGGAGACTTCGCCGCCGCCTTCGATCAGGTCGACGTGCTCATCAGTCCGACTGCCCCCACCACGGCCTTCGCCTTCGGAGCCAACGATGACGATCCCTTGGCCATGTACCTGAACGACATCGCAACCATCCCGGCCAACCTGGCCGGTGTCCCTGGGCTCTCGGTGCCCTGTGGCCTCGCGGAGGAGGACGGTCTGCCCGTCGGCCTCCAGGTGCTGGCGCCGGCGACGCAGGACGACCGGATGTATGCCGTCGGGGCGGCCCTCGAGGCCTCCCTGACCCAGGAGTGGGGCGGGTCGTTGCTCGACCAGGCGCCGCCGATCCACGCAGCACCGACTGGAGCCGAGGTGTCCCGATGAGCGCACACGCTGTCGAAGCCGTCATCGACTACGACGAGCTGCTGACGCGCTACGACCCGGTGTTCGGGTTGGAGGTCCACGTGGAGCTCGGCACGGCGACCAAGATGTTCTGTGGTTGCGCCACGGGCTTCGGGGCCGAGCCCAACACGCAGGTGTGCCCGGTCTGCCTGGGCCTGCCCGGGGCCCTTCCTGTGGTCAACGCGGTCGCTGTGGAGTCGGCCATCCGGATCGGCCTGGCGCTGAACTGCCAGATCGCGCCGTGGTGTCGCTTCGCCCGGAAGAACTACTTCTATCCCGACATGCCCAAGAACTTCCAGACCAGCCAGTACGACGAGCCGATCGCCTTCGAGGGGTTCCTCGACGTGGACTACGACAACGGTGAGGGCGGCACCTCCAGCTATCGCGTCGAGATCGAGCGCGCGCACATGGAGGAGGACACCGGCAAGTCGCTGCACATCCAAGCGGACGGGCGCAGCGATCGTATTCATGGCGCGGACCACTCGCTGGTGGACTACAACCGAGCCGGCATCCCGCTCATCGAGATCGTCACGAAGCCTCTGGTCGGCGCCGGAGCGCAGGCCCCAGAGATCGCCAAGGCCTACGTCGGAGCACTCCGCGACCTGCTGCGCGCCCTGAACGTGTCCGACGTCAAGATGGAGCAGGGCTCGTTGCGCTGTGACGCGAACGTCTCGCTGCGACCGAAGGTCGGCGGCGACCCGTTGGGTGCGGAGCAGCTGGCGGTGTCGTTGGGGACGCGGACCGAAACCAAGAACGTGAACTCGCTGCGCTCGGTGGAGCGGGCGGTGCGCTACGAGATGTCCCGCCACGCGGCCGTGCTCGACGCCGGCGACGCGATCTTTCAGGAGACCCGGCATTGGCACGAGGACACCGGCGTCACGACCTCCGGTCGTCCGAAGTCCGACGCCGACGACTACCGCTACTTCCCGGAGCCGGACCTGGTGCCGGTGGCGCCCAGCACTGAGGACATCGAGCGGCTTCGGTCCACACTGCCGGAGCCCCCCGCCGACCGCCGCAAGCGGCTGCAGAGCGACTGGGGATACACCGACCTGGAGATGCGCGACGTGGTGAACGCCGGAGCGGTCGAGGTCATCGAGGAAACGGTGGCCGCCGGCGCCTCCCCGGCCGCCGCCCGGAAATGGTGGACCGGCGACCTGGCGCGGCGCGCCAACAAACAGGATGTCCTCGTGACCGACCTGGGAGTGACGCCGACCCACATCGCCGAGCTGGACGCCCTCATCGGCGCCGGCCGTTTGAACGACTCGATGGCCCGCCAGGTCATGGAAGGCGTCCTGGCGGGAGAGGGCACCCCGGCAGAGGTGGCCGACGCGAGAGGCCTGGAGCTCGTCCAGGACGACGGTGCTCTGGCCGCTGCTGTCGACGCCGTGATCGCCGCCAACCAGGACATTGCCGACAAGGTCCGCGACGGCAAGCTCAATGCGGCCGGTGCACTGATCGGCCAGGTCATGAAGGAGATGCGTGGTCAGGCCGATGCGGCTAAAGCGCGTGAGCTCATCCTCGAGCGGCTGACCTAGGCGATGACGCACCACTCCACGGCCACGGACCAGTCGATCCCTTCACGTCCACTGCGGCTGCTGCCTCTGGACGCCGGGCGGGGCTTCCTGATCGGCTCGGCTGAGCTGGTCCCGGGGGTCTCCGGGGGCACCGTCGCCCTGGTCACGGGGGTCTACGAGCAGCTCATCGACTCGGCCTCACACGTCCTCAGCGCGGTTCGGGTGGCGATCACGGGTCCGGATCGCGGCTCCCGTGCCAGAACGGAGCTGCGTCGCACCGACTGGCGGCTCGTCCTGCCCGTGCTGGCGGGGATGATCACCGCGGTGCTCACGATCGCCGGGGTGATGAGCGCCTTTGTCACCGACCACCCGGAGCACGCCCGGGGCCTGTTCTTCGGCTTGGTCGCGGCCAGCATCCTCGTCCCGATCCGCATGCTGCCCGAGGCTCGACGGCCGGTCATCTACGACGTGCTGCTCGGACTCGTCGCCGCCGTGACGGCATACCTGCTGGTCGGACTGGCCGGAGGCGGCACCGTCGCCGATCCGCCGTTGTACGTCGTGTTCGTCGCCGCTGCCGTAGCCATCTGCGCCTTGGTGGTGCCCGGGGTCTCGGGTTCGTTCCTGCTGCTGGCGGTGGGCCTCTACACCGTCACGCTGGAGGCGGTGGACGAGCGGAACCTGATCTACATCGCGGTGTTCGGGGCGGGGGCGGCGGTGGGACTGGCGACGTTCGTGCCGTTCTTGGCCTACCTGCTGCGGGAGCGGCGTCGAGTCACGTTGGTGGTCATGGCCGGATTGATGCTGGGGTCACTGCGCGCCCTCTGGCCGTGGCAGCAGTCCTCGGGTGGGGAGAGCGAGGGACCGGGCGCGCTGCTGGCCCCGACCGCGCCGGTGGTCGGCCCGCTGCTGTTGATGGCGCTGGGCGTAACCGTCGTGTTAACACTGGTCTGGGTCGAGGCGCGAGCCGCCCGCGACTGACCGATGTGCGCGCACTCCCGCGGTCCGCTGCGTGCATCGGCGCGCATATCGGTCAGGGGAGGGGGACCGAGAGCAGCTTGTCGTCGTCCTCGGCGGGATTGCCTCGCGACGTGTTGTTGGTCAGGACCCACAACGACTCGTCCGGTCCGTTCACCACACTGCGCAACCTTCCGTACTGCCCCTCCAGCAGACGCTCCGGCGAGCCGACCGCTCCGTCGTCCAGCGGGATGCGCCACAGGGACTGGCCTCGCAACGCCGCCATGTAGAGGGCGCCGTCGGGCCCCACCGTGAGGCCCGAGGGCGACGCGTCCGACGTGGGCCAGGTGACCTCCGGGTCGACGAACTCCGGGCGGTCGCAGGGCCCCTCGCACTCAGGCCATCCGTAGTTGCTGCCCGGCTCGATCCGGTTGAGCTCGTCGAGGTCGTTCTGACCGAACTCACTGGCCCACATCGCTCCGGTCTCGTCCCAGTCCAAGCCTTGAACGTTGCGGTGCCCCATCGACCAGACGGGCGAGTCCGGGTCAGGGTTATCGGGGGCTGGGTCACCTTCCGGCGTGAGCCGCAGGATCTTGCCCGCTAGCGATTCAGGGTCTTGGGCGCTGGCGCCCTGCGATGCGTCTCCGGTGGTGACGTACAGGTAGTCATCCGGCCCGAAGGCGATCCTCCCGCCGTTGTGGTTGCCGGCCTTGGGTATGCCGACGAGCACCTCACGGACCTGCGGCGTGGCCTCCGCTGATCCGCCGGAGGTGTCGACCTCCACCACGCGGTTGTCCTGCGCCGAGGTGAGGTAGGCGTAGAACGTCGTGCCGTCACCGTCCGGCGGGACCGCGACGCCGAGCAACCCGCCCTCGCCGCCAGGCTCGACCCCGGGAACCGTGGTGAAGGGCTCACGCTTCCCGTCAGGCTGCACGCGAAGAACGGCGGCACTATCTCGCTCGCCGACCAGCGCCCCACCGTCCTCCAAGGGCACCAGACCCCACGGCACGTCGAAGTCGCTCGCCACGATCTCGATGGCCGACGCGTCGTTGATGGAGTCCCCCTCCTGGGTCGGCGCCGTAGAAGACGTGCTCGAGCAGGCACTGACCGTGGCGACCGCGACTGCGGCAAGGCCTACGGACACCTGCTGAAGGGGGCGTTCGATCCGAGGAAGGTGCATACCTCCAACGTACGGCCGCAGTCTGTGTCCCAGCCGAGGGCTACCGTGAGGTCATGGGCGTGGTCACGGTGCCGGGAGTGCTTCGAGAAGCGGTGGGCGAGGTCGAGGGTATGCAGATCCACACCTGGGACCTGCACGATCCACCACCGGACCAGGACCGGATCGAGGTCGTCGTGGCTCCGCCATGGCGTGCCCCCTGGATCACCCGGCTTGCCGAGCTGCCCGCGCTGCGCGGTCTTCAGCTCGGCTCGGCCGGCTACGACCATGTGCTGCGCTTCCTGCCGCCGGGGGTGGAGCTGGCCAACGCCGTCGGTGTCCACGACAGCGCCACGGCAGAAATGGCCCTGGCGCTGATCCTCGCCGCCCAGCGTGACGTCCCCGACTTCGTTCGCGACCAACCTGCGGGCCTGTGGCCTGGGCCGCGTCAGCGTCGGTCGGTGGCCGACAGGACCGCCGTGATCTACGGCTATGGCGGCATCGGGCAAGCCTTGGCCCGCAGGCTGCGAGCCTGCGAGGTCCGAGTCATCGCCATCGCTCGCCGGGCCCGCCCGGGCGACGGGGTGGTGGAGCAGGTATATCCGTCGTCCTACCTGTCCCAGGTGCTGCCCGACGCTGACATCCTCGCGGTCGCTACCCCGCTGACCGAGGCCACCCGAGGCGCTCTCGATGCCTCCCTGCTGGCGCTGCTGCCCGACGACGCGCTCGTGGTCAACGTCGGCCGTGGACCGGTCATCGACACTGACGCTTTGGTGCGGGAGTGCAGCCACGGCCGCCTTCGTGCGGCCTTGGATGTCACCGACCCTGAGCCTCTGCCGTCAGAGCACCCGTTGTGGACCACCCCCGGGGTGCTGATCAGTCCGCACACCGCGGGCAGTACGAGCGCCTTCGAGCCTCGGATGGCGCGTTTCGTGCGGTCTCAGCTTGCCGCCTACCAAGCCGGCGGACGGTTGCCTCATGTGGTGGCCACGGGTGCTGCGTAGGGGCGTGGCTGCCCGCGGGTCCGTTCACCCTTCAATACTGCTCGCGCTTCGTCTCAGCCCAACGTGGCCGGCGTCAGCTGGGCCAAGGCGGCGAGTGCCGTGGCCAGGAGGGGGCTGGCGCCGGAGCCGGCTCGAATGCCCGTGCGGATCTGCCGCGCCGGGCTCGGGTCGCCATGCAGGGGGACCCGGACGATGTCGTAGCCGGTGGGCAGTCGGGCCAGCCGAGGGACGAGGCACACCCCCAGACCGGCGTGCACCAGAGCCGCACCGGTGTCCCACTCCACCACCTCGTGGGCCATGGTCGGGTTGAACCCGGCGGCCAGGCACGAGGTCATCACCAGCTGATGGTTGGGCCGTCCCGGATGGTCCATGATCCAGTTCTCGTGTGCCATCTCGGACAACGACACCGAGGCGTGGCCGGCGAAGCGGTGGTGGGCGGGAAGCAGAAGGTCCAACGGGTCGCTGGCCAGCGGCTGTTGTTCGAACCGCGCATCGTCGAGGCGGGGGAGACGATCGGTGGTGACGACCACGGCCAGGTCCGCAGAGTCCGCGAGCAGCAGCTCGAAGCACTCCTCGGGATCAGCCTCGATGAGGCGGACCTGGGTCCCGGGGTAGGCGGCGATGACCTCCGTGGCCACTCGGGGCAACAGACTGGCTGCAGCGGTGGAGAACCCACAGAGCCTCAACGATCCGGGTGTGCGCTCCGCACTTCTCAGTAGGTCGCCGTGCATCTGCTCCCATCGCGACGACAGTTCGTCCGCAAACTCCAGCAGCAGCCGGCCGCTGGGGGTGGGGTGGACCTGACGTCCTTTGCGCTCCAGCACCTCGACCCCCAGGTCGGTGGCCAGCGACCTCAGCTGAGCGGACACCGCAGAGGGCGTGTAGTGCAGCGTGTGTGCGGCGGCCGTCACGGTGCCGTGCCAGGCCACCAGCTGGAGACTCCGCAGGCGAGGATCGATCATGCGAAATAGTTGCACGGTTCCATGCGAAATTGTGAGATTTCTTTCCGCTGAATACGGTTTCATACTGGCGGAGTGACGTTGCGCGATCCTCTGCTCGAACCCTTCGACCTCGGGTCCCTCACGCTACGCAACCGGGTGGTCAGCACGTCACACGAGCCCGCCTACACCGTGAACGGCATGCCCGAGGACCGCTACCGGCGCTACCACCAGGAGAAGGCGCGTGGTGGTGTCGGGCTCACGATGATCGGCGGCTCGGCGGTGGTGGCGCCGGACAGTCCGCCTGCCTTCGGCAACATCCTGCTCTACAAGGACGAGGTCGTGCCGTGGCTGCAGCGGCTGAGTGATGACGTGCACGCCGAAGGCGCCGCGGTGATGTGCCAGGTGACGCACCTCGGCCGGCGCAGCAGCAACTTCACGCACGACTGGCTCCCCCTCGTCTACCCCTCGCACCTGCGGGAACCCGCGCACCGGTCGTTCCCCAAGAAGGCCGAGGCCTGGGATGTGGACCGCATCGTCCGGCAGTACGCCGAGGCAGCGCAACGATGCCGGGCCGGGGGCCTCGACGGCATCGAGCTGCAGTCCTACGGACACCTCCTCGACGGGTTCCTGTCGCCGGCGACCAACGACCGCGACGACGAGTTCGGTGGCGACCTCCAGGCCCGGATGACCTTTCCGCTGCGCGTCATTCAGGCGGTACGCGAGGCGGTGGGCGCGGACTTCATCGTCGGTATCCGGATGAGCATGAACGAGCAGACCAGTCCTGGGTTGCAGCAGGACGACGCCCTCCTGGCGTTGAAGAACTACACCGAGGCCGGCCTCGACTTCCTGTCCGTCATCCGCGGCACCATCGACCGGGACGCCACGCTGGCCGAGGTCATCCCCTCGATGGGCACGCCCTCGGCCCCCCAGCTGCAGTTCGCCGGCGAGATCAAGCGGGCGATCGGCATACCCGTGATGCACGCTGCGCGCATCTCTGACGTGGCCACCGCCCGGTATGCGGTCCGCGAGGGACTGGTCGACCTGGTCGGGCTGACTCGCGCTCAGATGGCCGACCCCCACCTTGTCGCCAAGGTCGCTCGTGGGCAGGAGGACCGGATCCGCCCCTGCGTAGGGGCGAACTACTGCCTGGACGCCATCTACGAGTCGGGTGACGCCAAGTGCATCCATAACCCCGCCACCGGACGGGAGCAGTCCCTACCGCACCTGGTCGCCAAGGCCGACGGCGATTCGAAGCGGGTCGTTGTGGTGGGGGCAGGACCGGCGGGGCTGGAGGCTGCCCGGGTGCTGGGAGAACGCGGTCACTCGGTCACCGTGCTGGAAGCCTCCGACCAGCCCGGCGGTCAGGTCCTCCTGGCGGCGGCGGCGCCACGACGTGCCGACCTCATTGGCATCGTGGACTGGCGAGTCTCTGAGCTGGCGGTGCTCGGAGTGCGTCTGGTGCTCGGCCAGTACGCCGACTCCGCCGCGGTGCGCGAGCTCAACCCGGACGTGGTCATCGTCGCCACCGGTGGGATGCCGAACACCGCGTTCCTGCAGCACGGCAGCGACCTGGTCCGGGACACCTGGGACGTCATGGACGGTAGCGTCCGCGCCCGGGGGGACGTCCTGATCTACGACGACAACGGCAACGAGAGCGCCATGGGGGCAGCCGAGATGCTCGCTCCGCTGGCCACCAAGCTCGAGTTCGTCACCCCCGAGCGCACGCTGGCCGTCGCCGTCGGGGGGATGAACAGCCCTGCCTATCTCACAGCATTCGCCGAGCACGGGGTCACCACCACCCTGGCCACCCGGCTGATCGGGGTCAGCAAGGGACCGGGCAAGCGCCTGATTGCTCAGCTGGGCAGCGACTACACCCCGATGACCTGGGAGCGCGAGGTCGACACCATCGTCGTCGAGCACGGCACGCTGCCCAACGACGAGTTGTATCTGGACCTGGCCGCCGCGTCGGTCAACCTCGGTGAGGTCGACCAGGCAGCCCTTCTCGAGGGGCGCGCCCAGCTCGTGCGGACCAACCCCGAGGGCACCTACCAGCTGTTCCGCATCGGAGACGCCGTGAGCAGCCGCAACATCCACGCCGCCATCTATGACGCGCTGCGTCTGTGCATGGCCATCTGAAGGGAAGTGACATGAGCGTAGACAGCAGGCCCCCCGGCACGACAGCACCTCGGGTCCCGAGCAGCATCCTCGACTACGTGCGCGACCGCTCGTCGGGTTATCCGCTGGCCAGCGAGTTCTACACCAGCCCCGAGGTCTTCAGCCTGGACGTCACCGCGATCTTCGGGTCCTACTGGTTCTTCGCCGCCGTCGAGGCCCAGATCCCCGAGGCCGGTGACTACGTGACGATCGAGGTCGGCCCCTACTCGGTCATCGTGTTGCGGGACGACGACGAGGAGGTGCGTGCCCTGCACAACGTGTGCCGCCACCGCGGCGCGCGCATTCTGAACGAGGAGCAGGGCTCGGTCGGCAACATCGTCTGCGGCTACCACTACTGGACCTACGGCACCGATGGCCGACTCCTGCACGCCCCCGGCCAGGGCCCCGACTTCAACCCCTCCTGCTTCGGGCTCAAGTCGGTCGCGGTGCGCGTCGTGGCCGGTCTGGTCTATCTGTGCCTGGCCGATGAGCCCCCGGCAGACTTCGATCCCACCATGGCCCGTGTTGCGCCATACCTCGAGCCACACCAGCTGTCCCGGGCGAAGGTGGCCGCACAGGTCGACATCGTCGAGGACGCGAACTGGAAGCTCGTGATGGAGAACAACCGTGAGTGCTACCACTGCGAGGGTCACCCGGAGCTCTCGAGCACCTTCTTCTTGACCTACGGTCTGACCGAGGACGAGGTCACCCCCAAGCTGCGACCCCACCACGACCGATACCTCCTCGCCCAGAGCGAGCTGGAGATGATCTGCGACCAGGCCGGTCTGCCGCACGAGCTCATCCTCGACCTGGAGGAACCCGCCACGGGGCTGCGCATCATGCGCGAGGCGCTCGACGGTGCCGGGGAGTCGTTCAGCCTGGACGGCACTGTCCTGTGCAGACGACCGCTCGCGGACTTCCCCAGCACCCGCCTGGGCCGGTGCACCCTGCACATGCAACCCAACATGTGGGCTCACCTGATGGCCGACCACGCGGTGCTTTTCACCGCGCTGCCGATCAGCGCGGAGAAGACGCTGGTGCGCACGATCTGGCTGGTGCACCCCGACGCGGTCGAGGGCGTGGACTACGACGTCGACCAGCTGACGCACGTCTGGCGGGAGACGAACGACCAAGACAGCGTCTTCACGGCGCGCGCCCAGCTGGGCGTCTCCAGCCCGGCCTACGAAGCCGGGCCCTACATGCCCAGCGAATCCCAGGTCGACGCCTTCGTCGGCTGGTACGTCCGCCGACTTGCCGAGGAGATCGGATCATGACTGCAGTCACCCATGCACCCCACGCCAGGAGCCTCTCGCCCCGAGGGCGGCACGCCCCGATCGACGCCCTGCGCTCCCAGGACCTGGTGGCCCAGCCCTTGTTGACGGTGCTGCCCGGCACCGAGGCAGACTTCGAGATGATCCTGCGCTGCAAGGCGGTCGTGCCGATCACACACGATGTCTCGACCTTCGTGCTGGAGCCCACCACGCCGCGATCCTTCACGTTCGCGCCGGGGCAGTACGTCGTGGTGACGGTGACCATCGACGGGGAACGTCACCAGCGCTGCTACACCCTGTCTTCGCCGCCGACCCGCCCGCACCTGCTGACCATCACGGTCAAGCGCACTCCGGCCGGAGTGGTCTCGAACTGGTTGCACGACAACCTGGAGCGAGGTGGACGGCTCGAGGTGAGCGGGCCCTTCGGGGAGTTCACCCTGGCGCACTACCCCTCCCGCAAGTACTTGTTCCTCTCGGCCGGTAGTGGCATTACGCCGCTGATGTCGATGACGCGCACCCTGGCCGATCTCTCCGGCGAAGCCGACGTCGCGTTCGTGCACAGCGCCCGCACCCCGGCCGACATCGTCTTCCGGCACGAGCTGGCGGCCTTGCCGTCCTCGGGCCTCAACTTGGCGGTGACCTCCATCTGCGAGTCGGACAGCGTGGGGGAGGTGTGGACCGGACCCCGGGGTCGGCTCAGTGCGGGACTCCTCGGGGCGGTCGTGCCCGACATCACTGAGCGCGAGGTCTTCATGTGTGGTCCTGGGCCCTACATGACGGCGGCGCACAACGTCCTGATGGAGCTGGGTGTGCCGCTCGACCAGGTGCACCAGGAGAGCTTCGTCATCGAGCCGGTCGTCCAGGCCCTGTCCGTGGTGCCTGACGCGCTCGTGCCGGGCAGCGTGGCTCCCGCGGTCCCTCCGGCCACGACGGCGAAGTCCATCGTCTTCGCCAGAAGTGGCAAGGAGGTGCTGGCCGAGCCGGGAATGACCGTGCTTGACGCGGCCGCGGCGGCCGGTATCTCGATCCGGTCGGCCTGCGGCCAGGGTCTGTGCGGCACCTGCAAGAGCGATCTGGTCGAAGGGTCCGTCGATATGCAGCACGCAGGCGGGATCCGGCCCCGAGAGATCGCTGCGGGCAAGTTCCTCCCGTGCTGCTCCTACCCTCAGGACAACCTCGTCGTCGACGCCTAGCATCGGCAGGTATGACGACACGCTTGCTGTTGGCCCGTCACGCCAAGACGGAGCAACAGGGCCCACCCACCCAGGGCGACCACGGGCGAGCCCTTCTGCCGCGGGGTCGCCGCGACGCGCAGGCCGCAAGCCGGTGGTTGGTGCAGAGCGATCTCATCCCGGATCTCGTCCTCTGCTCCACCGCCGTGCGCGCACTTCAGACCTGGGCGGCCATGGCCGAGGGCAGCGCCGCGTTGGCCGAGGTTGAGGTGTGGCGGGACCGGCGGATCTACAACGCCTCACCGGGTGAGCTGCTCGGGGTTCTGGCGGAAGTGCCAGAGGGAGTGAGCACGGTGGCGATGGTCGGCCATGCCCCCGGCATACCCGGGTTGGTCGTGGAGCTGGCCGATCCGGAGCGTGCCGACAACGAGGCAGCGGAGCTCTTCAACGCCGGCTTCCCCACCATGGCTGTCGCCTCGTTGGCTGCCGACGGGCCGCCGGCCACGGCAACGGTGGCCGATCTTCCGCTCGAGTCGATGCGACTGATGGCTCTGCATACTCCGGACCGGTCCCTGCGGCCGTGACCACGCTTGCCCCGGGGTCAAGCGATACCGTGAGGTCCTCCGCCGGTGCCGCGACAAAGGAGCACACAGCCGTGCAGACCACGACCACCTTCTCTGTCCATCCTCGCGACGACAGAGCGACGTCCGAGCAGATCGCGCAGGTGCTTGCGGCGCCGAAGTTCGGTGCTGTCTTCACCGACCACATGGCGCGCATCGACTGGGATGCGCAGTCGGGATGGCACGACGGGACGGTGTCGGCCTACGGGCCCATCGCGCTGGACCCGGCAACCTCGATCCTGCATTACGGCCAGGAGATCTTCGAGGGCATGAAGGCCTACCGGCACGCGGACGGGTCGGTGTGGACGTTCCGTCCCGACCGCAACGCCGCGCGGTTCAACGGAAGCGCTCGACGAGTGGCCCTGCCGGAGGTGCCGGAAGAGATCTTCCTGGAGGCGCTGACCGCGCTGGTGACGGTGGACCAGCAATGGGTCCCGGAGTCCACCGGAGGAGAGGCCAGCCTCTACCTGCGGCCCTTCATGATCGCCACCGAGGTGGGGCTCGGAGTGCGGCCCAGCAACAGTGCTGCCTTCCTGGTGATCGCCTCCCCGGCCGGTGCCTACTTCGCCAGCGGGGTGAAGCCAGTCAGCATCTGGCTCTCCGAGGACTACTCGCGTGCCGCCCCTGGAGGCACGGGTGCGGCGAAGTGCGGCGGCAACTACGCGGCCTCGCTGGCACCGATGGCCGAGGGTCTGGCCCATGGTTGCGACCAGGTGGCGTTCCTCGACGCGGTGGAGAACCAGTGGGTCGAGGAGCTGGGCGGGATGAACCTGTTCTTTGTCTTCGCCGACGGCCACATCGTGACCCCGGAGCTGACCGGGACCATTCTCGAAGGGGTCACCCGCTCCTCCCTGATCGACCTCGCCCGTGGGCGCGGCCACGAGGTCCACGAGCGGAAGTACTCGATCCACGAATGGCGCGACGACGCGGCCTCAGGCGATCTCGTGGAGGTTTTCGCGTGTGGCACTGCGGCCGTGATCACCCCCGTGGGCCGACTGGTGTGGAAGGGCGGCGAGCTCAGCATCGGAGATGGTGAGGGAGTCGGTGAGGTCGCCTCGGACCTGCGCGAGCGTCTGATGGACATCCAGTGTGGGCGCGCCGAGGACACGCACGGGTGGCTGCGGCGCCTGGTGTGACGGTTCGAGCATGGGGACGCCGATATCGTGGGCGCCATGCGAATTTGTCGGTTCACCACTGGAGAAGACCCCATGTTCGGCTTGGTTGACGGAGCAGGGGAGAAGATCGCCGAGATCAGTGGCGACCCCCTCTACACCAAGATCGAGCTGACCGGGGCGACGCATCTCGTCGACGAGGTGCGTCTCCTGGCGCCAGTCATTCCTCGCTCCAAGATCATCGGCATCGGCCACAACTACGTCTCCCACGCGGCCGAGCGTGGGGCGCAGGTGCGTGACGTGCCAATGATGTTCCTGGTGCCCAACACCGCGGTCGTGGGTCCCGATGACCCGGTGGTGATCCCCCCGATGACCCAGCACGTGTCCCACGAGGCCGAGCTCGCGGTGGTCATCGGCTCGATGTGCAAGAACGTGGCCGCCGCGGACGCCTCATCGGTCATCCTGGGCTACACCGTCGCCAACGACGTGACGGCCCGGGATCTGCAGAGTGCCGATGGCCAATGGGCGCGAGCCAAAGGGATGGACACGTTCTGCCCGCTCGGACCATGGATCGAGACCGACATCGACGCCTCTGACCTGCGGGTGACCTGCCACGTCGACGGGGAGATGAGGCAGGACCAGTCGACGGCGGACCTGGTGCACGGAGTCGCAGACCTGGTCGAGACCCTCTCGGCGGCGTTCACCCTCCTGCCCGGTGATGTCATCCTGTCAGGCACCCCGGCCGGGATATCCCAGGTGTACCCGGGACAGCGGGTCGAGGTGGCGGTCGAGGGCATCGGCAGCTTCAGCAACCCGTTTGTCCAGGCCAGCGAGGACTAGCTCACGTCGTCTTGTTGGGGCTCGGCGGCAGGGTCGGAGTCCTTGCTCTGGGCGAGTGCGCGGTAATGCGCTGCCGTGTCGCTGCCTCGTTTGGCCGTGAGGGAGCCCTGCGGAGTCTGGACGTGGACATCTTCAGGCTGCGCCATTCCGGTGCGGAGGTCCAGCTGCTCACCGACGTAGCGCGCGGTCGCCACCAGGGACGCCGTGAGCGGGACGGCCAGGAAGACCCCGACGATGCCGAAGAGCGTGCCGCCGATCGTCACAGCAACCAGGATGAGTCCGGGGTGGACGCTCATGGTCTTGCCCTGGAGCATGGGCGACAGGACGTTGCCCTCAAGCTGTTGCACCGCCACGATAATGGCCACCACGATCAGCGCGGCCTGGAGTCCGTTGGAGACTAACGCCACGAGGACGGCGAGGGCCCCGGCCGTGATGGCCCCCACGATCGGGATGAAGCCCGCGAAGAACGTGATGACGGTCAGAGCCAGCGCCAGGGGGACCCCCAGAATCAGCAGGCCGAGCCCGATGAAGAAGGCGTCGATGAAGCTCACCAGCGCCTGGGTGCGGATGAAGCCGCCGAGAACCGTCCAGTTGCGAGCCAGGACCTCGGTCAGGTGCGCTCCTGCGCCGCGGCCGACGACCGATCGGGACCACGGCAGGAAACGGTGGCCGTCCTTGAGGAAGAAGAAGGTGAGCGCGAGGACCAAGACCAGGTTGACCAGCAGCG
This sequence comes from Ornithinimicrobium sp., assembly GCA_049646465.1. Classification (GTDB taxonomy): domain Bacteria; phylum Actinomycetota; class Actinomycetes; order Actinomycetales; family Dermatophilaceae; genus Ornithinicoccus. The sequence goes on from JBARVW010000006.1 coordinate 91,455, forward strand.
AGCCAGCGGCGGACACGCCGCTGAATGCCCCCGAGGCGATGTCTCCGCTACGCGTTCTGAGCCACGTCGTGCCACGTTCGACCGCGTTGTCCACCTCGTCGCTGCCCCAGTCCAGCGGACCGCGTTGGACCCAGTCCTGGACCTGGTTGAGACCGCTTTGGGCCGCAGAGCCGATGCCCCCGAGCTGCCGGGCCACGTCCGGAGCGATGTAGGTCAGGATCCCGAGCACCACCGCCAGGAGGGTCACCAACGTGACTAGCGCCGAGAGCGTGTGTCCCAGGCCCCGGCCCAGGAGCCACGTCTTCAAGGGCATCAGCAGCGCGGCCAGGATCAGGGCCAGGATGACCGGCAGCAGCCCGGCCCAGAGCGTGGAAAGCCCCCAGAGCACCAGCACCCCAGCCACGCCGACCAGGATCAACCGCCCGGACCAGCGCGCGAGCATCGTGAGCCACTCGCCGACGACCGTGCTGCGGTCCACGGTCTGCTCCGCGGAGGACCCCTCGGGGGGTGTCACGGTCTCCTGGTCGGGCTCGGTTTCTTCATCGGTCCTCGATGTGGACGAGCCGGTGGCCGGTTCGCTCATGGTCCCCCTCCGGGATTGTTGCGGGCTGCAATGGTCGAGGTCCATCATCGCCGTTGCCGGCTCTGTCGTCATCGCCGACTAATCTTCAGCCTGTGACCGACTCGCCGATTGGGATTTTCGACTCGGGCTTCGGGGGGTTGACCGTGGCGCGCGAAGTCCTGGACCAGCTGCCCAACGAGTCCGTGCTCTACCTCGGCGACACTGCACGAGCACCGTACGGGCCGCAGCCGATCGCCGACGTGCGGGCCAACGCGTTGCAATGCCTGGACCGCTTGGTCGAGCACGGGGTGAAGGCGCTAGTCATCGCCTGCAACTCCGCCTCGGCAGCGGTGCTGGCGGACGCCCGCGAGCGATACGACGTGCCCGTCGTGGAGGTGATCCGGCCGGCGGTGCGCAGAGCGATGTCCGTCACGCGCTCGGGGCGGGTGGCGGTGATCTCGACGCTCGCCACCCACCAGAGTCGCGCCTACCTGGATGCGTTCGCCGCCGCGCCACCGCACGTGGAGGTGCTGAGCCAACCCTGTCCGCGATTCGTGGAGTTCGTCGAGGACGGCATCACCAGCGGTCCGGAGGTCATCGGTGCGGCCCGGGAATATCTGGCCCCGCTGCAGGAGGCGGATATCGACACGCTGATTCTGGGATGCACCCACTACCCCCTGTTGAGCAGCGCCTTGTCGTACGTGCTGGGTGACCGGGTCTCCCTGGTCTCCTCCGCGGCGGCCACTGCAGCCGACCTCTTCCGAGTGCTGACGGATACCCAGCTGCTGCGGCCCAGCACTCAGGGAGCCCCGACACACCAGTTCCTGACGACCGGCGACCCACACGGGTTCACCCCGTTGGCCCGTCGGTTCCTGGGCCCGGAGGTCGAGCACGTGGCCCGCGCCTATGTCGGTCGGCCCGAGGAGGCCGAGATGTCGGGGGAGCGGCCGTGAACCCGTCAACCTCTGCCAAGGGCCCGGACGGACGGCGCCAGGGCATGCACCTGACCGTCGTCGGGTGTGCCGGGTCGTTCCCGGGACCCGACAGTGCCGCGAGCTGCTACCTGCTGACGGCCCACGTCGAGGGTCGACGCTGGTCCGTCGTGTTGGACCTCGGCAGTGGAGCCCTCGGCCCGTTGCAGAAGTACATTGACCCGCTGACCCTTGACGCCGTGCTGCTCTCGCATCTCCACCCTGATCACTGCCTCGACCTCACCGGACTGCATGTGATGCGCACGCATCATCCGCACCGGTCCGCGCCGCCACGCCTCGACGTCTTCGCCCCCGCTGGCGCGGCCGAGAGGATCGCTCGGGCCCACGGGGTCGAAGAGGCCAAGGACGTGCAGGACACCTTCGCCTTCCACCCACTGCGGGACCATCAGGTGCTGCAGGTCGGACCCTTCAACGTCACCGCGGTGGAGGTGAACCACCCGGTGCTCGCGTTCGGCTTCCGGGTGGAGTGTGGCGGTGCGACGTTGGCCTACACCGGCGACACCGACGAGTGTGCGGCTCTGACGACGTTGATGACCGACGCCGACCTGGTCCTGACCGACTCGGCGTTCGTCGAGGGGCGAGACACCACCCCCGGGGTGCACCTCAGTGCTCGACGTGCAGCCAAGGCCGCCCTGGCCGCCGGTGGCGTGCAACGCCTGATGATCACGCACCTCCCCGCCTGGAACGACCCGGAGGTATGCCGAGCTGAGGCTTCCGCCGTGTGGCCGGGCCTGGTGGAAATAGCGGAACCGGGTCTGACCGTTCACCTCACGACCGGCATCGCGGACCCTCCCGTGGTCTGAGGCTGACGAACTCCCTTCTGCGGGGCCGGGACGACATCGTCATGGATGCGTCATCAAGACCGAGGTGCTCGCTTGAGAGGATGAGGTATGACATCACGAGTCGCTGCTCCGTTGGCGGGCATCGCCGCGGGCTCGGTGACGCTGGGCCTGGCCGAGATCTTGGCCCTCGCCATGCAGCGTGCCGACGCCGCCGGAGGGACACCGTCACCCGTGTTGGCGGTCGGTGGGGGGTTCGTGGACCGGACTCCCGCGTGGCTCAAGGACTTCGCGGTGGCCACCTTCGGGACCAACGACAAGATCGCGCTTTTCGTGGGTATGGGTCTGACGCTGCTGGTCGTGTGCGGCATCCTCGGTGTCGTGACTACGAGGCGTCGCCAGCTCGGGCTGGGCCTCTACGCACTCGTCGGCATCGTCGGCAGTGCTGCGGTACTCACGCGGCCGGGAAGTGCTGCCCTCGACGCCGTACCCACCATCGTGGGCACCTTGGCCGGGCTCGGAGTCCTGGCGTGGCTCGCACGCGGGGCAGCGCGGGCCACGGCGGGAGTGGCCACGGATGACGCTGCCGCATCGGGAGCGCTGAGCCGCAGAGGCGTGCTGGCCTGGGGGAGCGCTTTGAGCGTGGTCGGGATCGCCAGCATGTATGTCGCTCGCACCATGGGCAACGCCCAGCAGGCGGTGCAAGTGGCCCGGGAGCAGGTCTCCGAGCGCTTGGCCCAGTCTCGTGGCAGGGCCAACTGGCCCGCAGAGCTGACGATCCCTGGGGACGCGGACTTCGAGATCGAAGGCCTGGCTGCGTACATCTCGCCCAACGACAACTTCTACCGGATCGACACGGCTCTGACGGTGCCTCAGGTCGACCCAGCCACGTGGTCCATCCGGGTGCACGGGATGGTCGATCAAGAGATCGAGATGACCTACGACGAGCTGCTCGACCAGGAGCTCATCCAGACCGCCGTGACGCTGACCTGTGTGTCCAACACGGTCGGCGGGGACCTCATCGGCAACGCCGTCTGGACCGGGTGGCCGATCCGCGAGCTCCTGGCTCGGGCCGGAGTGCAGCCGGGTGCGGACATGGTGCTGTCGACCAGCACCGACGGTTGGACGGCCGGGACGCCTCTGGAGGCGCTGACCGATGACCGAGATGCCATCTTGGCCGTGCTCATGAACGACGAGCCGATGCCCGCACAGCACGGCTTCCCGGTGCGCATGGTCGTGCCCGGGCTGTACGGCTACGTTTCGGCGACCAAGTGGGTAGTGGATCTGTTGGTCACCACGTTCGCCGAGGACGAGGGCTACTGGACCCCGCGTGGCTGGACCGCCGAGGGCCCGATCAAGGTCTCGTCGCGGATCGACGTGCCGAGTGTGAACGACACCGTCCAGGCCGGCGGCGCGGTGATCGCCGGGGTGGCCTGGGATCAGCACACCGGCATCGAGAAGGTCGAGGTCCAGGTGGACGACGGGGACTGGCAGGTCGCTGAGCTCTCCGGGGAGGTCAGCATCGACACCTGGCGGCAGTGGCGGCTGGAGTGGGACGCGGCCGCGGGTGCTCACACCATCACGGTGCGAGCCACCAACCGGGACGGCGAGACGCAGACCCGCGAGGAAGCCAGCCCCGCACCCAGCGGTGCCACCGGGTGGCACTCCATCGACGTCACGGTCGCCTAGTGCAGCCCTTCGTGAGCGCGTTGTTGGGTCGTGAGTTGCCTGATCAGGCAGCGCACGACCCACGATGCATCACACGCCCGCCCACGCGGATCGCACGACCCGACTTCGAGTCCCAGCCCTAGAGGTAGTCGAGGATGTGAGCGACCACGGCGTCGACTGATTGGGCTGAGTCGACTTGGCAGGTTGCCACGGGCCATGGAGCGGATTCCTGAGCCTGCTGCTCGATCTCTGCCCAGGAGATCTCCCTCAGCTCCACCGGCCGAGTCGCGAGGCGTTCCCGGTGCAGGAAGACGTCAGAACAGCGCACCTCGACGACGACGAGGGGCACCGCGTGCGATGCGGCAAGCTCCATCCACGCCTGCCGAGCGGGGGCCGCGACGTTGACGGCATCGGCGATGACCTTCACCCCCAGCCGCAGTTGAACGTCAGCCAGGGCCTGTGCGACGGCGTACGCAGCCAGGCCGCAGGATTGGTCATCGTCGACGCCCGCACGCCGCATACCGGCCTCGATGGTGTCCACCGACAGGACCGTGTAGCCCAACTCCGCAGCCAGAGCGTGCGCAATCGTCGTCTTCCCCGACCCCGGCACCCCACTCATCGCGATCAAGACCACAATCCCAGGATACGAGCCGGCGATGAGCGCGTTCGTGGGTCGGGTGCTACCGGATCGGGCACCACCCGACCCACCATGTAGCACTGAAGAGGGGCTTTTCAGTGCTGGTCGTGTGCGGTCCCGCATCCCCGTTAGCCTTGAACGATGACGGAGAACCCCGCCCTGCGCCACGACGGCCGTGCCCCCGACCAGCTGCGCGAGGTGCGGATCACCCGCAACTGGCTCGACCATGCCGAAGGCAGTGTCCTCGTCGAGTTCGGCAAGACCAGAGTGCTCTGCGCTGCATCGCTGACCAACGGCGTGCCGCGGTGGCGCAAGGGCAGCGGCCAGGGGTGGACGACCGCTGAGTATGCGATGTTGCCCCGGGCCACCCACACCCGCAGCGACCGGGAGTCGGTCAAAGGACGCATCGGGGGACGGACCCACGAGATCTCCCGGCTCATCGGCCGCAGCCTGCGCTCGGTGGTCGACCTGTCGGCCCTGGGTGAGAACACGATCCAGTTGGACTGTGACGTGCTCCAGGCTGACGGGGGCACCCGCACCGCCGCCATCACCGGTGCCTACGTGGCCATGGTCGATGCGGTCGAGGCCGCCCGCGGACTGGGTTTCATCAGCCAGAAAGCAGCTCCGATCACCGGCTCTGTCGCCGCGGTCAGCGTGGGGGTGGTCGACGGTCGGCCGGTGCTGGACCTGGACTACCCCGAGGACTCGAAGGCCGACACCGACATGAACGTCGTGCTGACCGGTGAGGGCACGTTCATCGAAGTGCAGGGCACAGCCGAAGGTGCCCCCTTCGACCGGGACCTGCTGAACTCCCTCCTCGACCTCGCCGTCGGCGGTTGCGCAGACCTCGCCGCCGCTCAGCAAGCGGCGCTGCTGCCCGGGCTGTGACCGGCCCGCGGCCGCAGTTGGTGCTGGCCACGCGCAACGAGCACAAGGTGGGCGAGCTCCGTGACATCTTGGCCGACACGTTGGCCCACCTGCAGATGGACCTGGTCGGTGTTGCCGACTTCCCCCAGGCCGGGGAGGTTGTCGAGTCGGGGGTGACCTTCGCCGCCAACGCGCTACTCAAGGCCCGAGCTGCGGTGCGCGCGTCGGGTTGTCCGGCCCTGGCCGACGACTCCGGGTTGGCGGTGGACGTGCTGGGAGGCAGCCCGGGGGTCTTCAGTGCCCGCTGGTCAGGGGCGGCCGACGCGCAGGAGAAGGACCGGGCCAACAACGACCTGCTGCTGGCCCAGCTGGCGGACATCCCGGACGAGCACCGTGGCGCCGGCTTCGTCTGCGCCGCGGCCCTCGTCCTGCCCGACGGCACCGAGATCGTGCGGGAGGGCGCCGTGCGCGGGGTGCTGACGCGCAGGGCTATCGGCGAGGGCGGCTTCGGATACGATCCCCTCTTGATGCTCCCCGATGGACGCACCTTGGCGCAGTACACCGCGGCGCAGAAGCACGCGATCAGCCACCGCGGACGAGCCTTTCGAGCTTTGGCCGACGACCTCGTGCAGACACTCCCCACGGCCGGTTGACCGGCATCCCGACGGAGAAGGAATCCATGGCTCACCAATGGCGCGGCGTCATCCGCGAGTATGCCGACCGCCTCCCCGACTCCATCACCAGCACGGTGGTGACTTTGCGCGAAGGCGGGACCCCACTGATCCTGGCCGAGCACCTGTCCGAGCTCGTCGGCGCCGAGGTCCACGTGAAGTACGAGGGACTCAACCCCACTGCCTCGTTCAAGGACCGGGGGATGACCGCGGCGATCTCGGCGGCCGCTGCTCTAGGCGCCAAGGCCGTCATCTGCGCCTCGACGGGCAACACCAGCGCGTCGGCCGCAGCCTACGCGACCAAGGCGGGGATGACCTGCGGCGTCCTGGTGCCCGACGGCAAGATCGCGATGGGCAAGCTGTCGCAGGCCATCGCGCACGGCGCGACCCTGTTGCAGGTCGACGGCAACTTCGACGACTGCCTGACCGTGGCCCGCAAACTGGCAGACAGCTATCCGATCGAGCTGGTCAACTCCGTCAATCCGGCGCGCATCGAGGGCCAGAAGACGGCCGCCTTCGAAGTGGTGGACGAGCTGGGCGACGCCCCGGATATCCACTGTCTGCCGGTGGGCAACGCCGGGAACATCACGGCGTACTGGAAGGGGTACTGCGAGTACAGCCACGACAGTGACCAGCCCGGGCCGGCCACCCACCGTCCGCAGATGTGGGGGTTCCAAGCCGAGGGCGCGTCCCCGATCGTGCAGGGCCACCCGGTCGACCACCCGGAGACGCTGGCCACGGCCATCCGTATCGGCAACCCGGCATCGTGGCAGCAGGCCCTCGAGGCGCGGGACACGTCCGGAGGAGTGATCGACGCAGTGACCGACCACGAGATCCTGAATGCTCATCGGCTGTTGTCGGCACGGGAGGGCATCTTCGTCGAGCCCGCCTCCGCGGCTTCGGTCGCAGGCCTGCTCAAGCAGTCGAAGGCCGGACGGGTGCCGCAGGGGGCGAGGATCGTCTGCACCGTGACCGGTCACGGTCTCAAGGACCCGCAGTGGGCCCTCAAGGGCGCCGATGGCGGTGACATCGAGCCGACCAGGATCTCGGTCGATGCCTACAGCGCGGCCAAGGCGCTGGGCATGCAGGAGTGAACATGCCGCCGGTCGGGGTCGGCGCTCGGATCGCGGTGCCGGCGAGCTCGGCGAACCTCGGCCCAGGGTTCGACTCGGTAGGACTCGGGCTGGGGCTGTTCGACGACTACACGATCTCGGTCACCGACCGACCTGGCCTGGTGGTGAACCTGCTCGGAGAGGGAGCGAACGAGCTGCCGAGGGACGAGCAGCACCTCGTGGTCCGCGCGGCCCGGGAGGGTGCCCGCGTGTGTGGCGGCCCCTGGCTGAATGACCTCGCCGCCGTCGGTCGCGGCCTTCAGATCGACTGCGCCAACCTGATCCCGATGTCGGCCGGGCTCGGCTCCTCAGCCAGCGCGATCGTCGGTGGGCTCGGGTTGGGCTTCGGTTTGTCCAACGCATCGACCCGCGAGCGGACCGACTTCACCGACGCCGACCTCGCCGTGATCAACACCCGCGCCGGGCTGTGGGAGGGGCACCCGGACAACTCCTCGGCCAGCGTCTACGGCGGACTCACCGTGTCGTGGATGCCGTCTGCGGAGGTGGTCCGCACCGCAGCGATGACGCTGCACCCCGGCATCGAGCCGATCGTGCTGGTGCCCAAGGGAGATCGCTTGGCCACCGCGACCGCGCGAGCCGTGTTGGCCCCGATGGTGCCGCTGGCCGACGCAGTCCGCCAGGCGGGCCGTTCGGCTCTGCTGGTGCAGGCGCTGACGGCCGACCCCAGCCTGCTGCTCGATGGCACCAGCGACTGGCTTCACCAGGAGCCGCGACGCTCGGCCTACCCGGCCACGATGGCGGCCGTGGACACTCTGCGCGACCGGGGCTTGGCTGCCGTCGTCTCCGGGGCCGGGCCGAGCGTGCTCATCCTGGCCCGTTCAGATCTGGCCCAGGAGTCCGTCGAGGAGGTGCGCTCGTGGGGCCGCGACTGGCAGGTGCTGCGACCTGGAGCGGCCACTCAGGGTCTGCACGTCGTCAGCTGAGCCCGCTGGGCAGGACCAGACCGCGGCGGATGAGCTCGACCCGAACCCGTTCACGGGCGCGCGGATCGGCATAGGCGGTCGTGCTCGACCGTCCGGACAGGTGGGGCAGCCGCGTGGCCAGCCACCGATGGACCTGCTCCTGACTGCAGAGCGGGAGCGGGCGGTCCCCTTCGCCGAGGACGCCGTGCCACGAGCGATACACCATCACCTCCGGCAGGCGGGAACCCGAGCGCGCCGTCACCGTCACCTGCTCCGGCAGCATCACGCGGTCGTAGTTGGGTTCCGTCGCGTCCAGCGCCGCCAGCTGCTCGGCCGTGAACCAGCCCACCGAGAATGCCGTCGCGGGGCCGGTGAGGGCAGAGCCGGGACGCTCACCACCGGTGAGGTAGGGCGAGGCTGCCACGAAGCCATCCCGGCTGACGTGCGCCGAGTGGCCCACCGCCACTCCGACCACCGTGCAGACCTCCACGGCCACCGGGTCGTGGGGGGCCTGGAGCAGCACCGTCATGAGCTTGTCCGTCAGGACTTCCACCGCGGCGTTGGACCCGACGGCGAGGACGGCGGTCCGACTCGGATCGCCCGCGCTGACCCGGGTCGACCAGGGCACATCCGGCGCGAAGCCAGCACTGCTGAGGAGACCGTCGCTCAACGGAGCCGGCCAGGGATAGTCCTGCGGGGATCGCGTCGCCACGTGCGCTCGGCGGGACTCGAACCCGCACACCCGAAGGCACAGGAACCTAAATCCTGCGTGTCTGCCAATTCCACCACGAGCGCGTGCCGACGATGATATGTCCTCCCAAGGTCGCACAGAATTCGCCTCGAGTATCCGTAAGGATGATGGTTCTCGCAGTTTTTCTTGGCATGCTGGAGAGGTGAACCGTCTCAGACAGTGGCTCCGACGTGTCGGTTACGACATCATCGGATGGACGCTGCTGGTCGTCGGTGTCATCCTGATGCCGCTGCCTGGTCCCGGCACCCTGATTGTGGTCACGGGGCTGATCGTGCTGGCGCAGAACAATGCCTGGGCCGAGCGCCAGCTGCACCCGATGAAGGTGCAGGCCTACCGCGCCGCCCGAGAAGGTGTGAAGACCTGGCCGCGGATCGTGCTGAGCGCCCTTGGGGCGATGACGGTCGTCTCCGTCGGGGTGACATACATCATGTCGCCTCCACCCCCCGACTTCTGGCCCCTGGATGAGCGCTGGTGGCTTTTCGGGGGGACTTTGGCCGGGGTCAGCATCATCGTCTCCGGGCTGATCGCGCTCGGGTTGCTGGCCTACAGCGTCCGCCGCTTCCGCGGCAACCGCGACCCGTTGAAACAGGTCAGGACGACGTGATGCCCAGGGCCTTGGACAACATGGCGACGTGGCCGGTGGCCTTCACGTTGTGCTTGGCCAGGACCACGCGTCCCTCCTCGTCGATGACCACGGTGGAGCGGATCACCCCGGTGATCGTCTTGCCGTAGAGCTTCTTCTCGCCGTACGCGCCGTAGGCAGCCAGCACGGTCTTGTCCGGGTCGGAGAGCAGCGGGTAGGACAGAGACTCCTGATCGGCGAACTTGGTCAGCTTCTGCGGAGTGTCGGGGGAAACACCGACGACGGCATACCCGTGGCTGGTGAACGTGTCCAGACGGTCTCGGAAGTCGCAGGCCTGAGTCGTGCACCCCGGAGTCATCGCCGCCGGGTAGAAGTACATGATCAGCTTGCGGCCGACAAAGTCGCTCAGGCTCACGGTCTTCCCGGTCGAGTCACGCAAAGACCAGTCGGGTGCCGCGGCGCCGAGTTCGAGTGCTGTCATGGTGCCCTCCGTCATTCTTGATGGTGTGTTCTGCGTTATCGTCTCAGGCGAAGCGCCTGCGTGCGTTAGACCTCATCACATCTTCACGAGAAGGACGACACATGGCCGAGAAGCAAAAGCCCCGCTCCGAAAAGGACATCGAGGCTGACCTGGCCGCGACCCGTGATCGCCTTGCCCGCACCGTGGACCAGCTCACCTTCCGCGCCAGCCCGGCGGAGTTGAAGCGCCGTCAGCTGGAGAAGCTGAAGGCCAAGGGCAACGAGTTGGCCTTCACGGCCGACGGGGAGCCGCGTCTGGATCGCCTGGCCGGAACTCTCGGGGGACTGTCCGGAGTGGCCCTGGTCCTCGGCGCAGCTCGTCGTGTCCTGCACAAGCGCTGACGCCGAGCGGCACCAGGACTGCGCACCCCGGTGGTGAGTGCGTGATCATTGACCAGGCGATCTACCGAGACGGTCGACGAACCGCGTGCCGCGATCTCAGCGGAGATCTTCACGAGTTGCGGACCCACGGCGACGGGTTCTTGTGGATCGGCCTGAAGGACCCGACGGCGCAGGAGTTCGAGCAGGTCAACGAAGACCTCGATCTGCATCCGTTGGCGGTGGCCGACGCTATCAACGGCAAGCAACGGGTCAAGATCGAGGCCTACGACCAGACCCACTTCGCGGTGCTCCGCACTCTGCGCTACGTGGAGGAGACCTCCGACATCGAGACCGGTGAGGTCATGATGTTCGTCGGCGACCGGTTCGTGGTGACGGTGCGTAGTGGCGAAGCGGCACCGTTGGTCGGCATCCGCCAGCGTTTGGAGCAGCACCCGGAGCTGATGGTCGAGAACGGTCCGATGGCGGTCTTCCATGCGGTGCTCGACGGCATCGTGGACACCTACCGGGCGATCGACGACGAGGTCCAGCAAGACCTCGATGAGATCGAGGCCAAGGTCTTCGGCACGGATGAGCCGGCCCGCTCCGAGACCATCTACCTGCTCAAACGCGAGGTGCTGGAGTTCCGCCGGGCGGCTCAGCCCCTGGTGGCCCCGTTATCGGGGCTCTACGAGGGCGCGCGCTCGGTCTCCTCCGAGGAGCTCCGCCTGCAGTTGCGGGACGTTGCGGACCATCTGGAGCACGTGGTGGAGCACATCGACACCTACGACGGGCTGCTGACCGACATCTTGAACGCTCACCTGGCTCAGGTCGGGGTGCAGCAGAACGACGATATGCGCAAGATCAGCGCCTGGGTCGCCATCGCCGCAGTGCCGACCCTGCTGGCCGGTATCTTCGGGATGAACTTCACGCACATGAACGTGCTCGAGGTTCCGGGCGGGTTCTACGTCTCGCTGGTGGTCATGGGGCTGATCTGTCTGGCGCTGTATCGCGCCTTCCGGAAGTCCGGCTGGCTCTGAGCCCGACCCGCTGACCGTTGTGCGCGCCCTTCGGACCGGGGCCACGTGCACCGGCGCGCACAACGGTCAGCGGGGTCAGGCGACCTCGGACCGAGCAGCAACGAATGCCGCCACACAAGCCCGGACGTCGTCCTCGCTGTGGGCCGCGGAGAGCTGCACGCGGATGCGCGCCTTTCCCTTCGGCACCACGGGGAAGCTAAAGGCGATCACGTAGACACCTCGGGCCAGCATCGCGTCGGCGATCTGCGCCGCCAGTCGGGCACCGTCCTGACCGGGAAACATCACCGGCGTGATCGGGTGAGACCCGTCCAGCATCTCGAAACCCTCCTGCGCCATCAGCGAACGGAAGAGTGCGGTGTTGGCCTTGAGCTGCTCTCGGGGGGCCGAGGCGTCGCGAGCGATCTCGACCGCCCGCAACGAGCCGGCGACGACGGAGGGTGCGACGGCGTTGGAGAACAGGTACGGCCGGGCCCGCTGCTTGAGCAGCTCCACGATCTCGGGGTGGGTGGCCACATACCCTCCGCTGGCGCCACCTAGGGCCTTGCCCAACGTGCCGGTGATGATGTCGACCCGTCCCAGGACACCGCAGTGCTCGGCCGTCCCGCGGCCGTGCTCGCCGACGAAGCCTGTGGCGTGACAGTCGTCGACGAAGACCATGGCGCCGAACTCGTCGGCCAGGTCGCAGATGTCCTCCAGGGGTGCGTAGTACCCATCCATCGAGAAGACCCCGTCGGTGACGATGATCGTGCGCCGCGCCCCTGCGTCACGGGCCGCCTCGAGCTGGAGACGCAGATCGTCCATATCGCGGTTGGCATAGCGGAACCGCTTGGCCTTGGACAGCCGGATGCCGTCGATGATCGACGCGTGGTTGAGCGCGTCGGAGATGATCGCGTCCTCGGCCCCGAAAAGCACCTCGAACACTCCGCCGTTGGCGTCGAAGCAGGACGCGAAGAGGATCGAGTCCTGCGTGCCGGAGAAGTCGGCGAGGGCCATTTCGAGATCACGGTGCTGGGTCTGGGTGCCGCAGATGAACCGCACCGACGCCATGCCGAAACCCCACTCGTCCAGGGCGTCGCGGGCGGCGTCGACGACGTCCGGGTGGTTGGCCAGGCCCAGGTAGTTGTTGGCGCAGAAGTTGAGGGCCTCCCCGGACGTGGTCTGCACGTGTGCCGACTGGGGCGTCGTCAGCTGGCGCTCGCTCTTGTAGAGACCGGCCTCGCGGATGCCGGCCAGCTCGGCGGCGAGATCGTCCTTGAATGCGTACATCGTGTGCTCCTCGTGGTGCGACGGTGGCGGTCAACTCCAGTCCATGACGATCTTGCCGCATTCACCGGTGCGGGCTGCGGCGAAGGCGTCCGGCCAGTGGTCGGCGCGGAAACGGTGCGTGATCACCGAACGGATGCGTTCGCGCAGCTCCTGTGAGGTCTGCAGCATGAACATCATCCGGTACCAGGTGTCGTACATCTCACGGCCGTAGATTCCCTTGATGGTGAGCATGCGGGTGATCACCGGGCCCCAGTCGATCTCGAACGGTGCGGCGGGCAGTCCCAGCAGCGCGATCCCGGCGCCGTGCTGGCAGTTCTCGATCAGCTCTTTCATCGCGGCCGGGTTACCCGACATCTCCATTCCCACGTCGAAGCCCAACATCATGCCGAGCTCGGCCTGGTGGGGCTTGACCCGTTCGACCCCCACGTTGACGGCGCGATCGGCACCGACCTTCCGGGCCATCTCGAGCCGGTACTCGCTGACGTCCGTCGCCACGATGTAACGGGCCCCGACGTGGCGGGCGATAGCCACCGCCATCACTCCGATGGGGCCGCACCCCGTGATCATGACGTCGTCACCGGCGATGGAAAAGGTCAGGGCGGTGTGGACGGCGTTGCCGAGAGGGTCGAAGATCGCTCCCAGGTCCGGGTCGATGCCCTCCGGCTGCACCCACACGTTGGTATGCGGCACGCACACGAAGTCGGCGAAGGCTCCGTCCCGGTTCACCCCCAGGCTGGAGGTGTTGACGCAGACATGGGGTCGGCCCGACCGACAGTTTCGGCATACTCCGCAGATCACGTGGCCCTCGACCGAGACGCGCAGTCCGGCGCGCAGGTCGTATGTGCCGTTGCCCCGCGGCACCCCCTCGCCGACCTCGACGATCTCGCCGTAGAACTCGTGGCCGACGATCAGCGGAGGCTCCAGCATCGAGGCAGCCCAGCTGTCCCACGCCTCGATGTGCAGGTCCGTGCCGCAGAGCCCCGCCCGCAGGACCCGGATCTTGACCTCATTGGGGCCGGGGGAGGGCTCGGGAACGTCGATGAGCTCCAGCCCGGGGCCGGCGTGGGTCTTGACCAGTGCGCGCATGCGCCACATCCTGTCGCATGCGCGTGGGATTTAGAGGCGGGGGCCTACGGTGATAAAGTTCCACGCTGATGCGCCAATAGCTCAATTGGCAGAGCAGCTGACTCTTAATCAGCGGGTTCGGGGTTCGAGTCCCTGTTGGCGCACTGACACCCAGTCCCCGTCGCGGTCGTGATCGCGGCGGGGACTTCTCCGTCGCCGGCCGCGGCCTGCTGCCCGGTAGCGGATGGTGCCATGAGGCACACTTGCTCGTTGTGAGCACTCAAACCAAGCCCTCTGACGTCGACATCTCGGAGGAGCCGGCCAAGATCGATCTGTTGGCGACCTTGAAGCGCACGCTCACCGAGTTCCTTCAGGACAAGGGGACCGATCTAGCTGCGGCGCTGACCTACTACGCCGTGCTGTCACTCTTCCCCGCGATCTTGGCGTTGACGTCCCTGCTCGGGGTGTTCGGCCAAGGTCCGAGCACCACGCAGGCCCTCCTCGACGTCATCAAGGAGCTCGGGGTCTCTGCGGACTCCGTCGAGCCGGTCGAGACCTTCGTGGACAACCTGCAGAGTGGGGGTGGAGCCAGCATCGCCCTGGCTATCGGGTTGGCGACGGCCCTGTTTGCGGCGTCCAACTACGTGAACGCCTTCTCCCGGATGATGAACACGGTGTATGGGGTGGAGGAGGGCCGCCCGATCTGGAGGCTGCGACCCTGGCTCATCCTCATCACGCTGGTATGCCTGCTGCTGGTGGTGGCGGTGGCGCTCTCCTTGGTCTTCACCGGCAACATCGTGAATGCCGTCGGCTCGGTGGTGGGCCTCGGCGACACGTTCGTGACGGCGTGGAACTACGCCAAGTGGCCCGTGATGCTCCTCATCGTCATCTTCGTCGTGGCCCTGCTCTACTGGGGCACCCCCAACGTCCGCCAGCAGAAGTTTCGATGGCTCAGCGGGGGCGCGGCGGTGGCCATCGTCGGCTGGGGGATCGGCACGGTGGGGTTCTTCTTCTACGTGTCCAACTTCGGCAGTTACAACGCCACCTACGGTGCGATCGCCGGCATTATCGTCCTGCTGATCTGGCTCTGGCTGACGAACATCTTCCTCGTCATCGGGGCTGAGCTGGACTCGGAGCTGCAGCGGGCGCGTCAGCTGAATCTGGGCATCGCGGCCGAGGACCAGATCCAGCTGCCCTACCGCGACGACAGCGGGGTCAAGAAGAAGGAAGAAGCCGAGCGACAGAAGATCGAGGCAGCCCGCCGCGTCCGGATCGAGGCGTCTGCCGATCGCAACCGCTCCAGCGACTCCTGAGTCCGGACGGCTCCTCGGGGAGGCGCCGCAAGCGGACTTCTCGAGCGTTCAGAGCATGGGTGCCCAGCGGGTACGATGGTCGGCGTTGCCTGGCGCGGTCTCGACCGCCGACGGCACAGCATGGTGGGTGTAGCTCAGCAGGTAGAGCGCCGCGTTGTGGTCGCGGATGTCGCGGGTTCAAGTCCCGTCACTCACCCCAGATAGGAACGACAACCTCACGTTGTTGCAGGTCAGGCCCCGTATTCCCCCTCAGCGAGGCGGAATCCGGGGCCTTTCTTGCTGAGTACGTCTGTGCACACGTAGGCTCGTGTCAGCATCAGAACTGACACACAGCTGACACACTGTGGATGGCCTCGGAGGCTTCAGACTTGAGTAAGCACGAACCCAGAACTCGGCTCCCGCGAGGGATCGTGTCTTTCCGTGGCCGATACCGGGTTCGGATGGACCACGACGGGAAGACCCACTCCCTCGGGGTCTATGACACCATCATCGATGCTAAGGCGGCGCTGAACATCGCCAAGGCAGACGCCGCCCGCGGGCTCTTCGTGCCGCCCGCGCAACGTCGGGCCGCGCGCAAGGCGGAGACTGAAACGGCTGTGGCCGAGAGCATGACGCTGCGGGAGTGGTCCGAGGAGTGGCTGGCCGCCCTGGAGACAAACCCCGACAGGTCCAAGGGGACGATCGTCGCCTACCGGTCGGTTCTCAAAAACCACGTCGTACCCCAGCTTGGAGACGTTCGTCTCGTGGATCTGACCACGGAGCTGGTTGCCGACCACCTGGCCGCCCTCGCCCGCCTGCCCAGCAAGCGGCACGCGGGTGCACGGACGAACGGGGTAGCACCCAACGCGTCGATCGTCCTCCGCTCATGCATCAATGCGGCCGTGAAGTCCCGCGCCGGCGGACTCAAGACGTTCACGTTCCCGGAGGCACGGAAGCCTCGCCGGGTCCGCCCAGAGGATGAGCAGGGCGACGTAGCGACCGCCGAGGAGGTCAAAGCGTTCGCCGAGGCTATGCCCGAGCACCTGCACATCGCGGTACCGCTGGCCGCGTGGTGCGCCCTGCGTATGGGAGAGGTGCTCGGCCTGCAGCGGCGGGACCTGGAGCACCTCGACGACGCCGGCCGGGCGACGCTGCATGTCAGGCGCCAGTGGAACAGTCAGGCGAAGTCGCTGACCCCGCCCAAGGCGGGCAGCGTAAGGAGCATCGCCATACCCGCCGCGCTGCTTCCCGCGCTGGTCATGCACGTAGACACGGTCACCGGTTCCGAACCGACTGCACCCGTCGTATGCGGCCCGAGAGGGACCCGGGTCAGCCAGTCCGCCCTGGACAGGCACTGGCGAGAAGCCCGCGATCAGGCCGGCCGCCCCGGGTTCCACTTCCACAACCTGCGACACACCGGGCTGAGCGCGTACGCCGTCCAGGGGGCGACACTGGCCGAGCTGCTGCACAGGGGTGGTCACACCGACGTCACGGTGGCGCTGCGGTACCAGCACGCGACTGCGGAGCGCGACAGGTCTCTGACCGAGCGGTTGAGCAGGGAGATTGCGCTCTAGCTGTGCCGTACGACAGCCGGAATGCGCGTCAGAAGATTGTCGACGTCGTCAGGGTCTACCCGAATGATGCGTGACCCGCTGCGGTACGCGGGCAACCGGCCGTCCGCGATCCTGCGGCGCAGTGTGTAGGTGCTCAGTCCCGTCCGTTCGGCTGCCTCGGAGAGGGACTCGAACCGCCGCCTGGTGCTCGTGTCGATGCGTGGGGTGCGCTTGCTCATGCCTCCATAAGCGGAGGTGTGAGACCGGGGGTCTCACACCTCTGGCAGACTCACGGATCGGTTGGCTGGCCCCGGTCGGCCGCTTCCCTGGTCGAGGCGCCGACAACCCATATATTGCGTCTCGTGGACTGTGCAGGAGTGGATGCCACCGGCTCATACGCGCGTGTGCCGCTGGACGCTCATCATCTACGGGACCTGCGGCGGAGGATGGGCTGGTCTCAGCATGCGCTCTCGGTGAAGGTTGGGGTTCAGGGGGCCGCTGCTATCTCTGCCTGGGAACGGGGTGTGGCCATACCTCGGCCTCGCATGCTGCGCCGGGTCGCTGAGGTGTTGGGCGTCGAACCGGTCGAGTTGCTCGCGGTCGAGAGCCCCGAGGGCCTTGCGCTGCGGGAGCTACGTGTCGTCCGTGGCATGAGCTTGAAGGATTTGG
>JBARVW010000007.1:0-69598 GCA_049646465.1 Ornithinimicrobium sp.
CGAGGACGGCACCTGGTCAATGCTCTCGAGCTCGGCCGGAGGGAGCTCGTAGAGGTCCTTATCGACGGGGTCCGGCGGCTCGATCCGGTTCTTGATGCCGTCCAGGCCCGCCATCATCTGTGCCGCGAAACACAGGTAAGGGTTGGACGAGGGATCGGGCACGCGGAACTCGACTCGCTTGGCCTTGGGGGAGTCACCGGTGATCGGGATCCGGACGCAGGCTGAGCGGTTACGCGCGGAGTAGACCAGGTTGACCGGAGCCTCGTAGCCCGGCACCAACCGGTGGTAGGAGTTCATGGTCGGGTTGGTGAAGGCCAGCAACGACGGAGCGTGCTTCAAGAGACCGCCGATGTACCACCGCGCAATGTCGGAGAGTCCGCCGTAGCCGGACTCGTCGTAGAACAGCGGCTCGCCGTCCTTCCACAACGACTGGTGGGTGTGCATACCCGAGCCGTTGTCTCCGAAGACCGGCTTGGGCATGAAGGTCGCGGTCTTACCGACCGCCCAGGCGCTGTTCTTGACGACGTACTTGAACTTCATCATGTCGTCGCCAGCCTGCAGCAGCGTGTTGAAGCGGTAGTTGATCTCCTGCTGTCCGGCGGTCCCGACCTCGTGGTGGGCCCGTTCCACCGACAGACCGACGTCCGCCAGCTTGAGCGTGATCTCGTCCCGGATGTCGGCGAAGTGGTCGACCGGGGGCACGGGGAAGTATCCACCCTTGTACCGCGTTTTGTAGCCGCGGTTGCCGCCCTCTTCCGCGCGCCCGGTGTTCCAAGCCGCCTCGACCGAGTCGATGTAGTAGTAGCTGGCGTTCTGCTTCGTCTCGAAACGCACGTCGTCGAAGATGTAGAACTCCGCCTCGGCGCCGAAGAACGCGGTGTCGGCGATGCCGGTCGAGCGCAGGTACTCCTCCGCCTTCAGGGCGATCTGGCGAGGGTCACGAGCGTAGGGCTCGTCGGTGAACGGGTCCACGATGGAGAAGTTCATGACGAGGGTCTTGTTCACCCGGTAGGGATCGACGAAGGCCGTCGTGGGGTCCGGGATGAGCTTCATGTCGGACTCGTGGATGGCCTGGAAGCCGCGGATGGACGACCCGTCGAACATCTGGCCGGTCGTGAAGGCGTCCTCGTCGAAGGTCTCGGCCGGCACGTTGAAGTGCTGCATCACCCCGGGCAAGTCGCAGAACCGCACGTCGACGAACTTGACGTTTTCGTCCTTGATGTAGGCGATTGCCTCTTCAGCATTGCTGAACATCGATCCTCCTGGAAGTGGCGGGCAGGTCAGCCCAGACGCGGCTGACCCGAAGCACGTTAAGACTATGCACTGAGGGTTTCACTTCCATCACCCAGACGTTTCCTGCGTGTTTCGCCGGGGTAGTCTCCGATCGTGAGTGAGCCGAACGCGTACCCCGGATCCGGACTTGGGCTCCCAGAGGTCGGCCCGGGGTCGATGGCCCCACTGGGGCGCCGTTTCGTGGCGATCGTTATCGACTGGGGGATCTGCCAGCTCGCGGTCTGGCTGCTCTTCGGAGGAGAGCTCGGATCCGGAGGCGCCGCCTCCTTCGCCCCGCTGGGCATCTTCGCTCTCGAGAACGTCCTCATGGTGAGTTTCTTGGGATACACCGTTGGCCACCGCGTGATGGGGTTGGCCGTGCTGCGCCTCGCGCCCGACGATCTCACGGCGCCTTCGGTGTGGTTGGCGCACGTGCCCGGGCCTCGTGCCGCTGTGGTGCGCACCGTCCTGCTGTGTCTGGCCCTGCCAGCGATGTTCTCGGACCGTGACGGTCGTGGCTACCACGACCGCGTGGCCGGGACCGTGATCCTTCGCCGTCCCCAGAGCCGCTGAGCGCGCTCTAGCGGCCCCGCATGGACTTACGATCGACGCGCGCCTTGCGAGGGTCTACGCCAGCCGGGACGGGCGGTTTGCTGCTGCCCATCGCCTTCAGTCGGCGCTGCACCGCGATGGCCTCTTCCTTGCTGATCTTCTTGTCCAGCTTGTTCATCGAGCGGACCAGCTTGGAGAGGCGGATGTCACCCTCGTCCTGACCCACCCTGAGCACATGCACCGGGACGGCGTCGCCCGTGGCTCGGGTGGCGCGGCGCTTCTCGGCCAGGGCAAGTCGTCCGGCTGGGCCCTTGGGGCCTTCGCTGATCAGGACGACCCCAGGTCGACCGACCGCACGGAACACCATTGCGGCGTTGTTCAGGTCGCGCATCCCACGCATCTTGCCCCCGGCTTCGGCAGCGATCGGCTCCTTGTCGTAGAACCATCCCCGGCGCAAGGATCCCAGCACCGCGCCACTAGCACCGGGCTGGCCTTCGATTTGGGAGAAGGCAGCCTTCTCGGCGCGCCGTGAGAGCACGATCAGGGCGGCCAGGAAAGCCGTGGGGATGCCGAGGATCCCGAAGTAGATCACCTGGTCGAAGGCCCACCCCAGCAGGAGGGCCACCAGGAGCACAACGAGGAAGGCCAAGGCCATCAGCCATACGGAGGACGGGTCGTGCTTTCGCGTCATCGTGAAGACTTGGCGCATCTGCTTGAGGCGACCGACCTTGTTGGGGTCGGACTTACGTCGGCGGCCGAAGCGTCGTCGCTTGCCGTCTCCCGGGGTCACCGTCTTCGAGTCTGCTGCCATGCGGGTCAGGATACGGGGGTCGCCGCGCGAGCCACCAATGACGCTGCTTCTTGACGCGCGGGGGAGTCGGCTTTGTCGGCGAGGTGCTGGAGGTGCTCGGGGATGTCACGCCCGGTGTGCCGCATCGCCTGGGCCCACAGTCGTCCAGCGCGGTAGGAGCTGCGCACCAGCGGTCCGGACATGACGCCCTTGTAGCCGATGTCCTTGGCCAGCTCGCTCCAGTGCACGAACTCCTCCGGCTTGGCCCACCGCTCGACGGGGTGGTGCCGCGGCGAAGGACGCAGGTACTGGGTGATGGTCAACAGGTCGGTGCCAGCTTCATGCAGGTCGTGCAGAGCCTGCTCGATCTCGTGGTCCTCCTCGCCCATCCCGAGGATCAGGTTGGACTTGGTGACCAGACCCGCGTTGCGGCCCATCGTGATGACCGACAGCGACCGGTCGTACTCGAAGGCGGGTCGGATGCGTTTGAAGATGCGCGGCACCGTCTCGACGTTGTGGGCGAACACCTCGGGCTGCGCGTCGATGACCTGACCGACCAGCTCGGGGATCCCGTTGAAGTCGGGGATGAGGATCTCCACGCCCGTGCCGTGGTTGAGCTGGTGGATCTGCCGGATCGTCTCGGCATACAACCAGGCCCCGCCGTCGGCGAGGTCGTCGCGCGCCACTCCGGTGACCGTCGCGTAGCGCAGTTGCATCTGAGCAACGGACTCCGCAACACGACGAGGCTCGTCCGCGTCGAAGTCAGCAGGCTTGCCCGTGTCGATCTGACAGAAGTCACATCGACGTGTGCACTGCTCGCCCCCGATCAAGAAGGTGGCTTCACGGTCTTCCCAGCACTCGAAGATGTTGGGACAACCTGCTTCCTGGCACACCGTATGCAGACCCTCGCCCTTGACGAGCGAGTTGAGCGCGGTGTACTCCGGGCCCATCTTGGCGGTCGTGCGGATCCATGAGGGCTTGCGCTCGATCGGGGTCTGGCTGTTGCGCGCCTCAACACGCAACATCCGGCGTCCTTCGGGTGCAACGGTCACGTAGCGCCTCCAACAACACAGTTCGATTTCATGGGTGGGTGTGCTGGTGGCAACACCCAGCACCCCCAGGGTATGCCCTGTACTCCTAGGCGGATGCGGCCGCCGGGGCGAACGCTGCGAGCAGATGGCGCTCGATGATCGGGAGGACCTGCGCGACTGTCACGGAGCGACCCAGCTCCCTCGATAGCGACGTCACTCCGGCGTCGGGGATGCCGCACGGGATGATGGGGTCGGCCCAGGTGAGGTCGCAGTCGCAGTTCAGCGCGAACCCATGCATGGTCACGTCCTTGCTGACGCGGATGCCGATCGCCCCGACCTTGCGGTCGCGATCACCCGGTCCTTCGGCCCGGATCCAGACTCCGCTACGACCCTCGACCCGCTCGGCAGGCACGCCGACCTCCGCGCACACCCGCATCATCATGTCCTCGAGACGCCGGACGTGCGCGACCACGTCCACGGGGGAGGGCAGGCGGACGATGGGATATCCGACGACTTGGCCGGGCCCGTGCCAGGTGATCTTCCCTCCGCGGTCCACGTCGATGACGGGGGTGCCGTCGTCGGGGCGCTCGTGCGGCTCGGTGCGCTTGCCCGCGGTGTAGGTCGCCGGGTGTTCCAGCAGCAGGACCGTGTCCGGCGCCGTGCCGGCCGCCACCGCGGCATGGACCTTCCGTTGCATCTGCCATCCGGCGAGGTAGTCCACCGACTGCGCTCCGAAACCGACACGCGTGATCTCCATACCGTCACCCTACGCCGCTGGTCCTGTGGATAACTCGGGGTCGAGAGGTGGCCGGTGGGGCATGCTGCCCGGATGGACGATGAGCACGAGGGACTTGACGACAACAGTGAGCTGTCGGTGGTTCCGGGCTACCGGGTGACTCGGCGACTGCCGACGAGCTCCGCGGCGCTCGCTCGGGCGCTGGCCGTCCGTGCGATCGACGGCCTCGAGGTGCAGTTGACCTTCCTCAACGTGACGACGCGCCCGGAAGGCGAGGGGATGGCCCCTGCGTCCTCCACCCCGTCCGGCATGGTCGTGGCGGCTCAGATATCGCGGATCCGCCACGAGCACCTCGTCCGAGTGCACGATGTGCTTGCGGTGTCCGACCAGGATCAGCTGGTGCTGGCCACGGCCCCTGCGCTGGGAGGATCGCTGACGAGGCACCTGTATGCCGTAGGGCAGCTGTCACTGAGTCAGGCCATTACGTTGGTCGTTCCGATCGCTGAAGCGCTGCACCACCTTCACCGTGCCGGGGTCGTGCACGCCGGGGTCACCAGCGATGCCGTCGTCTTTGCGGGAGACAGTAGGCCGCTGCTGTCCGACGTCGGCATCGCGCAGATCATCGGGGCCTCGTCGGCGGCCCAGCCCGGTCGCGCCGGCTGGATGGCGCCCGAAGTGGTGGAAGGGTACGAGTCCTCGGTCGAGTCGGACGTCTATGCGTTCACGGCCCTGGTATGGCAGATGCTGACGGGCGATACACCTGCTCCGATCGGCGAAGGGTCGGGCCCTGACCCATTGGTCGACGACCTGCCCGACCCGATCCGCGACGTGCTGCACCGCGGGCTTGCGGTCGATCCCGAGACACGCCCGGACCTCGCGGAGATCGTCGCCGCGTTCCAGGCGACCGGATCCGCAGAGCCCATCTCGGTGGATGCCGAACCCTTCGGCGACGTTCCCACCAGGATTCGTGCGATGGCCGCTCGTCGCCCCGTCAGTCACCGCGCACCAGCCCGTCGTCCGTCTCGTGGGACGACCGCTATGGTGGCGATGATACTTCTGGTAGCGGTCGTGGTCGGGGTCTTCGTCCTCCAGGATGCACCGACGCCCGCGGGTCCGAGCGCCGGCGGTGGCGAAACGGCGACCGCTACGGCGACCAGCGACGATAGTGACGTCATCCCGGCTTCCGAGGACGGGCGTGCCGTCGTGGAGGCAGCCCCTGCCACGGACCGTGCATGGCAGACGCAGGTCTCGCCATCCCCGGACGAGATCATCGGCACCGTCCTGAGGGCACGTGCCACCGCATGGCAGTCGGGAGACACGGAGCGACTTCGTCGTGCGCATGCCGCCGACTCTGAGGCGCTGGCCAAAGACACCGCTGACCTGCGGGCTGCCGTCGACACGGGGGCTCAGTTCCGTGGTGTCGAGTTCGGAGCCCGCGAGATCGAGATCACCGAACTCGTCCCCGCCGGGAGTCAGGATTTCGCAACGGCCACCGAGTTCACGGTGCAGGCGGTGGTGGACCGCGGACCACTCCTTATCGTGACCGCGGGCGAAGCCACTCAGCGGGTGCAGCCAAGCAGCGAGGTCGTCCGGTTGACCCTACGCAGAGGCCCCGAGGGATGGCGGCTCTGGTCGTGGGACACCGTCGAGTCTTAACCCCAGCGGCAGACACACCGACGGGGGAGAAGCACATCCTCACTATTCGGCCGCAGAGCCGTCGCCAGAACGGCGGTCGCTCGCCGTCAGCCAGTCCATCGCCGAATCCAAGTCCGGGTGGTCCCAGCTAAAGCCGGCTTCGGTCAGCACGGTCGGCAATGCACGTTGGCTGCCCAAGATGTCGCCGGCCATCTCGCCCAGAGCCACCCGCAGGGCGATCGTCGGGGCCGGCAACACCGCCGGTCGACGCAGCTGCTCACCGAGGGCTTTGACCACATCGGCCTGCGTATCGGGCGAAGGTCCACAAAGGTTAACCGCGCCGGTGACATCCGGGTGGTCGACCAGGAACATCAAGGCCCGCACCTGGTCGTGCAGCGTGATCCAGGCCCAGTACTGCTTGCCCGAACCCAACGGCCCGGCCAGGCCGAACTTGGCCAGCGGCATCATCTTGGCCATCGCGCCACCGTCGACCGACAGCACGATCCCGGTGCGCGCCAGGGCCACGGGGGCGCGGGCCTGGCGGGCCCGCCACGTCGCCGCGTCCCAGTCCCGACAGTCCTCAGCCAAGAACCCTTCGCCCAGCCGGGACTCCTCGGTGAGCACGTCTGTGCCCCGGTTGCCGTAGTAGCCGATCGCCGATCCACAGACCAGCCGGATCGGCGCCTCCAGGGAAGCCACCGCCTGGGCCACCGTTTCGGTGCCGTCGATCCGAGAGTTGCGGATGGACTCTTTGTAGTCCTGCGTCCACCGGTGGTCTCCGATACCGGCCCCGGCCAGATGCACGATGGCATCGACACCGGTGAGGACCGCGGGGTCGAGCTCACGGTCTTGTGGCTTCCACTCTGCCTCGCGCACCCCCGCCGGCAGCCCCTCTGAGCGAGGCTCACGACGGACGAGGTGCACCACCGAGTCGCCGCGATCCCGCAGGGCTCGGGACAGCGCGGAGCCAATCAGCCCGGAGGCACCGGTAATGGCCACGGTTCGTGGTTGGTGTGACACGGCCTCGGTCTCGGAAAGGGAGCGGGCTTCTTCGGGGCTGTCGTCGAGATCGCTCATCAGACTTCGAAGGACGCCTCTTCAAGGCGAGCCTTGACGGTGGAGAGGAAGCGAGCTGCATCGGCGCCGTCCACGATCCGGTGGTCATAGGTCAACGCCAGGTAGACCATCGAGCGGATCGCGATGTTCTCACCACCGTCCTCGTCCACGACGACCACGGGCCGACGGACCACCGAGCCCGTGCCCAGGATGCCGACCTGCGGCTGGTTGAGGATCGGGGTGTCGAACAGCGCTCCACGACTACCCGTGTTGGTCAAGGTGAACGTGCCGCCCCCCAGCTCGTCCGGACCGATCTTGTTGGTACGGGTCCGCTCGGCCAGGTCAGCGATCTTGCGGGCCAACCCTGCGACGTTGAGGTCTCCTGCGTCCTTGATCACCGGGACGATCAGGCCCTTCTCGGTGTCCACAGCGATGCCCAGGTTTTCTTGGGCGTGGAAGACCACCTGGTCCCCGTCGATGCTGGAGTTCACGGTCGGGTGCTGCTTCAGCGCCTCGACCGCAGCCAAGGCGAAGAACGGCATGAACGACAGCTTCACGCCTTCCCGCTGGAGGAAGTCGTTCTTGGCCTGCGCACGAAGCCGCGCCACCTTGGTGACGTCGACCTCGACGACCGTCGTGAGCTGGGCGCTGACCTGTAGCGACTCCACCATGCGGGTCGCGATGACCTTGCGCAGACGGGACATCTTCTCGGTGGTGCCGCGCCTGGCTGAGGCTGCGTCGTCCGATGCTGCCGACGACTTCGATGCCGATGGCGCAGACGAAGCCTTCGGGGCCGAGGTCTCCTGTGCCGGGGGTGTTTCGGCGGCGGGAGCCTCCTCCGGCTCCGGCTCCGGCTCCGGCTCGGACTCGGCGGCCTTGGCGGCGTCAAGGACGTCTTGCTTCCGGATCCGGCCGCCGACGCCGGTCCCTTCGATGGCGTCCAGGTCGACATCGTGCTTGGCCGCGAGCTTGCGCACCAGCGGGGTCACGTAGGCGCTGACGTCCTTCGATTCCTTGTCGCCCTCAGGCTCCTTCGTGTCTTCGGGGTCCTTCTCCCCCTTCGCGTCCGGCGACGTGCTGGACTCGGTGTGGTCCGAGCCGGAGGCGTCGCTGCCGTCCGTGGTTGCCGACTCCTCGCCCGCCTCCTCGTGCAGCTTCTGCTCCGAGGCCAGGTCCTCGTCATCCTCGGGAACGTCCTCGGACGCCGCGTCATCGGCCTCGGAGTCGCCGTTCGACGTGTCGTTGTCGGAGTCGGCGTCCGCCGACCCACCGATGATGGCCAGGTCGCCGCCGACCTCCACGGTCTCGTCTTCTCCGGCCAGGATCTTGGTCAGCTTGCCGGCCACCGGTGAGGGGATCTCCGTGTCGACCTTGTCCGTGGACACCTCGAGGAGTGGCTCGTCAACCTCGACGTCGTCGCCCTCCTCCTTCAACCAACGCGTCACCGTGCCCTCCGTGACCGACTCACCCAGCGCAGGCATGGTCACTCGCTCGCCTTCACCGGAGTCCTTCTGCGGCGCCGAGCTGCTGGCCTCCCCCGAGTCCCCGTCCGATGCAGAGTCGTCATCGTCATCTTCCGCCTGGTCGTCCCCACCTGCATCGCCGGCCGGTGTGGACTCATCGTCCTGCGACTCCCCGGAGTCGTCGGAGGAGGAGCCCGAGGACTCCGACCCGTCACCGATGACGGCCAGGTCGCCTCCGACCTCGACGGTCTCGTCCTCTTCGGCCAGGATTTCCTGCAACACGCCGGCCACGGGTGACGGGATCTCGGTGTCGACCTTGTCGGTCGAGACTTCGAGGAGCGGCTCGTCAACCTCGACCTCGTCGCCCACGCTCTTCAGCCAACGGGTGACGGTGCCCTCGGTGACGGACTCACCCAAGGCTGGCATGCTTACGCGTTCAGACATTTTCGACGTCTCCTGGTCCGGGGGTTGGCAGTCTAGTTGTGCGATACAGGTTTGTGCAGGCGCTCACGTGTGCGAGTGCAGTGGTTTGCCGGCCAAGGCCAAGTGCGCCTCGCCCAGAGCTTCGTTTTGGGTCGGATGAGCATGGATCAGCGACGCCACCTCTTCGGGCATGGCCTCCCAATTCACGATGAGCTGTGCCTCACCGGCTTGCTCGCTCATCCGCCCGCCGATCATATGCACGCCGAGCACGGGGCCGTCGGAGGCCGAGCGGACGAGCTTGACGAAACCGGTAGTGCCCAAGATCTGAGACTTGCCGTTGCCGGCCAGGCTCAGCTCCTGACACGTTGCAGCGCCGAAGGACTCGCGGACCTGGTGTTCCGTTAGACCCACCGAGACGATCTCGGGGTCGCTGTACGTCACCCGGGGGATGCCGTGCTCCACGATCGGGGTCGGCTCGAGACCGGCGAGCTGCTCGGCGACGAAGATCCCTTGGGCGAAGCCGCGGTGCGCCAGCTGCAGCCCTGGGACGAGGTCGCCGACGGCGTAGATGCCGGGGACCGTGGTGCGCAGCTGGTCATCGGTCGTCACGAAGCCGCGGTCGGTCACGACGCCGATCTCGTCCAGGCCGAGGTCGTCGCTCACCGGGCCCCGACCGATAGCGACCAGGAGCAGGTCTGCCTCGAGGGTGTCTCCGTCTGCGAGGACGATCTGCACCGTCTCGCCTAGGTCTTCGGCGCTGGTGACCGCCGTGCCGGTCCGGATCATGATGCCTCGCTTGCGAAAGGCCCGGTGCAGAGCGCCCGAGATGGCCTCGTCTTCCGCGGCCACCAGTCGATCCAGCGCCTCGACGACGGTGACCTCGGCTCCGAAGGAGCGATAGATCGAGGCGAACTCGACGCCGATCACACCGCCCCCGAGGATGATCACGCGCTTCGGGACGGTGTCCAACGCCAGCGCACTTTCACTGGTGACGATGCGGCCACCGACTGGCGCCTGCGGTAGTTGGCGGGCTGCTGAGCCGGTGGCGAGCACGATAGCCCGACCGGTCAGGCTGGTGTCGCCGACGGCGACGGTGTCACGGGAGACCATCTTCCCGGTGCCCTGCACGTAGTCGATCGTGGCCGCGGACACCAAGCCTTGGAGTCCTCGGTAGAGACGCTTCACGACGCCGTCCTTGTACTTGTTCACCGCGGGCATGTCGATGGACTCGAAGGTGGCTTGCACGCCGAACCTGCCCGCTGCACGCGCTGAGTCGGCGACCTCAGCGGCGTGGAGCAGTGCTTTGGTGGGG
Source organism: Ornithinimicrobium sp. (assembly GCA_049646465.1). Classification (GTDB taxonomy): domain Bacteria; phylum Actinomycetota; class Actinomycetes; order Actinomycetales; family Dermatophilaceae; genus Ornithinicoccus. The sequence continues at coordinate 10,271 of JBARVW010000007.1, forward strand.
ATGCAGCCGCGATGCAGGCAGGTGCCGCCGAGCTCGGCCTGCTCGACGAGCGCCACCCTCAACCCGAGCTGCGCGGCACGCAGTGCACACGCATAACCACCACTACCGCCCCCCACGATGACGATGTCGTAGGTCGGCGCCGACTCTGCCGCAGACTGCATACGCGCATCTTGCCACCTTCGCCGGGTGGGGCGGGGCCCAGATCAGTGCACGACGCGCTCGCCGAAGACTGAGTGTGGTCTGGTAGGCAGCCCAGGCGAGGTGGTTTAGCCTCGGTGCTTATGACGTGGTGGCGACGCAGGCGTAGCACTAGCGGTGAGACCGGCGGTGGCGCTGCGCGAGGGCGAACGGATGGGCCGGACATGGCCGTGGATCTGGTTGCGGTGCGTGCCTATGCGCAGGAGTTTGTCGCTACGCGGCGAGGGGTGGAGGGGTATGTGGAGCCGGCCACGAACATCAGCACGACGACGCTGGTCCTTATCGCACACGACGGCGAGTGGACCCGGCGCGCGGTGGGGAGCCCCCGCAACGGGTTCGGAATCTGCCGGGACCTGTCCATCCCGGTCTACGACGTGAACCAGATCGGCTATCCGAGCCGGATGCGCGAGTGGTCGCGTCGGCAGCGAGACCAGTGACCGACCTTCTTGGGACGTTGACCCGCATCGTCAAAATCACTGGTCGCCGTTTCACCGGGATGACAAACTGACGTTCCGACCTACCGCAGGAGGAACCCATGGCTGCTGAGCAAGGGCACACCCACAACTCGGAACATCCTGACGAAGAGGACGTCAAGCGCAAGTTCCGAGAGGCGTTAGCCAAGAAGCATGCGCATGGTGGGACCGACGTCTCCGACCACAGCGAGCACGGCAAGGTCGCTGGGTCCCGGGGCGCCAAGACCAGTGGAGCCCAGCAGATGTTCCGCCGCAAGAGCGGCTAGGCGACGTAGCCCCGGGCGAACTCGACGAGAGCACGCACGCCTGCGCCGGTGCCGCCCTTGGGGGTGTAGCCGAAGGCGGAGTTGTCATTGAAGGCGGGCCCCGCGATGTCCAGGTGCGCCCACGGCAGCGTCGCGCCGGAGGCGTCCGAGCCGACGAACTCGGACAGGAACGTGGCCGCGATCATGGCCCCGGCGGCCCGTTCTCCGGTGTGCTTGATGTCGGCGACGGGGGAGTCCATGCTCGCCCGGAGCTCCTCAGGCAGGGGCAACGGCCACGCCGGCTCGCCCACGGCAGAGGCCCCGGCAAGCGCGCGCTCGATCACGGCGTCGTTGTTGCCCATCACCCCGAACGTGCGGGACCCCAGGGCCACCATGCAGGCACCGGTCAGGGTGGCAATGTCCACGATGGCGTCCGGTTGCTGCTCTGAAGCCAGCGCCAAGCCGTCGGCCATGACCAGACGCCCCTCGGCATCGGTGTTGATGATCTCCACGGTCTTGCCGCCCCGCATGGTCACCACGTCACCGGGACGCTGAGCGAGATCGCCGGTCATGTTCTCGGCAAGGCAGAGGTAGCCGGTCACCGCCACCGGGAGCCCCAGCTCGGCGATCGCGCACACAGCCGAGGCCACCGCAGCCGCCCCACCCATGTCGCATTTCATCGTGACCATCCCGGTCGCCGGCTTCAGGCAGAGACCACCGGAGTCGAACGTGATGCCCTTGCCCACGAAGGCCAGCGACGACGTGGCGCCCCGGGGGCTGTAGGTCATTGTCACCATCCGTGGTCCGCGTGCCGAGCCCTGACCCACCCCGATGATCCCGCCACACCCCTCGGCCTCCAGTCGCTCGGGATCCCAGACCTCGACCTTGACGTTCTTCGGGGCTCGGCGTGAGACGGACGTGGCGAACGACTCCGGATAGAGCGCGTTGGGCGGCGTGTTCACCAGATCACGGGCGTAGAACACCGCTGTGGCCACGGTATGCAGGCGATCCAGCATCTCGCGACCTTCCTTGGCCCGAGGCTTGATCCCGGTCAGCACGGCCGAACCGAGTGGCTCCTTTGCCGAAGAGGTCTTGCCCGCCCCGAAGAAGGACTGGAAGGCGTAGGCACCCAAGAGGGCGCCTTCACCGGTGGCTGCCACCAGCTCCGGGGAGGAGGGGCCCATCGCGAAGGCCGCTCGTTCCTTGCCCGCCAGCGCTCGGGCCGCGACCCCGGCTGCCCGCCGTACCCGCTCGAGGTCGTCGGGCTCGGTGACGCCCGGCCGCTTGGCGTCTTTGCCCGTGCCCACCACGAGCACCAGCTCGGCCGCCACCTTCGCCACGTTCGTGAGCGTGATGACCTCCCCGGGCACCCCGCCGGCTCCTAGCGCGGCCAACGTCGTGTTGACGGAGGTGGCCACAGCGCGGGGCAGGTCCAGCTCACCGACCAGCTCCGCCTTCCCGTCCACCGACCGTGAGGCCAGCACGAGGGCGTCACAGCGAATCGAGCTGGGGTGCGCTGCAGACAGCGAGAGTTCGGTGCGCAGTGACGACATGGGCCGTGCCTCCTGGGGTTCGGGGTGCTGATGAAGGGTTCGTTGACCCTAGCCGAGCGATCGGCTGCCACCGGAGATCAGGGCCGATACAGTCGTTGCCATGAGCGACGCGCATCCCAAGACCTCGCCCCTGCACCCGTTCCACGTCGAGCTCGGCGCCAAGATGGCTGACTTCGGTGGTTGGTCGATGCCTCTCGAGTACGCCGGCGGAGGGGTCGTGGCCGAGCATCGGGCGGTCCGGGAGCGGGCCGGCATCTTCGACGTCTCGCACCTGGGCAAGGCTGTGGTCCGGGGGCCGGGCGCTGCTGCTTTCGTGAACTCGACCCTGACCAACGACGTGGATCGGATCGGCCCGGGGCAGGCTCAGTACACCATGTGCTGTGCCCCCGACGGCGGGGTAATCGACGACCTCATCGCCTACTTGGTGTCGCCGGAGGAGGTCTTCCTCATCCCCAACGCGGCTAACACCTCAGGAGTGGTGGCCGCACTCGCCGCAGCAGCGCCACAAGGCATCGTGGTCCAGGGGTGCCACGAGGACTACGCCGTGATAGCGGTGCAGGGGCCTCGCTCCGACGAAGTGCTGAAGAATGCAGGGCTCCCGACCGGGCATGCGTTCATGAGCTTCGTGGACGCCGAGATGGATGGGGCCGCGGTGCGGGTATGCCGCACGGGCTACACCGGTGAACGGGGATATGAGGTCGTGCCCGCAACCGCCGACGCCGCCATGGTGTGGGAGCGACTGTCATCCGCCCTGGCCGACGTGGACGGCCTGCCCTGCGGGCTCGGCGCCCGGGACACGTTGCGCACCGAGATGGGATACGCCTTGCACGGCCACGAGCTCGGTCCCGACATCAGCCCGGTGATGGCCGGCACGGGCTGGGCCGTGGGTTGGAACAAGCCCGACTTCTGGGGCAAGGAAGCACTCGCGGCACAACGGGCCGGCAAGGAGGGTCGCCTCGCCCGCGGTCTGGTGGTCACCGGTCGCGGGATCCCGCGTGCGGGCTGTGACGTGACAGACGGGGACCGTGACCCGGTGGGCTCGGTGACCTCAGGAACCTTCTCCCCGAGCCTGAAGCAGGGGATCGCACTCGCCCTGCTCGACCGGAGCATCGCAGTGGGTTCAGACGTGCAGATCGACGTACGGGGCCGTCAGCTCAGCGCCACGGTCGTCAAACCCCCGTTCGTTCAGGTCTCAACCTCCTAGGAGCTCGAGTCCTGTCAGGACCGATGGCGCTGTCCGGCACTAGGCTGGTCGCATGACTCAGGACCATCGTTGGCGCTTTTCCGATTCCGCAGGGTCGACCCTCGAGGATCTCGGGTTGGCTCAGGTGGCCTTTCCCAGTCAGGCCGAAGCGGAAGCCTGGATCGGTGAGGAATGGCCTCAGCTGGCGGAGGCCGGGGTCCACTCGGTGACGCTCCTGCTGGGCGACGAGGTGGTCTACGGACCGATGAGCCTCAGTCCGTAGGCAACTTCCGGGTGGGCCGACCTACACGTGACCGAGCGCTAGCGGCAGCGAACGAGCGTCAACGGCGTCGAAGGGGTGTGCCCCGGGTGACGTGAGCTCGCGGCACGCGGGACATCCGCATTTGGAATGAACGCAGCACGACGTAGGACGCCGATCGCTTCGGAGGTTCGGTCCCGAACTCGTCCTCGAACGCGACCTTGGTCCGCCGCCAGAGCAGCACGGCGTCGAGCAGCCCGAAGAGGATCAATCCGTAGGCTCCGGCGAACATGGCCAACTGAACCCCCGGGACGTTCACCAGCGACGCCGCCAGGATCAGCAGCATCGTGGGAAGCAGGACCTCCCCGATGTTCCACCGCCGGTCCACAGCGTCACGCAGATAGCGACGCTGGGGTCCACGGTCCCGCGGAGCGAGGTACTTCTCTTCTCCTCGGAGCATCCCGTCCCGCGCAATCGCGCGGTCGAGGCGGCGCTTCTGCTTCGCGTCCTTGCTGGCGCCCCGGCTGTCTGCGACGAGGGGCCTCCTGCGGGCCGCTTCGGAGTCTTTGCGCTTGGGCGTGGGCCGTCCCTTGCCCACGGTGCCCTGGGTCGAGGAGGTGCCGACCCTCACGGGGCCCGCGTCTTCGTCGACGGGCTCGGACTCAGTTTTTTTGCGAAACAACACCTGTCCACTGTAAGCGGTCCGAGCGCATCGTTAGGCTCAGCCGATGAACCCAACCCCAGAGGCGGGCAGTCACACCGCCGCCGAAGCCGAGGCGCAGCAACCTCATCGGGTGGCAGAGCTCCGCCAACGCATGGACCGTGTCATGCCTGGGGTGCGCTCCGACCTGGAAGCGCTCACCCGGATCCCGTCGGTGTCCCTCGACTCCTTCGACCAACACCATGTCGACGACAGCGCCCAAGCGGTGGCCGAACTCCTGAGGGCCGAAGGGATGGAGGTCTCCATCGTGCGTGAGGGGGGCCGCCCGGCCGTGATCGGCACACTGGCCGGTCCGCCCAACGCCCCGACCGTCCTGCTCTATGCCCACCACGACGTCCAGCCCCCCGGGGAGGATGGGGAATGGGACAGCCCCCCGTTCGAACCCACCCAGCGCGGAGACCGCGTCTACGGACGGGGCATCGCCGACGACAAGGCCGGCGTGATGGCGCACGTGGCGGCCCTTCGCGCGCACCGGGGAGCTCCACCGGTCACGGTCACCGTCTTCGTGGAGGGCGAGGAGGAGATTGCGTCCGGGAGCCTGCCGCAGATCCTGGAGCGCCACGGCGAGGCCTTGCGAGCGGACGTCATCGTGCTGGCCGACTCCCACAACTGGAAGGTCGGAGTGCCAGCGCTGACGACAACGCTAAGGGGCCTCGTACGCGTGGTGGTGAGTGTGCGAGCTCTGGACCATGGCGTGCATTCCGGACTGTACGGGGGAGCGGTGCCCGACGGGTTGACCGCGCTGTGTCGACTGGTCGCCACGTTGCACGACGACGCCGGCGACGTGGCGGTGCCGGGACTGCTGCGATCCGCGGCAGCCGACCTGGACTACTCCGAAGACGACCTGCGCGCTGACAGCTCACTGAGCGAGGGAGTCGGGCCCATCGGGACAGGTTCATACCTGTCGAGGATGTGGACGCAGCCCTCGATGACCGTCATCGGCATCGACGCCCCTAGCGTGGACCGGGCCGCGAACCTGCTCTCTCCGGTGGGCAGAGCGAAACTCTCCATGCGTGTGCACCCCGACCAGGACGTCGAGGCGGCATTCGAGGCTCTGCGGGACCACTTGGTCTCCCACGCCCCGTGGGGGTGCCGCGTAGAGGTCGAGCTCGACGACCAGGGGCCCGGTTTCAGTGCCTCCGCGGACGGACCGGTCTACGACCAGGCTCGCGCGGCGTTCGAGGACGCGTGGGGCGTGCCGCCGGTGGACATCGGTGTCGGTGGTTCGATCCCGTTCGTCGCCAGCTTCGCCGAGCAGTTCCCTGACGCGGCTATCCTCGTCACCGGTGTCGAGGACCCGGACACGCGGGCACACGCGGCCAATGAGAGCCTTCATCTCGGCGAGTTCAAGCGGGTGTGCCTGGCCGAGGCCATCCTGCTCGAGCGGCTCGTCGCCCCGAACCGGGCATCGAAACCGGCCAGCCAGGACGTCGAGAGCAGCGGCACCGACCACGACGTCGCCCAGAGCAATGAGGAGAACCAGTGACCCAAGGCAGCTACGTCGAAGATTCGTTCGAGCGCGATACCCGGTACATCCCGGAGCGGATCACCAGCGACGGGTCCCCGGACGGGTTCGCTGTGGAGGCTGGCCGGTATCGGCTCGTCGTCGCCAGAGCGTGTCCTTGGGCCCACCGTACGGTCATCGTGCGGCGTCTCCTGGGGCTGGAGGAGTCGCTGTCCATGGGGATCTGCGGTCCCGTGCACGACGCCGATAGTTGGTCTTTCGACCTCGACCCGGATGAGCTTGACCCGGTCCTGCAGATCCCACGCCTCAAGGACGCCTACGAGGCACGCCCCCAGGGATACAAGCCGGGGGTCACCGTGCCGGCGATCGTGGAGATCGCGACCGGGCAGGTCGTGACCAACGACTTCCAACAGATCACTCGGGACTTCAACACCGAGTGGTCCGGCCTCCACCGCTCGGGAGCCCCGGACCTGTATCCCGAGCATCTGCGCGAAGAGATCGAAGAGGTCGCCGCGCTGGTTTACGAGGACGTCAACAACGGGGTGTACCGCTGCGGTTTCGCCGGCACCCAGGAAGCCTACGAGAAGGCGTACGTCCAGCTGTTCGAGCGTCTGGACTGGCTCAGTGAACGGCTGAGCCACCAGCGCTATCTCGTGGGGGACCACATCACCGAGGCCGACGTCCGTCTGTGGACCACTTTGGTGCGCTTCGATGCCGTCTACCACGGACACTTCAAGTGCAACCGACAGAAGCTGGAGCAAATGCCGGTGCTGCACGCCTACGCCCGGGATCTCTTCCAGACCCCCGGGTTCGGTGACACCGTCGACTTCGCCCAGATCAAGGCGCATTACTACGCCACCCACCTCGACATCAATCCCACCGGAGTCATCCCCGCCGGACCACTGGCTGCCGGTTGGCTCGCTCCGCACGACCGGGCCGAGCTGGGCGGGTCGCCCTTCGGCGACGGCACCCCGCCACCGCCCCCGCCCGAGGACGAGCAGGTGCCTGACCTGGCCGAGTTCGACCGGCTCGAGGACGGTCAGGACGACTGAGCGCACTACTCTTGCCCACTGTGCCTGAGAAGACTGCGGTTCCTACCCCTGCTCCTGAGGGCGTCGCGAGCGACGCCTTGGCCGAGTCGACGTCGGCCGCGTCCCTGCGACGCAGCATCGAACGCTCGGCTCGGATCGAACGGGAGATCGCCGCGGACCCTGGTCGCTTCCGGGTGCTCACGGGGGACCGACCGACCGGAAACCTGCACCTGGGCCACTACTTCGGCACCCTGGCCAACCGGGTCGCTTTGCAGCGGGCCGGCGTGGAGACGCTCATCCTGATCGCGGACTACCAGGTCATCGCCGACCGAGACGGGGTCGGACCGCTGCGCGAGCGCGTCTACTCCTTGGTGGCCGACTACCTCGCGGTGGGCATGGATCCCGAGGAGACGACGATCTTCACGCACTCCTCGATCCCGGAGCTCAACCAGCTCATGCTGCCGTTCCTCTCGTTGGTGACCGAGGCGGAGCTGCGTCGCAACCCGACCGTCAAAGCTGAGTCGGAGGACACCGGGGGACGGCCGATGTCGGCTCTGCTGCTGACCTATCCGGTGCACCAAGCGGCGGACATCTTGTTCTGTCAGGCCAACCTGGTGCCCGTCGGCAAGGATCAGCTCCCACACCTGGAGCAGGCGCGGGTCGTGGCCCGCCGCTTCGACGAGCGCTACGGCCGCGTCGAGCCGGATCGCCCGGTCTTCCGAGCTCCCGAGGCGTTGCTGTCGTCGGCGGCCAACCTGCTCGGCACCGACGGAGCCAAGATGAGCAAGTCCAAGGGCAACACCATCGAGCTCGGGATGGACGCGGACGCCACGGCCGCGGTGCTGAAGAAGGCGGTCACGGACTCCGAGCGACACATCACCTACGACCCCGAGGCGCGCCCGGAGGTGTCCAACCTGGTGCTGTTGACCGCTTTGGCCAGCGGCCGGGACCCCCACGATGTCGCCACACAGATCGGCAGCGCCGGCTCCGGGGCGTTGAAGAAGGCGGCCACGGCGGCGGTCAACGAGCACTTCGCGCCGATTCGGGCTCGGCGTCGGGAGCTCACCCAGGATCCCGCGTACCTGCGCGAGGTGCTGGCTCGAGGAAACGCCAAGGCCAGGGCCATCGCCCAGGACACGTTGGACCAGGTGCGTTCGGCCATGCAGATGCAGTACTGAGCGCAGGAGCTCTCGTGCGCATCATGGTCGTGGCCGACCGCTTCGGCCCAGGGGACGGATGTAGTGCTCGACAGATGGCGACCGATGTCGCCGAGGGGTGGGCGATCGGAGCTCCGCACGATGACGTCGACTCCGTCGCCCTCTCCGACGGGAGCGCGGGTTTCGTCGAGGCCGTCAGCGCGCTCGCCGACGAAACGTCCCCCGTGGTGATCGACGGTCCCTTCCGGGGGGACGGGGGCGAGTCCGAGCCGGTCCCGGCGCAGATCGTGGTGGCTGGGGATACGGCATACATCGAGGCAGCGCACGTCGTCGGCAGACATCTCGTCCCCCCAGGGATGGACCTGGTCGACAGCTTCCGGGCCAGCAGCGCCGGGGTCGGCGAGTTGTTGGCGGCGGCTCGCGCCACGGGAGCGCGGCGGATCGTGGTGGGGGTCGGCATCGATGTGGCCTGTCACGACGGTGGACGCGGGTTGCTCGAGGCGCTGGGAGCCGGTCCCGACCTAGCGGCGCTACCCGCGGTGTGCCGAGACTGGTCTGGTCATACCTTGGTGCTCGCCACTGCCTCGTCGATGCCGTTGACCGGCTTCCACGGGACCAGTGCCGCCCTGGCTAGCGAGCATGGCGTGAGCGCGGAGTTCTCGCAGCGGATGGAGAGCGAGATGGGTGCCTACACCGAGACCGTCGACGCAGCGCTCGGAGGCGTTCGGACCACGGATCTGCTCACGGGCGTCGCTCGTCGACGCGAGCGGGAAGCGGGTGCGGGCGTCGGCGGGGGGCTGGGGTACGCGCTTCAGATCCTCGGTGCCCAGACGACGCCCGGCGCCGCGCTGCTCCTCGACGACCTCGATGTCGAGCAGAGGTTGAGCGGTGCCCTCGTTGTACTGGTCACGCAGCGCTATGACTGGCACAGCATCGGCGCGGGAGTGGTCGCCGACACCGCGCGGGCCGCCATGGGTGCAGCCTGCCCGACGGTGTTGCTGGCCGAAGAGGTGCTCGTGGGTCGGCGGGAAGGGATGTCGTTGGGCATCAGCGGCAGCTACGGACTCCGGTCGACGGAGACGATGTCACAGTTGAGCGCGCGGGTGGCCAAGACCTGGTCGCCCTCGCCGCGCACCAGCTGACGGGGGATCGTGGCCTGTAGGCCATGCTGCGTGGGTCGCGCCGCTGAGGTGCGTACCATAGGACGACGTCATGCGGCGTGCTGCACCATGGAACAACGGTGTCGTCACGCGGCGTTGACGAGCGACAGGCACCACCTCGAGAGGACAGGAATTACCAATGAGCGTTCAGGACACCCAGGTCGACACCACCACGACCGAAGCTGCCAGCAGCGCCGACCATGGCGTGCTGCTGACCGACTTGGCCGCCAACAAGGTCAAAAGCCTCTTGGAGCAGGAAGGACGCGACGACCTGCGTCTGCGCATCGGCGTCCAGCCGGGCGGATGCTCCGGTCTCATCTACCAGTTGTACTTCGACGAGCGTTCCTTGGATGGCGACCTGTTGCGCGACTTCGAGGGAGTCGGCGTGGTGGTGGACCGGATGAGCGCCCCTTACCTCGATGGCGCCACCATCGACTTCGCGGACTCCATCGAGAAGCAGGGCTTCACGATCGACAACCCGAACGCGGGTAGTTCGTGCGCTTGTGGGGACTCCTTCAGCTGAGTCCTGCTGCGGCGGGGTAGGTTCGCCGCATGAAGTTTGCCGTGTGCGGGTCCATCGCGACCGACCACCTGATGACCTACGCGGGTCGTTTCGCCGACTCCCTGGTGCCCGAGGAGCTGCACCAGATTTCGGTGTCCTTCCTCGTCGATGACCTCCAGGTGCGCCGGGGTGGGGTGGCCGCCAACGTCTCGTTCGGGATGGCCAAGTTGGGACATCAGCCGATCCTGGTGGGGGCGGTCGGTGACGACTTCGCCTCGTACCGGTCCTGGTTGCAGCGGCATGGGGTGAACTGCGACTACCTATGGGTCTCCGAAGTGCGGCACACCGCGCGCTTCATCGTGACCACCGACACGGCCATGGCTCAGATCGCCAGCTTCTACGCCGGCGCGATGAGCGAGGCGCGCAACATCGAGCTCGGTCCTATTCTGGACGCCGAGGGGTCGCTGAGTCTCGTGGTCATCAGCCCGGATGACCCGGACGCAATGCTCCGGCATAGCACCGAGTGCCGGACGCGGGGCCTGCCCTTCGCCGCCGACCCCTCCCAGCAGTTGGCCTTCATGGATGGCCCGTCAATCCGCAGGTTGGTCGACGGGGCGACCTATCTGTTCACCAATGAGTACGAAGCTGCGATGACCGAGCAGAAGACCGGGTGGGACAGCGCGGAGATCCTGCGAAGGGTGGGGACCCGCGTGATCACCCGGGGCAAAGACGGGTGCAGTGTCATCAGTGCAGACGCTGAGACCATCGATGTCCCGGTCGCTGGGGAGGTGACCCCCGTGGATCCCACCGGCGTGGGTGACGGGTTCCGTGCTGGCTTCCTGGCCGGGCTCGCCTGGGACCTCGGCCACGAGCGATGCGCACAGCTGGGCTCGACAGTGGCTTCCTACGTCTTGTCGACGGTGGGGACCCAGGAGTACGAGGTCGACCGCGACAGCTTCCTGGCCCGGATGAAGCTGAGCTACGGCACGGCGGCTGCCGACGAGGTGGAGCCGCACCTGGGTCGTGACTACTGAGGGAGGGCCCATCGGCCCGCTACTGACTCCACCACCCTCCGCCTGGACCTTCGACCTGGAAGGCGCCGCGCCCGGGGAGGACCTGGTGGCCGTGGGCGCCGACCTCGCGCCGGGAACGCTTCTTGGGGCATACCGCGCGGGACTCTTCCCGATGGGGGTGGGGGAGTCTGGGAAACCGCCATTGGGATGGTGGTCACCAGACCCTCGAGGTGTCCTGGGGCCGGGCGACCTCCACGTATCCCGTTCCCTACGACGCAGCCTGCCCCAGTTCGAGATCCGCATCGACACGGCCTTCCAGGAGGTCCTTGCGGGGTGTGCCGATGAAGACCGACCGGGACGTTGGATCACCGACAGCATCGCTTCCGCCTACACGAGCCTGCACCGCCTCGGTTGGGCCCACAGCGTCGAGGCGTGGTGCCAGGGGCGTCTCGCCGGCGGGCTGTACGGCGTAGCGGTGGGTGGGCTTTTCGCTGGCGAGTCGATGTTCCATCGGGTGGACGATGCCTCCAAGGTTGCGCTGGTGGCCTTGGTGGATCATCTGGAGCGGTCGAGTGAGGACCTGGTGCCCTCGCGGAGCCCTCTCAGCGCGAAGGACCGAGAGCCACGCGAGGACTGGTTGGTCGACGTCCAGTGGCGCACCGACCACCTCGGCACGCTCGGGGTGCGGGACGTGAGCCGCTCGGCTTACCTCGCGCTCATCGAGCCGCTACTCGATCTCCCGCCACGCTGGTCCGGCGCGCGGTTCCCGCGACCCAGCGCCGTGCGGAGGAGGCGTACGCGGTAGCATTTAGAACGTTCCGGCTGGGCTACAACGGTGAGGTGTGCTGTGCAACGACAGAGTGACGTGGCTCGAGGCTACAAGGGGCGTCCTTGGGGGCTCCTGGCGGTCGCTTTGTTGGCCCTCCTCACGCTGTCCGGTTGTGGTGCGATCGTCGAACGCGGGTTCATGCCCGAACCGATCACCACCGAGGGCCCCGCCATTACCGACTTCTGGAACGCGACCTGGATCGCGGCTCTGGGCGTGGGGGTGCTGGTGTGGGGGCTCATCCTGTGGTGCATGGTCGCCTACCGCCGGCGCAGCGCCGACCAGCCGCTACCGCCTCAGATCCGCTACAACGTGCCGCTGGAGATTCTGTACACCGTGGTCCCGCTTCTTATGGTCGCGGTGCTGTTCGGGAAGACAGTGGAGCTGGAGAGCGACATGCTCGACACCACGGCCGAGCCGGACGTCATCGTCAACGTTGCGGCCAAAAAGTGGAGCTGGGACTTCAACTACGTCAACGAGAACGTCTACTACGAAGGGCAGCAGCCCGAGAACATGGACGCGGGCCTGCCCGGGGTTGTCGACGAGTTGCCGACCATGGTTCTTCCCGTGGACAGTCGGGTGGAGTTCGTGCTGACCTCGCGCGACGTCATCCACTCCTTCTGGGTTCCCCAGTTCTTGCGCAAGCTCGACATGGTTCCCGGTCGTGTCAACGTCTTCCAGGTCGTGACGAGTGAGGAGGGCGTGTTCCAGGGCAAGTGTGCCGAGCTGTGCGGCGCCTACCACTCGAACATGCTCTTCCAGGTAGAAGTGGTCTCCCAGGGAGATTACGAGGCTGCGATGGCTGACCTGGAGGCCATGGGCAACACCGGTCAGCTCGGACTCGACGTCAACCTCTACCCCCTGCAAATCGACCAGGACGAGAAGCTTCCGGAGGGGAGTAACTGATGGCCACCATCGTTGGACCCGAGACCCGCAGCCCCGCCGACTCCGGCCCTCCGCCGCAGGCGCCGCGGAAGAACTACGGTGCCCTGTTCGTCAAGGTCATCACCACCACGGACCACAAGATCATCGGGAACCTCTACTTCGTGACCTCGTTCGTGTTCTTCATGCTGGGCGGTCTGATGGCCCTCGTGATCCGCGCCGAGCTGTTCCTCCCTGGACTGCAGGTGGTGGACAACCCTGAGCAGTACAACCAGATGTTCACCATGCACGGCACGATCATGCTGTTGCTGTTCGCAACCCCGCTCTTCGCCGGGTTCGCCAATGCTCTGATGCCGTTGCAGATCGGTGCTCCCGACGTTTCGTTCCCACGGCTCAACATGTTTGCCTACTGGCTGTATCTCTTCGGAGGGTTGATCGCCTCGGCTGGCTTCCTCACGCCCAGCGGAGCGGCTGCCTTCGGCTGGTTCGCCTACCAGCCGTTGGCGGGCGCCGCCCACAGCCCCGGACTCGGGGGCGACCTGTGGGTGATGGGGCTCGCGCTCGGTGGGTTCGGCACGATTCTGGGCTCGGTCAACTTCATCACGACCATCATCTGCATGCGGGCGCCCGGGATGACGATGTTCCGTATGCCAATCTTCACTTGGACCGTCCTGGTGACGTCTTTGCTGGTCATCATGGTCTTCCCGGTCCTGGCCGCAGCACTGTTCGGGATGGCGGCAGACCGCATTATGGGCGCCCAGATCTTCGACCCCACCTACGGCGGGGCCATGCTCTGGCAGCACCTGTTCTGGTTCTTCGGTCACCCCGAGGTCTACATCATCGCGCTTCCCTTCTTCGGTCTGATCTCGGAGATCTTGCCGGTCTTCAGCCGGAAGCCGTTGTTCGGCTACAAGACCTTGGTTTTTGCCACGATCGCGATTGCCGCGCTGTCGATCAGCGTCTGGGCTCACCACATGTACGCCACAGGGGCAGTGCTGCTGCCGTTCTTCGCGGTGATGACGATGCTCATCGCGGTTCCGACCGGTGTGAAGTTCTTCAACTGGATCGGCACGATGTGGGGAGGCACGCTCGTCTTCGACACTCCGATGATCTGGGCCATCGGCTTCCTCGTCACCTTCTTATTCGGTGGGCTGACCGGCGTCATCTTGTCCAGCCCGGCCCTGGACTTCCACCTCAGTGACTCCTACTTCGTCGTAGCCCACTTCCACTACGTGGTGTTCGGCACCGTGGTGTTCGCGATGTTCGCAGGCTTCTACTTCTGGTGGCCGAAGTTCACCGGCTACATGCTGAACGAGCGACTGGGTAAGATCCATTTCTGGTCCTTGTTCATCGGCTTCCACGGGACGTTCCTCATCCAGCACTGGTTGGGCGTCTACGGGATGCCCCGCCGGTACGCGGACTACCTGCCGGAAGACGACTTCACCTGGATGAACCAGATCTCGACGGTGTTTTCGTTCGTGCTCGGCGCCTCCACGCTGGTCTTCATCTATAACGCGTGGAAGAGCTTCCAGGGCCCCAAGGTCGAGGTGGATGACCCCTGGGAGTACGGCATGTCCCTGGAGTGGGCGACGTCCTGTCCTCCCCCCCGTCACAACTACACGTCCATCCCGAGGATCCGATCGGAACGTCCGGCCTTCGACCTTCACCATCCCAACGTTTCGACCCTGGAGTCCCCGGAGCCAGATAAGGACGTGATGGAGCAGCTGCTGGGTGGTCCGAGCACCGATCCGCAAGGCGACGTGGGCACAGACCAGGGTGGCTCACGTGGCAACCGTCAGCAATGAGCGAAAGGGCTTTCGGCTATGAAGGCTGAAACACGATTGTTCGGGGTGCTCATCCCGTTCTTCGTCCTGATGGCGGTGATCTACGCCTACTTCACGGATTTCGGCGAGTGGGTCGGCATCGTCGGGTTGGTCTTGACCGCGTCGTTGTGTGCCTTCGTGGCGTTCTACCTGTGGCTCACTGCCCGGAAACTGGATCTGCGCCCCGAGGACAACCTGGAAGGTGAGATCGCTGAGCAGGCAGGCGACTACGGCTTCTTCAGCCCCCACTCCTGGTGGCCATTGTGGTTAGGACTGTCCTCAGCTGCCCTGTTTCTCGGGGTTGCTGTGGGATGGTGGATGGTCATCATCGCCGCTCCGTTTGCCGCCTACGCCACCGTGGGGTGGACCTTCCAGTACTTCCGCGGCGAGAACGCGGTGTAGTGAGCCTGTCGCCGCAGTTGCCCTGAACAGTCCGGATCATCGCTGCCAGGGAGGGGACGGTTGTCCGGGCTACACGGCTGCGATTTCCGTGCTTCAGTCAGATGCGTGAACGGGTGAGACGCCCAGTCCGATGAGGAGTTCGGTGACGCGGTGCTTGATATCGTCGCGGATGATCCGAACGGATTCCAGACCTTGGCCTGCGGGGTCGTCCAGCTTCCAGTCTTCGTAGCGTTTCCCGGGGAAGATGGGGCAGGTGTCGCCGCAGCCCATCGTGATGACCACGTCGGACAGAGCTACCGCGTCCCTCGTCAGGACTTTGGGGTTCTCGGCAGTGATGTCGATGTCTTCTTCGGCCATCACGGCGATGGCGGCGGGGTTGACGAGCTCGGCGGGCTCGGAGCCTGCTGAGCGCACGTCGATGGCGCCGGCGGACAGATGGCGGGTGTACGCGGCGGCCATTTGTGATCGGCCTGCGTTATGGACGCAGACGTACAGCACCGAGGGCCTTGGGGCTGGCGCGTGGGTCGGGCTCATGGGTTTGCCTCCAAGTGGGGGAAGGTTTAGTCGAGGATGTTTCGCAGCAGCGTGGTGACCCGCGACTGGATATCGTCGCGGATGTCGCGGACCACACTGAGGGGTTGGTCGGCGGGGTCATCGACATCCCAGTCTTCGTATCTCTTCCCGGGGAAGATGGGGCAGGCGTCGCCGCAGCCCATCGTGATGATCACGTCCGCGGCGCTGAGCACGCTGGTGGATAACGGTTTCGGGTAGGGGGTGGTGAGCGGGATGCCGCGCTCGTGGAGGGCCTCGATGACGATGGGGTTGACTTCTCCGGCGGGTGCGGAGCCTGCTGAGCGCACGTGGACTCGGCGTGCGGATAGGTGTTCGGCTAGGGCCGCGGCCATCTGTGAGCGGCCAGCGTTATGCACACAGACGAACAACAGCTCGGGTACTTTCTTGGCGATGCGCCCTTGTGCTTGTGCTGCAGCCATCAGTTGCTCCCGGGCCTGTTTGGCGACCAAGACCGGCAGGAATGTCGTGATCTTCGAGTGCGGTTCGAGCAGGTTCCGGGCGGCTTGGACGGCGCTTTCGACGCTTTCGCGGGAGAAAACGCCTTCGTAGGAGTATGTGAGGTCGTTGACCAGGTCGGCGTAGGGGTCTTTGCTCTTCTTGGATGGTGTGGACATCAGTACTCCCTGTCGGTGCTGGCCACCGGGTCTTCGGCCGGGGCGGAGGTTTGTGGCACCACCGCGTCATCGACGTGGCGGCTGATATCGGGGTACAGCACGAGGGTGACTGCGGCACCGACTATTAACCCGAGGTACTGGGCGGCAACGAATGCTGGGGCCGACGTGGGGGCGATCCCCGCGAAGGTGTCAGAGAAGACACGACCGATCGTGACCGCGGGGTTGGCGAACGAGGTGGAACTGGTAAACCAGTACGCGGCACCGATATAGGCCCCTACTGCAGGGGCCGCTAGTGCGCCGCGACCGCTACGTGCGAGCGCGAAGATCAACGCGACCAAGAAGGTCGTGGCGACTACCTCAGCGAGGAAGTGCGCACCGGTCGCCCGGTCTTGGGTCGACACCCCCGTGTCGACACTGAACATCGCGTTCGCCAACACGGCACCCGCGATGCCTCCGACGACCTGTGCTGCGCTGTAGGCCGCGACCTCGGCAAGGGGCAGGCCTTGACCGGTGCGCCGGCCCAGGAACCAGTCGGCGAGTGAGACGACAGGGTTGAAGTGCCCACCGGAGACCGGACCAAACAGCAGAATCAACACGGTCAAGCCCAGCACCGTGGCCGTGCTGTTCTGCAGGAGCTGTATGCCGACATCGTCAGGGGAGAGCCGCTGTGCGGCAATACCAGAACCGACGACGACCGTGACGAGCAAGGCGGTCCCGAGGAACTCTGCGAAGAGGCGGCGCGCAATCGGCGGAGAGGTCACGTGCATCATCTTGACTCGACTGCGATAGGTCAGTCAAACTTGACTCAATGAACACTGAGCGAACGTTCGACGTGGTGGCACGAGCACACACCCACGCCGCGTTGTCGGATGTGAACCGACTCCGCATCGTGGACCTCCTTGCACTGAGCGATGTTTCGTTCTCGCGGCTCGGTGCCGCGATGAAGATGCCTTCCAACCTGCTCGCCCACCACGTACGCATCCTTGAAGACGCCGGCGTCGTGACCCGGCACCGCTCCGAAGGGGATCGGCGCCGGACCTACATCACGCTGAACCGGCACGATCCACCGCTCGACAACGAGCCGGGCCCGCCCGCGCGGCCGCCGCAGGGCAGGCGGGTGCTCTTCGTGTGTACGGCGAACACGGCCCGCTCTCACTTGGCCGCGGCGCTGTGGCGGAAAAGGAGCGCCGTTGACGCTGTTTCCGCCGGGACCCACCCTGGCCAACGTGTTCACCCCGCTGCTTTGGCCACCGCCCAGCGTCACCACCTGGACCTGCCTGATGTCCCCCCCCGACGCTTGGGCGACACCCTCGACCCCAACGATCTTGTCATCACGGTCTGTGACCGCGCGCACGAAGAACTCGAACGCAACGGCTGGGCCCACTGGTCTGTCCCCGACCCCGTCCCGGATGGGACCGAAGCGGCGTTCGAAGAAGCCTATGCGGCCCTGCGCCAACGCGTTCACACCCTCGCTGGCTAGCTGTCAAGGGGTCCGGGCGGGCACCTGTCCTCACCCCCATCCAAGGTCGTGAAGGCGGCTCTCCTCTATCCCGAAATGGTGAGCGATCTCATGGACGATCGTGACCGCGATCTCGTCCACCAGCTCGGCGCGATCGCCACACATGCGGGTCAGCGGACCCCGGAAGACCGTGATGTGGTCGGGTAGTTCGCTGGGCCAGCCATCATGGCGCTCGGTCAGGGGCACACCGTCGTAGACCCCGAGCAGGTCTGGTTCGTCTGGGGGAGGTTCGTCGGCCACCAAGAACACCACGTTGGACAGCATCCCCAGCAATGGGCTGGGGATGCTGTCCAACGCATCGGCGATAGCGTTCTCGAATTCAGCCGAGGACAGCAGATCCTCTTCGCTCACGAAACACTTTCAGGTGACGAAAGAGCGTCAGGAAGCCTGAGGGAAGCGCTAGCGAACGCTGCTCTCCTCGATGGCCGCAGGCTCACCCGGCTTGGCGTTCACGGGCTCGCTGAGCTGCGGCATTGCCGCAGGCATCGAGTCGTGCTCACCGTGAGAGTGGGCCGCCGCCAGCTCAGCCGGAGTCACGGGCTGAACCTGGTCACGGAAGTAGAAGTCGGACAGAGCCCGGCGCAGTCCATTTCCAACGGGCTGGGGCTTGCGGACTCCGTGCTCGTCGACGTTGTCACCCTGCTCCAAGGACAACGGGTACTGCGGATCATGCTGCACCAGCGTCCAACGGGTGTAGGGGTCCAGCGGCTCGTGAACCTCGTAGAACTCACCTTCGGGAGTCCGGACGATCCGACCGCTTTCCGTCCCGTGCAGCACCATCTCGCGGTCAGCACGCTGTAGCGACAGACACAGACGCTTGACCACGAAGAAGGTGATGAACGGTGCGATGAAGAACAGGGCCCGGAACAGCATGGTGAGGTCGTTGATCGACAGCCCGAGCTTGATGGCCAAGATGTCGTTGACCGAGCCCATAGCCAGGACGAGGTAGATCGAGATGGCCGCTGCCCCCACCGCGGTGCGGACCGGGGCATTGCGCGGACGATCCAACAGGTGGTGTTCACGCTTGTCGCCCGTGATCCAGGACTCGACGAACGGATACGCGCCGCAGACCAGCCAGACCAGCGGAAGGAGGACCAGGGATCCCAAGAAGATGTTGAAACTCCAGGTCGTGCCGAAGGCTGTGAACTCCAACCAGCCGGGCAAGAGCCTCAACGCACCATCGGAGAACCACATGTAGAAGTCCGGCTGCGAGCCTGCCGTCACCTGGGTCGGGTCGTAGGGCCCGAACACCCAGACCGGGTTGATCTGGATCAGCGCGGAGATCAGTGCGGTGATACCGAACACGATGAAGAAGAAGCCACCGGCCTTGGCCATGTACACCGGCATCAGCGGGAAGCCCACCACGTTGTTGTTCGTGCGACCCGGCCCGGGGTACTGGGTGTGCTTGTGCACCAGGACCAGCACGATATGCACGGTGAACAGTCCGACGAGAAGGGCTGGGATGAGCAGGACGTGGGCGATGTACAGGCGCGGGATGATCGCCTCTCCGGGGAAGGGCCCGCCGAAGACGAAGAACGTCATGTAGCTGCCGATCACCGGGGCGGACTGCATGAAGCCCGCCATGGCGCGGATGCCCGTGCCCGAGAGCAGGTCATCGGGAAGGGAGTACCCAGCGAAGCCTTCGATGATGGCCAACAGCGACAACACGGTGCCGATGACCCAGTTGATCTCGCGCGGCTTGCGGAAGGCGCCGGTGAAGAAGACCCGAGCCATGTGCAAAGCGATTCCCACGACGAAGAGCAGAGCGGCCCAGTGGTGCAACTGCCGGATCAGCAACCCACCCTTGATGTCGAAAGAGATGTCCAGCGTGGTGGCGTAGGCCTCGCTCATGTGGACGCCCTTGAGCGGCACGAAAGAGCCGTTGTACTCGACCTCTCCCATGCTCGGGACATACCAGAAGGTGAGGAAGGTGCCGGTGATGAGGCAGATGATCATCGAGTACATGGCGACTTCGCCGAGGAGGAACGACCAATGGTCGGGGAAGACCTTGCGCAGCAGGAACTTCATGCCCTTGGCGCTACCGACGCGTTCGTCGGTCCAGATGATCGGGGCGGCCAGGGTGGGTTTATCGCGCTCTTCTGCGCTGCTTTGCGCCGTGGTGGTGGTGGCGTCGGTGCGAACGGCGTTCGCGCCTTGCGGCACTCGGGATGTTGTTGACATCAGTCACGCTCCCAGAAACTTGGTCCTACGGGTTCGGCAAAACCGTCGGCGGCGACAAGGTATCCGTCGGTGTCGACAGTGATGCGAAGTTGGGGGAGGGCACGACGCGCGGGCCCGAAAATGACCTTGCAGTCCTGGGTCATGTCGAAGGTGGACTGGTGACACGGACAGAGCAGGTGGTGAGTCTGTTGCTCGTAGAGAGCGACGGGACAGCCGACGTGGGTGCATACCTTGGAGTACGCGAGGATGCCCTCGAACCCCCAGTCCAGCGACTTCTGGCTCTGCACCACTTCCGGGTCCAGACGCACCAGGATGACCTGGTCCTCGGCTTTGGCCTCGAGGAGCTCGTGAGCCGACAACTCCTCCTCTGCCTCTTCGCCCACGAAGCCCTCGGGCATCACGTGGAAGACCGAGCCGATCGTGACGTCCGAGGCGCGGATGGGTGCGCCGGACGGGTCGACCATGAGGCGCAGGCCGGCCTTCCAGTTGGTGTCGTAGAGGTCCCGACCCGGGGCGGGACCCAGACTGCCGGCGACCTGAAGGACGAGAGGAATGGCGAACAGCCCCAATGCCCCGGCTGCGCTCTGCAGGATGAGCGGACGTCGACCCAGCTGCGACTCCTTCCACCCCGCTCGCAGGTGGCTGGCAGCCCCCTCGCGAACCTCCTCAGACGAGGCCTGTTCGTGGCGCTCTTCCACGACCTCCTCGTCCGGCATGAGGGTCTTGGCCCAGTGCACCGCACCGAAGCCGATGCCGCACAGCGACAGCGTCATCGTCAGCCCGAGGGCCACGTGGTAGAGGCTGATCTCGCCGATGCCGATGAACTGACCGCGAGCGTCCAGCGGGATCAGGAAGTAGGCCAACACGAATCCGACGGTGCCTAGCGCCGACAGGAAGAACATCGCGACGACTTGGCGCTCGGCGCGGGTGGCCGCCTTCTCGTCCACGTCACTGCGACGGGGGACGTGTGGAGCCAGCCCGGGATTCTCGAAGCGCTCCGGAAGGGAACCTCGTTGTGTCTCGGGCAGACCGGCGGTGTTGTCGCTGGTGGACGGAGTGTCGTCACTCATAATCAGGCAGCCTTCTTTCCCAGCCACACGGCAGCGGCGATCAGCAGTCCTACGCCGAAGGTCCAGATGAAGATGGCGTCACCAGCCGGCCCCAGGGAGCCCAGCGCTTGACCACCGTAGGAGGTGTTGCCCTCCTCGATGTCTTTCAGGAACGCGATGACGTCACGCTTCTCTTCGGGGGTGATGTTCGAGTCGTTGAAGACGGGCATCGACTGCGGCCCGGTCAACATGGCTTCGTAGATGTGCTGGGGCTCCACGTTCATCAGACTCGGGGCGTACTTGCCGCGGGTCAGCGCACCTCCAGCGCCGGAGGAGTTGTGGCACATGGCGCAGTTCGTCCTGAAGACCTTGCCGCCGTTGGCGATGTCGGCACCCTCGAGGTCCAGGTATTTGGCGTCCGGCACATCCGGGCCTGGGCCCAGAGAGCCGATGTACTGCGCCATCTGGGTGATCTCTTCGGTGTCGAAGGCGACAGCATCACGGTTGGCCGGAGCCTGCACGCCAGGCGCGGCCAACGGCATCCGACCGGTGGAGACCTGGAAGTCCACGGCGGCAGCGCCGACCCCGACCAGAGAGGGTCCGTAGGGGCCGTTGCCCTGGGCGTTGGTGCCGTGGCAGGAGGCGCAGTTGGCCAGGAACAACTTGCGACCGGCGTCGAGCTCCTGCGTTGACGCCGTCGAAGCCGAGGTCCCGGGCACCGCCTTGGGTTGGAACGCTGCATACGCCGTGCCGGTCAGGCCAAGGCCCAAGAACAGCACGAAGAGAATCGCGAGCGGACTACGGCGGCGGGCGGCCAGTCGTTTCACTGGTGTGTCCTCACGTCGGCAACGGTCAGGGATGTCAGCAGATTCGGGGTGGCCATCAGGATGCTCACTGGACGACGTAGATCGTCAGGAAGAGCGCCACCCAGATCACGTCGACGAAGTGCCAGTAGTACGACGTGACGACAGCGCTGGTGGCTTGGCTGTGGGTGTACCGCTTCGCGGTGAAGCTGCGCCCGATGATCAGCAGGAAGGCGATGAGACCACCCGCAACGTGCAGCCCGTGGAACCCGGTAGTCATGTAGAAGACGGAGCCGTAGGGGCTGGAGCTGAGTGTCACCCCTTCGCGGATCAGCTCGGCATACTCCAGGACCTGGCCGGCGACGAAGGTGGCGCCGAAGATGTAGGTCAGGACATACCACTCACGCATACCCCACTTGCCGACCTCGGTCAGCCGACCGGTGCGACTCGGGACTCCCTGCTCGGCTTTGAACACGCCTAGCTGGCACCAGACGGAGGAGATCACCAGGATGGTCGTGTTGGCCAGCGCGAAAGGAACGTTGAGCATCTCGGTGTTCTCGGTCCATAACTCCGGCGCTACCGAGCGAATCGTGAAGTACATGGCGAAGAGTCCGGCGAAGAACATGATCTCGCTGGAGAGCCACACGATGGTGCCCACCGCCACCATGTCCGGCCGGCTCACAGGGCCGCTGGCCGAGGGCACACCCGCCCGGGGGGACTGAGCAGTCGCTGAAGTCGTCGCCACGCCTTCCAGTATGACCTATGGGGGTAGTAGCGCGTCAGCGACCCTCCCACGAACGCGCAGGCAGCGCCGGGACCTCAGGGGTGGGTAGCATTCGCGCATGACCGTCTCGACTCTGACCGAGCAGAGCCCCACAGTGCGTCGCATCGCGATCCTGTTGTTCAGTGACGACAGGTCCACGCGTGACGCCGTGCGACTGGGGGTGGGAAACAGGCCGGCCCCGCACGTGGAGGTTGAACGCTGGCATGAATGTGCCACCGCGCCCGCTGTCGAGCTGGCCTTGGGTGAGGGGGCCTTCGACGTGGTGATCCTCGACGGTGAAGCTCAACCTTTCGGCGGGTTGGGGTTGTGTCGGCAGCTGAAGAACGAGCTGTTCGAGTGTCCGCCCGTACTCGTGTTGACGGGGCGACCGAACGACGGTTGGCTGGCGGCCTGGAGCCAGGCCGATGGGGCGGTCCCGCACCCCCTGGACCCGGCCGCGTTGGCCGCGACCGTGGCTCGCCTCGCCCAGCGGTGATGCCCGTCGGTTCGACGTCCTGGACCTCGTTGCTGACGCACCTGCTCGACGGGTCCGACCTGACCGCGCACGAGGCAGCGTGGGCCATGGACGAGACGATGACGGGCCGGGCGACCCCGGCCAGTCTCGCCGCCTTCCTCGTGGCGTTGCGAGCCAAGGGCGAGAGCGTGGGGGAGATGCGCGCACTCTCGGACATGATGCTCGCGCACGCTGTGCCGTTCGAGAAGGCAGATCACGTCAGGGCCCTGGACATCGTGGGCACCGGCGGCGACGGTGCCCACACTGTCAACATCTCGACCATGGCAGCTATCGTCGCTGCAGGTGCGGGGCTCACGGTCGTCAAGCACGGCAACCGTGCCGCTTCGTCGACGTCCGGGTCCGCTGACGTGCTCGAGGCCCTCGGGGTCCGTCTGGATCTGAGCACCGAGCGGGTAGCGCACGTGGCGCACCAGTGTGGGATCACCTTCTGTTTCGCCCAGGCGTTCCACCCGTCGATGCGGCACGCAGGTCCGACCCGTCGCGAGCTGGGGGTTCCGACAGCGTTCAACTTCCTCGGTCCGCTGACCAATCCTGCTCAACCCACCTACTCCGCCGTGGGGGTCGGTGCTGCGGTGATGGCTCCCATCATGGCCGGGGTGTTCGCCGAGCGTGGCAAGCAGGCGGTGGTCTTCCGAGGTGATGACGGCCTCGACGAGGTCACGCCGGCGACAACGACATCCCTGTGGTGGGTCGCTGAAGGATCTGTGACCCCGTTCGTGCTCGATCCACGACGAGTGGGTTTCGACCTCAGTCCTGCGGAGGCTCTCCGAGGCCAGGACGCCACCTTCAACGCCGGCGTCGTTCGGTCCGTATGTCGTGGAGATGGCGGTCCGATCCGCGACGCGGTATTGCTGAACGCGGGTATCGCCATGGCGCTGGTCGACTCGCACGGGAGCACGGGTGAGGGCCGTGTCCCCCACGACGAAGCGAACGTGCACGAACGCTGGGCGGACGGCATACGGGCAGCGCGAGCGGCCATCGACGAGGGCCGCGCCCTGACCCTCCTCGACGACTGGGTTCGCGCCACGCAGGAGTAGCGGGGCCGCCGGAGGCCGGGCTTGCGCCTAGGCCGGGAGTCGGTGAAGTGCTTCGCCCGACCCGCCCGCTCCGCCGACCGGACAGGTCCACACCCCTTCGAGGTCGACCAGGCGGGTCCCGGGAGTCTCCAACCAGTCCAGGATCAGTTCGCTTTCCTGGGGGTGGGTGACCTGTGCGCTGTCGTGAGGCAACACCGTGACGACTTCGGCGCTTTCGCGGAGCGCCGAGATCAGCGGCATCGGGTCGTCACCCGCCGAGCACGCGCCCGCGGCCGCCAGGCGCCCGTAGCGCACACAGATGACCTCCCACCCCCCTTCCCCCCGACGCCGAGCCGCGACGATCTCCGCGCTGGTGCGCAAGGGTTCCAGGCGCTGGGCTCGGGCCGCGGCACGCACCAGCGCCAGCATGCGATCCCGGACGAGCGCCGCATCCTCGTACCGTTGCGCGTGGGTCAGCTCGGTTAGCCGCTGACGGAGCTGTGCCACCACCTCGGTCGTCCTACCTACCATGGCCTCGCGTGCTTGACCAACGATCACGGCGTAGTCATCGACACTCTGCTGACCGCTGCAGGGGGCACCGCACCGTCCCATCTCGGCCAAGATGCAGGGGCTTGCGGTGCCCTTGCGGCTGAGTCGTGCTGTGCACTGGCGGAGGGGCACGACTTCGTGGACGGCGGCAACGGCTTCGGCAGCCACACTGCGGCTGCCGAAGGGACCTACGTAGTCGGCTCCGTCGGCACGCATCGAGGACACGATGGACAGACGCGGGAAGGCTTCTGAGGTCAGCTTCACCCACACGGCACGCTCGGGGTTGCGCGAGCGGGCGTTGTAC
The DNA here is from genome assembly GCA_049646465.1 of Ornithinimicrobium sp. Classification (GTDB taxonomy): domain Bacteria; phylum Actinomycetota; class Actinomycetes; order Actinomycetales; family Dermatophilaceae; genus Ornithinicoccus. The sequence goes on from JBARVW010000007.1 coordinate 35,070, forward strand.
GGCGGCTTGTGCGAGGCAATGAGGCGTAGCTCTCGAACCTGCGCCTCGAGTCGCGTCTGGCAGACGATCGGCGTGATCGACTCCGCAAGTCGCACCATGTCGCTCATCCGACGACGGGTCTCCGAGGCGGTGAAGTAGGTGCGGGTCCTTCTCCGGATATCCACCGAGGTGCCGACGTAGAGCGGGGAACCGTTGCGGTCCTTGAAGACGTAGACCCCGGGGGCAGCGGGCATCGCGTCGGCCAAGAAGCGCTTGCGGCGGGTGGTGGCCGGCACACGACCCGAGTAGCTGATGAGCTCTTCCAAGGTGTGCACACCGAGGCTGCCCACTCGCTCGATCAGGGCGTGCAGGACATCCACCGTGGCGCGGGCATCGTGCAGGGCGCGATGGTCGGGGGTGGTCTGGGCGCCGAACAGCGCAGCCAAGCTCGACAGCTTGTGGTTAGGCGACTCCTCGCGGGTCACCAGCTGTCGAGCCAGATGCACGGTATCCACCACGGAGTAGCCCGGCCACGGGTGGCCGGTTGTGGCGGCCGCAGCCTTGAGGAACGAGATGTCGAAACCTGCGTTGTGGGCGACCAGGACGCTGCCACGGGCGAAGTCCAGGAACGAGGGCAACGCTGTCTCGATGCGGGGTGCTGTCGCAACGGTACGGTTCGAGATCCCAGTCAGCACGGTGATGAAAGCCGGGATCGCGATGGTCGGCCGGACCAAGGTCTGGAACTCTCCGAGGACCACCCCGGCCCGGACTTTCACGGCGCCGATCTCGGTGATCTGCGAGGTGCTCGGGGAACCTCCGGTGGTCTCGAGGTCGACCACCACGAACGTGACGTCAGCGAGCGCCGTGCCGAGGTCGTCGAACGTGGGCTGGAGCATGCACCGAACGGTAGGTCCGCACTCCGACAGACCCCGGCAAGACTGGGGTGTGTCGGTGGGGGGGCCTAGCGTCTGCATCACCCAAACGGAGGTGACACGCGATGACGATCATCGACTGCAATACCTGCCCGGCTCGAGGCCAGCACTGCTCGAGCTGTTTTGTGCCCATCGTGGCCGGAGCGTGGCTGCGAGATGAGGCGTCCTACCCCGAGGAGGCAAGGACCTCGACATCCGTGGGGCCCGGCCCGGGGCACCCGCCCTCGACGTTGCCGTCATCGGGCTCGTCCTCGATGCCACTGACCGACGCGGAGTGGGATGCCGTCGACACCTTCATCGGTGCTGGCCTGGTCAACACGCTCGACGTGCTCGAGCTGGTGGCCACCCCGGACACATCGGCCCAGCCGGGGTGGCTCAGGGTCAGCTGAGCTGCGGGCGGCTATCGCTGCGGGGCAGGTGAGGGGTCGGCGTCGGAGATCCGTGGCTCGGTCTTGTCGCGCTCCGGCTCGGCCAGAGGACCGTCACCCGCCGATGTGTCGAGGGGTGCGCTGCTGGTAGGAGCGGCCACCGCAGCGGCGCGGGCAGCGTCAGCGGCGTCTTCGTCAGCGCGCTCGGAGTATGCCGACCCAGAGCGCAGCTCGATTTCCGGAAGGCGCAGCAGCACCAGGAAACAGATCGCCATGACACCGGCGCTGACCAAGAAGACCAGGTCCATCGATTCCGAGAAGCCCACCAGGAACGGCCGAGCCAGGGCAGGATCCATAGTAGTCAGTGAGGACGAGTCCTGAAGGACACCACCGAAGGCTGTAGCCGGGTCGGCGCCCGAGGCCGTGGCCTGCTGGAACTGTCCGGCGAAGTCTGCGTTCGCCGGGTCCTGCAGGGCACTTTGGAAGGCCGCCGTGGGCGCCAGCTGCTGCATCGACTCGCCGATCTTCAGCGGAGCCTGCGCAAAGAGCAAAGACAGGAACACCGCCGTGCCGATGGTGCCACCCATCTGTCGAGTGAAGGTTGCTGATGCGGTGGCCACGCCGATCATGCGCGGCGAGACCGCGTTCTGCACGGCTAACGTCAGTGGTTGCATGTTCGAGCCGAGCCCGAAGCCGAAGAAGGCCATGATCGTCATGGTCAATGGCAGTGCCGTGTCGGCGCCCACGAACGACATCGCCACCATGGCCAGAGTGAGGGTGGCCGATCCGATGATCGGGAAGATGCGGTAGCGCCCGGTGCGGGCGATCACCTGACCGGACAGGATCGACCCGGTCATGATGCCGAGCGTCATCGGCAGCAACATCAGCCCGGCCTCGGTAGGCGTGGCCCCCTTCACGATCTGCAGGTACAGCGGCAGGGTAGCCAACCCACCGAACATCGCGACGCCGAGCATGACGGATGCGATGGAGGAGATGCGGACCGTGCGGTTGCTGAACAGGCTGAGCGGCAGGAGTGCCTCGACGCCCATCCGCTTCTCGACGAAGAAGAAGGTGGTGAGGGAGGCAACCCCGATGACGTAGCAGGTCAACGCCTCGGGGGAGCCCCAGCCCCACTCGCGGCCCTGCTCTGCCACCACGAGCAGGGGGACCAGGCCGATCGCGAGACTGGCGGCACCCCACCAGTCCAGTCGGTGGTCCAAACGGGTGTGCTTCATCTTCAGCGTGCGCTGAACGACGACGAAAGCGGCCAAACCGATCGGGACGTTGACCAGGAAGACCCATCGCCATCCGGTGATCATCAGGATGTCGTCGGCGCCGGCGAAGAAGCCGCCGATGACGGGTCCCAGCACGCTGGACGTGCCGAAGACCGCCAGGAAGTAGCCCTGGTACTTGGCGCGCTCTCGGGGAGGGACGATGTCGCCGAGGATCGCCAGAGCGAGCGAGAAGAGCCCGCCGGCTCCCAGTCCCTGCAGCGCACGGAAGGCTGCCAGCTGCGTCATGTCCTGAGACAGAGAGCACAACGCGGATCCGACGACGAAGATCGTGATGGCCACGGAGAAGAACAGACGCCGTCCGTAGATGTCCGACAACTTGCCGTAGAGCGGGGTCGAGATCGTGGCGGTGATCAGGTAGGCCGTGGTGGCCCAGGCCTGATGGTTCAGACCGTTCAGGTCGTCCGCGATCGTACGAATCGAGGTGGAGACGACCGTCTGGTCCAGAGCGGCGAGGAACATCCCCATCATCAGCCCGAACAGGATCGTCCGGATCTGGCGGTGGGTCAGCGCCGTGGAGGGGGCGGCGGCTCGGGGGGATGCGCTGGTCACTGAGTGGCCCTTTCGTTATGGGCGAGGTGCCGGGCATGGACGCCGGCAGCAAAGGCATGCAGATAGTGGGTGAAGCGCTCGACGTCCTCGATATCCCAGTCGCGCAGCAGATCGATGAAGACCTCGGCCCGCGCCACTTGGGCCGCCTGCACGAGGGTGCGCCCCTGCTCGGACAAGGAGAGCAGTTGGGCTCTGCCGTCCTGCGGATCACTGACCTTGGTGATCAGTCCGTAGTCCTGGAGGCTGCTGACCTGTCGGCTCACCGTGGAGAGGTCGTTGTTCACGGTGCTGGCCAGATCACTGACCCGCATCGGTCCGGGCATCAGCGCAAAGAGCAGGGGATGGGAGAGCGGGTCGACGGCTTCGTGGAGCCGCGGGAAGGTGTGAGCCGAGGCTCGAAGGACCTTGATGGTGTGCATCATCTCGGTCGCCAACGCATCAGCAGCAGAGAACGTCGTCACCGCCTCAGAATAAGTTGTTTGCAGCAAGCAAGCAAATCTATCCAGGAGGTCTTGCTTCAGCGACAAGCACGCCACCGTAATCTGTATCCGTGGCCTCCTCCTCCGAATGCTCCCGGGGATCGGTCGCGGCCACCCGTCGTGGGGTGCTCCAGTGGAGCACCCTGAGCCTGATGGCAGCAGTGGCGGCTCCCGTTTTGGCGGCCTGTACCGCCCGCTCGGACGTGGCGGTGACGGGCGGAGTGGCTGCCGAGCGAGCCACGGCGTACCGCGATCTGGTGCTCGAAGCGATCCCGTCGGTGGAGGACCTGTGGGGTGAGGGCGCGGTGACGCTGCCGGTGCATCTCGACCTTCCTTCGACGACGGCGGCCTGGGCTGTAGCCACGGGGCACTCACCCGAAGAACGGGGGTATGCCGCCAGCACCGTCCGCAGCGACAGCGCCACCCCCGCGGCCCGGATCGTGATCCATCCGGATGCCTGGGACGGGCTCAGCCCCGCCGGGCGCCGAGCCGTCGTGACTCACGAGGTGGCCCACCTGGCCATGGGGCCCGGAACTGCTGCGCCATGGTGGCTGGAAGAAGGCCTCGCCGAGTACAGCGCCCACCGGAGCTCGGCCATGTCGATCGCTGACGTCGCAGGCTCGGCTCTGCCTCGGGCGGTCCAGGATCCGGGGCAGTCGTGGCCCGAGCCCAGCACCGAGGGTGACGCGTGGCAGGGCTATGCGCGGGCCTGGCTTGCGTGCCTCTTCATCGCACAGCGGCACTCTGAGGCCGCGTTGCTGGAGATCTTCGACGCTGCAGCGGCTGGCCAGCCGACCTCTGATGTGATGCAGGACGTCCTCAACGAAGGCAGCGAGGACCTGTATCGGGCATGGCTCGACTGGCTCCAAGACCAGTAGCGCGTCACGCGATCTCGGCTACCGCTGGTCGACGTAGAGGCCCTCGACCTGCTCTTTCATGTCCGCCAGGACCCGGCCGCGACGCAGTTTGATCGACGGAGTGAGGTAGCCGTTCTCCTCGGTGAAGTCGCCCTCCAGAATGGTGAACTTCCGGATGGACTCGGCCCGGCTCACCGCGTCGTTGGCGTGGTCGATGGCCCGCTGAACCTCCGCGAGCACGGCTTCGTGCGTGCGGGCCTCCTCGACCGAGATGCCCTCGAGGTCGTGGTTGCTCGCCCAGATGGGCAGCATCTCCTCGTCGAGCGTGATCAGGGCGGCGATGAAGGGACGGGCGTCCCCCACGACAATGCACTGGGAAATCAACGGGTTGGCGCGCAGACGATCTTCCAGGCCTGCCGGAGAGACGTTCTTGCCGGCCGCCGTGACCAGGATCTCCTTCTTGCGTCCGGTGACCTTCAGGAAGCCGTCGTTGTCCAGCTCACCCAGGTCACCGGTGTGGAACCAACCGTCGCGGATGGCCTCAGCAGTGGCGTCGGGGTTGTTGTGGTAGGACCCGAACACGTTGTTGCCCTTGACCAAGATCTCCCCGTCGCTATCGATCTTGATGGCGACCCCTGGAAGCGGGCGCCCGACGGCCCCGATCTTGATCAGGTCCGGGGTGTTGACGGTGGCGGGCGCCGTCGTCTCGGTCAACCCGTATCCCTCCAGCACGACCAGGCCTACCCCGCGGTAGAAGTGCCCTAGACGGTCACCGAGCGCGGCTCCGCCGGAGACGGCGTACTTGCAGCGACCACCGAGGGCTTGGCGCAGCTTGGAATACACCAGGATGTCGGCCACCTTGTGCTGGGCGGACAACACCGGTCCCGGGCCTCCGTTGTCCTGGGCCACACTCCACCGGTGGGCCACCGAGGCTGCCCACCGGAAGATCTTGCCCTTGCCACCCGCCTCGGCTTTCTGCTCCGAGGAGTTGTAGATCTTCTCGAAGACTCGCGGCACGGACAGCAGGTATGTGGGCTGGAAGGTCGCGAGGTCCGAGAGCACGGTCTTGGGGTCGGCGGTGTGCCCCATGGTCGATCCGGCCTGCATCGCCAGCACCTCGATGAAACGAGCGAAGACGTGGGCCAACGGCAGGAAGACGAGGGTGCTGGCCCCGGGCTCTGCCACGACGTCCTTGAGTCGCTCCACGGTGTTTTCGGTGAGAGCCATGAAGTTGTTGTGGCTGAGCTCGCAGCCCTTGGGCGGACCCGTGGTCCCCGAGGTGTAGATGATGGTGGCCAGATCGGCCCGCTTGACACTGGAGCGTCGCTCGGCGATGTCGGCATCGTTGACGTCGGCGCCCGCACTCACCAGCTCGTCCAGGGCGCCCGAGTCGATCTGCCACACGTCGGTCAGGTGCTCGAGTGAGTCCCGGACCCGCGCCACAGTGGCGGCGTGCGACCCGTCCTCGACGATGATGGCGACCGCCTGGGAGTCCGAGCAGATCCATTCCACCTGCTCGGCCGACGACGTCTCGTAGACGGGCACCGGGACCGCGCCGGCGGTCCACAGTGCGAAGTCGGCCAGGGTCCACTCGTAGCGGGTGCGACTCATGATGGCCACCCGTGCTCCCGTGCCGACGCCGGCGGCGACGAAGCCTTTGGCCAAAGCCTGGACCTGGGCCCAGAACTCGGCAGCGGTGACGTCGCGCCACGTGTCACCTTCGGCAATCCGGACGAGTACCTTCGCCGGCTCGACGCCGGCCCAGTATGCGGCGACGTCGGACAGATTGCCGTCGACGGCCAGTGGAACTAGTGGGGGGACGGCGATGTCCTGCACAGTCGAGCCTCCTGGGGGCGGGGTCCTCGTTCGAGGTCAGACATCATGTTATCGCGACGACCTGCTCGCTCAGCGTTCCGACGAGCTCAGGTGTGTGCCCGATACGCTGCCCCTGTTGATCCACGACACGCGAGCACCCCCAGGAGATCCGTGATGACCTTGAACATCGGCGTTGACGTCGGCGGCACCAAGATCGCCGCGAGCTCGGTCGATGAGCACGGAGAGATCGCTGCTCGCGCCCGAAGGGAAACCCCCGCCCAGGATGTGGACGCCATCGCCGACGCGGTGAACGAGGTCGTTCAGGAGCTGCGCCACATGGCGCAGGACCAGGGCCAGGACGTGGCCGGGGTCGGCGTGGCGTGTGCGGGGTTCGTGGATGCCGAGGGCACCACGGTGGTCTTCGCTCCGAACTTGGCGTGGCGCGACGAGCCCCTGGCGGAACGGGTGCACGAGCGTGCCGGCATACCCGTAGTCCTGGAGAACGACGCCAACGCGGCGGCGTGGGGGGAGTTCCGGTTCGGGGCCGCTCGGCACGCCGACCACATGGTGATGGTCACCCTGGGCACCGGCGTTGGAGGGGGAGTGATCGACCGACATCAGCTGGTCCGGGGTGCGCACGGGATGGCCGCCGAGATCGGCCATCTGCGAGTCGTGCCCGAAGGTCATCGCTGTGGTTGCGGCAACCGCGGCTGCTGGGAGCAGTACGCCAGCGGATCGGCACTGGTCCGCGAGGCCCGCGAGCTGGTCTCTGCGTCCAGTCCACACGCCGCGGATCTGTCCCAGCGTTGTGGCGGCGATCCCGCGGCACTGACCGGCACGATGGTCACCGAGTCCGCGGCTGAGGGCGGTCGGGCCGCCATCGAGCTACTGGAGGACCTCGGGCGTTGGGTGGGCGAAGGGGTAGCTTCTTTGGTCGCGGTCCTGGACACCGGCATCATCGTGATCGGCGGCGGAGTCAGCGCCGCTGGTGATCTGGTGATGGAGCCGGCCCGAGCCTCTTTCGCCCGTCAGCTGACCGGTCGGGGACATCGACCGGTGCCGCCGATGGTGCTGGCCGAGCTGGGCAACGACGCCGGGATGATCGGTGCAGCAGATCTCGCGGCCGCCCGTGTGGCCCGCTGACCTCGCACGGACGTGGTGATGCGGTCCAGTCTCGAGGCCATCGGTGTCGATATCGGCGGGACCAAAGTTGCGGCCGGACTGGTCGACCACCGGGGTGTGGTCACCGCGCGCCAGGACGCCGACACCCCACACCGAAGCACCGCTGCGAGCGTGGTCGAGGACGTGATCGTGGACGTGGTCCAAACGCTTCTGCGGGAGCGCCCGCAGGCGGACCGTCGCCGCCCGGTGCCGATCGGCGTGGGAGCGGCCGGCTTCGTCGATGCGGACCGGCTGACGGTGCGTTTCGCGCCGCACCTCAACTGGCGCAACGAACCCCTGGCCGCTCGGCTGCAGGATCGCCTCGGTCAGCGCGTCACCCTCGAGAACGACGCCAACGCGGCGGCCTGGGCCGAGTATCGCTTCGGTGCGGGCCATGGTGAGTCCCGCCTTGTCCTGATCACCCTGGGGACCGGCATCGGTGGCGGGATGGTTTTCGACGGTGGCCTCGAGCGGGGTCGAAACGGAATGGCCGCAGAATTCGGGCACATGACCCTGGTCCCGGACGGGTATCGGTGCGAATGCGGTAACCGAGGCTGTTGGGAGCAGTACGCCAGCGGTCCCGCCTTGCGGCGCGAAGCCACGGAGCGTCTTCGCGCCGGTGGACCACGCACCGCGGGACTGGAACACGCCTGTGGAGGCGACCCGCGGCAGGTCACCGGGGCCATGGTCACCGAGCTGGCCGCCGCCGGTGATGCCGAGGCGCAGGACGTCCTGAGCCAGATCGGGACCGCGCTCGGTCGGGGCTTGGCCAACGTGGTCGCCGCTCTGGACCCCGGCTCGATCGTCGTCGGGGGTGGGGTGAGCCGCGCCGGTGTCCTCCTTCTCGAGCCGGCACGGCAGGCTCTGGCTCGGCACGTCACCGGTCGAGGGCATCGACCCCTCCCGCCGTTGCACATCGCCTCACTCGGTCCCGATGCGGGCCTGATCGGCGCTGCGGACCTGGCGCGACGGGATGTCACAGGAACGACCCAGGGCAGCGGCGGGGGATGAACGCCAATCCGGGGGGTCGCGCACCCACGGACCATGACCAGGGCCTGGACTCCCGGGTGGCCACCCAGCTGCGCGTGGCCACCTACAACCTCCGGGCGTTGGCCGATGACCCTCGAGCAGCAGCACAGGTCCTGCGGTCCCTGGAGCCCGATGTGGTGCTGCTGCAGGAGATCCCTCGGGGACTGCGGTCGGCGAGCCGGATGAACGCCTTCGCGCGAGAGTGCAGGATGACCTGGCCCGGGCGCACGCGCAGGGTCAGCGGAACCTCGCTGATGCTCGGGCCCCGAGCTCGGTCCACCCGCCGCGAGGACCGAGGGTTGCCGGTGGAGCCCGCCGGCAACCCTCGGACGTACTCCCTGGACACCGTGCGGATCGACGACACCCACCGCGTGGTCGTCGCGAGCATCCACCTACCGCTGCGTGCCGAGCAGCGCCGTCAGCACATCGGCCAGATCTTGGCGGAGATGACCGTGCGGCGCGGATACGAAAGGCTGCCGTGGGTGATCGGCGGTGACCTGAACGAGGGAGCCGATGAGCCGGCATGGCGTCAGCTCGCAAGCCACGTACCTCTGGTGTCCTCGCCGTCCCGACCGACCTTCCCCGCGACTGCTCCCCGGAGAGCCATCGACGCGATCTTCGCGACCGGTGCCGATCGCGTCCAGCCCGCACAGCAGGTTGTTGTGCCGCGGCGGCTCTTGGTGGCGGCCAGCGACCACGACCCGGTGTGGGTGGACTTGAGCATCTCCTCAGACGCGAGCGCCGGAGCCGTCGTCGCCGGAGCGGTGTCGGGGGGAGCGCAGCACCAGCAGCACGAAGCCGGTGACGGTGCCGATCATGCCAAGCACGCCCCAGGGGACCGCGTCGATGGCCGAGAACAGGGCGCTGAGGAAGATGAGCAGCGGCCCGAGGGTCAGTCCGACGACAATGCCCCAGAAGTGCAGGTCTCCGGCCGGTAGCGGGTCCGTCGCAGCCGGAACGAAGTGGTCGCCCTCGTCGGGGTCGCTCCCCTCTCTCCACGCCGGGGCCGCGACCATGTCTGCGGCAGGCGGAGGGATTGGTGGCTCTTCGGAACCGGACGCAGGTGCGGAGGGGGAGGGGGGTGACGCCGGAGGGTCATCGTTCTGGATGGGGCCGAAGCCCGCGACGATCTCACCGAAACGACGGTTGACGTCGGCGCGGTCATCGTCAGGGTCGTGCTCCCGGTTGCTCTCGGGGCCAGGGGGGCTCATGGGAGCACCGCCGCGCAAGGGCCAAGGACGATCACCACAGGATCGATCTTGTCACGCTCCGCGCACCCACCCCGTGTGCCGTAGGCTGCGCCCGCAGAAGGCGAGGAGGCCGGTGTGTTCTATTGGGTGCTAAAGATGATTGTCGTGGGCCCGGTCCTGCGACTTCTGTTCCGTCCGTGGATCACCGGGGAGGATCATCTGCCCACCCGCGGGGGAGCGATCCTGGCGAGCAACCACCTGTCGTTCTCGGACTCGATCTTCCTGCCGTTGATGGTCTCGCGCCGGATCACCTTCCCCGCTAAGAAGGAGTACTTCACCGGGACGGGCCCCAAAGGGTGGGCCACCAGGATGTTCTTCACCACGACCGGTCAGATTCCGATCGATCGCTCCGGGGGCGAGGCCAGCATGGTGGCCGTGCGTCAAGGGATGAAGGTGCTGCGCCGCGGTGAGCTGTTCGGGATCTACCCCGAAGGCACTCGCTCGCCCGACGGCAGGCTGTATCGCGGCAAGACCGGGATGGCGCGGATGGCGTTGGAGGCGAACGTCCCGATCATTCCGGTGGCGATGATCGACACCGACAAGGCCCAGCCGACCGGACAGAAGATCCCGAACCTCCATCAGGTGGGCATGAAGATCGGGGCCCCCATGGACTTCTCGCGCTTTGCCGGGCAGGAAGAGGACCGAGCGATCCTGCGCACGATCACGGATGAGGTCATGACCGCGTTGGCGGCCCTGTCCGGTCAGGAGTACGTCGATGAGTATTCCTCCGTCGTCAAGGAACGGGCGGCCGCCGAGCAGAGAGCTCGCATCACTGCTGCGACGAAAGCTCGGGTCGATGAAGCCCGCGCCGGGGTGGAGCAGGCTCGCGAGCATGTGCGCGACCGCACCGCCAGCGTCGCAGAGCAGATCTCCGAGCGGTTCGCCAAAGACGAGTCCGACCAGGACGACGTCACGCGGTGACCCGAGCACCCTTTGCGCGCTCCTACGATAGAGGCGTGTATTCCGACGTCACCGCTGTCCCTGTTGGCCACGTCCTGGACTGGGAGGACAAGACCGCGGCCCAACAACCGACCTGGGGAGACCCTGCGGCGCTCGCAGAGGTGCTCACCACGCTGTCCAACTACCCTCCGCTGGTCTTCGCCGGCGAGTGTGACGCTCTGCGCGATCGGTTGGCGGCTGCGGCCAGCGGCAAGGCCTTCGTCCTGCAGGGCGGTGACTGCGCCGAGACCCTCTCTGGGGTCACCGGGCCGAACATCCGCGACCGGATCAAGACGATCCTGCAGATGGCGGTGGTGTTGACCTACGGGGCGGGTATGCCGATCGTCAAGGTCGGGCGGATCGCCGGACAGTTCGCGAAGCCGCGCTCCTCCAACGACGAGACCCGCGACGGGGTCACGCTGCCGGCATACCGCGGAGACATGGTCAACGGCTTCGAGTTCACCCACGAGGCGCGAGCGCACAACCCCGACCGGCTGCTGCGGGCCTACCACGCCAGCTCCGCGACGCTGAACCTCGTGCGCGCCTTCACCGAGGGAGGGTTCGCCGACCTGCGGTCCGTTCATATGTGGAACAAGGGCTTCCTGTCCGGGCCCGCGCAGGCCAGGTACGAGGTGATGGCCGGCGAGATCGACCGCGCCATCCGCTTCCTGGAGGCCTCGGGAGTGGCCGACGCCGAGCAGATGCGACGGGTCGAGTTCTACTCCAGTCACGAAGCCTTGGTGCTCGACTACGAGCGGGCCATGGTCCGGCGCGACTCGCGGACCGGGAACCCCTACACGACGTCGGGACACTTCGTCTGGGTGGGCGAGCGCACTCGCGATCTTGAGCAAGCCCATATCGACTTCGTCTCGCGGGTGCACAACCCGATCGGCGTCAAGCTCGGCCCGACAGCCACCCGTGAGACCGTGTTGCAGTTGATCGACACGTTGGACCCGGACCGCATACCGGGGCGGTTGAGCTTCATCACCCGCATGGGCGCAGGACGCATCGGCGAGGTGCTTCCCGAGCTGCTGGAGTCCGTGCGGGACGAAGCCGCCCACGTGACCTGGATCTGTGACCCCATGCACGGCAACACGTTCACCTCGGCCAGCGGATACAAGACACGCCGGTTCGAGGATGTGGTGGGGGAGGTGCGCGGCTTCTTCGACGCCCACCGCCAGGTCGGCACCTGGCCCGGTGGCATTCACGTGGAGCTCACCGGCAACGACGTCACCGAGTGCGTCGGTGGTTCTCACCCGGTCGACCTGGACGACCTCGGTCTTCGCTACGAGACTCTGTGCGACCCCCGGTTGAACCACCAGCAGTCGCTGGAGCTGGCTTTCCAGGTGGCCGAGATGCTGGAGCAGGGCACGCGTTGATGCCCTCGGCCGACCTGCGCTCGGACACCCTGACCCGACCGACCGAGGCCATGCGCGCCGAGATGGTCCGCGCCCCGGTCGGCGACGACGTCTACGGCGAGGACCCGACCGTGTCCGCGTTGCAGCAGCACCTGGCGGACCTGTTGGGACACGAGGCGGGGCTCTTCACGCCCAGCGGCACGATGGCGGGGCAGCTAGCCATCCGGGAGCACTGCGCGCCGGGCCAGGAGCTGATCTCCGACGAGATGGCGCACGTGCTGCGGGCCGAGATGGGCGCCGCTGCGGCACTGTCGGGGATCACCACGCGTAGTTGGCGCGCCGAGCGGGGCCTGCTGCGGGCGGCGGATGTGAGCCGTCTGGCGGCTCCGGCGAGCAGCCCCTACATGGTGGCCACCTCATGCGTCGTCATCGAGAACACCCACAACTTCGGTGGCGGCACGGTCCAGCCGCTAGCCGCGATGCAGCAGGTGCGGAGGATGACGGCCGAGCGCGGGATGGCCGTGCACCTCGACGGCGCTCGACTGTGGAACGCCCACGTCGCCAGTGGGGTCCCGCTACGGGACTACGGCGCCTGTGCCGACACGGTGTCCCTGTGCCTGAGCAAGGGCTTGGGCGCACCGGTCGGCTCCGTGCTGGTGGGGTCGGCGGAGACGATCTCCACCGCTCGGGTATGGCGCAAGCGGTGGGGTGGGGGGATGCGCCAGATCGGCATGCTCGCGGCGGCGGGGCTCTACGCGGTGCAGCACCACCTGGACCGGCTCGTCGTCGACCACCAGCGCGCAGCGGCGGTGGCCCGGGCGGTCTCGCAGATCGCTCCCGAGGTGAGCGACCCGGATCTGGTGCAGACCAACATCGTCATCCTCGATGTGGGGGCCGCAGGGTGGAACAGCGCAGAGTTCCTGGCCCGGGTCGAGGGCCAGGGAGTCAAAGGGTTCGCCACCGACGCCGCCCACGTTCGGCTGGTCTGGCATATGGACGTCAGCGCCGAAGCGACGGAACACTGCATCCAGGTGTTGACCTCGGCGCTCTCCGAGGGGCCTACAGCACGCTGATCGTGACTTCGGTGCCGACCGGGATCTGCTCGCCCTCGTCGACGCTCTGGAACCGAACGGTGCCGAAGAGCGCCCCGGCGATCTCCTCCCGCTTGACCTTCAGACCCAGATCCTCCAGCAGGGGCTTGGCCTCGCGGAACTGCATCCCGATGACCTGAGGCATCGCGACCAACTCGGGTCCCTTGGAAATCGTCAGCGTGATCGTGTCGCCACGAGTGCCCTGTCCGTTCGACGGGGATTGGGTCGCGACCGAACCGGCTGGCACGTCGTCGTCGAAGACCTGCTCACCCTCGACCTCAGGTTCAAATCCGGCCTCTTGCAGGCGTTGCTCGGCGGTGCCCTGCTCCTGGCCCACCAGGTCGGGTATGTCGATGGGTTCCGGTCCGGCGCTGATCACGAGGTCGACCGCCGTGCCCGGCGGGAGGGGGTCATCTCCCGGTGTCGGGGTCGAGCGCAGCACCAGGCCCTCGGCCACCTCCTCGTCGAATTCCTCGGTAACCGTTCCCACCGCCAGCTGGGTGTCGCCCAGCAGTTGGGTTGCTTCGTCCACCGCGGACCCGATCAGGTCGGGCACGGCGTAGCGCTCAGGACCTCGGGACACTTCGAGGTCCACCTCGCTGCCATGCCGCAGCGACGCACCTGGGTCTTGCGAGGCCGCGATCACGGTCCCGACCGGCACGGTCTCGGAGTAGGTCTCGCTCACCGAAGCTTCGAGATCGACGTTGCTCAGCGCGTCTGCGGCATCTGCCTGCGTCTCTCCGACGACGGTGGGCATGGCGGAGTGGATGCCGGGACCGGCAGTGAAGTACCACGCCGCGGCTGCGCCTCCACCACCAATGAGGATCAACAGCACGGTCAGGAAGACGCCGAGCCCTCGCCGTGCCCGGCGGGGTGGGGCAGCGCGGGCTGCGGGAGGACTCGGGGACTTGGCCGGGCGATTGCCGGTCGTCCGGGCGAAATTGCCGTCCGTCGACGTCGCGGGCACCGGAACCACGGCGGTGGCCTGGTGCACGGGGCGGGTGGCGTCCATGGGGGAGGTGCCGCTCCCGTCGGCCACTCGTTCCCCGGGATTCGCGGCCGCCGACGAGGCTGGAAGCGCCGGGACGGCGTCGAGCTCCTCCTCGCTGAGCTGCCCCACCAGCTGCGCGAGTTCGGAGCGGAGAGCCGTCGCATCCTCGGGGCGATCCTGAGGCTCAGTCGCAGTGGCGCGCGCGATCAACGCATCCAGTTCCCCTGGGGTGTCCGGAATCAGACTGCCCACCCTGGGCACCGTGTCGTGCACATGCTGGAACGCGACGTGGATCGGGCTGTCGCCACCGAAGGCCTTGGCTCCGGTGAGCAGCTCGTACAGGACCAGGCCAACGGCATAGACATCCGTGCGCGCATCGGCTCGACCGTGCTGCACCTGCTCGGGGGAGAGATAGGCCGCCGTGCCCCACATCACGTCGCTGGTGCGGCTCATCGTGCCAGCGGTGACCGCCCTGGCCAACCCGAAGTCGGCTACCTTCACCGCACCATCGGCGTTTGTGAGCACGTTCTCCGGTTTGATGTCGCGGTGGATCAGGTCGGCTCGGTGCGCCGCAGACAGGGCCTGCAGGATCTGGTCGACGATGGAGGTGGCTCGGCGGATCGACAGCGGCGCATCATCGTGGATGATGTCGCGCAGGTTGCGTCCGGGCACCAGCTCCATGACCAGGTACACCATGCCGTCGTCGTCGCCCTGGTCGTACACCGACACCACGTGTGGGTGCGACAGCTTCGCGGCACTCACGGCCTCACGTTGGAAGCGGCCGACGAAGTCGAGGTCGCGAGCCAGATCAGGCCGCATGACCTTCAATGCGACCGGACGGTCCAGACGCAGATCATGACCCCGGTAGACCGAGGCCATCCCACCCTCGGCCATATGCGCGTCCACCCGGTACCGACCGTGCAGGACACGATCGACGAGGGGGGTGGGGGGAGCGCTCACCGCATGATTCTACGGAAGCCGTTGAGTAAAGCCTGGGATGTGGGCCGCGGTCACATCCGCGCGCGCAAGGCCGTGATGGAGGACACATAGCCCTTCGTGTCGGAGAACTGTCCGTGTTGGTTGACGCTGGCCAGCCCTTGGTAGTACCCGCCGATGGCGTCGCCCTCGTTGTCCGCTGATCGTTGCAACGCACGCATGATGACGGTGCCTGCGGTGATGTTGTCCTGAGGGTCGAGCAGGTTCAGCTCGCGGCCCACCAGCGACGAGGCCCACTCGCCCGAGGTGGGGATGACCTGCATGGTGCCGATGGCGTTGGCCGGGGACACTGCCCGCTGGCTCCAACCGGACTCCTGGTAGGACAGGGCCAACATGAGCTTGGGGTCCACGCCGTGTCGGCGAGCAGTCGAGACGATCATCTGTTTGGTCGCAGTGGTGGAGGGAGCGGGCGCAGTCGCGAGGTATTGGCGGTTCGCCTCTGCTGAGCGGGCCACCGCTGAGCTGTAGGTGTAGTGCAAGAAGGTGTCGTCGACATCAGTGTCGTCGTAGCGGTCGCCGATATCCTTCGGGGTGTAGGGGGTGGTGCGCGTGTCGGACTTCCTCGACGAGCTCCCGTCCTGGTCCCGGGTGCTGCCGCTGGAGGAGGTGTCGCCGGGCAGGCGCACGCTCCTCCCGACCCACAGCCGGTGCGGGTCAAGGTCCGGGTTCGCGGACTGGAGGGCCGATAGGGACACGCCGTACTGCAGTGCAAGGTCAGACAACGTGTCGCCGGATCGCACCGTCACGGTGCTCGATTGGGTGCTCCTCGTGGTCTTCGACGGTGTAGAGGTGGTGGTCTTGGCAGAGGTCGACGAGTCGCCGGCGACCGATCTGTCGAGGGCGAGGCGCTGACCGGGATAGATCATCCGCGTGTTCGTGATCCCGTTGTTCTTGGTCAACGAGGCGACCGACACGTTGTACTTAGCAGCGATGCCCGTCAAGGTGTCACCGGGTCGCACGGTGACCGTCTGGCCACCCGCGCTCTTCTTCGTGGGGGCCGAGGAAGATGTCGACGACGTGCTCGTGCGTGACGATGAGCTCTTCGCCGGGGCCGATAGATCCAGTCGTTCGCCCGGCATGATCCAGCGGCCACCATCACGCAGGGAGTTTGCCGAGACGAGCGCCGCCACGGTGGTGTCGTGCTGGGCTGCTATGTCGTACACGGTGTCTCCGGGCTGCACGACGTATCCACTGGCCCTGAGGGTCGAGAACGCAGGTGCAGGCCCAGCGCTGACCGGCCCGTGTGCGGCGACGCTGGCCGAGATCGATACGGGCGGCATGTCTGCGGGCATGGGTGGCATCGACACTCTTCTCTTCGGTGGGGTCGTGGTGCACGACGTAGTGTGGTCAGTGGTGTTCAAAGGGACTCATGGTGTCTCTGTGACGCACGTGACGCACGTGACGGTACTAAAGAGTTCAGGCGTCGTCCATATTCACGGCATGTCGTAACTAATGAAAGAATAGGTTTGTGATAAGCGACAACAATGTAATTCACCAGGGCGATTGGCTTGCCGTGCCCGACATCATGGAGCTCACGGGGCGCTCCTTGCCGACGGTGCGGACCTGGCTACAAGAACGTGACCTGATCGGAATGAGGCGTGGTCCGAACAATGCCGTGATGGTGCCTTCGAGCTTTGTGACCGATCAGGGGCCGCTCAAAGCGTTGCGCGGCACGTTGTCTGTGCTTTCCGACAGCGGTTTGAACGACGAGGAGATCTTGACCTGGCTCGGCGAGAAGGACGACACCCTGCTCGGTGGCAGTCCCATCGGAGCGCTCCAGGGCGGGCACAAGACGGAGATCCGACGTCGGGCCCAGGAGCTCGCCTTCTGAGGTGAAGGATCCTTTCCGGGGAGGGCTTGGTGCGCTCAGGCGGAGCGGGCGGTGCTGATGTCGATCAGGCTGCGTAGCGCCTCGCGACCCCGATCGTTCATCTCGGGGATGGAGTCCAGAGCGTGGTGGGCAGCTGCGATGCCTTCATCGATCATTCCCTCCACCTCCGCGACGGCGCCGCTGCTGATCAGGGAGGCGCGAAGGTCGTCCACCTCGGCCAGGGTGAGCTCGGGGTTGCCCAGGGCTTGAGTGATCCGGACTCGGTCCTGCTCGTTGGCGTGATGGAGAGCCACCGCGACGAGTACGGTGCGTTTCCCCTCGCGCAGGTCGTCACCGGCCGGCTTCCCGGTGGCCGTGGGGTCCCCGTAGACGCCGAGCAGGTCGTCGCGCAGCTGGAAGGCCTCGCCCAGGGCCAACCCGTAGGTCGACAGGGCCTGCTGGGCGGGGGCGGAAACGCCGACGGCGTGGGCCCCGATCAAGAGCGGATGCTCGATCGAGTACTTCGCGCTCTTGAACCGGATCACCCGGCGACACTGGTCGATGCGCTGGTGGTGGGTGAGATGGTCCCAGCCCTGGGCCGAGGTCAGTACGTCGAGGTACTGGCCACCCATGAGCTGAGTGCGCATCAGGTCGAACGTCTCGCGAGCGCGGTCGAGGTGGTGCTCGGGCAGTCCGGAGCCGGCAAAGAGCTCGTCGCACCAGTTCAGACAGAGATCTCCAGCCAGGGTCGCGGCGGCCTGCCCGAAGTTGCTCGACGAGCCGGACCACGCGGCGTCGGCGTGGTGGGCCTCGAAGGCGCGATGAGCTGTAGGGCGGCCCCGACGCAGATCGCTGTTGTCCATGACGTCGTCATGCAGGAGGGCTGCGGCCTGGAAGAGCTCCATGGCGCTCGCGGCGCGGACCAGGGCCAGGCTGTCAGGGCCGTCGAAAGCGCGGTATCCCCAGTACAGAAAGGCTGCGCGCAGTCGCTTCCCACCGGCTAGCAGGTCGCCGATGGAGTCCAGGAGCGCCAGGACAGGCTCACCGACTTCGGACAGGACGGCACGTTGGCGATCCATGTGATCCTGCAAGACTGCGGCTACCCGCGCGTGCAGGTCTACGCCATCCAAGGGATGCGCGTCGCTCGACCGCGACGGCGTGGCCGAAGGGTCGTGAGGTGGCAGTGAGGACACGGCGCTCGCTCTCAGGACGGTCAGCAGACGGGGGTGCGTGTGCACCGCGAGCCTACGGCCTCGCACCGGGCGGTCCCCTCCTCGCCCTGGCGCGAGGCCGTCGGCGGTCCGGTCAGTGAGGGGCGGTGGGCCGAAGGATTCCATCGGATCCATTCTCCGGGGTTGACACCCCACCCTGACGGTGTCGTACATTTGTTCTATATCGAACACATGTTCTATACGTGTCTCGTGGTCTAGGAGGTCCGATGAGTCGTCAGTATCACGAGTGCATCGAGGTCCTCTTCGGCGAGGTGCTGCTCGGTCGGCTCCACGACACGGCGTCACTGTATGCCGACCCCGGCAGGGCCGTGCCGACCGCGTTTCGGTGGCGAGGTCGCCACCACGTCGTGCGAGCCGTAGTGGCCCAATGGACCCAGCGGCTCCCGTGGTGGCGGATCGATACGGCGCAGCACCACCCAGCCTGCGCGCACGCGGTCTCAGAGGATGCGGCCCTGGAACAGCACGTCTGGCGAGTCGAGGCCAGTGTGGGATCTGCCTGGGGGACAGGCGTCTACGACCTGGCCGACGGCGAGCACTGGCGGCTCGTGCGAGTTGCCGACTAACCGATGACCTATCACAAGGAGAGTGCCATGAGTAACGCCTGGACGGTGCTGGATCTGCTCGACAAGGCCCGCGATGGGTTGGTGCAGGCGTGTCACAGTGACACCAGCGCTGACCGCTATATCCAGTCCCATCTGTCCGCGCTGCGCACCGCAGCCGCCGTGATCGCCGCTCGGAGCAGTCCCTCGAGACGCTCCAGTCCCCGCAGCGTATGGGAAGTGTTGCCGGTCGTAGCCCCTGAGCTCACCGAGTGGGCCGTGTTCTATGCCGCCTCGGCTCGTCGGCGCGGTGCGATCGAACGGGGGGATGGCGGGGTGACCTGTCGCGAGGCTGATGATCTGGTCCGGCAGAGTGAGTGTTTCCTGGAGGTGGTGCGCGGCTTGCTACATCTGCCGATCGCGGAGCCGTTGTCCAGTGAGCTCGCCGCGATCAGCGTCCGATAATGACGTTGAGCGAAGACTTTGCTCACCTTCATGTCGCGTCCAGCTATTCGATGCGATACGGGGTCAGCACTCCCGAAGCGCTGGTGCAGCGGGCTAGTGAGCTGGGCCAGTCGACGTTGGCGTTGACCGACCGTGATGGTGCTTACGGCGCGATTCGTTTCGTCACGGCTGCCATGGCTGCGGGGATCCACCCTGTGCTCGGAGTGGATCTGGCGTTGCGTGGTGATGGGCCGACGCCGGGGGGCGAAGTCACCGCTGCCCGCAGCGGCGCTCGGGCGCACCCGGTCAAGGGAGGGGTGCATCGTGACGACCGTCGCCCTCGAGTCACTGTGTTGGCTCGAGGTCAGCATGCCGGTCTCGCCCCGGGAGCGGGGTGGTCCCGTCTGTGTCGGCTGATCACCCACACTCATCTCGCCGGTGAGCGGGGAAGTCCGCTCACCGATGGTGATCTCCTGGCCAGAGCCGCAGTGCCTTCGGCTGGCGTCAGCCCTGTCGTGGTGCTGCTCGGACCGGACTCCGACGTCGGTCGTGCAGTGCTGGCTCGTCAGCATGGTCGTGCGGTGCAGGCGTTACGTGCGTGGCAGAGGACGTTGCCGGCCGAGGCGCTCCGTATGGAGATCGTTGTCCACGGCGGCCCGCCGCACACCAGTGGGAGCGTCTCGCACGCCGCCCGGATGTGGGCCCTGGCGTTGGAGCACGACGTGCCAGCGGTGGTCAGCGCCGCCGTTCGCCACGTCGGGGTCCGTCAGGCTCGTGTGGCGGACGTCCTGGATGCTGCCCGCAGGATGGTGCCACTGGAGGAGCGTCACCTTGATCGTGTGAGCACTGCAGGTCACCTGGCGGACTCGGCGTCGATGGTCACCCGTGCAGATCAGGTCGCGATGTCTGTGGGGCCCTATCGGGTCAGGGGCGCCGACCTGTTGACAACGACCGCCCTGCTGGCCAAAGAGTGCCGTCAGGACGCTCGATCCGATCTGGGGATCGGGGCCGTGCATCTACCGGAGCCCGAGGTGCTTGGAGTCACCGGCGTGGGTCAGGCCCAGCACGTGCTGGCTCAGCGGTGTCGCGACGCCGTCCACCGCCGTTACCCCGCACGCTCGGGCGGAGCGCTGCGGGAGGTGCACGGACGTTTGGACGATGAGCTGGCGGTGATCTCCGGACTGGGCTACCCCACATACTTTCTGACCGTCGCTGCGGTCTGCGACCTGATCCGTGAGCAGGGGGTGCGCGTTGCCGCGCGTGGGTCAGGGGCAGGGAGTCTGGTGACCTACCTCCTGGGCATCAGCGGGGTGGACCCGATCCGACATGACCTGTTGATGGAGCGCTTCTGCTCGCCTCTGCGAGCTCAGCTGCCGGACATCGACGTCGATGTGGAGTCGGCGCGGCGCACCGAGATCTACGAGCGCATCTTGGAGCGTTTCGGCTCCGAGCGGGTGACCTGTGTGTCGATGATGGAGACCTACCGGGTGCGGCACGCTATTCGTGACGTCGCAGCGACCCTGGGGATGCCGCCCGGAGAGATCGATGTCATTGCCAAAGCCTTCCCCCACGTCCGGGCCAAGGACGCCCGGGCAGCGATCAAGGATCTGCCTGAGCTGCAGCGGTTGGGGTTCGATGGGCCACGGATGCAGATGATGTTCGAGCTGGTGGAGAGCTTGGACGGTCTGCCGCGGCACGTGGCGATGCATCCCTGCGGAGTGATCCTGTCGAATACCGGCCTGCTGGACCGCACGCCGGTGGAGGCGAGTTGGTTGGGCTTCCCGATGAGCCAGTTCGACAAAGACGATGTCGAGGAGCTGGGGTTGCTCAAGCTCGACGTGCTGGGTATCCGTATGCAGTCAGCGATGGCGCACGCGATCTCCGAGGTCCGTCGAGTCGACGGTGACCAGATCGATCTCGATGACCAACAGCAGGTCCCCTTGGATGACCCCTCGACTTTTACCTTGATCCAGTCCACCCGAACCCTCGGGTGCTTCCAGATCGAGTCACCGGGTCAGCGAGAGCTCGTCGGGAAGTTCGCCCCGGAGACGTTCGAGGACCTCATCATCGACATCTCCTTGTTTCGCCCAGGTCCGGTGAAGTCCGACATGATCCGTCCGTTTTTGGAGGCGAGGCAGGGGTGGGCAGAGCCGGAGTATCTTCATCGCCGACTGATTCCGGCTCTGGCCAGCACCTACGGCGTCGTCGTCTTCCACGAGCAGGTACTCAAGATCGTGGCCGAGACCACCGGTGTCAGCTTGGCTCAAGCGGACGAGGTGCGCCGGGCTATGGGGTCCCCGGTGGGCCAACAGCAGATCGAGCAGTGGTGGCGACCTGCGGCGTTGGCCCGTGGCTACACCTCGACTGAGGCCGAGCGGATTTGGCAGGTGCTCGCAGCCTTCGCGTCATTCGGGTTCTGCAAGGCACATGCTGCGGCGTTCGCGCTGCCGACCTATCACTCCGCCTGGCTCAAGACACACCACACAGCAGCTTTCCTGGCCGGTGTGCTGACCCACGACCCGGGGATGTATCCCAAAAGGTTGATCCTGGACGAGGCCCGCAACATGGGCGTGCGAGTGCTGGGTATCGACGTCAATACCTGTGGGTCGACGTACCAGGTGCAGCGTCTGGAGCACGACGTGGTCGGTCCTGAAGCGTTCGAGAGTGACGTGCTCGAGGGTGATGGACTCGACGTCCCTGTCCATGCCACGTTCGAGCCCGGCCGGGCCGGCGACCACGTTGATCAAGCGATGGCACACATCGAGCAGCGCGCTAGTGCTTATGGCATCCGCTTGTCGTTGGCTGAGATCAAAGGCATCAACGATGGCGAGGTGCAGCGAATCGTGGCGGGTCAGCCCTACGCCTCCCTGGCCGACTTCTGGCAGCGCGCCGCCGTGTCCCGTCCGGTCGTCGAACGGTTGGTCACGGTCGGTGGCTTCGACTCGGTGCATCAGGTGGGCCAACACTTGACCCGTCGCGACCTTCTGCTCACCGTGCGTGAGCTGGATCGTTGGTCCAAGGCACACCGCTCGACTGCGTCGTCCGCATCCAAGGCTCGTCGACTCCTCCCCGAGAGCAACGCAGGCCAGATCGCTGCGCGCACCAGCGCCCAGGCGCAAGGCGCCCGAACGTGGCACGTCAGCGCGCCGGTCAGCACCCAGCTGGCTTTGGATCTGGGAGACGAGCCGCAGGTGCTCGCGGGCAGCGGACTGCCGGCGATGAGTCCACAGGACCAGACGATGGCCGAGCTGGACGTGCTGGGGATGGACGTGAGCGGTCATGTGACCAGCACGTACCAACCGATGCTGCACGCCTTGGGAGTGACCCCCGCCCATCGTCTGTTGACGTGCCGCAACCAGTCCGAGGTGACGATCGCCGGCGCCAAGGTTGCGACACAGACCCCACCCGTCCGCTCGGGGCGAAGGGTGGTGTTCCTGACCTTGGACGACGGGACGGGGCCCAGCGACGCCACGTTCTTCGAGGATGTCCAAGGCCCATATGCCGCGACGGTCTTCCACTCCTGGCTGCTGGTAGTACGCGGGGTGCTGCGTCGCACCGGGCCCCGCGGCCGATCGGTGCGAGCGACTGCGGCCTGGGAGATGACCCACTTGGACCACGTCTACCGCAGTGAGGGCATCGAAGCCGTGATGACACTGATGGAGCGTACTGAGCAGGAGGCTGCGGTCCAGGCAGACGAGCGCCGACGGTCAAGCCATGGTGACCAGGAGGGTGAGCCTGCGACGCGTCGGGTGTTGCTACACGCCTCGGGCTTCGCGCAGTCACCGTATGCGGATGTGGGGCCGCCGGGCAGCGACCGCAAGCTATGGCACTCCAGTCCAGGAAGCTCCGGACGATGAACGTGTCCTCGAGCCACCGTGACGCACCCGATGCCGAGTGCACTGTGCTGCATGTCGACATGGATGCCTTCTACGCTTCCGTGTCCTTGACCGACCAGCCCCAGCTGGCAGGTCAACCCGTGATCATCGGTGGGGGTTGGCGCAGCGTCGTGCTCTCGGCGACCTACCCCGCACGGGCTTTCGGTGTGCGTTCGGGAATGCCGATGTCCCGTGCCCAGCGACTCTGCCCTCAGGCTGCGGTGGTGTTTCCGGACTACGAGAAGTACGCCAGGGTCTCCGAGGCAGTGATGTCGATCTTCTCCGAAGTGACTCCGGTGATGGAGCCGGTTTCTATGGAGGAGGCCTTCCTGGACGTTTCGCAGTCTCGACGCAGATTGGGCTCACCCACTCAGATCGCTGCGTGGATCAAGGACACCGTGGCTGACGAGCAACAGATCACCTGCTCGGTGGGCGGTGCGGCGACCAAAGCCGTAGCGAAGATGGCCTCGCGGGCAGCCAAGCCGGACGGAGTGCGGATGGTGCCTCCTGGAGAGGTGGTCTCCTTCCTCCATCCGCTCCCCGTCGGCGCTCTGTGGGGTGTCGGCGAGGCTACTGAGGCGGAGCTGAACCGGTTTGGTCTGCATACGGTGGCCGATATAGCCCACCTTCCGGAGCAGACGTTGCAACGGGCGGTCGGCCACGCCAGTGCGCAACACCTGCTGAGCTTGGCGTGGGGGAGCAGCTCGACTGATGTGGTGACTCCGTCACGACGAGAACGCAGTGTGGGTTCATCGCAGACGTTCAGTCACGACATCGATGACCCGATCGAGCTGCATCGCCAGCTCCTCCATCTCAGTGACCGCACGACGACCCGACTGCGTCACGCCCAGATGATGGGGCGCACTGTGGTCCTCACCGTCCGGTTCTCCGACTTCACCACCATCACACGCTCCCGCACGATGGTCCGCCCTACGGATGTCACCCGGGACGTCTACGCCACTGCCTCGATGCTGTTCGAGGCGTTAGGACTGCAACGTGCCCGTATTCGCCTTCTGGGGGTCCGGGTGGAGGGGCTGAGTGAGGGGGCCAGCACTCCAGTGCAAGCACGCTTGGACGAGCCGACCAGAGGGTGGCGTGAAGCGGAAAGGGCTGTCGACCAAGCGGTCTCGCGGTTCGGTCGAGGGGCTGTGCGACCAGCCACTCTCATCACCCGCGGGGCCAGTGACCGATCTGCCGTCGAGACCACCAGGGTGAGGGCGTAAAGTGTTCCCCAGATCGGGAACCCGGGGTAGTGCTTCCTTCGTTCACGATTTATCCTGGTAACAGGATGCTGGCACCAACCCTGTGCTCGCACACATCAGTCCGGGAGGTTCCCAGTGCCGCTCTCCGAGCATGAGCAGCGCGTCCTTGAGCAGATGGAGCACGCGCTCTACGCCGAGGACCCGCGGTTCGCTTCCAACCTCAAAAAGCCAGCCGCGCAGAGTAGGTCACGCAAGCGCGCGGTGCTGGGGGTTGTCATCGCCATTATCGGTCTCGCTCTCGTGCTGACGGGGGTGTTCCTCAGCCAGATCTGGATTGGGGGGCTGGGCTTTGGCGCCATGGTGCTTGGGGGTGTGTGGGCCTTTACGCCTGGCGGCAAGACTCCGCCTTTGTCGGTGGTCGGATCCACCTCCGACTCCTCTGGCAGCGCCGGCGGGAGCAAAGGCGCGCCTCAGCAGAAGAAATCCTCTGGTCCGCGCCGCAGCGGCACGTTTATGCAGCGTATGGAACAGCGTTGGGACAAGCGTCGCGACGGAGACCGCGACTAGTTCCTGTGACTCTAGGGAGCTGACCTTTTCTGGACCAACGAAGTCCTGCAGTGGCGAGTGACAGATGCTTACTTGGCACGATCCTTCAGCCATGCTCACGACCCAGATCGATCCCTTCGTCGTGCCGCCTAGGTTCCGAATGCCACGGCGCAGAGCCACATCGTGATGATCATCAACGCCGTCACCAACTCGATCAGAATGTTCAGTCCGACCGCCTTCAAGGCGTGGACTGTTGACGTCCAAGCCACCTGATGGTCGTGATGTCGCACCCGCTGGAGCACGTAAATGCCCAACGGGAACCCGATCACAGCGCCGACGAAGGGTATGAGGATGCCGAGGATGACCGCAACGATGACGGCGAAGACCAAGGCGGAGGTTCGTACCCCCGCGCGACGCATGCGCTGCCCCGGAATGAGGAACTGCAGAACGAGCCCCATCGCAGCTAGGGCGAGAGTGACTGCCAGCACGCTCCACCCCAGCGTGGACGTCTCGTCGAGGGCCCACAGCAGGACGCCCAGGCAGACAAACAGGAGGCCTGGCAGGACCGGAACAACGATCCCCACCAGGCCCACCATCATCACCAGGGCAGCGGCCACCGCAACGGTGGTCACGTCGGCTCAGCCAGCTGGCTGGGACTCCTCATACAAACGCTCCGACTCATCGGTGATAGTGATGCCTTCGAGATCGCGCAGTTTATCCAAGTGAGCGCGGCCGTGGTGAGCGCAGAAGTGCAACTGCAACCCGTCAGCCAGGCGAGCGCGGACGTAGGCCTGTGCGCCGCAACGATCGCAACGGTGAGCAGTGGTCAGTCCGGGGGACAAAGTGGCATTCACGTCTGTGCTCCTTTCGCTGGGATCCGACTCGGATCTGATGTCCGCTTCGGAGTGACACCTAGTCAAGCATGGCGTCGTACAGGGTTAACGCGACACACCCCCGCTGTGTGTCCCGTTCTGCCCAGGGCGTAACGGTGCGTCATGATGGGGCCGTGGACGATTCGGCCGAGACCAGTTTGGAAGAACTGTTGCGCCTGACGGCGTCTCGTGACCAGGTCGCCTTCGCCACGCTCTACGACCAGGTCTCCCCTCGCGTCCACGGCTTGGTGGTGCGCATCCTGCGGGACCACGCTCAGTCCGAAGAGGTCACCCAGGAAGTCTTCCTGCAGATCTGGAACAACGCCTCCAGCTTCGACGCTTCCCGCGGTAGTGCCTTGTCGTGGCTGATGACCCTGACCCACCGACGGGCCGTCGACCGAGTCAGATCCGCACAAGCGCAATCCGTTCGGGATGAGGACTACGAATCACGTCGTGATAGGCCCACGCTGGATCCGACTAGTCAGGAAGTTGAAGACCGTTGGCAGGCAACTGCGGTGCGTACGGCGGTCATCGACCTCGGCCCCCCTCATCAAGAGGCTCTTGAGATGGCGTACTTCCAAGGTATGACGCATCGGGAGGTTTCCGATGCGCTTGGGGTCCCCTTAGGCACCGCCAAAACGCGTATCCGCGATGGATTGCGCAAGCTACGAGAGAGCATGGGAGGCCCGCTATGACATCGACTTCGCCCCACGTCGATGACCTCATGGGCGCCTATGCGATCGACGCCGTTGACGCAGACGAGCGCGCCCAGGTCGAGACGCACCTTCTGGAGTGCGAACGCTGCCGACTCGAGCTGCAGGACCTCACCGAAGCCGCAGTCCTGCTCAGCAACGGCCACGAGGTGGCTCCGCCGGCCGACCTGCGAACGCGGCTCATGGAGGTGATCGCTGAGCAAGAGCAAGAGCAAGAGCATGCATCATCGGAACCGTCTCCGGCAGCGCCCTCGTCCGCCAGAGGTTCGGGCAGCCGAGCGCTGTGGGGCTTGGCTGCGGCTGGACTTCTCGCCGTGGGCGGTTGGGGAATCTGGCAGGGAGTCAGCAACGATCTGAGTCCGATCGACCAGGTCGTCCAGGCCGACGACGCTCGCACCTTCGAGGCTGAGTACGAGGGGGAGCAGGTGACCGTGGTGTCATCGGCTTCCTTGGATCGAGCCGTCCTCATCACCGAAGACCTGCCGGAGCTCGCGGATGACGAGGTCTACCAGGCGTGGTGGGTCAACTCGGACGAGCAGATTCTTTCTGCGGGTGTGCTCGACAACGGCGGTGTTGACGCCCCTGGTGAGGCAGAACTGGAGGGTGATCCAGCCGAAGTCGTCGCGTTCGCGCTGAGCGTCGAACCTGTCGGTGGATCAGAGCAACCCACAACGGAGCCCGTCATCGTCGTCCCCCTTCAGAGCTAGCTCTCGACATCTGAGGATCCGGGTCGCGCTTCGGCCCGGGCCGGTTGCTAGGCGCTCGGTGTCGGTGGCACCCACGAAGTCCGGTCGGCCACCGAAGACGTCAACGCAGCAGGGTGGCTACTTCAGCGACAAAGGTCATGAACTGGTCCGGATCTGGATCATCGTCAGTGGGCTGGAGAGCAAGGGCGTCGGCGCCCGCTTGCACCCATGGGGTCAATGCCTCAGCCACCTCCTCCGCGGCACCGGCAACACCCCACCCTGGGCCGTTAAAACCCCACCTGGCCTGGCAGGCATCGAGCCGGTCCTGCGCGCCCGACCCGGTAGCGGCGGGGACAAACACTGTCACGACGTGATGATCTTCTCGGCCGACTCGTCTCCGGCCTTCGTCGATCTGGGCTTTGGCCTCACGCAGCCGCTGCGCGGTGGTCCCAGCCGGCAGGATCGTGCCATCTGCCATGGACCCGGACAGCAGGAGGGACTTCGGTCCTTGGGCCCCGGCCATCACGGGCACCCGTCGGCGTGGGGGCCAATCCAGGGCAACGTCGTCGAGCTGCACGTAGCGCCCCCGAACGTTGAGCCTCTGCCCATCAAGTAACGCGCGCAACGCCGCAAGTTGTTCGCGTAGCAGCGTCAGTGGCGAATCGGCACGCGCCCCGACTTGGTCCATCCACGACTGCACGCCGTGGCCGATTCCCGGTATGAACCTATGTGGAAACATCCGGTCAAGCGTCGAAACCTCCATCGCAGTCAATGCCACGTTGCGCAGTGGAGTGGGCATCAACCCGATTCCCACAGCGATGCGCGTGGTTGAAGCCAAGGCTGCGGCAGCGGCCGCGACCCCGGACTCTTTGAAGCAGTCTTCCCACACCCAGAACTCGTCTACCCCAGCGTCATCAGCAGCGCGAGCCAGCGGCACCAGTGCCTCGGGAGCCCAGTCCGGTAGGAAGATGGTCCCAAGACGAGTCACCTGCTCAGTCTATTGGCGGGTGTGGTGGGTCGCCGTTGACACGGACCGGGAGGTGTAGATCGGCCAATCGGTGCCAAACAACATCCCCCTAGGGCTCTGTGGATCCTTGAGCTTCACCATGCGGGCCTCGCGCAGGGTGTCGATGGCGTAGTCGGTGTGCTCACGCAGATGTGCCACGGGCAGAGAAGCAAAGAAGTCCCGGTCGACGGTCCGAGTCGTGGCCTCCTCGGCAACCCCTTTCGCTCCGTTCTTGGGACGGCGGCCCGAAGGCCACGACAAAGAAGGCCGCAGGGCCCTCACCCGTGACAATGAGGGGCCTGCGGCCTCGCCGCACACTGTCGACCGTCTGGCCCACGTGTTCGCTCGCGAGCTAGGAATGCAGTTGATCGACCGATTTAAGGGTCACGCGGCGTCGACCAGACGCGCAAAAACAACCACATTGTCGACATGGCGGCGTTGCTCGGCGCTGTAGTCGCCACCACAGGTGATGACTCGCAGCTCGGCATGGTTTGTGCGGCCGTACACGGCCAGACTGGGGAAGTCGTCTTTGGGGAACGAGCCCGTGTCGTAGACCTCGAAGGTCGCGGTGCTGCCATCCTTGCGGTCCACTTCGATCTCATCCCCGACGGCCACGGAACCCAACTCGAAGAAGACCGAGGGCGTGGAGCCCTGACTGGTCACATGACCCTCGATCACGGCCGGGCCGATCTCACCGGGGGTGGGCGAACCGTCGTACCAGGCCGCCTCGTTGTAGAGGTTGCCGGATGGCACGTCGAGGGCCCCGTCCTCTGTCAGGCCGAGGGGATGCAGTTCTGAGGAAATATCGCTACTGCTGATGCGGACCGCAACGGGCTCCGATGGTTCCAACGAGAGGGGTGCTGGAGCAGCCTCCGCGGTTGTGACCGCTTCGGCTTGGGGCTGGGGCAGGGTCGCGGAGGCCTCGTCGGAACGACCCGAGGATTCGCTGGGGCCAGCGGGGGGTGCCGTGGTGACCGCGCTATCCGGTTCGGAGGCCTCGATAACCGAGGGCGATGTGGCGTTGGACGCTGGAGTCGGCGGGTCTGCCTGCTGGCTCATCACCACGAAGGTCAACGCCGCCACGCCCAGAAGGAGCAGGAGCAGGGAGACCGCAGGCACGATGACGTGCCCGCGGCCCCTGGAGATGATGCTCATGCCGCTCAGCGCGAGGCGCTGGTTCCGCGACGACGGTTGACAACCAAGCCAGCAGCTCCGGCTCCGAAGGCCAAGGTGCCCAGGGCAAGCAGCCCGGCATACTCGGTGCCTTGAGTCGAGCCTCCACCGGTTTCGACACCGCCTTCGGGCATCGCCATCTGTGCGGCGTTCAACTCACCGCAGGCAGCGGGGTCGGTTGCTTCGGCCGGCAATGACGGGTCCAGGTCGGATTCCATGTCTCCGTCGTACTCGCCATTACCGTTGTGGTCCACACCGTGGACGACAACCACTCCGTCGCCGGCCGAGATCTGGTCGGCGAGGTCTTGGGACACCTCGAACGTGCGCTCATAGGACGCGTTGCCGACCGGGAAGTTGGCGACATCCAGAGCTGCCTCGGGGCCCGTTTCGCCCGGCTCCTGCGTGAGGGAAACTTGCACGCCACCGTAGGACGACGCAGCGTCGGTGGTGCGGATCGCGCCCTCGAAGCCGGTGCCTTCCATGCTGGGGTCTGGGCAGGTGTTGGTGCCACCGATGTGGATGTGCTGGGCATGTGGGGCGTCGGGGAGGGCGCCACTGGTCTCGAGCTTCACCGTGATGCTGTTGCCTTCGACCATGGCCCAGACGGTGCCGGTGGTGCCGCTGTCGTTCAGGGTCTCCAGGGTGCCGGACAGCTCGGTGCCGTCCTGGGCCGCGGCGGGACCTGCGAGGGCAAGGGGCAGTCCGACGATCGCGGCGGCTGCCAGGGGGGCCAAACGTGTGGAGGTGCGCATGGTTGTCCTTTCTTTCGGTGGAGGAGAAGGGATCTCCGCGTACTCACCTAGAGGTTCGGAGCCTCGAAGGGCCCGGATTGCATCGATCAGTGTGACCTAGGTCACATTGGACGAGAATGCCGATCCGATCAACATCGAAGGATTCACTCCCGGCCGCGCCCCGACCGTGTGTCCGTCCACCTGGGTTAACCTGCATAGCAGAGCCAGCCCAGTCGTGTCAGAGGCGACCGGCCCGACCAGAAGGACACGCTCATCGCGACTGACTACACGGCCCGACACCTTCAGGTTCTCGAGGGCCTGGAAGCGGTCCGCAAGCGTCCGGGCATGTACGTCGGATCCACCGACTCCCGTGGCCTGATGCACTGCCTGTGGGAGATCATCGACAACGCGGTGGACGAGGCACTGGGCGGACACGCGCGGACGATCGGCATCGACCTTTTGCCCGACGGCTCCGTCCAGGTCGGCGACGATGGTCGGGGGATCCCGGTCGACGCCGAGCCGAGGACAGGTCTGTCCGGGGTCGAGGTCGTCTTCACCAAGCTCCATGCCGGCGGGAAGTTCGGCGGTGGGTCGTACACCGCGTCGGGAGGCTTGCACGGTGTCGGTGCCTCGGTGGTCAATGCCCTGTCCTCGCGCCTGGACGTCGAGGTCGACCGAGCGGGCAAGACCTATGCGATGAGCTTCAGACGGGGGGAGCCCGGGACCTTCGCCGATGAAGGGGAGAAGACTCCCGATGCTCCCTTCACACCGTTCGAGACGACGTCGAGGCTCTTGGTCGTCGGCAAAGCCAAGCGCGGGGTGTCCGGCACGCGCATCCGCTACTGGGCGGACCCCCAGATCTTCATCAAGAACGCCACCTTTGCAGACCAGGAGTTGACCGACCGAGCCCGCCAAACATCGTTCCTGGTGCCCGGCCTGAGCCTGACCGTGGCCGACTATCGGGGGGATGAGGCGCAGAAGCAGACGTTCAGCCATGACGGTGGGATCGGGGAGTTCGTCAGCTTCTTGGCGACGGACACGCCGGTGACCGACTGCTGGCGCCTTCAGGGGGCCTCCACCTTCACCGAGACGGTGCCGGTCCTCGACGGTGCGGGCCACATGACCTCCACCGACGTCGAGCGTGAGTGTGAGGTGGACATCGCGCTCCAGTGGGGGACCGGATACGACACCACCCTGCGCAGCTTCGTCAACATTATCGCCACGCCGAAGGGTGGCACTCACGTCCAAGGGTTCGAGCAGGCCTTGCTCAAGGTCTTTCGCAAGCAGATCGAGCACAACTCGCGCCGCCTGAAGGTCGGCAACGACAAGGTTGACAAGGACGACATCCTGGCCGGGTTGACGGCGGTTGCCACCGTGCGGTTGGCCGAGCCTCAGTTCGAGGGTCAGACCAAAGAGGTGTTGGGCACCCCCGCGGTGCGTCAGATCGTGGCCAAGGTCGTGGAGTCGGCGCTGACAGCGCGGCTGACGTCCACGGCGCGCGGGGACAAAGCACAGTCGGCGCTGCTGCTCGACAAGGTGGTCGCCGAGATGAAGTCGCGGATCTCGGCCCGCGTGCACAAGGAGACACAGCGCCGCAAGAACGCCTTGGAGTCCTCGACGTTGCCGGCCAAGCTCGCCGACTGTCGCACCAGCGAGACCGACCGCTCCGAGCTCTTCATCGTGGAGGGAGACAGCGCGCTGGGCACGGCCAAGCTCGCTCGCTCCAGTGACTTCCAGGCGCTGCTTCCCATTCGGGGAAAGATTCTAAACGTCCAGAAGGCGTCCGTCTCGGACATGCTGCACAACTCCGAGTGCGCGGCGATCATCCAGGTCATCGGGGCGGGATCGGGCCGTTCCTTCGATGTCGACCTGGTCCGCTACGGCAAGGTCATCATCATGACCGATGCGGATGTCGACGGCGCCCACATCCGCACCCTGCTGTTGACCCTGTTCTTCCGTTACATGCGCCCCATGGTGGAGGCCGGTCTGGTGTACGCCGCGATGCCTCCCCTGCACCGCCTGGAGGTCAGCGCCTCCGGGCGGGCGAAGCGGGAGCTGATCTACACCTTCACCGAAGCCGAGATGCGCACCACCCTGGCGACGTTCCAGCGAAGGGGGCGGACGGTCAAGCAGCCCATGCAGCGCTACAAGGGTCTAGGTGAGATGGACGCCGACCAGTTGGCCGAGACGACCATGGATCCTCGTCGTCGCACGTTGCGCAGGGTGACCCTGGCCGATGGCGAGCAGGCCGAGCGGGTCTTCGAGCTGCTGATGGGCTCCCTCGTCGCGCCCCGCAAGGACTTCATCGTGGACTCGGCTCATGCGCTGGACCGTGAACGGATCGACGCCTGACCTCTGCTATCGTGGGATGCTGCCCGCCGGTGTTTGTCGGGCAAACCCACAGCCACCGGACGAACCGTTCTCGGTGGCACGCGTGCCCGCAGGTAGGGGCACTTCAGGGGTAGGTCTTCATCCGCTGTCGAAGCGTCGAGTCGCACCCACCTCGATGACACGAAGCGAGAACGCCACGATGGCACATCATTCCTCGCGCTCCGGCGCGCCCTCGAACGACAAGAAGGGGCGCCACAGCAGCGCCCAGAAGAAGGCGGCACGCGCCGCTCGCGAGCAGTCCGAGCGCTCCGCCCGACGTGCCGCCGAAGGCAAGAGAGATGACAACGGCGCGTCACGACCCGCGAAGTCACCACGGTGGAGTGACGAGACCAAGCAGGCGCGTGACGCTCGCTCGGACTACAGCCCTTCGAGCACCCGACGGACGGGGTCCTCCTCAGGGGGAAACGCGCGGTGGTCGGCCTCGAAGTCCTCAGGTCCTCGCCGTTCCGGGCCCGGGTCCTACGATGGCCGAGGCGGGACGGACAGCCGCGGGCGCGGCAACGGTGGGTGGCAGACACGCACCGACGACCGACGTCCTCAAGGTCGTTCCACCGGCCAGAGATGGGAAGAAGTTCACGAGCGGGCGCAGCGTGAGGGCCCCAAGACGCGACGTCCAGACCACCGTGAGAACGGCATGCGCCAGCACCGGGAAGAATCCTGGGGGCGGCCTGATCGCTCGGATCGCGCCGGGACCACGCGGCGTCCTTCCGATCGCGACCGCGCCACGCGTGAGATGAACCGGACCGAGCGCTCCAGCACCTACCGGCAACCTCAGGACCGCGACCGAGGGTCCGACAACCAGGCACCTGCCCAGCGCAACGCCGCGCACCGCAGCGACGGTTCATCGGGGAGGGCCTCAACCGCGGCCGCGTCGGCAGCACGCCCGTCAGCGACGACTACTCCCGCCGAGGTCACCGAGGACAACGGCTTCGCCGCGCTGGGCCTCCACGCCGACCTCGTGGCCGCCCTGGCTCGGATGGGCATCGTGACGCCCTTCCCGATCCAGTCGGCCACCATCCCCGACGCGCTTGCCGGCCGTGACCTGCTGGGCCGCGGCCAGACCGGTTCGGGCAAGACGATGGCGTTTGGGCTGCCGATGTTGCATCGTCTGGCTGAGGGCGGGCGCGCGCGTCCGCACCGCCCGCATGCCGTTATCCTGACGCCGACACGCGAGTTGGCCATGCAGATCGTCGAGGCTCTGCGGCCTTTGATGTCGTCGTTGCGCCTGCGTCACCAGCTCATCGCTGGCGGGATGTCCTACACCCCTCAGTTGCGGTCCCTGGACGACGGGGTTGACGTGCTGGTGGCTACCCCCGGGCGGCTCTCGGACCTGATCGAGCGTGGAGCGGCCAACCTGAGCGACGTGAAGATCACGGTGCTCGACGAGGCCGACCACATGGCCGAGATGGGGTTCGTGGAGGCCATCAGTGAGATCTTGGATCTGACTCCTTCCGGCGGTCAACGCCTGCTCTTCTCGGCGACGCTGGATCATGGGGTGGACAAGGTAGCCAAGAGCTACTTGGTCGACCCGATCACGCACTCGACCAACGACGCCAGGGCGAGCGTGTCGACGATGGACCACCATCTGTTCCTCGTGCATCCGCACGACAAGAAGGACATCACGGCCGCCATAGCCAATCGTTCCGGACGTACGGTGGTCTTCGTCCGCACCAAGCTGGGTGCGGACCGGGTGGCGCTGCAACTGCGCGAGTCCGGCGTGTTCGCCGCCGCGTTGCATGGTGGACTGAACCAGGCCCAACGGACCCGCGTGCTGGAGGGGTTCAAGTCCGGGGAGCTGCCGGTGCTGGTCGCTACGGATGTCGCTGCGCGGGGCATTCACGTCGATGACGTGTCCCTGGTCTTGCAGGCGGACCCCCCGGCCGACCACAAGGATTACCTCCACCGCTCAGGACGCACCGCTCGAGCCGGTGAGGATGGCGTGGTCGTCACCTTGGCGCTGCCGCATCAGCGAAAGCAGGTCACCCGGCTGCTGGACTCTGCCGGTGTGCAGACCACAGCGGTCATGGTGGGGCCGAGCGATGAAGCCGTCATCTCGACAGCCGGTGGCCGTATGCCGTCCGGTGAGGCGATTCCACAGGCCCGGCTCGACGCCGTGCTCCGACCGCCTCGCAGGGGCGGCCGTCCGCCTCAGCGGGGCGGCGGTCCTCGCCGCGACGGTGGGTCACGCCACAGCGGAGGTCCCCGTCGAGAGGGTGGCCC
>JBARVW010000008.1:0-17731 GCA_049646465.1 Ornithinimicrobium sp.
GGCCAACGCCCCGCGGCGGTGGCAGCCGGCGCAGCGAGCCCTGGTGTTGGCCGCTCGTGGCGGGGTGCCTCCCTCCGAGCTGCTGAGCGCCGCGGCGAGCGACCTACGCCGCGATGCGGTGGCCCGCGTGGAGCTGCAGACGGCTCAGCTGGCGGTGCGGTTGGTGCTTCCTCTGGGACTGGCGTTCCTGCCCGCCTTCGTGCTGACCACCGTGGTGCCCGTGGTCATCGCCTTGGCCACCTCGGTGCTCCGTACCCCCTGAGAGCGCCGTACCCCCTGAGAGGTCCATACCCCTGGCGCTTCGCAACGGGTGCTCGTGCGGGTCCAGGCCTTGGTGTTGTGCACACGCGGCATGAAGATCACCCACCGTCCACAGAAGGGCTCTGATCACCGAAGGAGCCACCGCGAATCGGCCAACGTGGTCCTGGCGCTGAGGACCTGCCAAGGCGTCGCCGGCTCGCACCCCGCGACCGGCAACGAGAGAGGACGTGACATGAAGATTCGACACACCATTGCCGTGGTCCGCACCAGGCTGGCCCAAACCGGTCGTGACGCTGGGATGTCGACTGCGGAGTACGCAGTAGGCACGCTCGCTGCCTGTGCGCTCGCTGCCGTGCTGTTGGCGATCGTCCAGTCGGGCGTGATCAAGACGCTGATCACTACCGTGATCAAGACCGCCCTTTCGGTGGCGTTGTAGTGGCTCGCGGGCGCCGAGAGGCAGGGATGGCGACGGCCGAGCTGGCGATCGTCATCCCAGCAGTGCTGCTGGTGCTCGCGATGTGTCTGACGGGTCTGAGTCTGGCTGTGGACCAGATCCGCTGTGTTGATGCGGCGCGTGCGGCTGCGCGCGCCGCATCACGCGGAGAGGACATCGACACGGTGCGGCAGATCGCGGTGGACCTCACTCCCTCCGGGACCACCATCACCGTGTCGGAGCCGCATCGCGGAGGTGAGGAGGTCGAGGTTCGGGTGGAGGCGCCGCGACGACCCGGCCTCTTGCCTGGGCTTCCCTCGGCTTCGTCCACGGCACGAGCCCCCGTGGAACCGGCTGTGAACGGGGCAGGGTGATGCGGTGGACTCACTCGACTAGAGACGCCGCTCGCGACCGAGGCTCCGGGACGGTGTTGGGTCTGGCCATGATCGGCGTGTTGCTCAGCGTGCTGCTCGCCGTAGTGGCGCTCGGCAGTGCGGTGGTCGCCCGGCAGCAGGCACAGAATGCGGCTGATCTCGGCGCCGTGGCAGGCGCTCAGTTGTTCAAGTCCGGGGGAGATGCTCACACCGTCTGCGCGCGGGCTGGTCGCTGGGTCGAGGCCAACGGTGCGCGGCTCGACGAGTGCTCCATCAGGCAGTCAAGCAACCGGCTGGGGGGTCGCGACCGCGGCCCTCAGGTCACCGTGACGGTCCAGCTGGCCGTCGGGGCTTGGCCGGGATGGGTGGCCAGAGTCTCAGCGGTCGCCGGACTCGTGCCGGTGGATCGCTAGCAGGAGTCCGACAAGACGAGCTCGCTCAGACGCTCGACCGTGGCGGGGGAGGCGTGGAGTCCCGAGGAGGCAACGGCGGAGGCAACTTCGAGGTCTGCTTCTGTGAGCTGGTGTCCTCGGAGGTTCCGGAACCAGCGCGCCGGTCGGAGGTGTCAACGGCGGTCTTCGAGTCCTTCTCCAGCGCTGAGGAGTCACGGCCAGGCTTCGCTGAAGTGTCGGAGTCCCGCGAGGCCGGCTGCTCGGCGTGCGACTTCTCCACCTCTTTGCGCAGCCGCTTGACCTCGGCACGTTTCACCCCCTGGGTCCTCAGACCGATGCTGAACATGACCGCACCTACGGCCAGGACCAAGATCGAGCCGGCGCCCAGGAAGAACAGCTGCAACGGAGTCAACGCGGCAGTGAACGGACCCCAGTCAATGGACAACGGATCGAGGTTGCGCGTGGCGAAGGTGACATAGATGACGACGATGATCGCGAGCACGATCAGGATGGCACCAACGACGAACATGAGTAGCCTTTCGGTGGCAAGGACTGCGTGGCAGAACCCTATCCGAGCAGCTCGCCAGATCCACTGATGAGGTGAGCCAGGACGGACACGGCACCGGCCTTGTCGAGGGGGTCGTTTCCGTTGCCGCATTTCGGTGACTGCACGCACGATGGGCAACCACCGCGGCACCGGCACTCTTCGATGGTGCTCAGCGTGGCGGCGAGCCAGGTAGCAGCGTGGTCGAAGCCGTGCTGAGCGATGCCGGCGCCGCCGGGATAGCCGTCGTAGACCATCACGGTCGGGAGCTCGGTGTCGGGATGACGCGCCGTGGATACACCGCCGATGTCCCACCGGTCGCAGGTTGCGATCAGCGGCAGCAGTCCGATGGAAGCGTGCTCGGCGGCGTGGAGCGCGCCGGCGATGTCGGCTTCACCCACCCCGGCGAGCGCCAACTCCTCGGATGGCAGAGTCCACCACACCGCCTTGGTGCGCAGGGTCCGGACGGGCAGGTCGAGCGCGTGACGTCCGATGACGTCGCCGCTGGGCAGGCGGCGCAGAAAGGAGGTCACCTGGGAGGAGACCTCCACCTCGCCGAACGTGAGGGTGGCCGGCCCCCACTGCTGCCGTTTGGAGCCCTGCGTGTCGACGATCCGGAAGTCGCTGATGGATGCGGCCTGGGTGCTCCACCCCGGATCCCCCGCGACCACGACCGCGCTGCCGTCCTCGAGATCCAGCTCGGT
The DNA here is from genome assembly GCA_049646465.1 of Ornithinimicrobium sp. Lineage (GTDB taxonomy): Bacteria > Actinomycetota > Actinomycetes > Actinomycetales > Dermatophilaceae > Ornithinicoccus. The sequence continues at coordinate 2,709 of JBARVW010000008.1, forward strand.
CACGACGTAGGGCTGGCCCTGGTGCAGATAGACCGCCCCGGTGTGCACCGCGGCATGGGCGCGTGAGGCATCGACCGTGCCCAGGATCCGGCCGGTCCGGGACTCCACGATGCCGATGCTGCTGCCGGTGCCCCTGAGCTGGACGTGGTCCGCGGCGCGATCCTGACGCGCCCAGAACCATCCGCTGGGTCGGCGTCGCAACACGTTCCCGGCCACAAGGGCATCGGCCAGCGCCGGCATACCGGGGCCGAACCAGCGGGTGTCCTCGGTCGTCAACGGGAGCTCTGCGGCGGCGGCGGCCAAGTGCGGCGTCAGGACGTGCGGGTTGGTCGCATCCAGCACGCTGGCTTCGACCGGATCGGTGAAGATCCGTTCGGGATGGTGGACGAGGTAGCTGTCGAGCGGGTCGTCCGCCGCGATGAGCACCGCCAACGAGGCCTGTCCGGCTCGTCCGGCCCGTCCGGCCTGCTGCCACAACGAGGACAGGGTGCCCGGCCATCCCGCCAGGAGCACGGCGTCCAGTCCCGCGATGTCGATCCCGAGCTCCAGAGCGTTGGTCGCTGCCAGTCCGAGCACCTCTCGGTCGCGAAGCCGGTGCTCCAGGGCGCGACGGTCCTCCGGTAGGTACCCTCCCCGGTAGGCGGCGACCATAGGTACGAGGTCCGGGTTCACCTGCCCCAACGCCCGACGGGCGGTCTCGGCGACGACCTCCACACCCACCCGGGAACGCGCGAATGCCACGGTCTGGATCCCTGAGGCCACGAGGTCGGTCAGCAGGTCGGCGCTCTCGGATACGGCGCTGCGCCGCGAGCCCAGGTCGTCCGGCGGCGGTTCCCACAACGCGAAGGTCACGGGGTCCCGGGGCGACCCGTCGCCGGTGATCGCCTGTACCGGTGAGCCGATGAGCGCCGAGGCGTGTCGGGCGGGCTGTGTCACGGTGGCGGAGGCGAAGGCCACGGTGGGATACGCGCCGTACCGCGCCGCTATCCGCAGCAGACGGCGGAGCACCGCGCTGACGTGCGCCCCGAAAACCCCGCGGTAGACGTGGCACTCGTCGATCACGATGTAGTCCAACTTGCGCAGGAACGTGCGCCAGTGCTCGTGACCGGGCAGCAACGAGTGGTGCAGTAGATCCGGGTTGGTCAGCACGTAGTGCGCGTGGTCGCGGATCCACCGTCGCTCGTCGCTCGGGGTGTCACCGTCGTAGGTCGCGCAGCGCACCTCGGGCAACGCCAGCGCAGCGAGCCGGGCTTCCTGGTCGCCAGCCAGGGCCTTCGTCGGGGCTAGGTAGAGGGCGGTCGAGCCGCGTCCGGTGGGCGCCGTCGTGCCCTCCATCAGCGAGGACAACACCGGCACCAGGTACCCCAGAGACTTGCCGGACGCGGTGCCGGTGGCCAGCACGGCATGCTTCCCCGAGCGCAGGGTCCCCGCCATCTCCGCCTGGTGGCTCCACAGGGAGCGCACTCCGGAACCGGTGATCGCCGCATACACGCTCGGGTCCACCCATTCGGGAAAGGCCACGTCCTGAGCGAGGCGTCCCGGGACCGTATGCGTATGCAGCAGCGCACGTCCGCGTCCCCCGCGAGCCAGGTGGGCGAGGGTGGCGACAGGGTCGAAGGTTGAGGGCGAAGACACTGGGATCACCGTATGCGGACTCAAGGGTGAAGTTGTCGGCCTGCATCGTTTACTGTGAGCCGCACACAGTCCCGCACCCTTTGGCGTATCGATGGTGATTCGCCTTGCACGGAGGTAATTCATGAGGCCAACCGCTCAGGACATTGACCTGGGATGGGGGAGCACGTCCATCGTTATCTTCGTGCTGCTTATCTCCATCGCCGCCATGGTCATGGGTTTGCGGTTCCGCCGCGAAGTGCTGGTGACCTCGCCGGGCACGGAGAACATGCAGGAGATCGGCGGCGCCGTGCAGACCGGAGCGCAGGCCTATCTGCGCCGGCAGTTCCTGACGCTGGCCCCCTTCGTCGTGATCGCCTTCGTCCTGTTGTTGCTGCTGCCGGCTGACGGCATGGGGATCCGCATCGGGCGCTCCATCTTCTTCCTTCTGGGAGCCGGGTCCTCGGCCGCTATCGGCTACATGGGGATGAGCCTGGCGACGGCCGCCAACATGCGGGTGGCCGAGGCGGCGCGGACCTCGGGCCGCGACCTGGGGATGCGGATCGCCTTCCGCACCGGTGGGACCGTGGGTATGGCGACCGTCGGGTTGGGCCTGTTCGGTGCGGCCCTGGTCGTCCTGCTCTACGAAGGTGACGCTGCCAAGGTGCTCGAAGGCTTCGGCTTCGGTGCCGCACTGTTGGCCATGTTCATGCGCGTAGGTGGCGGCATCTTCACCAAGGCCGCCGACGTGGGCGCGGACCTGGTCGGCAAGGTCGAGACCGGCATCCCCGAGGACGACAAGCGCAACCCGGCGACCATCGCCGACAACGTGGGCGACAACGTCGGTGACTGTGCCGGAATGGCTGCGGACCTCTTCGAGTCCTATGCCGTCACCTTGGTGGCCGCATTGATCCTCGGCACCGCGGCGCTCGGCGCCGACGGCCTGACCTTCCCTCTCATCGTGCCCGCCATCGGCGCGTTGACCGCGATCATGGGGGTCTACATCACCAAGGCCCGTCCGAACGAGAGCGGCCTGTCGGCCATCAACCGTGGCTTCTACATCTCCGCCGTCACGGCCGCCGTCGTCTCTGTCGTCGCGGCGCTCGTCTTCCTGCCGTGGAGCATGCCGGCCGGGATGCAGGAGCTGGCGATCTTCGGGCCCACCGAGGTCCCCGACGTCAACCCTGCCGTGCGTGGGGCGGCGGCCGTCGTGATCGGCATCGTCTTGGCTGCGGCCATCCTCTGGCTGACCGGCTACTTCACCGGCACCGACTCCAAGCCGACCAAGGACGTCGCCCGCACCTCACTGACCGGGCCCGCGACCGTCATCCTGTCGGGTATCGGTGTGGGCTTCGAGTCCGCGGTCTACACCGCCGTCACCATCGCTGCCGCGGTGTACATCCTGTTCACCCTGGGTGGTGGCTCGTTGATCCTGGCGCTGTTCTTCGTGGCGCTCGCCGGGTGCGGCCTGCTCACCACGGTCGGCGTCATCGTGGCGATGGACACCTTCGGCCCCGTCTCGGACAACGCCCAGGGCATCGCCGAGATGTCCGGTGACGTCGACGGGGAGGCCGCGCAGGTCCTCACTGAGCTCGACGCCGTCGGCAACACGACCAAGGCCATCACCAAGGGCATCGCCATCGCCACGGCCGTGTTGGCTGCGACCGCCCTCTTCGGCTCCTACTGGGATGCCGTCAGCACGTCGCTGCAGGAGCTGACGCTCGCCTCCCCGGCGGAGGTTGCCGAGGGCACCTCGGTGCTGCAGTCGTTCCTGGTCTTCGACCCCCGCTCGCTGGTCGGGCTGATCATCGGGGGATCCGTGGTCTTCATGTTTTCCGGATTGGCCATCAACGCGGTGACCCGGGCCGCCGGCGCCATCGTCTTCGAGGTGCGTCGCCAGTTCCGCGAGATGCCCGGGATCATGAACTACACGCAGAAGCCGGACTACGCCCGCGTGGTCGACATCTGCACCAAGGACTCGCTGCGCGAGCTGGCTACGCCCGGACTGTTGGCCGTGCTGGCACCCATCGCGGTGGGCTTCTCGCTCGGGGTGGGTGCCCTCGCCGGCTACCTGGCCGGCGCGATCGGGACCGGTGTGCTGATGGCGGTGTTCCTGTCCAACTCCGGTGGGGCCTGGGACAACGCCAAGAAGATCGTCGAGGACGGCAGCCACGGCGGCAAGGGAACGCTGGCGCACGAGGCCACCATCATCGGTGACACGGTCGGCGACCCGTTCAAGGACACTGCGGGGCCGGCCATCAACCCGCTGATCAAGGTCATGAACCTAGTCGCCCTGCTGATCGCCCCGGCGATCGTCAGCATGTCGGTCGGTGAGGACGCCAACGACCTGCTGCGCTGGGCGATCGCCCTGGTCGCGTTGGCCATCATCGTGGCGGCCGTGTGGTTCAGCAAGCGTCGCGGCATCGCCATCGCCGAGGACGTGGCGCAGCCTGCCGACACCGTCTGAGACGGCCTTGTCGGACGATTCCGGGGTCGGCGTCCCCGCTGCACCGGCGGGAGGCGCTGACCAGCTCGAGGCCTTGCGCGCCGACCTGCACCAGGCCGACTACACCGTCGACCATGTCGACCAGCTGCTCGGTCCGATGGCCCGGGCCGCGCTCGGCGGGGGGCAGCGGCTCCCCGCCGACCTGGCCACCCGCAGCAGTCAGGAGCCGGCGGCCATACTGCTACGGCTCTGGGTGCTCGGGCTGCCGGTGCCCGACGCCGACGTGGCACACGCCCTGCCACGCACCGGAGCGGACGGCGCAGTGGCGATGGGGCTGGCGCAGGAGACCCCAGCGGATGAGCTGCGCGGCACCTGTGACCTGCGGCCGTATGCCGACGAACGGCACAGCTGGTGGGTGGCCTCCGACCTCACGACCATGGCTACCTCAGCCCCGCTCGGTCCTAGCCACGTGGTGGGGGTCGGGGGCGCTTCGACCACTTTGGCCTCGTGGACCCCGCGGCCGTGGGCGGCTCGAACTCTCGACCTGGGGACAGGCTCGGGTGTGCAGGCGTTGCATCTGGCTGAGCACTCGGCATACCGCGTCGTCAGTGACCTCTCCGAGCGAGCACTGGCTTTCGCCGCTTTCACCTGCGCACTGAACGAGATCGACGTCGACGTCCGGCACGGTTCCCTCTTTGAGCCGGTGGCGGACGAGATGTTCGACCTCATCGTCTGCAACCCGCCGTTCGTGATCACCCCACGAGGCGCCGGCCTGGAGACCCTGGACTATCGCGACGGCGGGGCGGTCGGTGACGGCATGGTGGCGGAGGTCGTCGCGCGAGTGGGGGAGCACCTCACCCCCGGGGGCATGGCGCAGTTCTTGGGCAACTGGGAGCTCGAGGCCGGGGAGACGTGGACGGCGCGAGTCGATGGCTGGCTGCCTCGCGGGCTGGACGCATGGGTGGTGCAACGGGAGGAACAGGATGTGGCGGACTACGCGCTGACCTGGGCACGGGACGCGGGACATCCGGTGGGCACGCCCGAGTTCGACCGGTGGTATGCCGCGTGGCTGGAGGACTTCGCCGCGCGGGGGGTCGACCGCGTCGGTTTCGGAGTCATGACGGTGCAGCGACCGAGTGAGGACCGTGACGTGTGGCGGGCGTTGGAGGATGTCCGGGGCGGGGTAGCGGCGCCCATGGGGCCGGCGGTTCTGGCGGGGGTCCGGGCTCGCAGCTGGTTGGCCATGCATGACGACCGCGACGTGTTGGCCGTCCCATGGTCCGTGGCGCAGGACGTCACCGAGGAGCGGATCTCAGCGCCCGGGGCCCCGGACCCGATGGTGATCCAGCTGCGTCAGGGCGCAGGTCTGCGCCGTGTGGTCCGGCTCGACTCGCTCTCAGCCGGGCTGGTCGGAGCTCTGGACGGAGAGCTCACCGCTGGTCAGATCGCTCACGCGTTGGCGGCTCTGACCGACACCGCCCTCGACGAGGTCCAGGCGGCCGTCGTGCCGATGCTCCGAGCGCTGGTGGCCGACGGCCTGCTGCGCTGAGCTGGTGTCAGCCGTTCACCGCGGCGAACATCGACCGGCGTTGAACGGTGACCGGTGACCTCCGGAGGTCCAGGTCGGCATACGGTTCGAAGATCTGGTCCGTGCCCTCCCAGGTGACCCAGAGCTTCTTCGCCGTGATGTCGTCGACCTCGAACGCGGCGATGAAGAGCGTCAACGCTCGACGCGACAGGGTCTTGCCGGACAAAGCGCGACTGACCGTGTCCTTCAACCGCCGGGGCAGGTCGGTGTTGCTGCGCGGCTCGGAGCCGGTGCTCCAGAGGTGCTCGGCCAGGACGCACGCCAGCGCGCCCTGGTGAATGCCGTGACCGCCGACGGGTGCGTAGCGCAACCATTTCTGCCGTATCGCAGGGTCATCGCGCAGCAGGGAACACAACTGTTCGACGGTGCGCATCCGAGCTTGTCGGCGAAGCGAGCTTCTCGTGCGTGGGGCGGGCATCCGCTCGAGCGGAGACTGAGCCTGCTGGCCGTTCATGAGGAACCTTCCGGGAAAGGAGCTACCGCTGTCCTGTGCCTAGAGCATGGTCGCCTCCACCTGATACAGCGTCGCGGCCTTTTTCTACCCTGCTCCCATCGTCAGGCCAGGGAGCCCGTGACTCCAGAACGGCTGCACGAATACGGAGCGCGAGTCAGTCGACCCGGTAGGACTCCCGAGCGAGAGTGAACCCAGCGGTACCGCCCGTGTCTCGGCACGAGATGCCGGTGCTTTCGCTGCTGCACAGGAGGGCACCCAGCTGCATCTTCTGTCCGTAGTCGAGGACGGCGAGGTCGGTGCCGTCCACGCTCTCGGTGGTTCCGACGTCGTCTGCGGCCCACCAGCCCCCGAGGTTCAGATCTGCCTGCCCCCGGATGGTCTCCGACGTGCAGGTCCAGGCGGCGGCCTCTCCCTCCAGCACCGTGATGGCATCGGCAGTGTCCGCCGTGCAGTCGCCCAACACCTGGTCGGACATATCGTCGGTGGTGGGGTCGAAGTCCTTACTGGCGATCTGGCAGACGGCGGACCCGTTGCGCAGGACGCACTGGATGTTGCCCGAAGGCATCACGAAACTGGCCTGGTCCCCGCCGATCAGGACGGTGCCGTCGCCGGCGATCTGCACCGAGCGCGGCTCGGGACCTGCAGACTCGGTCGCAGCGTCGTCATCGGTGTCGCGGTCACCGGACGGGCTGCCGCTCTCCCGTGAAGAGTCGATGGCCTGCGGGTCCTCAGCAGCGGTCTGCTCGGTCGCTGAGGATCCCGGTTCACCGGCGGGCGGGTCCTCCGAGCAGCTAGCCGACAGCAGGGCCACGGCCGCCAATGTGAGGGTGAGGATGACTCTGCGAGAACGGGATCGACCTGAGTCAGGCGTCACGGTGGAGCTCCTTTCGCCGGTGTCGGCACACTGTAGCGGCGTGAAGCAGGTGTGGCCCGGTCCCGATACCTGGGACGCCCGGAATATTCACGTGCGAGTGAGTGCTCACTCATTTACGATGCGCCGTATGCCGACCCGTGCCCCCGCGATGAAACCCGACCAACGACGCGCTCACCTGGAGAGCGCGACGGTGACCGTGCTGCGACGCAGGGGTATGGCGGCCACCACCAAGGAGATCGCTGCGGAGGCCGGAGTGGCCGAGGGGACGATCTTCCGCGTCTTCGACAGCAAGGACCAGCTGATCCAGTCGGCTCTGGTGACCACGTTCGACCCCGCTCCGCTGCTGAGACGGCTCGCTGACATTGACGCCCATGCGCCCCTGCGAGAGCGACTGATCGCTATGGTCACGGCTCACCAGGACCATCTGAGCGAGCTGTTCGGCCTGATGGCCGCGGTGGGCATGGTGCGGCCCCCCGAGTCCTTGCACGAGCACGGGCACGAGGTTCACGGCGCCGCGCAGTCTCGGGTCCACGACGCGATGCTGGCCCTCATCGAGCCGGACGCCGGCGACCTCACGATCCCCCCGCACGACCTCCTGCGACTTCTGCGGATGCTGACCTTCGCCGGCAGCCACAAGCACATCGCCCACGGCGATCTGCTCACCCCGCGCCAGATCGTCGACGTCCTGCTCGACGGCACCCTCGCACCCGGCTCGACACCCCCTCGACGAACGGCAACGACACCGTGTTGATCACCCTCCTGCGCCGACACCTCGCGCCATACCGGACGTTCCTCGTGATCCTGCTCGTGTTGCAGTTCCTCAGCACTATCGCCTCGCTCTACCTCCCCAGCCTGAACGGGCGGATCGTTGACGAGGGCATCGCGGTGGGTGACACCGGCATGATCATCTCCCTCGGCAGCCAGATGCTGATCTTCACCATCGTCCAGATCACAGTCACCATCGCAGCGACCTACCTCGCCTCGCGGACCGCCTCGAGCACGGCCCGTGACCTGCGGGCCAACGTCTTCGACCGGGTCAGCTCGTTCAGCGCCCAGGAGGTCGGCCAGTTCGGTGCGCCCACCCTGATCAGCCGATCCACCAACGACGTCACCCAGGTCCAGCAGGTCACCTTCATGGGATTGTCGATGATGGTGAGCATCCCGATCATGATGATCGGCGGCATCGGGATGGCCCTGCGCGAGGACGTCGGCCTGGCCTGGTTGATGGCGGTCGCCGTGCCGCTGCTGGCCCTGTGCATCGGAGTGATCCTGCGCAAGATGGTGCCGCAGTTCGCCGTCATGCAGCAGTGTGTCGACCTGGTGAACCGGGTGCTGCGAGAGCAGATCACCGGAGTGCGCGTGGTGCGGGCCTTCGTCCGTGAGGACCAGGAAGAGGCCCGCTTCAGCGACGCCAACACTCAGTACACTTCAGCGGCGCTGTCGGTGGGCAAGCTGATGGCGATGGTCTTCCCGATCGTCACCTTCATCCTGAACGGCTCCACGGTGGCGGCGTTGTGGTTCGGCGCTCGCCGGATCGAGAACGATGACATGCAGATCGGCTCGCTGATCGCCTTCATGGCCTACCTGCTTTTCGTGTTGATGTCGGTCATGATGGCCACTTTCATGGCCACGATGATCCCGCGGGCGTCGGTGTCCGCCGGTCGCATCATGGAGGTGCTGTCCACTGAGCCCTCCGTGGTGGACCACCGCGACCCCACCCCCATCCCGGATGGACCGGTCACCATCGAGTTCGACAACGTGGAGTTCCACTACCCCGGCGCGCAGTCTTCGGTCCTGCAGGGCGTGTCGTTCACCGCCCGGCCGGGCCAGATGACCGCACTCATCGGCTCCACCGGATCAGGCAAGACCACGGCGATCTCCTTGGTCACCCGGCTGTACGACGTGACCGGGGGAGCCGTGATGATCAACGGCGTCGACGTGCGCCAGGCCTCGTTGGAGGACCTCTGGTCCAGCGCCGGGATCGTCCCGCAGAAGCCCTATCTCTTCTCCGGCACGGTCGCCTCCAACCTGCGGTACGGCAACCCCGACGCCAGCGACGACGAGCTGTGGGAGGCCTTGCGCATCGCTCAGGCCAAGGAGTTCGTGGCCCAGATGCAAGGAGGCCTCGAGGCGTCGATCGCGCAGGGGGGCACCACCGTCTCCGGTGGTCAGCGACAACGCCTGGCGATCGCTCGGGCGCTGGTCAAGCGACCTCAGGTCTACGTCTTCGACGACTCCTTCTCCGCGCTGGACGTGGCCACCGACGCCCGGCTGCGGGCCGCCTTGGCCTCGCGCACCGCCACCTCCACGGTGCTGGTCGTTGCCCAGCGGGTGTCCACGATCACCGCCGCAGACCAGATCATCGTGCTCGAGGACGGCCAGGTGGTCGGACGGGGTACACACGACGAACTGCTCGCTGTGTGCACGACGTACCAAGAAATTGTGGACTCACAACTGAGTGCGGAGGTGGCCTGAGATGAGTGAAGGCGTGAAGTCTGCGGAGGAGAAGGCCGCCGAAGCCAGGCGCGGTCCGCCCATCGCCCGTCGCGGACCAGGGGCAGGCATCGGCGCACCGGTCGAGAAGCCGATGAACTTCCGGGGCTCGGCCCAGCGGCTCCTGGGATTGCTTCGCCCGGATCGATGGGCTCTGCTGGCGGTACTCGCGATGACCACCCTCAGCGTGGTGCTGACCGCGGTCGGCCCGCTCATCCTGGCCCGGGCCACCGACCTGATCTTCGCCGGTGTCTTCAGCGCTCGGCTCCCCTCCGGCACCACGCAGGACCAAGCCGTCCAGAGCTTGCGGAGCCAGGGCAACGACACCTTGGCCGACATCCTGGCCGCGATGGACAACGTCGTGCCCGGCCAGGGCATCGACTTCCAGGCGGTGGCCAACGTGCTGCTGCTCGCGTTGGCGCTCTACATCGTGGCCGCCGTGTTCGCATGGGGTCAGGGCCGCCTGCTGGTCGTCGTGGTCAACCGAGCCGTGTTCGGTCTGCGGCGCAGCGTCGAGGAGAAGCTCCATCGCTTGCCGCTGCCCTACTTCGACCAACAACCGCGCGGCGAGGTCCTGAGCCGGGTCACCAACGACATCGACAACGTGGCACAGAGCCTGCAGCAGACGTTGAGCCAGCTCCTCACATCCCTGCTGACCGTGGTGGCGATGGTGACGATGATGTTCATCGTCTCGCCGCTGTTGGCCCTGGTCGCGCTGGTGACGATCCCTGTCGCGATGGGCGTCACCGCCATCATCGGCAAACGCGCGCAAGGCATGTTCGTCCGGCAGTGGAGACACACTGGCGAGGTCAACGGCATCGTCGAGGAGTCCTTCACCGGGCACGAGCTCATCCAGGTCTTCGGCAGGCAGCGTGAGGCCCGGACGGCGTTCAGCACCGCCAACGACGAGCTCTATACCGCTAGCTTCGGCGCGCAGTTCGTCTCCGGTCTGATCATGCCCACGATGATGTTCATCGGGAACCTGAACTACGTGGTGATCGCCGTCCTCGGTGGTCTACGTGTGGCCAGCGGATCGATGAGCCTCGGCGACGTGCAGGCCTTCATCCAGTACTCCCGGCAGTTCACCCAGCCGTTGACGCAGGTGGCTTCGATGGCCAACTTGATGCAGTCCGGGGTGGCCTCGGCCGAGCGGGTCTTCGAGGTCCTGGACGCCGCTGAGCAGGACGTGCAGGCCGAGCACCCGGCTGCCCTGGACGCCCCGTGCGGTCGGGTGGCCTTCGAGGACGTCTCGTTCGCCTACGATCCCGAGCGGTCGCTGATCGAAGGCCTGGACCTGCGCGTCGAGCCCGGACAGACGGTGGCCATCGTCGGCCCGACAGGGGCCGGCAAGACCACCTTGGTCAATCTGCTGATGCGGTTCTACGAGCTGAACTCCGGCCGGATCACACTGGACGGTATCGACATCACTAACCTCGCCCGGCACGACCTGCGCTCACGGATCGGGATGGTCCTGCAGGACGCCTGGTTGTTCAAGGGGTCGATCCGGGACAACATCACCTACGGTCGACCCGAGGCCACCGAGGAGGAGATGGTGCAGGCCGCCCAGGCGACCTACGTCGACCGCTTCGTGCACTCGCTGCCCGAGGGCTACGACACGGTGCTGGACTCCGAGGGTGGCAGCGTCTCCGCGGGTGAACGCCAGCTCATCACGATCGCTCGCGCGTTCCTGACCGATCCTGCCTTGCTGATTCTGGACGAGGCCACGTCCTCGGTGGACACACGCACCGAGCTGTTGCTGCAGCAGGCGATGGCCGCTCTGCGCGCGGACCGGACGTCGTTCGTGATCGCGCACCGCCTCTCGACCATCCGCGACGCCGACGTCATCCTGGTGATGGAGGCGGGGCGGATCGTCGAGCAGGGCACGCACGACGCGTTGTTGGAGGCTGATGGGGCCTACGCGGCGCTCTACCGCTCGCAGTTCGCCGCCCCCGCCGAAGCGGTTTAACCACCCCTCGACTTCCCACCCCCAGCCACAAAGTCGACCTCGAGCGCCTTACCGGACGCTGGAAGTGGCGGTAGGTGGCTGGGGGTGGGGGTCGTCGAGAAAGACGTCGAGCTTCTCGTCCAAGAAGCAGACCAGCCCGGCCACCGAGGCGGACTCCCGGGTGGGGAAGTCGTAGGACCAGGCCAGGTCGGCATACCTCTGCCCGTTGACGTGGACCGACCAGTAGCCGGTGGTCGTGCCCTTATAGGGGCAGCGGGTCTGAGTGTCGCAGGGGCGCAGGTGCTGCCAGAAGATGTCGGTGCGCGGGAGGTAGTAGCGCGGTGGCAGACCGGTCTCCAACAGGATGACCGGCGACGTCGAGTCGGCGAGCACCACCCCGTCCTTCTCGATCCGCACGCGCCGTGAGGAGCGCAAGGAGTCCACCCGGACGTAGGGGCTGCGGACGTGGAGGAACATCTCCTCGTCCTCCTCGAACCACGCGTCCAGGGCGTCCCACTCGAAGCGGTAGGTCGCTGCGAGCCCCTCGACGGCAGCATCGGTGATCAGCCGAGCCGCCTGATCGACGCGGCGGTCACCGTGCGTCAAGGAGTGGACCGTCGACTGACCTTGGGGCGTCTCCCTCAGCTGTCCGCTGTCCGTCAGGAACGACGTGTCGACGTCGGCGGCCGGGATGTAGAGCTGCGGATAATAGGGGTGCTCCCAGACGTAGATGGCCCGCACGGTGTCGACCACCGTGAGGCCGTCGAACATGGCGCGCACCCGACGGGCGACCGGTTCCGTGTGGTTGACGGCCACTGGCGATCCGGGGTAGTGACCGGGGTCGGTGGACTCGGCAGCGGGGCGGGAGTCGGTCTGGCTCATAGCAGGTCAAAGAGCCCCAGGGGCGGCGACTATTCCGGTCGGGGGCGGTTGCACTACGCCGCGTCGGTTACGGTGTGCCCGAAGTCCCCGTCGGAGTCGCGACGAGTCCGCGGCACGAGGATTACAGCAAGGAGCCAACACGTGGCAACCACACTCGTCATTGTCGAGTCACCGGCGAAGGCCAAGAAGATCGGTGAGTTCCTCGGCAAGGACTACCAGGTCGACGCCAGCGTCGGGCACATCCGCGACCTGCCCAACCCCAGTGAGTTGCCCGTCGACATGAAGAAGGGGCCTTACGGCCGCTTCGCGATCAACGTGGATGAGGGGTTCGACCCCTACTACGTGGTCGACGGGGACAAGAAGAAGAAGGTCGCCGAGCTCAAGCGAGCCCTCAAGGACGCCGACGAGCTCTTGCTGGCTACGGATGAGGACCGAGAGGGCGAGGCCATCGCGTGGCACCTGCTCGAGGTGCTCAAGCCCAAAGTCCCGGTCAAGCGCATGGTGTTCCACGAGATCACCAAAGAGGCCATCCAGCGTGCGGTGAACGAGACCCGCGACATCGACATCCGGATGGTCGACGCGCAGGAGACCCGTCGGGTGCTGGACCGCCTCTACGGGTATGAGGTGTCGCCCGTGCTGTGGCGCAAGGTCAAGCAGGGGCTGTCGGCCGGGCGGGTCCAGTCCGTGGCCACCCGGATGGTCGTGGAGCGCGAGCGCGAGCGGATGGCCTTCCGGTCGGCGTCGTACTGGGACGTCGAGGGGGAGTTCGCCCCCTCGTCCCACTCCGGACAGGCCTTCGTCGCCAGGCTCACGGCGGTTGACGGGTCCAAGGTGGCGACGGGTCGTGACTTCACCGATCTCGGCGAGCTCAAGACGACGGGGGCGCGCCACCTGGACGCCGCCCTGGCCACGGCCATCGCCGAGGCCATGCCGCAGGCTGAGGTCGCCGTCCGCGAGGTGTCGGAGAAGCCCTACACACGCCGGCCCTCGGCGCCTTTCACGACGTCGACCCTGCAGCAGGAGGCCAGCCGCAAGCTGCGGCTGAACAGCCAGAGCGCCATGCGCACCGCCCAGCGGCTGTACGAGAACGGCTACATCACCTACATGCGGACCGACTCGACGACGCTATCGTCCTCGGCGATCAGCGCGGCCCGCTCCCAGGCTCGTGACCTCTACGGCGCCGAGTACGTGCCGGAGGCCGTGCGCGCCTACGGCAAGAAGTCCAAGAACGCGCAGGAGGCGCACGAAGCGATCCGCCCCGCCGGTGACTCCTTCCGCACGCCGGCCCAGGTGGCCGGGGAGCTGCGGGGTCAGGAATACGCGCTCTACGAGCTGATCTGGAAGCGCACGGTCGCCTCCCAGATGGCCGACGCCCGCGGATCGACCGCGAGCGTGAAGCTCGGAGCGACGCTGCCCTCCGGGACCGGAGCCGATGGATCACGGGTAAGTGACGCCGAGTTCTCTGCCAGTGGCACGGTCATCACGTTCCGTGGGTTCCTCGCGGCCTACGAAGAAGGTCGCGACGAGGACCGCCACGGGCGAAACGAGGCGGAGAGCGAGCGCCGGCTCCCCAAACTGTCCGAAGGTGTCGACCTGGACACGCTGCGTGCGGAGGCACAGGGCCACCAGACCAACCCGCCCGCTCGCTATACCGAGGCAACGTTGGTCAAGGCGTTGGAGGAGAAGGGGATCGGACGCCCCTCGACGTATGCCGCCACGGTCGGCACCATCCAGGACCGCGGCTACGTCCGCACCCGAGGCTCGGCGCTGATCCCGACGTGGCTCGCCTTCGCGGTCACCCGGCTGCTCGAGCTGCACTTCTCGCGGCTGGTCGACTACGACTTCACCGCCTCCATGGAGGAGGACCTGGACGCCATCGCCCGGGGTGACGAGCAACGGGTCGACTGGCTGCAGCGGTTCTACTTCGGTGACGAGGCCAAACACAGCGAGGGCCTGCGGGCGCTGGTCGAGGACCTCGGAGACATCGACGCCCGTGGGGTCTCGACCATCGAGATCGGTGAGGGCATCGTGGTCCGCGTGGGTCGGTACGGCCCCTACGTGGAAGACACCCACAACGAAGGCGAGCCCAAGCGGGCCAGCATCACCGACGACATCGCCCCCGACGAGATGACCGCCGAGAAGGGTCGTGAGCTCCTGGAGACTGCGGCCGATGACGGTCGCGTGTTGGGCCAGGACCCCGCCACGGGTCGCGACATCGTGGCCAAGGCCGGACGCTACGGCCCCTACGTCACCGAGGTCATCCCCGATCCCGACGACGACGCCACGGGTGCCGCGACCACTGGAGGCGATGGTGGCAGCGGCCCGAAGAAGCCGACCAAGAAGGCCGCGAAGGCCAAGCCACGCACGGGCAGCCTGTTCAAGGACATGGACCTGTCCACCATCGAGCTGGACACTGCGCTGAAGCTGCTGAGCCTGCCGCGTGTCGTGGGCTCCGACCCCGAGTCCGGCGAGGAGATCACCGCGCAGAACGGTCGCTACGGGCCGTACCTCAAGAGGGGCACCGACTCGCGCTCCCTGGCGACCGAGGACCAGATCTTCGGCATCACCCTCGAGGAAGCGCTGGCAATCTACGCCCAGCCTAAGCAGCGCGGTCGAGCCGCCGCCCCGCCGCTCAAGGAGCTGGGCAACGACCCGGTCTCCGAGAAGCCGGTCGTGGTCAAGGACGGCCGCTTCGGGGCCTACGTCACCGACGGCGAGACCAACGCCACC
>JBARVW010000009.1:0-27936 GCA_049646465.1 Ornithinimicrobium sp.
GCGACTCGTTGCTGTGCTTGTTGTCCACGACAATGCGGAAGTGGGCGCTGGTCTCGTCCTTCATCCGCACGGTCGTCGGTTCGAGCGTCAAACCCATCTCACCTTTGACGACGCCCACATAGAGATACAGCCCGACATCGGCGTACAGCGTTGCCGAGGCGATCGATTCCACGCGCAGGATGAGTTCGAGTTGTTGAGCGTCGACCATCACCCCGGGCACGACGCTGAGAGCGAGCGTGACAGATTCGTCCGTGCCGGGAAGCAGCCGTAGTTCCGGCGCTTCAGCCTGCAACCAGTCGGGTTGGTCTTGCACCACGACCCGGTATGCATCCACGATGGTGGACTGGTTGGCCACCCGAACGGGAACGGTGATGGGAACGCCACCGGGTGTCACCACCCATTCGCCGGGATCCACTCCGACGATCGGGGGAGTTCCGTGCGCATCTTCTCTCGCGGTGGGGGGAGCGGCTCTCGGCGGTGTCAAGGAGGCGTAGGGAGCAGATGACGCTGCAGGTTCGGTAGGAGCCTCAGGGTCCGGTACGGGCGCGGGTGAAGCATCTGATCCGTCGATTTCCCAGCCGAGATAGTTATTGCATGATTGGCAGAAGGCTGTATGTGGCGGGTTGCGTTCTCCGCAACTGTCGCAAATATCGTCCATGCCCACCTCCTGGTCGGCGACTGTGTGCCGTTCTGTCGTCAGTCGTTCGGTTCAGGCTTGGGCCTCTTGCTCCTCTTCGACCTCTTCGCGCTGCACAAACAGGCCTTGGGCGGTGAGCTCTTCCTCCTCCTCGGCAGGAGCGTCCTCACGTTGCAGATCAGTCGAGTCGTCGCTGTCGCGTTGGATGGTGCTCGCTGACGCCACCGTTGATTGAGGTGCCGCGGGCCCGTGGCCCACCACCCGCTCTGCCGTGGCCGACGCCTCCTGCTCGAAACGGTCTGAGGGATCGCTGATTCGGACGCCGCCGGCGGCGGGGCTCCCCTCTACGGGACCGGTACGTTGTTGAACGACGTGGGTCAGCTCGTGGGCCAGGGTCCGTTGGCCTTGGCTGCTCGAAGGGTCGTAGGCGTCACGCTGGAAGACGATGTTCGAACCCACGGTGTAGGCGTGTGCTCCAACAGAACTCGCGGAGGCTGCAGCAGGCCCATCATCGTGCACGCGAACATCACTGAAATCGTGACCAAGCCGGCCCTCCATGTCGGCACGCACGGGATCCTCGAGAGGTCTGCCCGCCGAGGAGATGACATCGTGCACTGGAGATCGGTCCTCTTCCACCAGGTCAGCCATCCCGGCGTTGCCGACGGCACGTTGCAAAGCCAGGACGTCCGACCCGCTGAGGACATCGAGACGTCCATCAGCTGCGGCGGCCCCCACGTGCGCTGGAGGGTCGCGATCCAGACGGGACCCCTTGGGGCGCAGCGTCGGCTCTCCGGGCTCTTGACTGTGATCGTGCATGGCAGCACCTTTCGCGTTGGCCACCTCCGATGCTCGCAGCAAGGAGCCACGTCTGAAAGGGACTTGGCGTCACCGGGAGGGCACTTCACTTCGCCCCTTGAGGCACCAAGAGGTGACGAAGGGGCACTCGATTCCCTCGCCTGTATCTACGGGTCTATCGGTAGGGCTACCGTCGATGCATGGATGCCAGTAGGCCATCCTCCGGTCACCTGCCACGTCGTACTGAAGTGCTCGTCGCGCTTGTCCTCGCACTCACTTCACTCGGCGTAGCCCACCCTGCCCTAGCGCAGACCGACAACGAGCTTGGCTGGTCAGTCACCATCAACGAGCGATCAGTGGACGACATCAACTCCAATGAGCCGCTGCGGTTGGTCCCAGCAGACGGAGCCTTCGTGGAGATCGAACTAGCCAACCCTGGCGAGACGGTCGTGACGGTTCGCAATGTCCGGTTGGACGGGCAAGTCATGGGCTTAACCATGTATAACTACACGACTCGGGTCGACATCGAGATGCCACCGGACTCGATCACGTTGCGTCGGATCGAGTTGGACCTGCTTGATCTCTCGGAGCAGGCAGTCGGCCTGATCCCCAGCCGGGTGCAGCTCCTCGACGATGACAGAAGTGTCCTGCTCGAGGAGTCCTTTCCTGCTGACGTCCGCGGATCGGCCAACTCTGTATACGGAGTCTTTGCCCTGGCTGTGGCGGGGATCACCGCGGTCTTGCTGGGTACGCTCCTGTGGGCGATTGTTCGGCATCGGCTGCCGCGGAACCGTTGGCAACGGGCGATGCACTTTGTGCCCGTCGGAGTCGGTATCGGCTTCGTGCTCACGTTCACCCTGTCTGCCACCCGCCAGCTTGCACCGAGCGCTGGGTCCTGGGTCACGTTGGTGTTCATCTGTGGGGCTGTCGCTCTGGCTGTGGGCTACTTCCTGCCCTTGGGAGGCACCGATGACGTTGCGGCAGACGGGCAGGACGACGAGCAGGGCGATGTTGACGCGGAGGAAGAGCACCTTCTCGCTGCTGAGTCCGAAGGAGACGATGATCACACCATCGTGGTCCACAGACAGCCACCAAGCGCTGCCGGTGGACGCCCTTCGCAGAGCGGGTGAGGCATGTGAAGTTTGCGCGCATCCTGCTGGTGGTCCTGCTGATGTCCAGCCTGCATGCTGTTGGAGTCTCTGGCAGAACCCTTGGGGACAGTTTCGCAACCAACGACGGGCCCACGAATGTGGTGATGGCTAGCAACTTCAGCAGCGACGCGAGGGTGAAGATGAGCCCACCAGCCGGAAGTGAACGTCGCAGCAGCCCGGCAGAGTCGGTGTCGGCCAGTAGATGGCAACGAGTGGTCCCGGACCCTGGTCCCGACCCTTTTCCTCCCAACGACCCTGACCCCCCTGACCCTGACGCCCCTGATCCTAACCCCCCTGATCCTGAGCTCCCTGACCCACCCGACCCCGAACTATCAGACCCTGAGTTTCCCGGCCCTATCGATTTCACTGTCGCCCTGTCTCCTAGCACCAGTGACGGCCAAGTGGGATCCCCGTTTACGTGGACGGCCACGGTGACTTCGGGTGGGACGCCGGTGCCAGGGGCCAGGGTGTCGTTCCGCGGGCAGCTGGCGGGGCAGGACGATGAATCGGCGAGCGGCAGCACGGATGCGGCCGGTCAGGTGAGTCATACCCACACCCGATCGACATCCGGGGTCGAGGACCTAGGGGTATTCGCGACTGACGGGAAGCAAGAGGCGTCGGCCGGTGGAAGTCGCACGTGGACTGTTCCCATTGATCCTCTGACCGTGGAGCTGTCGCCGGGTGAGTCGACAGGGGAGGTGGGGTCCTCCTTTACATGGACGGCCACGGTGACCTCGGGCGGAGAATCGGTGCCGGGGGCCGAAGTGACCTTCCTGGGTCAGCTGGACGGGAAGGACGATGAATCGGCGAGCGGCACCACGGATGCGGCCGGCCAGGTGAGCCACACCCATACCCGATCCGTATCGGGGGTCGAAGATCTCACTGTGGTTGCTACGGACGGAGAGCGAGAGGTCTCCGACAACGGGCAGCGGGAATGGACCCAGGTGCCGGACCCGGGCGGCTCAGTGACGCCCGAGCGTCCCGACCCTCCGGACCCGGAAACGCCGCCGGAGCAGGAAGACGACCCTCAGATCCCAGAGCTGGAAGAAGAGCTCACCCCTGTCCCTCCGACAAAGGAGTTGGGACCCGACACACCAACCGGGCCCCTTGACGGACTTAAAACCGTCGAGACGGAGCTGGCCTCGGTTGCTCCTGGGGGGGACCTCGCGGTGAGCGGCACGGGCTGTGAGCCAGGAGCCACCGTCGAAGTTGCTCTTGCTGGGGTGCTGCTCGGCACGGCCACGGCCGACGAGGAGGGGACCTTCGCGGGGCGATTCGCCGTTCCCGACGTACCCCTTGGGCAGTATGTCGTCACTGCCACATGCGGCGACCTGGTGGGAGAAACGTTCGTTGACGTGGTCGTGTCGGCATCGGCGGCGATCGGCGGAGCCCAGACGGTCACGGTGGCTCTGGTGCTGGTCTTCTTCGTTCTGCTTGGTAGCAGCCTCGTCCGGGGCCTCTCCGGCCATGCCGTGCCCCCGACAGGGAGCTAACTAACGACGTCGCAGGGCCAAGGGAAGCGCCGCTGCACCAAGCGTAGTCAAGATCACAACCGTCGCCAGGGTGAAGGGCGTCAGCAGGCTCAAACCGATGATCCACACAGACAGTGCCAGCACCCCAGCCAAGACGAGGCCAACGCCCGCCATACCCAGAATCGTCGTCCGGTGGGTGCGGCCGCGGCCCCGCATCACCGGGCGGAGCAACGACTCCGCATACGCAAACGCAAACAGAGCAGCCAGGACCAGCACAGCTCCGGGAATGGTGAGCAGGCGGGACCACCAGGAGCTCCCCGACGGGGTGACTATTGCTGGTGTCTCGGTGCCCCCGGAGCCGGTCACAGCGGCCCGCAAGGGGCCAGCGGTGTAGGCCTTGGAGCCCCCGAGGTTGAAGGCACCGTCCTGCACCCGAGCAGCATCTGTTCCAGGAAGGTGGCGCCCGGCGAAGGTCAGCGTCATCGTCGAGTCCGCGGATAGGGGCAAGACCTCGCTCACATCCGTGGTCATCCCGGTCTCGCGGTCGAGATCCACCTGTACCGATTCGGTGGCGGTTGGACCAAGGAGCGCTATCAGGAGTGCCGCGGCGCCGAGCCCAACACTAGCCATCGTGGCCCTGCGGCTACCCCGCGAACTGCTTGCGCGGTTTCGGGGGGCCGGGGAGGACTTACGTGACGTCGAAACGCGGGGCTGAGGCGCTCTTTCGGCCGCGCTTGGCTGACTCGAAGACGTTCGCGTGGCGAGGCCGGGATCAGTGGCGGGTGCGGAGGTAAGGGAGTCGCTGCCTGCGATGGCGGCACCCATCGCGACGGCGTGTTTGGGTTGGGAGCTCATGGCGACTGGGCGTCCCAGGTGCTGAGTCAGGAGATCTGTGACCAGGGGTATGCGAGCCGATCCGCCGATGAGGACAACAGCGCTCAGCTGGTCAGGGCTGACGTCGGCATTGTGCAGGGCGCGCTGTAGAGAATCGACGGTCAGCTCCAAGCTAGGCCGGACAAGGTCTTCCAACTCGGACCGGTTGAGTCGCACCGTGCGTTGCACCGGGCCGAGGGACACCGCGATGGAGACACTGGTGTCCGTGGACAGGGCTTCCTTGGCCGCAGTGCAGTCCCGGCTGAGTCGACCGAGGGCGCTGACCACGGATGGCTCGTCGGGATCAACGTCGATCGGGCCGAGTGAACGCCAGACGTGCTCCAGGACGGCGGTGTCGAAGTCGAGGCCGCCCAGATGTTCGATCCCCTCGGGGGCTCCCAACAGCGTGAAACTCGTGGTGGTTTCTTTGCGGAGAACCGCCGCGTCAAAAGTGCCACCGCCTAAGTCGTACACGGCAACGAGCTGTCCTGGCTCGACCCGTGTGGTCGATGCGAAGTGGATCGCCGCGGCCTCGGGCTCAGCGCACAAGCGCACCGAAGCCACTCCGGCCATTCGGGCGGCCTGCTCCAGCAGCTCCCGCCGGTACGGACCCCAGTTGGCTGGGCATGTCAGAAGCACGAGTTCAGGGGGCCCACCCTGACCTCGGGTCACCTGAGTCACGACCCATCCAAGCAACTGGCTCATCAAGGCGTGCGCCGACGTCGGCACTCCCCCGACGATGATGTTGGTGTCGTCGCCCACCCGGCGCTTGAACTCACGGGCCAGGCGGCTTGGCTCCTCGGCCCCGCGGCGAAGGGCCGATTCTCCCATCAACACCTCACTGCCTTCGGTGCGCAAGATGGCCGAGGGGACCTGGGCAGCATGGTCGCCGAGTGGGACGATCTCGGTCGTTCCCGAGCGAAAAACTGCGGCCGCGGTGAAGGTGGTGCCCAGATCGACCCCCAGCACATAACCGGTGCTACCGGTGGTGCCACGTGATGGCTTTGTCACGACACCATCTCCTCAGCTGAACAGGGCGAGGTAGTCTCCGAATTCGCGCTCGAGGACGAGCCGCCCGAGTTTGCGGTACTCCTGCTCCACGGCAGTCACCACGTCGGCCATTGCCACCGGGTGCCCTGCCTCGGCGGCAAGGTAGGCGGCAGTGATACAGACCGAACGTATGTTCCCTCCGGCCAGCTCGAAAGACCGCGCGCAGAAGTTGATGTCGATGTCATCGCCTACCGGCAGGGGCGGGGCCAGACACTGTCGCCACAGGTCACGTCGCAGATCCTGGGTGGGGGCTGGAAAGTCCACGATGGCGTCCAACCTGCGGGTGAAAGCATCGTCGATGTTGGAGCGCAGATTGGTGGCCAAGATGGCCAGCCCGTCGAAGGTCTCCAACCGCTGCAGGAGGTAGGCACTCTCGATGTTGGCGTATCGGTCGTGGGCGTCTCGCACGCTGCTGCGCTTGCCGAAGATCGCGTCAGCCTCATCGAAGAACAGCACGGCATCCACTCCGGATGCCTCACTGAAGATGCGTTCCAAGTTCTTCTCGGTCTCTCCCACATACTTGTCTACGACGGTCGCGAGGTTCACCGTGTAGAGATCGAGATCGAGGTCAGCGGCGATCACTTCGGCCGACATGGTTTTGCCGGTTCCGGAGTCACCGGCAAACATCGCCGCGATTCCGACACCGCGTCCGCCGCCACGCCGCATACGCCATGTCGTGAGGACGGTATGCCGATGCCGTGCCCGCGCGGCAATCTCTCGCAGTGCCGCATTCACGTGTGGTGCCAGGACCAAGTCGTCCCACCCCACATCGGGTTCCACCCGGCGTGCCAAATGCTCGAGCCCGGCCGCATTCTGACTTCGCACCCCTCGGCGCAGGTCCTCAGCGGTGAGCGAACGTCCAGCAGAATCTGCCGAAGCCTGGGCCGCATGAACGGCCCGGCTCACCTGCGCCGGGCCTAACGACAGGTGTCCACCCCATCCAGAGAACTCGCTGTACGCCTCGCCAAGATTCTCCCGCCACAGGTTGTCACGATCGGCCGAATTCAGTGCGGCGACGTCGAGGCTCAACGGCGTATGTTCAGACCAGGCGGGATCCCAGGTGGCCGTTCCGTAGAGGAGCACGGGCACCGGCCCAGAGAGGAGCAGGCGAACCGCGCTGTTGGAAGCGGCCGCGAGAGCTTCAATCGGCCCTGCGACCAGTCCGCCTGCGCGCAGCGTCGTCTCCAGCAGCGCGAGCCCCAGCAGGTGCTCGGGCTCATGCTCACGCGAAAGCCGGGCCAAATCCAGGGCAATGGGCCCATAGCCCGCATCCTGCAGTGCGGCGCAGCCCACCGCGACAGCCGTCCCTGGCATCCGTTCGCGCAGGTGCACGGTGGTGCTTCCTGCCAGCAACGCCGCCGTCACATGTTGGGCGACGGCACCGGCATACGGGTAGGTAGGAGCCAGGAACGGGGCAACTTCGGGGTCGGCGGAGTCATCGCCAAGCAGATGCGCGGTCACTCGATCTGGCACCCGTAGCCCTCGGGTGAGAAAGGGTCGATCCGACTCCTCAATGAGGATGAGGCCCGCGCGGGCCAGTGCGCCAGACGGGCTCAGCCGAGCACGCCCACCTGGTCCTAGCGGGCTGATCCCAGCCAGTTCCAGGGCAAGGCCCACTGTGGCTCGCCGCCGAGACACGTCGTCGTTGAGGTATCCGTACAGCCGCTCGAAGCGACTATCGAGGTCCGGAAGCGCGACCACCACCAAGAGATCGACATCGATCGTGTCCAGGTGAGCGCCGGTGGCCAGGAGGCTCAGACGGCTTCGGGCATGAACGGCCGCATCCGCATCAGCGACAGCGTCGGCCGACCACTGCGGTTCCGCGGCGCGAGTGCCCAGAAGCCGGTCGGCGGTTTCATCACTGACGTACAAGCCCCGGAACGGATCGTCAGGCTCGGGATCATCGCGCCGTCGATCCGCCACCAGATCGCGTACGCTCCGCTCGATAACCTGCAGCCGAGTGAGTAGCGCGTTGCGGTCAATCTGAATGCTCATCGCGACGGGCCGCTGGGTGCTGCTCGTCGCATCGCTCGGCGACGCCCTGCGGGCGCATCCTCGGCCTCGACCAAGGGAGGCCAACCGCCGATTCCCCCGATAGCCAGCTTGGGTTCTTCCTGGACTGGTGGCCCGACGTGATAGCGCTGGCCGGTGTCGACGGGTGCGCTGACCACAAGGTCCAGGGAAGGCTTGAGTTCACCGCCGAGGGCACTCCATACGTCGGCAAAGGATCGGTCCTCCGGTGGCGGCAATCCGATGGTCATCGGCACCGGCATACCCAGGTCCGCCAGCGATCCCCCCAGAAGATCTGGCGGCATGGCTTCGAAGCGCAAGAAGCAGGCCAGCAACGAGGAAAGGAGTCGATGCTCATCTTCGGGACGCTGGGTCCAGGCCGTGATCAGGTACGAGAGTTTGAAGTGGCGTGCTGGGATGTGTCTAGCAATCACGACGTCGTCCGTCGAGTACTCGTTGATCAGGCCTCGAACGCGGCGGCGAAGATCCTCGCGGATGTCGTACAGGTAGATATCGACGGTGGGTGCATTGCGTCGCTCAGCCCAGTCTTTCGTAGGCGCGTCGAAGACGACGTCGACATCCTTGGTGCCGATCGCTTCTCGCTCGACGAAGGCCTGAAGCGCTGCGTCCACCTCATGCATCACGCTCTGGAGTCTGACAGTCGCCGACCGCGCAAGGCACTGGTGCGCGAACACTCTCCGGGGCAACCGGACATGCCCGAAGGGGCAGACCTTGCGGCTACAGGCCAGCGGAGGTGGCGATTGGGATCCGCTCCACTATCCCGGCGCTACGGTGGACACAAGCGGTGCATGCCAGAAACGGCGTATGAGGTGAGCGCAGCAGGAGGCGGACGTGAGCGACCCAGTGGTGTCGATTGAACCCGCACGTCTCGCCGTGGAGCCCGGAGGGCAAGGGCGCCTGACGGTGAGCATCGCAAACCGCAGCAGCATCGTTGAGGGCTATCGGCTCTCGGTCATCGACGACCGCGCGGTCCGCGGTATCGACGCGGGCCCCGCAGACTGGGCCGCCGTGCTTGCCCCCGACGCCGCTGCGGGAACCCATGGCGCACATATCTCGGTGTATCCGCAACAACAGCAGTC
Source organism: Ornithinimicrobium sp. (assembly GCA_049646465.1). Lineage (GTDB taxonomy): Bacteria > Actinomycetota > Actinomycetes > Actinomycetales > Dermatophilaceae > Ornithinicoccus. The sequence goes on from JBARVW010000009.1 coordinate 9,089, forward strand.
AGTCGTCCTTGTGTTTTCGGTCCCCACAGAGGGGCGGGCCGAGGGTGGTTCATGGGCCTTCGCGATAAAGGCGCAGTCGGTGGTCGATGAGGATGCACGTGCCGTGGCGGAAGGAGATCTGGACGTCGGCCATGTCCTATCAGCCACGGGCAAGCTCACTCCGGTCAATTCCGCCGGGCGGTGGCGGGGCCTGCACGTCGTGCAGCTGTCGAACTGGGGGAACACCCCCCGACGACTTCACCTCAGCGGCCACGATCCAGACGAAGCGCTGGGATTCCTGATTCGTCCCGAGACGGTCGAACTACCGGTCGGCGGAACGGCCACCGCCCGCCTCAATGTCCGCGCCCGAAAGCCTCGTCTCAGGGGAACTGTGGCCCGGTTGCCGTTCACCATTAAGGGGACCGAAGGTCGTCCTGTCGAGGGTGAGGTTGAGCGACCAAGGCTGCCCGGTGCGAGCCCGGGCATGCCATCTTCGGTTGACTCCGGCAACGTTGAAGTAGCTGGTGCCTTCACGCAAAAGCCCATCCTGACCCGCGCCCTCGTCACCGGGATGATCCTGCTGGTAGCCCTGTTGATCGGCGCGGTGGCGCTCGCTCTGAGTCGGCACCAGGACGTCGACACCTACGAGCGCCTGAGCACCCCACCGACGCCCGAGCTGTCGGCACAAGCCAACGGCCCCGGCAGCATCCTGCTCAGCTGGGCGCCCGTGGACCGCATTGAAAAGTATGAGCTCGACCATCTGCAAGGCGACTCCGAGGTATCGATCCTGAATGAGGACCTCGACGCCGCCTTGGGTGCCTATCCGGTGGAAGGTCTCAAGGCTGATTCCGAGCTCTGTTTCACCCTGACCGCAGTGCGAGGCGAAGCCACGTCTCCGCCATCAGAGCGAGCGTGCGCGCAGACCGAACCGGATGAAGGACCGGACCCTTCGGACCAAACTGCCGAGATCACCACCGACGACGGTGCTGCGGCACCTTCCGAAACGATCACTACGGCAGAACCCGCTCAGGAAACCGACACGGCGACGAGCACTGACCAGCCCACCAATGAGTCGGGAGAGACCGCCCTGACCCCTGCCCCACCCGCCGGCAGCACCGAAGGGGAGCCGGCCGCTACCGCCCAGAGCGGCATCTCACCGGGCGAGTGGGTGGCCCAGCTGCGAATTTTCCCCGAGGCGAGCGGAGGTCTTGCGCGCGCAGAAGAAGACGCGATTGCCTTGCAAGCTGACGGAGTCCCAGCACTCCTGCTGTTCAGCGCTGACTTCTCCACGTTGACTCCGCCTCTGGCCGAGCCTTCGTGGGTTGTGTACGTGGACGAAGACTATGACAACCGCGAGTCAGCGATGGATGGATGCAGGAGCGTCCGCGAGAGTAGTGACGTGGTGAACTTCTGTGACCCACCCCTTCAGCCGATTGCTCCATAGACCCTCAGCCGACTGCGCTGAGTCAGGGCCGTGAAAACAGCGCCACGTTGGTTAGACCGACCACTTCTGCTGCCCGATCGTCGGTGCTCTCATGCACGTTTGGGACGCTGATTTCAATGCTCTTTATTGGGGTCTCGCTGTCGATGTCCAGCCGCTGCTCTTCCGCCTTCTCGGTGAGCGGCATATGCAGGCAGGTCCCGTCTGGGAAGGTGACATCCACCCCTGCCGGTAGTTGCTGCAGTGAGCGCAAGGACGGATCGTCCAGGCCAGGGAAAACGCGTATCTGCTTCAGTCTGGCCGAGTCGAAGGTGACCCTGACCTTCCCTCCCGGAGCCTTGCCACACGTCGCCCCTTCCGGGGGTGGCTCCCATGGCGTGGCCCACGCGGTGCCGCGATCTGCGTCGACCAGAGCTGCTGCCGAGAAGCCCTCGGCAGCAGAGTCAGGTGGTAGGGCCTGGGCGTCGGTGTCGCGCAGCTGCACCAACGCCCCGCGCGCGTCGTACCACCGTGCCTGGGCCCAAGCGGCAGGATTCTGGCCCACGATGGCGAACGCGAACGCGATGCCGATCACCAGCGCACTAGCAATGAAGACTCGACGCCAGCGGTATAGCGGGGGAAGGCTTCGACGGTAGGCACGTCGAGCGGCCCGATCGTCCCTGCGCAACAGGCGGTGCCACCAGGAGGGCACCGGATCGGCGCGAACCACTACCTGGCCCACACTGCCTCGGGGTCGGGCGCAGTGCGCACAGAAGCGCAAGTCAGGATCGTTGATGTGCCCGCAGTCCGGGCACCCGGCCTGCACAGGAGGCGCGAGCACGGCTGGGTCGACTCTTGGGTCGGCGTGGCTGTCGTCTTTCGGCTGGGGGACGGCAGTCTCCGGCCTTGTCGTGACTCCTTGTCCGTGTGTGGCAGGCTCCTTTGCTGGGGGATCGGAGCTTCCAGCGTCAGCCTCGCGGGCGTCGGCGTCGGGAGAGTCGAGTCCGTCTGCCTGAGCCGATTCGGTCTTCTTATCGGTGTCGGTGGCCTCGACCCAGCCGAGGTACTCGCCGCAGAAAAGGCAGAATTGGGTGCCGGGCGGGTTCGGCTCGCCACACGCCTCGCATGGGCCGTCGATGGAGTCCACCTCCCATCCTCGGGGGATCTCGGCAGAAGCGCGTGCTGCGCAAATCCCCGTCAGCGTCGAATCTAGTCCATAATGGCGGGGCAGGGCGAGCCTTTGGAGCGATCCATGACGAGCACGTGTAGCGAATGTGGTCTGGCGAATGATGCTGGTGAGACCTTCTGCCTGTCGTGTAATCACTTCCTACCATGGGAGCCTTCGACTGCACAGGCACATCCACCGGAAGCAATCCAGCACGTACCTCCGGAGGTCGCATCCGGGAGCTCGTTGCCCTCAGCGAAGGAATCGAGTGGAACGGCGTCGGGCGATGGGCTGCGCTCGGAGGCCACGCGGGTCGGGGAAGCGATTGAGAAGAGCCGCCGGTTGGTCACTGCTCGAGGCCGTCCCGATCTTGCGCATCACCTGGATGGCGCACGGGAGGCGTTGACGCAACGGCAGTTCACGGTGGCGGTGGTGGGGGAGTTCAAACGCGGGAAGTCCACGCTCATCAATGCGTTGCTACGCACGGCGGTGTGCCCAGTCGACGCTGACGTGGTCACCGGGGTCCCGACGATCGTGCGGTATGGCCCTGACGTCGCCGTCTTCGTTCGAGCCCAGCATGGCAGCGGAGCCGAGGTCCAGACTCGTGAAGTGTCTTTGCGCGATATGCCAGACCTGGTGTCCGACCCGCCCGATGGTCGAAGCGAGTCCGGTCAACGCTCGGTGGAGATTCGGTTGCCTCACCGCATGCTTCGGACGGGACTTCGCCTGGTAGACACCCCCGGAGTGGGAGGACTGGAATCTGTGCATGGGCAACTCACTCTAGGGGCGCTCAGTGAGGCGGATGGCGTCTTGTTCGTCACCGACGCATCGCAGGAACTGTCTGGTCCCGAGATGTCATTTCTGCAATCCACGGTCGAGAAGTGTCCGCGAACGGCGTTAGTCATAACCAAGATCGACCTTCACGCCCGATGGCGGCGCATCGTAGAGCTCAATACTGCACACCTTCGTGAAGCGAACCTTGAGGTGCCCATCATTCCGGTGTCGTCCTTCTTGCGGTTGCGATCAGCCACAGATCCAACTTTGGCGGAGGAGGCTGCCTTCGAGCCGCTAGTTCGCTTCCTCGCGACCCAGGTCGTGGCGCCGCGCATCGAAGAGGCCACCGTATCTGCCGCGGCGGGTGTGAGCTTCGTGACCGAGCAGCTCACCCAGGCAGCCACGGCCGAGCGTGCCGTGCTTGAGCGTCCTCAGGAAGCCCAGATGGTGGTGGAGAAGATTGCGGCAACATCACGTCAGGCAACCGCTTTGTCGGCATCTTCAGCGACATGGCAGCAGACGCTGGCGGATGGGGTGCAGGACCTCGTCGCCGACGTTGAGCACGACCTGCAGGGGCGACTGAGACGCGTGCTGCGTGAAGTCGAGGGCGTCATCGACGAGTCGGATCCGAAAGACGCGTGGGACGATACCGACTTGTGGCTCCGTCGCCAGGTAGCCGAAGTAGCCGTGCTCAACCGCGACATGCTGCTCAGGCGAGCCCGGGAGTTGGCCGCAAGTGTCGCCGCTGAGTTCGACCTGGCCTCAGACCATGAGTTCGCAATCTCCGAGGGAGATCATCACGATGCCGTGGCTCAGGTGAACCTGGCCGACAGCACGCTGATGTCCACCAAGGCCGGGAAGTTGAGCACAATCATGGTGGCCGCTCGGAGCACGGCCTTCCTACCGATGTTGGTCTTCGGTGCATCCGCGGTCTTAGGGCCTTTCTTGGTGCCCGTGGGCCTTACCGCCGTGGCGCTTAGCGCCGGGCTGGGTCGAAAAGTCATCAAAGATGAGGCCCAAAGGCAACGAGCGCACCGACAACAGCAGGCCAAAGCGGCAGCCCGGAGATTCATCGATGAGGTCGCCTTCGTGATGAACAAGGAATCTCGCGACGGCCTGCGGGACACTCAGCGTCGGCTCCGTGACGAGTTCCAGACCAGGGCCGGCATTCTGGCGCGATCTACCCAAGCCTCGCTGGAGGCCGTCAACCAGGCGAGCCGGCTCAATCCTGCAGATCGAGCCGCACGGACGAAGGTGCTTCGCGAAGAGGCCGAACAGCTTGCAGATGTCGGCGCGAGGGCACGCCACGCCATGGCACTGGGCCGAAGTGGGACGTCGTGAGTGGCTCGGCGAGCTCGCAGATTCTCGAGGTGCTTGAAGACGCCATCCAGGGGGCCAGTAGCGCGCTGGCGCAGCAGCGATTGCAGGAGATCCGCGAACGACTGCAAAGTCCGGTCCGACTCGCCATTGCCGGAAGGGTAAAGGCCGGAAAATCGACGTTGCTCAACGCGTTGATCGGGGAAGAGCTCGCCCCCACCGACGCTGGCGAGTGCACCCAGATCGTGACCTGGTACGTCCACGGCCAGTCCCCGCGCGTGCGACTTTTCCCAGTGGACGGACCTGTCGTTGAACGTCCCTACCTTCGCGACAAGGGCGCGCTCGACATCGATCTAGGGGGTGTGAGCCCGGAGGACGTGGACCACCTTGAAGTGAGCTGGCCCTCCAACAGGTTGCGCGAAACGACGTTGCTGGACACCCCGGGGATTGCTTCGATCTCCTCGCACATCTCGGCGCGCACTGAGGCGGTGCTGACCTCGGCACCCGAGTCTGTGCCGGTCGCTGACGCTGTCTTGTATCTCTTGCGGCACGCCCATGCCAGCGATCTACGATTCCTCGAGGCTTTCGAGTCCGACGAGATGCTGGCAGGAACGTCGATCAACACCGTCGGCGTGCTATCCCGCGCTGACGAGGTTGGCTCGTGCCGGCTCGACGCGATGATGGTGGCACGGCGGGTCGCCGAACGCTACGAACGCGATCACCGAATCCATCGCCTGTGCCCGACCGTGTTGCCCGTGATCGGGCTGGTGGCACACGCCGCGGCCACCTTGCGGGAGGGTGAGTATGCGGCCTTGGCGGCCGTCGCCCGGGCCGAGGAGTATGAAGTCTCGCAACTGCTCTTGAGCGCGGATCGGTTTGCCCAGCGCGACTCGCCAGTGGACGTCGACACCGCGGTGCGAACCGCTCTGCTGTCGCGGCTCGGGTTGTTCGGTGTGCGACTCAGCGTTCACCTCATCAGCAGTGGTGCCTGTGGCACAGCAACGGAGCTGTCACGCACCTTGCAGGACCAGTGCGGGATCGAAGAACTGCGGGGGGTCCTGTCGCGACAGTTCACGGAGCGTAGCCGCATCCTGCGCGTTCGATCAGCGGTCGCGGCGGTCCGCCTGCTCCTGGATAGCGATGTGTGCGAGCACTCCCCGGCCCTCCAAGCGCGCGTCGAGCAGGTCATCGCCAGTGACCGAGACCTCGACGAGATCCGGTTGTGGGAGGCAGTGCGCTCCGGCGACGTCGACCTCACCCCCGCGAGGAGCACAGAGTTAGATCGCTTGCTCGGCGGGTCGGGTCAAGACCCGATGAGTCGCCTTGGGGCATCATCCGCCGATCCAGAGATTCTCCGACGCTCAGCAGCGGAAGCGCTGGAGCGCTGGCAGCGCCTGGCCAACCATCCGCTCACGCCGCGGCCGACCCAACGGGCAGCCCGCACCGCCATCAGGACGCTGGAGGCGATCTCGATGACGTTCGCTGCTGGTCTGTCCGAGCCCAGCGGCCGGCCGCCGACGTCCCTCTAGTCGCCAGGGTTGGCTTAGATCAAGCCTTCCCGCAGGGCATAGGCGACAGCGTGCGACCGATTGCGTAGCTGCAAACGGGTGGTGAGATCGTGCAGCACGTTCTTCACGGTGCGTTCGCTGTAGCACAGTCGACCGGCAATCTCAGAGGTGTCGTGTCCGTCGGCGACCAACCGCAGTATCTCCGTTTCTCGAGGAGCAAGGCCGCTGAAGGTGAGACCGCGAGGCGTCAACACTTGACGCTGGAGCTTGCCCAGCTGGTGCATCAAACGACCCAGCATGTCACCGGGCACATCCCCTTCGCCGGCGGCAACACGAATAACAGCTCGCACCAGTGCCTCTGCAGATGCGTCCCGGCGACGGAGGAGCCCAGCAACGCCCGCCTCGGCCGCGATGACGAGCGCCGAGTCGTCAATCTCGGTGGCCACCAGAACCAGTCGGGGGGAGTCGCCGCGACGCAGAGCGCGCAGTACTTGTGTTGTCTCCTCGTCCACGTGGTCAGCGACGACCACCGCTACTGTGGCTGCGTCGACATCGCTTTCCTGGGCAATGCGAATCTCTGGTCTCGTCCGGAGTTGACTCGTCACCCCAGCCTGGGAGATCGGATCTTGGCCGTGGACAAAGGTGAGGATCGGTTTGCTCATGGTGTCTTCCTCGGGGGGTCGTTGGGGAATCTGCTCCAGCATCCTCGGCCCGGTCAACAACGGCTCAACAAGCGCTCAACGGGAGTTCGGGCACGCAGAGTGCCATGGGGCTTTGCCCCTTCGGGCATCTCATCCTTCCCAAACGGCCGCGCCCGGGGGACGGAGCGTTGTGATCCCACACTGGAAGAATGCGTCTGGGTGAGTCTGAGAGGAGGGCAGCCTCGTCACCATGTTTCACGAATCTGCAGCGTGTCGACCCGCCATAAAAGGTGCCACTCTTACGCCCAAGGCGGGTCGGCGCTCTCGTCACACGCTGGTCGACCTGCAGGCTGCCGCCGGCAACATAGCCGTCGCGAGGCTAGTCCAGCGGCAGGAATCAGGCGCAGATTACATCGAGTACTCATCGGTCCCCCGAGAGTTGCGCCAGGCCAACAATCCCGTTGACCAACTTGGATCCACGCCGCTGGAAGAGCTCATTGAGCTCTACTTAGCGGGTTTTCGGCTCCATACAGTGCCAAGTACTGATGGGGTCTATTCCCGCGAGTGGGTGCTGGGACCAATCGGACGCGTCCTGCTCACCGGCCACATCAGGGCCCGGTTGGCTACCAAAACTGATCGTCCGCGCTTGGAGGGATGGTTCGTTGGCCTAGCGCAACACACGCGCGGGGACAAAGGCCAGCGAGAACGGCTTATCGGCTACATTCAGCAAGCCTACGAACGTGCTCGGCAGGGGTTGCGAGGCGGCGTCGCCATAGTTGAGGAGGGCCGGCAGGGGCGGACCATGAGCACTCGCAGCGACGGGGAACTGGCCGGTCATGTTCATGCCGCCATGGACGTCCCGAGTGCACGAGGAACGGGTGCCTACGCTCCGCTGGACGGGACCGTAATCCTCGCGGGGCGCAAACGCGGATACGGCAACCTCGTCATCATCTTCCATACTCGACCACCGCAGACCGCGGAGGCCAGAGACGCGTCCGTCGTCACGACGTACTGTCATCTGGACCAAGCGTTGGTTTCTCGGGGTGATCGCGTGAGGGCAAACCAAGCGGTCGGGACCGTGGGTAACACCGGTGGGGGCGAAGGCAACGTTCGTGGCGGGATGGGGACGCATCTGCACTTCGCGGTGCTGCGTCCTCCCAGAGACGCAGATCCTGCGGCGTTCGCCAGTGGGTACAACACCGCTGTTGAGGAACGCTATGCGATTAACCCCGCGCTCTGGCTTGGTCAGCTCGGCACGGGTGTGACCCCCACACGACGACCCCGATGGAGAAGTCGGGACGTCGAGCCTGAGACCTCGCCCGGCGCTCCGGAATCGACTCCAGCGCAGCCCGCGGGCGCGCTAGGCATTTCTCGAATCCCAGGTGACAGGGGGAACGCGCAGCTGAACCCGGTGCACCACTCGATCATCCAACGGAGACGTGCACAACTGCGTTGGGCGCTGCCGGGCGTGCTTCTCGGCGATGGTGAAGTCATCCACGTCGAACGTCGACCGCTCGCGCAGGAGGAACTCACCGTCGCTGCGGGACAGTTCCTCGCCTCGCTTCCAGGAGTCCAATCACGGATGCGGAGCGAGGTGGCTCCCTCCGTTGCGCTCGCCGCTTCAGGGTTGTCATTCTGGCAACAACTCGACTCGATCGAGCGAGATGCGCCTAGGCTCCTCCGCCAAGCCGAGCGAGACTTCATTCTCGATCCATCCACCTCGTCCCTGGACTTGGTTGCCGGAGGCGGTTCGCAGTACCGCAACTACGCATGGGCCCGGCATGACTATCCAGGCGGAACACGAGGCCCCGGTGAGCGGCGCGCGCGGTCGATGTCAGCCTCACTGGAGGCTATTCGGGCTGAGCGTCGGGCCAATTCTGGACCGACCGCCGTTGTGACGGAGCGAGAGTTTGCTCGCGCAGTGGATTTCATCCGTCGTCACACTACGGTGGTCCCGTCACCTGGTGCCGATCCGGCATTCGGACCCGCCGACATCCAGCCCAGCGGTCAGAAGCTGCTTGATGTGGCGTGCCTCCGTTTCGTCGACATGCGTTCTGCAGCCGCATCCGAGGGCGTACCGCTCATAGTTTTGGCCGGATGGCGTTCAGCCGCTCGAGCTCAGCGGAACGCCACGCGGTCGGGAAATCCCGTGGCTGTCGCCGACTTCTCGTCGCACACACTTGGGCTCGCCGTGGATCTCAAGATGGGAGTCCGCGGGCTGCAAGCCCAAGAGATCACCACCGTGCCGATGAGCAACCCCGTTTCGATGAGGGAATCGGCAGCTCATAAATGGATGGTGCTCCGTGGCGCGGAATTCGGGTGGTTTCCCTACCACAACGAGCCTTGGCACTGGGAGTTCAACCCGCCCGGCTACCGCGACAGGTTCTGGAGGGAGGCTTCAGCCTCAGGCCGGTGAACCGTCTGAACGTCGCGGCCAATGAACGTCGGCCCGGCGACGACCGGGGTGAGGGTCGGGCGCAGTTAGGGTGGGCAGGCCCCATAGCAGGTTGAAACATCGAAGGAGTCGTATTGTGCCCAGTCAGATCACCGTGAACGTCGAAGGTCACGACACGATGGTGGATGCGGGCACGACGGCGGCTGATCTGTTCGCCGATGACCGAAGGGTGGTCGTATGCCGAGTCGACGCAGAGCTGCGCGACCTGAGCCACTCTTTGGGAGAGGGCGAGGTCATCCAGGCGGTCACCATCGACTCTCCAGACGGCCTGAACGTCCTGCGCCACTCGACAGCGCACGTGTTGGCACAAGCCGTGCAGCAGACCTTCCCCGACGCCAAGCTCGGCATCGGCCCGCCCATCCGCGACGGCTTCTACTACGACTTCGACGTCAAGCAACCCTTCACCCCGGATGACCTGAAGCGCCTCGAGAAGACGATGCAGAAAATCATCAACGCGGGGCAGACCTTTGACCGACGCCCCATCAGCGAGGAGGAGGCCACCGACGAGCTTTTAGGCGAGCCGTACAAGGTGGAGCTCATCGGGCTCAAAGGCGGTGCCGCTAGTGACGCCGCCGAAGGAGCCGAGGTCGAGGTGGGCGGGGCCGAGCTGACCATCTACGACAACGTCGACCGCACGGGCAGTGTGGTGTGGGGTGATCTGTGTCGCGGGCCACACTTGCCGAACACGAAACTGATCGGCAATGCCTTCAAGATTATGCGCAGCGCCGCCGCCTACTGGCGTGGCAGCGAGAAGAACCCGCAGCTGCAGCGGATCTACGGGACAGCGTGGCCCACCAAAGCGGAGCTGACGGCATACCTCGATCGTCTGGCCGAGGCCGAGCGGCGCGATCACCGCAAGCTCGGCACCGAGCTTGACCTGTTTTCTTTCCCCGAGGAGCTCGGATCCGGTCTGCCGGTGTTCCACCCTAAAGGTGGCGTCCTCAAGCGCGTCATGGAGGACCACGTCCGTCAACGTCACGTCGAGGAAGGCTTCGAGATGGTCGGCACGCCGCACATCTCCAAGGAGGCGCTCTTCCATACCTCGGGCCACCTGCCGTACTACAAAGACACGATGTTTCCGCCGATGCAGTTCGAGGGCAGCGACTACTACCTCAAGGCCATGAACTGCCCGATGCACAACCTGATCTACCGCTCCCGCGGGCGGTCCTACCGCGAGCTGCCGTTGCGGTTGTTCGAGTTCGGAGCGTGCTATCGGTTCGAGAAGTCGGGAGTGGTGCACGGACTCACCCGCGTGCGCGGCCTGACCATGGACGACTCGCACTCCTACGTGACGCGCGAGCAGGCCCCCGGGGAGATCCGGCATCTGCTGGAGTTCGTGCTGAGCATCCTCAGTGACTTCGGACTGAGCGACTACTACTTGGAGCTGTCAACCCGCGGTGACTCCGACAAGTTCATCGGCAGCGACGAGGACTGGGAGGCAGCGACCTCGATGCTGCAGCAGGTCGCGGAGGAGTCGGGGCTGGAGCTCGTACCGGATCCCGGCGGCGCCGCTTTCTACGGGCCGAAGATCTCGGTGCAGGCCCGTGACGCGATCGGCCGCACGTGGCAGATGTCCACGGTGCAGCTCGACTTCAACCAGCCCGAACGGTTCGAGTTGGAGTACCAAGCCGCGGACGGCTCACGGCAGCGGCCGGTGATGATTCACTCGGCGAAGTTCGGCTCGATCGAGCGCTTTATCGGGGTGCTGGTCGAGCACTACGCCGGCGCCTTCCCTCCGTGGCTCTCACCGGTGCAGGTCACCGCGATCCCGGTGGCGGAAGCCTTCGAAGAGCATCTCTTCGACGTGGCTGACGCGCTGCGCGCCCAGGGGATCCGTGTCGAAGTCGACATCTCGGACGACCGGTTCGCCAAGAAGATCCGCACGGCGCAGAAGTCGAAGGTGCCTTTCATGCTGATCGCGGGCGAGGAGGATCGAGCGGCTGGCGCCGTCTCCTTCCGCTACCGCGACGGCACCCAGAAGAACGGAGTGCCGATCGCCGACGCGGTGAGCGAGATCGTCGAGGCGGTGCGGGAGCGGCGTCAGGTCTGAGCTTCAGGCTGCTCGGCCGGCAGTGGTGACGGCCACCAGACGTCGACGACCTGTTGCTGCTGCATGGAGATTCAGGTGGTGACGGGTTCCAGCAGGAAAACGGGGATCTGCCGTTCGGTGTTGGCCTGATACTCGGCGTACGTGGGGAAGGCTTCCACACAGCGCGCCCACCAACGCTCTCGTTCGCCTCCGTCGATCTGTCGCGCCCGGGTGCTGGTGTGCGTGGTCCCGTCGTGCAGGCTCACGGTGTCGTCCGCGAGGAGGTTGTAGTACCAGTCCGGGTGGTCCGGTGCCCCGCCCTTGCTGGCCACGGCCGCATACACCCCGTCGTGCTCGACCCTCATCAACGGCACCCGCCTGAGCTTGCCGCTCTTGCGCCCGCGCATCGTCAAGACCATGACCGGACGTCCTTGGATGCCGACCGCGGCGGTGTCACCGCCGGCAGCGTCGATCTGCTCCAGCTGTTCACGAACCCACTGCGTCGCGGGTGGGGCGTACTCGGACGGGTCGGGCGTGGAGTCGTTGAGCTCACGTGAGGTGTTCATAGTGTCGGCAACGTCGTCGCGGGTGCGCTCCTTCCCACCCCTCGCCTTTAGGATCATCTTCATGGCAGCGGCGGATACAGGCGGGCAGCACGGCGCCGGAGTGGCTGACTCCGCTGACTTCGCGGGCTCACCGGATGGGTTCGAGCGACTGTGGACTCCGCACCGGATGGCCTACGTCCGCGGCGAGAAACCCGCGCCGAACAGCGGAAGCGGCTGCCCGTTCTGCTCAGCGCCGGAGCGCAGCGACGAGGAGGGCCTGATCGTGCACCGCGGTCAGCACTGCTACGTGGTGCTCAACCTCTTTCCGTACAACCCGGGGCACATGCTGATCTGCCCCTATCGACACATCCCGCTCTACCTCGACCTCACCGACGAGGAGACGGCGGAGTTCACCGCGCTGACCAAGGCGGCCCTGACGGCGCTCAACGCCGCTAGCTCGCCGGCAGGGGTGAACCTGGGGATGAACCAGGGTGAGGTCGCCGGTGCAGGCGTGGCCGCTCACCTGCATCAACACGTGGTGCCCCGATGGAGTGGCGACATGAACTTCCTGCCGATCATCGCCCAGACGAAGGCCTTGCCCATGCTGTTGGAAGACGTACGTGCTCAGCTGGTGGCGGCCTGGCCACAGCAGCCATGCTGAACCGCTACGCCCGCGCCTTCTTCTCTCGCCTGTTCACTCCGCTGGCGGCCGCGCTGCTGAAGCGGGGGATCAGCCCCGACGCGGTGACGGTCTTCGGCACGCTCGGCGTGGTCATCGGGGGCGTGGTGTTCTACCCGCTCGGAGAGCTGTGGTGGGGCAGCGTGTTCATCACGGTCTTCGTCTTCACCGACCTGCTAGACGGCAACATGGCGCGACAGTCCGGACGTTCCAGTCCCTGGGGCGCCTTCCTCGACTCCTCGATGGACCGTATCGGCGACGCCGCTATCTTCGGTGGTCTGACGCTGTACTTCGCGGGCCGGGGGGACAGCCTGGCCAATGCCTACCTCGCCCTGTTGTGCCTGGTCCTGGGCTTCGTGACCAGCTACGTGAAGGCCAAAGCCGAGAGCCTGTCGCTGCGCTGCGAGGGTGGGATCGCCGAGCGGGCCGACCGACTGACGGTGATCTTGGTGGCCACCGGGTTCGTCGGGTTGTTCCTGCCGATGTGGGTGCTGACCGTCGTGTTGGTCCTGCTGGCCCTGGCCAGTGCCTTCACCGTCGCCCAACGGGTTGCCATGGTCCACGCGCAGACCAAGGGAGCCACGTGAGTCCGGTCACGGACCGCATCTGGCTGGAGGCGTTTCGGCTGGGCTGGCGAGGCACCCGTCTGCTTCCCGAGCGAGCGGCTTACCGGTTGTTCGACGCGATCGCGGTCGCCGCGCACGCCCGCGGGGGCGGTGATGCCCGGCGCATGCGCGCCAACTACGCCGTCGTCCGCCCGGAGCTGTCCTCGGGTGACCTCGATGACCTGGTGCGTGACGGTATGCGTTCCTACATGCGCTACTGGTGCGACGCCTTCCGCCTGCCGGACCGCACCGCCGAGGATCTGGCTCGACGGGTGCGCTGCGAAGGGGACGGACCCGTGCGAGCCGATGTCGTCGCAGGGAGGGGACAGGTGCTCTTCCTAGGGCACCTCGGTAACTGGGACACCGCGGGTGCTTGGGCCAGCTGCCATCTCGCGCCCGTGACCACCGTGGCCGAACGGCTCAAACCCGAAGCTCTCTACGCCGAGTTCCTCACGTTCCGCGAACGGCTCGGGATGACGATCCTGCCGCTGACCGGCGAGGACGACGTGTTCGGTCGGTTGGCAGCCGCGGTGGGGGCTGGTGCCTTCGTGCCGTTGTTGGCCGATCGCGACCTGAGCCATCGCGGGGTCGCCGTCGACTTCTGTGGCACGCAGGCCGCCATGGCTGCCGGTCCCGCGGCGCTGGCCGTGAAGACCGGGGCGCCGCTGCGTCCGGTGGCCGTGCACTACGAACCGAACCCGGACCTCGCCGGTGGCCCCTCGACGTACCGGATCGTCATTGACTTCGGGGAAGCGGTGAGCGACCCGGGCGGGCCGGACGCCGCCGTGCGGATCGAGTCGATGACCCAGCAGTGCGCCGACCACCTCGCCGCGGCCGTTCGGGCGCACACGCAGGACTGGCACATGATGCAGCGGGTCTTCGTCGCCGACTCGGTGCCCGACCACGCATGAGGGTCGGGCTGGTCAACCCCTACTCGCTCGACGTCCCCGGGGGGGTGCAGTCACACGTCGTGGAGCTGGCCCAGTGGCTACGGCACTCTGGGCACGAGGTCAGTCTGCTCACGCCGGCCGAGCCGGATACCGAGCTGCCGGAGTATGCGGTCAGCGCCGGACGAGCCGTCCCGGTGCGCTACAACGGCTCGGTGGCCCGGTTAGCCTTCGGGCCGGTGGTGGCCGCTCGGGTGCGGTCCTGGGTCGATGAGGGACGTTTCGACGTCGTGCATATTCACGAGCCCGCCAGCCCGAGTGTGTCGTTGCTCGCCTTGTGGGCCGTGACCGGCCCTATCGTCGCGACGTTCCACTCGGCGCAGGTGAAGTCCCGTTCGCTCCGCTTGGCCGGCCCCATGTTGCAGCCGGGCATGGACAAGATCTCGGGCCGGATCGCGGTCTCCCGACAAGCCCAGGAGACCGTGTCCAGCCAGATCGGCGGCGAATGCGTGGTCATTCCGAACGGTGTTGACGTGGCTCGGTTCACCCGGGGCCCGCAACGCGTCCCGGTCCGTCCGGGCCGTGCGCAGGAGATGGTCCGGCCACTCATCGTGTTCCTCGGTCGCTTCGATGAGCCGCGCAAAGGCCTCGCGGTGCTGTTGGCCGCAGTGCCGGACATCCTGGTGGCCTACCCACAGGCGCGCATCGTCGTCGCCGGTCCCGGGGACCGTGACGAGGTGCAGCGCGACCTGCCGCCGGCGGTCGCAGAGGTCTGCGACTTCATCGGGTCGGTGACTGAGGATGAGAAGGTCGACCTGTTGAGCAGGGCCGACGTCTACATCGCACCGAACCTTGGGGGTGAGAGCTTCGGAATCATCCTGGTGGAGGCGATGGCAGCCGGAGTGCCCGTGGTGGCGAGCAACCTGCCCGCTTTCGCCGAAGTGTTGGACGGCGGAAGGGCGGGGATCCTCTTCGCCCGCGGCGATTCATCGTCGCTGGCCGCGGCCGTGCTGCGCGTGGTGAGCTCGGCCCGCCTGCGCGCCGAGTTGTCCCGCACCGGTCCGGCCCGGGCCGTTCACTTCGACTGGTCGCGAGTGGGGCGCCAGGTGCTGGCGGTCTACGACTCGGTCCGACCGGCGGGCGGCGTCGTCGGACGACACCGAACCTCGCTTCGCCGGACCCGGAAGGGGTCCTGATGGAGACGACGGCCATCGTCGCGCTGGTGCTCGTCGCGCTGTTGGCTCTTGGTTGGTACCTGTCCTACACCGCCGTCCGCCTGGATCGCCTGCATACCCGTCTGGAAGCAACGGGGTCGGCGCTGGAGGCGCAAAGTCTGCGACGGTCGCAGACGGCGATCGAGGTGGCCTATACCGGTGATCTCGACCCGGCCAGTGGCGCCCTGCTGATCGACTCCGCGCGGACCTGTGCTGATTTCGAAGGTCCGTGGGACGCCGAGAGGTGTGCCGCCGAGAGTGCACTGACCGACCTGATGCGCTTGGTCGTGCCGGTGCCTCCGGCCGAGCTGGAGGAGACCGCGATGCGGCTGCGGCTGGCCCGGCGGTTCCACAACGAGGCCGTCGAGCAGACCCGGGTGGTGCGCCGAAGCCTGGCCGTGCGGACCTTCCGCCTGGCCGGTCACACAGGGCTGCCTGAGCCGGTCCTCTTCGACGACGGATGGCCGCCACCGATCTGATTCTGGGGCCGTAGACTAAAGGGCTGGCTCACCCATACGCACGTGAGTAGACCCCGCAATCAGCATGATGAAAGGCTTTCTGATGTCCCTCCCCGAGTCCGCACCCGAGCAGCGCAGCGGCACCACGCGAGTCAAGCGTGGGATGGCCGACATGCTCAAGGGTGGCGTGATCATGGACGTCGTCACCCCGGAGCAGGCCGTTATCGCCGAAGATGCTGGCGCCGTGGCGGTCATGGCCCTCGAGCGGGTCCCGGCAGACATTCGCGCCCAGGGTGGAGTCGCGCGGATGAGTGACCCAGACATGATCGCCGGGATCATCGACGCCGTCTCCATCCCGGTGATGGCCAAGGCGCGTATCGGGCACTTCGTGGAGGCTCAGATCCTGCAGTCGATGGGGGTGGACTACATCGACGAGTCCGAGGTGCTGACCCCGGCGGACTACGCCAACCACATCGAGAAGTGGAACTTCACCGTTCCCTTCGTCTGCGGCGCGACCAACCTGGGGGAGGCCCTGCGCCGGATCACCGAGGGGGCGGCGATGATCCGCTCCAAGGGTGAGGCCGGCACCGGCGACGTCTCGAACGCGACCATGCACATGCGCAAGATCGGCGGCGAGATCCGTCGGCTGCAGAGCCTTTCACCCGACGAGCTCTACGTGGCCGCGAAGGAGCTGCAGGCGCCCTACGACCTGGTCAAGGAGGTTGCCGAGGCGGGGTCCTTGCCCGTGGTCATGTTCACCGCCGGCGGCATCGCCACCCCGGCCGACGCAGCGATGATGATGCAGCTCGGCGCTGAGGGGGTCTTCGTGGGCTCGGGCATCTTCAAGTCGGGCAACCCGCAGGCTCGCGCCGAGGCCATCGTCAAAGCCACCACCTTCCACGACGACCCGGCCGTGCTGGCGCAGGTCTCGCGCGGGCTGGGCGAGGCCATGGTCGGGATCAACGTCGACGACATCCCGGAACCGCACCGCCTCGCCGAACGCGGGTGGTGACGCCTCTCATCGGCGTCCTGTCGCTGCAGGGCGATGTCCGTGAGCACTGCCGCGCGCTGGCTGCTGTGGGCGCGAAGACCCTGGAGGTCCGTCGGCCCTCGGAGGTCGAGAGGGTCGACGGGCTCGTCATCCCCGGTGGCGAGTCATCGACGATCGACCGGCTGACGCGCATCTTCGGGGTGCGCGACACCATCACCCAGAGGTTGTCACAAGGTATGCCGGTGTTCGGCTCCTGCGCCGGGATGATCATGCTCTCCGTGCAGGTGCTTGACGGCCACCGTGACCAGCAGACGCTCGGTGGACTGGACATCACTGTGCGCCGCAACGCCTTCGGCCGCCAGGTCGACTCGTTCGAGTGTGACCTGGACGTGCGCGGGCTCGCGGGAGTGGCGGCACACGACGATGAGCCGTTCCGTGCGGTGTTCATCCGCGCTCCGTGGGTGGAGCGCGTCGGTCCGGATGTCGATGTGCTCGCTACCGTGGACTACCAAGGCGCCGACCACGTGGTGGCCGTGCGTCAGGGCAACGCTCTGGCGACCTCGTTTCACCCAGAGATGACGACCGACCACCGTTTCCACGCCCTGTTCGTAGCGATGGTGGCGCAGCACAGCGGTAACATCGAGCGTCGATCCGCAGCCGAAGACGAGGGAAGACAATGAGTGGGCATTCCAAATGGGCGACGACCAAGCACAAGAAGGCGGCGATCGACGCCAAACGTGCCAAGTCCTTCGCCAAGCTGATCAAGAACATCGAAGTGGCGGCGCGGACCGGCGGTGGCGACATGGCCGGCAACCCGACGCTGTTCGACGCAGTTCAGAAGGCCAAGAAGACGTCGGTGCCCAACGACAACATCGAGCGGGCGTTGAAGAGGGGCTCCGGGGCCGAAGCGGGTGGGGCTGCCTACGAAGCCCTGACGTACGAGGGATACGCACCCGGCGGGGTGGCCTTGCTCATCGAGTGCCTGACCGACAACAAGAACCGCGCCGTGATGGAGGTGCGGACCTCACTGACCCGCAACGGTGGGGCGATGGCGGACTCCGGGTCCGTTGCCTACCTTTTCAACCGCAAGGGCGTGGTGCTGGTGCCACGGGAGGGCCACACCGAGGACGAGATTCTGGAGATCGTCCTGGAGGCGGGCGCTGAGGACGTCATCACTCTGGACGACGCCTTCGAGATCGTCAGCGAGGCCACCGACATGGTGGCGGTGCGGACCGCGCTGCAGGATGCCGGTCTGGACTATGACTCCGCGGATGTCTCGTTCCTACCCAGCGTGGAAGTGCCGCTGGACGCCGAGGGAGCACGCAAGATGATCCGAGTCGTGGACGCTCTCGAAGACTGCGATGACGTGCAGAACGTCTACAGCAACGCGGATATCCCCGCTGATGTGATCGCGATCCTGGAAGAGGACGACTGACCCGCTCGAGGCTCTCACCCGCAGGCGGCAGGCCGCAGCTGAGACTGGCGGCGGGTCAGGCTGGCAGCGGGCACGCTTCATTGAGCCCGAGGGTATGTCGGTGCCTCGTCGTACACGTGTTCCTATGCCGACGCTGGGGTTCAGCGCGCTTCGCGCCGGTGGTGGAGATCCTTCGCGGGGCTGTGGAGGACGTCCAAGCCTCCGCCCGAGAGTTGGGCTCGGATGAGTTGATCCGCGACGATCGAGCGCTGCAGAGCGTCATCTCCGCCGCAAGTGCTGTGCAGTCGGTTCGGTTGGCGCAGTTCGCCGCTCGAGACGAGATCCGCAACGAAGACGGAGAGTTCGTGGAGGTCGATCTCGGGCTCGACAGCGAGCCTTCGTCCAGGTGCGGGGGTGCGACGTGCCGGGAGTCAGTGAGTGTTTCGCGCACTTGAGCTCCGAGGACTCGGTGCTGTGCTGGACGGCAATCGACGAAGCTGCTCACCAAACCAGGGCGGAGGACCGGCCCGAAGCATCGACCAGTGCCGCGCAGAAGCCCTGGCGGACCGGACCCCGACTCTGTCGACGTGGCTCGTCGGCGCGTCGGTGCTTCCCGCCCGGTCGACCCGGCGTAGCGTAGGCGGCGAACACCTGTTCGCATGACGGCATCTCGGATGTCGATCGTGCCGCTACGACTGCATCGAGGAGGTCCGACCGTGCGAGTCCTTGGCGTCGACCCTGGACTCACCCGGTGCGGTCTCGGTGTG
>JBARVW010000010.1:0-11183 GCA_049646465.1 Ornithinimicrobium sp.
ATCACGTGGACGACGGCGTCGCAGCCGTCCAGCAGATCATCGCGCCCGAGACCGGCATGGTCACCCTGTCCTTCGAGCCATTCCTGGGTCGGCGGGTGCTGCCCCGGCTCCTGGGTAGCTTCCGCGCGACCTGGCCGCAGGTCCGTTTCGACTTGAGGCCGAAGCGGGATGAGACGGTCACGGCGGTGCGTGCGCGGGGAGAGATCGACCTGGAGCTCTCAACGTTGAGGCCTCCCGGATTGTGGTTCGAGTGGCAACGGTTGGCGCGCGAACCTGTGGTGCTGGCGCTGGGACCCAGTCATCGGCTGGCGGGACGCGAGTCCGTGGCGCTCGTCGACGTCGCCGACGAGCCCTTCATCACCCTGCTCCCCACGTCGCGGCTGCGGCAGATGAGCGAGGACCTGTGCCGTTCAGCCGGATTCGAGCCCCGGGTCGCGTTCGAATGTGACGAGCTGTCCATGGTGCACGGCTACGTTGCGGCGGGGCTGGGCGTGGCTGTGGTCCCGGCCTCCGCGCTCCTGACCGCCGACCTGGGCCGAGAGGCGCCTCGCTCACTGTCCATCACGGACGAGGGCGCGACCTACGACATCGGGGTGACGTGGCCCACCGACCGTCGGATGCTGCCCTCGGCCAAGCTCTTCCTGGAGCACATCCGGACCCAGGATGTCGGGCCGACCGGGTCACGATGAGGTAGGCCGTCGCTCAGGGCGGCGAGATCTCGCCCGAACCTCGCTGGATGAGGCGATAGGGCACCACGGTGTGCACTGCTGGAGAGCTGTCACCGTCCAGGCGCGCCCAGAGCTGCGATGCTGCCTGCGTTCCGATCGTCCGGATGTCCTGCTCGATGACCGTCAAGGGGGGGTCCGTGAGGTCCGCCATCGGGAAGTCGTCGAAGCCGACCAGAGCCAACGACCCTTGTAAGCCACGCTCCCGGATGACTTGAAGCGCACCGATGGCGGTGACGTTGCGGGTCGCGAAGACCGCAGTCGGGGGGTCGGGCAGGTCCAACAGATCGCGCATCGCCTCCGCCGAAGCGGCGACGTCGTGCAGGTCGGTGCGCATCAGGGCGGGGTCGAGCGTAAGACCCGCTCCGATCACCGCCTCTCGGTAGCCACGGACCCGCAGCTCGGCGGTTTCGATGCGCACCAGGTCCGCCAGCAGGGCGATGCGCCGGTGACCGCGGGCGAGCATGTGCGCGACCCCTGCCTCGGCCCCGGCTCTGTTGTCCACGGTCACCGAGTCGACGTCGATGCCGTGGGGGTGGCGATCGACGAAGACCATCGGCATACCCGCCCGGCGTTCGCTGAGCAGGTACTCGTGGTGGCGAGCGGCCGGCATCAGCACCAGGCCGTCGACCCGACGACCGACCAGCGCGTGAACACGGTCGCGCTCCCGTTCCACTTGCTCGTCCAGGCTCGCAGCCAAGACAGCGGCACCACGCTCGTCGGCGGCATCCTCGATGGCCCGCAGCAGTGTGGCGGAGTAGTTGTTGCTGACATCTTGGACGAGCGCGCCGATCATGCCGGTGCGCTTGCTGCCGCGTCGCAGGTTGCTGGCGGCCAGGTTGTGTCGGTAGTCGAGCTCGATCACGGCCCGCTCGACGCGCCGTCGAGTATCTGGCGAAACCCCGGGCTCGTGGTTGACGACCCGCGAGACGGTCTTGAAACCCACACCCGCCAGCGCCGCGACGTCGCGCATCGTCGCACGCGCCGTAGATGAGGGGATGGGGTCAACCATGACGCCATGGTTCTACCAGAGCGTGGAAATCCGCAATGCTGTGGGGTTGACAGGTGCCGTTGAAGGTCGCGATACTCCTCGCGACAACGTTGTCTGACGGGGGCGGCGTTCCATTGCGAAGGAGTGCATTGTGAGGGTCACCATCCATAGAGGCGACGGCAGCGGTGACGACCGTGGCCACTGATACGTCGGAGACGACCACCGGGCAGCCGGGGAAGAGCCGCATCGTCGAGAAGCACCTGGTGCTTCCGTTCGTGCTGCTGGTGCTGTGTTTCGCGGCCTGGGGGATCGCGGCCAACCTGACGGACATCCTGGTCGGGGTGTTCCGCGGCATCTTCGACATGACCAACTTCCAGTCCTCGCTGGTCCAGTTCGCCTACTACGGCGCGTACTTTCTCCTGGCCCTTCCGGCCGCGTTCATCACGAGTCGGTTCGGCTACAAGGCCGGGGTGCTTACCGGCCTGGGGCTGGCGGCCGTGGGTGGTTTGCTCTTCCTCCCCGCGAGCTCGCTGCTGCAGTACGAGTTCTTCCTGCTGGCCCTGTTCACCCTCGCCGCGGGGCTGTCGATCCTGGAAACGTCCGCCAACCCCTTCGTCATCGCCCTGGGCTCGGAAGAGACTGCTACCCAGCGGCTCAACCTCGCGCAGGCGTTCAACCCGGTCGGCGCCAACATCGGGGTGGCTCTGGGAGCCATCTTCATCCTGCCGGCGCTGACGTCCGAGGCCGCCAAGACGATCATGACTCCGGATGAGCTCCTCGCGAGCCAGGAGGAAGACCTCGCGTTGGTCCTCACGCCATACCTGGGGATCGCAGCGCTGCTGATCGTCATCTGGATTCTCATCGCGGTGCGCAAGATCCCGGTGCCAACGACCCCGGACACCGACATCGTCCCCAGCGGCAACGTGGCGGGCCGCCTGTGGAAGAACCGGCACTACCGGTACGGAGTGGCCGCGCAGTTCTTCAATGTCGCCGCGCAGACGTGCGTCTGGACGTTCACTATCTTGTACGCCACCGACGTGGTGGGGGTTTCCAAGGGCACCGCGGGGTGGTACCTGCAGGCCAGCCTCCTGGTGTTCCTGGTGTCTCGGTTCGTGATGGTCTGGCTGCTCGGGATCTTCCGCCCCACAATGCTGTTGCTGGTCATGGCCCTCTTCGGGGTGGCCTGCTGCCTGGTGGCGATGTTCTCGCTGAACATTGTGGGGCTGCTCGCGGTGGTGGCGATCTCGGCCTCGCTGTCGCTCATGTTCCCCACGATCTATGGAGTCGCGCTGCAGGGCCTTGGCGAGGACGCCAAGTTCGGAGCGGCCGGTCTGGTGATGGCTATCCTCGGCGGCGCGCTGCTGCCCATGGTGCACGCGCTGGTGATGGATGTCGCCAGTCCCGCGCTCGGTTACGTCGTGCCCGGGATCTGCCTGGCTCTCGTCGCGGCCTACGCCCTCTTCGACCTGAGGAGCGACCCCAGACAGCACCTGAGCGATCCTCCCCCCACCGGCACGTTCTACGACCCCGGCCCCTCCGGCACGTCGACCTTGTAAGGAAGGAGCCACGATGCATACCTCCACATACTCCCTTCGTCAGTCACGTCGGGTCCTGCTGGGCGCGGTGGTCCTCAGCCTGACGACACTCTCGGCCTGCGGTGGTCAGGATGAGGAACCGGTCACCGTCGGGTTGATCACGAAGCAGGAGGACAACCCCTACTGGGTCACCATGCGGGAAGTCGCCGAGGACACCGCGTCGGCCCAGGACGTCACCCTGTTCACCGAGACCGGTGAGAGCGATGTCGATGTCGACAGCCAGGTCACGGCCATCGAGGCCATGGTCGAGGAGGGAGCGGATGGGATCTTGATCGCCCCGACCGACTCCACCGAGCTCGTGCCGGCGATCGAGGCCGCCCGGGAGGCGGGGGTCACCGTCATCGCGGTCGACACCCCGGTGCAGCCTCAGTCCGCCGTCGATGCGTTCTACGCCACGGACAACCTGCGTGCCGGTGAGCTCGTCGGTCGGTACGCGGCGGCCAAGGTCAACGAGCTGGGTCTGGACCCCCAAGTGGCCATGCTCAACCTGGCCCCCGGGATCAGTTCGGGAGAGCTGCGCTCCGAAGGGTTCTTGGCGGGGTTCGGGGTGGGCGCGGAAGACCCGCAGATCGTCGGGTCGGCCGACACCCAGGGCAACCAGGAGCTGGCCAAAACCGCGATGGCCGACCTGCTGGCCGACAGTCCGGACATCAACGTCGTCTATACGGTCAACGAGCCCGCAGCCTTCGGCGCCCTGGAGGCGCTGAATGACGCAGACGCCAACCTGGATGATGTGGTGGTCGTGTCGGTGGACGGCGGATGCGAAGCCATCAAGAACGGCGTGCGAGCTGGCGACATCGACGCGACCGCCCAGCAGTTCCCCGAGAACATGGCCCGCGAGGGAGTCAGCGCCATCGCCGACGAAGTCCGCGGAGGTGCCACCCCGAGCGGGTTCCTCGACACCGGGGTGGAGCTCATCACCGGAGATCCAGCACCCGGCGTGAGCTCGCAGGATGTCGCGTTCGGAGTGCGCAACTGTTGGGGTGACTAGTCCTCCCTCCCCCAGGGACGCCAGCAGCTCCGGCTCGCTACTATGAGCGGACTGGACTGACAAGGGAGTGGTCCGATGGACTGGTTGCTGGCGTTCTGGATGGTATGCCTGGTGTCCCCGGTGCTCGCCTGGGTGCGTCGACGGGTTCGCCTTCGGGCGAAGAACCGCCCCAGGAAGGTCGTGCCGAGCGAGGGGTTCGTGGCCACCATGCCGAGAAGAGGCCAGTCCGTGGAGAAGTTGTTGGCCGACCTGACCCGGTTGGAGCGCGACTTCGCCCGCCTCGACACCTCCGATGCCCCGAACAAGATGATGAGGCTTCGGGCTCTGAGCCTGGCCTATGACGACGTGCTGTGTGAATGCTGTGCCGCGCTGGGTCTGCCGGCCCCGCAGAGCCGCCCGCTGGACTCGGTGGACCGGCTGCAGACGGAGTGCGACCTCGTCCAGCACGGTTTAACCTGGTGAGATGACGGCATCGACGCACCCCGACCACGACCACTTCGACGAGGACGCCCTGGCGAAAGTCCGGTCGCTGATCAAGGACGTGCGGGTGGTGATGTTGACCTCGGTCGACGAGGACGGCGGGTTGGTGAGTCGGCCCATGGCGCTCCAAGAGGTCGAGTTCGACGGAGACCTGTGGTTCTTCAGTGAGGCTGACGCGCCGAAGGTGATCAACGTGAGCGCCAACCCCCAGGTCAACGTGGCGTGCACCGACGACTCGGTATGGGTTTCGCTCAAGGGTCAGGCGGACATCGTCGACGACCCGGACAAGAAGGAAGAGCTGTGGAACCCCTTCGTGGAGTCGTGGTTCACCAGCGGCCCACGAGACGCCAACATCGTGCTGATCCGTGTGCACACGGAATCGGCGGAGTACTGGGACACCCCGGGCACCGTCGTCACGGCACTGTCCATGGTGAAGGCCAAGCTGAGCGGCGGTACACCCGGCGTGGGCGACAACCGGATCGTCAACCTCGAGGCGTGATGTCTCGGGGCTGATCCGGTCAGGGAGCCTCGCCGTGGCGGGAGCGCTGTCCTCGATCGGGGAGGAGGCCGTGGTGCACGCCCCAGATCACCGCCTGACTGCGGCTGCTGACCCCCATGCGCCGGTAGGCCGAACGGATATAGGTCTTCACCGAGTTGATGCTGAGGTACGTCCGATCCGCGATCTCCTGGTTGCTGAAGCCCTGGGTGATCAACGAGACCACCTCGGACTCTCGGGCGGTCAGTCCCTCGGACCGAGCGGGCCAATCCGGTTGGCCGGGCCACGCGGACCCCAACGGGAGCTGGTCTGTCTTGAAGACGACCTCCCCGGCGTAGACCTGCTCCAACGCAGCCACCAGCTTCTCGCCGTCCATGGCCTTGGAAAGGTATCCGCGCAGGCCCTTGGCCTTGGCCACGGCGGCCAGGGCTGGGTCGACGTTCCAGGTGAAGACGACGACCGAGCCACTGGGTTTGTGGTTCAGCAAGGTGTCGATCGTCGTGTCGGTGACCTGGGGCCGGGCAAAGGTGTCGTACAACGTGATGTCGACGGGCTCGTGGGGCAACGCGTTGACGTCAAGCTCGACCACGCGGATGCGATCCGCAAAAGGAACGAGCATCCCCTCCAGGCCACGCACAACGACCTCGTAGTCGTCAGCCAGGGCTACGCGGATTCGCCGATCTGGGGCGGGGGGCACGGCCTTACCGTACGCCTACCCCGATCGGCCCGTTCGTTGGTTGTACCGACGAGCGGCTCGCGACCCCAACACGGTGAGCCCGCTCACGACCCGGGAGTTCAAGGCGGCGGCCGCCGCTCGACCGCTGACCGTTGCCGGCACCGGCTCCACGGGGGCTGCCGGCAGCAGCCGACGGACGAGGCCTAGGGCCCGCACCGTCGTCGAGGGGGCAAGACCGTGCACGCGGATCCCCACGTGGGTCATCGGGGTGAGTCCCACGTGGGGCCTTCCGGCGAGCACCCCGTCGACGATCGTGGCGGCGGCCCGCTCGGCGTTCATCGAGAGCAACGGCAGGGAGGCCGCGGGCGCAAACCAGGCGTACTCACGTGCTGCGTCGCCGGTGAACAGCGCGCGCTCGTGGGAGCCGGTGCGCATCAAGCCCGGGATGACGGTCGTCGAGGTCACTCCCGTGCCGGAGAGCTCGGCCGACAGCCCTTCGGAAAAACCGACCGCCGCGAACTTGGCGGTGGCGTACGGCAGCAGGTGCGGTGGTGACACGGACCCGCCGATCGAAGCCACGGTGCCGATGCGACCCCTGCCGCGCTCCCGCATCCCCGGTAGAACCGCCCAGGCCAGCTGCACCGGACCCCAGAGCATCGTGGAGATCGCCTCGTCGAAATGCTCCAAGGTCACCGACTCCGCCGGACCGACCTGAATGACGCCGGCCACGGTGACCAGCACCTCGACCGGTCCGAGGTCGGCCTCGATGCTGGCGACCATCCGGTCGACCTGAGTGCGGTCACCGACGTCGCACACGTAGGAGCGCACGCTGCCGAACTGCGAGAGGATGCCGACGGCCGCGGTCAGCTCCTCGGCGTCACGGGCGCAGATCGCGACCCGATAGTCGCGCTTCAGCAGTTCGCGGGCGATCAGCAGACCGAGCCCACGAGAGGCGCCGGCCACAAGGGCAACGGAAGGGTTCATGGCGATCACGCTACGACTCTGCGCCTGAGTCTGCTCGACGTGCGGATGCCTGCGACGCCGCCTAGCGTCGGGGTCATGAAGGCACTGACGTGGCAAGGGATCGAGAAGCTCGAAGTCAAGGAGGTGGCCGATCCCAGGATCGAGATGCCCAGCGACGCCATCGTGCGGGTGACGTCCACGGCGATCTGCGGGTCCGACCTCCACCTGTATTCGGTGCTGGCGCCCTACCTGAGCAAGGACGACATCCTGGGCCACGAGTTCATGGGTGTCGTCGAGGAGGTGGGCGCCGAGGTCGGGTCGCTGAAGGTGGGCGATCGGGTGGTGGTGCCGTTCAACATCTCGTGCGGCTCCTGTTGGATGTGTGGCCGCGGCCTCTTCGCCCAGTGCGAGACCACGCAGGTCGCTTCGCAGGGTAAAGGTGCCCAGCTCTTCGGCTACACCTCGCTCTACGGTTCCGTTCCCGGCGGCCAAGCGGAGCTGGTGCGGGTGCCACACGCTGACTTCGGTCCGGTCGTGGTCGGCCCGGAGCACGACGACGAGCGCTTCCTCTACCTCTCCGACATCCTGCCGACCGCCTGGCAAGGCGTGGAGTATGCCGACGTTGGCCCCAACGACACGCTGGCCGTCATTGGCCTCGGCCCGGTCGGCCAGCTCGCGGTGCGCTCAGCCCTCCATCGAGGGGTGGGCCGCGTCATCGGCGTCGACCTCGTGGCGGAACGGCTCGAGCTGGCTCATCGACACGGCGCCGAGGTCGTGGATCTCACCGCCGTGGACGATGTCGCGACGACGCTGCGCGAGATGACCGACGGGCGCGGGCCCGACGCGGTGTTGGAGGCAGTGGGCATGGAGGCGCACGGCAACCCGGTGGCCAAGGTGGCGATCTCCGCCGCAGGCCGGTTGCCGGGGCCACTGGCTCGCAGCGCGATCGAAACGGCCGGGATCGACCGCCTCGCTGCTCTGCATACCGCGATCGCGGCGGTGCGAAGGGGCGGGACCGTGTCGATCTCCGGGGTCTACGGAGGCATGGCGGACCCCATGCCGATGATGGAGCTGTTCGACAAAGGGGTCCAGGTGCGAATGGGACAATGCCACGTCAAGCGTTGGACGCCGGCGTTGCACGAGATCTTGGCGTCCGCCGAGGATGTGTTGGGCGTGGAGGAGTTGGCGACGCACCGGGTGCCGTTGTCCGAGGCGGCCGATGCCTATGCGATGTTCCAGGCCAAGCGGGACGGTTGCGTCAAAGTTGTCTTGCGTCCGTAGACCAGAGCCACGGTGGCTCCGAGGAGAGGGTTCGATGAAGGCGGTCGACGTGGTCGTTCTCGTCGGTGGTCGGGGCACGCGGCTCGGGGGGGTGGACAAGGCCACGGTGGTGGTCGATGGTCAGATGCTGTTGAGCCGTCTGTTGGCGTCTTTCGAAGCCGAGGCTGACGACGGCGCGGGGGCGCGACTCGGGCAGGTCGTCGTAGTGGGACGAGCCCAGGTGCCGCCGTGGGTCCGAAGCGCTCTCGAGGATCCACCGGGATCAGGTCCCGTGGCAGCCATCGCCGCCGGGCTGGCCACCCTGTCCCGAGGGCGCTCGCCCTCGATGTGGACGCTGGTGCTGGCCGTGGACCAGCCCGGGGCTCCGGAGGCCGTGCCGCAGCTGTGCTCAGCGGTGGAGTCGGAACAGTCGCGGGACCCTGGGGTCCGTGCCCGAGCGCTGGTGCCGGTGGACGCGGAGGGGCGTTGGCAGTGGCTCCTGGCGGCCTACGGCACTGACGCCCTGCGGGAGGCCATCCTCGGCCTCGATGATCTGGTCGGTGCGCCGATGCACCGGGTCTTCACTCAGCTCACCGTGCGGGTGGCCGACGTGGATCACGACCTCCTCGGAGACATCGACACCCCGGCTGACCTCAAGCGCTGGAACGGCACGCTCACAGCCCACAACACGGTCAGTCACGGTCGCACCCTCGAGGGGTCGCCAACCACGACCGCTAGTGGTCGTAGCCGCGCAGCTGGGACAACACGTGCGGTAGCAGCGGCACCAACACGTCCATCCCCTCCTGAACGCCAGCCGGACGGCCAGGCAGGTTGACCAGCAGGGTTCCCCCAGGCCGGTGGGAGTGGTCGATCACCCCGATCATGCCGCGCGAGACAGCGGCATACGGCGTCTTCTTGCATCCCTCCCGGCGCAGCAGCTCGGCCAGCCCGGGCATGTCCCGCGTGATCAGCTGCTTGCTGGCCTCCGGCGTGAGATCCCGAGGGCCGATCCCGGTGCCGCCGGTGGACACCACCAGGAGGGCGCCGTCCGCGACGGCCTGAGACACCGCACCCGCGACGGTCTCGACGCCGTCCGGGACGATGACCGGCCCGACGACCTCGAAGCCGGCCTCGGTCAACAGCTGCACCAGGAGGCGCCCCGAGGTGTCCTCGCGACGTCCGTCCGAACTTCGGTCCGACACCGTGATCGCGCAGGCCTTGCCCATGGAGGGCGCGGCCCGATCCGCCGCGGACTGGTGGTGATGCGAGTGGTGGTGCTCGTCATGTCCCATCCCGTCAGTATGCCGACATACCGCCCCGGGAGCGGTGTCAGCCGGCTGATCCCTCGGCTGGGGAGGAAGGGATCGCGCATGCCGGTGAGCCTCCAGGCAGCTGCCCGCGATGGTCGGCGACCCACTGGTAGGCGAGCGCAGCTACGCGGTCGAGGGCGGGCAGCAGCAGCACGGCGCCGACCGGTCTCCACCACAGCTCGGAGTGTCGAAGGGCCTGACCGATGGAGCGATGCCCGGCGTGCACCGTGCCATCGGCCCGGACGAACTGTGCTGCCTTATCGCAGTCGGCCTCGGTGAGCCCGTAGGACGACAGCTCCAACCGCTGGTAGGGCGCGATGGCGTAGTGCACCCGCGGGTCGAACCAGCGGCGCAGCACGCCGGCACTGGAGGTGCAGAAGCCGCAGTCACCGTCGAAGATGAAGACCGGTCGGGGGGTGCGGGCGTGGTCATCGTCCATGGCGGCCAAGGGTCTGCTTTCTCTGCGTGTTCAGGACGGTCGTTGGAGCCGGTGTCTCAGCATGACGTAGGCCGCCCGCACCCCTGTGGACAGGGTGGGTTCGAGCACCGGGGCAAAGAACGGCGAGTGGTTGAACGGCACGGGCGCTCCGCTGTCGAGCAGCTCCGCCGGATGCCCACCGAAGAACCAGTAGACGCCGGGGACGCCGATCGCCTGCGGGAGGTGGCCGAAGTCCTCGCTTCCCATCGACGGTGGCACCGTGCCGACGTTCTCCGACCCCAGCTCCGCCCCGATGACCTCGAGGGCCTCAGCAGTCAGATCCTCATCGTTGGTCAGGAGGGGAAAGGTGTAGAGCTCCTCGATGGTGGGCTCCGGGGCACCGGAGGCCTCCGCTTCGGCCAGGATGACCCGGCGCAGCGACGCCAGCACCGCATCCCGCACCGAGTCGTCGAGATTGCGGATGTTGACGGTGAACTCGGCACTCGCCGGAATGATGTTCTCCTTCAGCCCGCCCTTCACGGTGGCCACGGTCACCACGGCGGCGCTCTGAGCGGCAACCTCGCGCGAGACGATGCTCTGGATCCGGACGATCATGTGCGCCGTGAGCACGATGGGGTCGATCGTGCCCTCAGGGCGGGATCCGTGACCGCCACGCCCGTGCACGGTGACCCTCCAGGAGTCGGCTATCGCCATCGCCGCCCCGGGCGTGACCTCCACCGTCCCCGTTCGACCCGGCCAGACGTGCTGGCTGTAGACCACCTCGGGCAGCTGGCCCTGCGGAAGGGCTTTGGCCCACAGTCCGTCGTCGAGCATCGCTTGGGCCCCCACCGCGGTCTCCTCGGCCGGCTGGAAGAGAAAGATGACCGTGCCGTCCCAGGCGTCGAGGTCGTCGGCGAGCAAGGTTGCGGCACCGATCGCGCAGGTGATGTGGGTGTCATGACCGCACGCGTGCATGACCGGCACGTCGCTGCCGTCGGGCAGGGTGCCGCGAGCCACGCTGGCGTAGCTCAACCCGGTGTCCTCGGGCAACGGGAGTCCGTCGATGTCGGCGCGGAACGCCACGACGGGGCCGGACCCGTTGACCAGGGAAGCGATCAGGCCCGTGCCGCCGCAGGGCGTGCAGTCGTACCCGAGACCGGACATCCGCTCGGTGATCAGGGCCGCGGTCTCATGCTCGACGGAGGACAGCTCGGGGTGGGCGTGCAGGTGCCGATACAGCTCGTGGAGGTCCGCACGCAGGGTGTCCGGAACCTCAAC
>JBARVW010000011.1:0-18982 GCA_049646465.1 Ornithinimicrobium sp.
GATCTTTCCCGTCGCGGTCTTCGGCAGATCGGTGAAGACGAAACGGGCCGGGCACTTGAAATGTGCCAGCCGTTCACGGCAGTGGTCGCGCAGTTCGCTCTGGGCCACCAGTGCCCCAGGACGGACCGTGACGAACGCCACCGGGACCTCGCCCCAACGCTCGTCGGGTTGCGCGACCACGGCGCACTCGACCACGTCGCGATGCTCGATCACGACCTGCTCGACCTCGACCGTGCTGATGTTCTCACCGCCCGAGATAATGAGGTCCTTCTTGCGGTCACGGAGCTCGATCTGACCGTCGGCGTGGACCACTCCGATGTCGCCCGAGTGGAACCAGCCACCTCTGAAGGCCTCGCGGGTGGCCTCCTCATCGTCGAGATATCCGGTCATCACGACGTTCCCGCGCATGCAGACCTCACCGAGGGTCTGACCGTCCGCAGGCACGGGGTGACCGTCGTCGGTGCGGACCTCGACCAGCCCTGCCGTGACGTTGGCGAACCCCTGCCTCGCCCGCACACGGTAGCGCTCCATGGCCTCCGCTGACTCGAGCTCCGGGCTCGAGACGTTCACGGTGAAGGGCCCGTAGGTCTCGGTCAGCCCGTAGACGTGGTCGACCACGAAACCGAAGCTCTCGATCCGCTCGATGATGGTGGGCGACGGAGGAGCACCCGCCGTGATGACCCGAACCGGTCCGTCGATCGTGGTGGCGAACTCTGACTCCGCCAGCATGGTCAGCACCGTGGGCGCTGCGCACAGATGAGTCACCTGACCGGAGGCACACAACTCCCAGATCTGCTTCGGGTCGATCCGCTCCAGACAAAGGTTGCGGGCACCGACCGCGATCGTGGCCCAAGGGAAGCACCAGCCGTTGCAGTGAAACATCGGCAGCGTCCACAGGTAGGTGCTGTCGGCGGTGAGACCGTGGTCCAGCGCCATTGCGAGCGCATTGAGGTAGGCGCCGCGATGGTGGTAGATCACTCCCTTGGGTTTGCCGGTCGTCCCCGAGGTGTAGTTGACCGCGATCGAGTCACGTTCGTCACTCACCTGCCATCGTGCATACGAGTCGAGGTGCTGCTCGAAGGCCCCACAGAAGTCGGCGTCGAGCACGACCCTTCGTACGCCCGGGCGTTCGGGCAGACTGATGGTGAGCCCTGGTGAGACGAAGGCCACCTTGGCGCCGGAGTGCGCGATGATGTAGTCGACCTCACGGGGTCCCAACCTGGTGTTGATCGCCACCAGGTCAGCGCCAGCCATCGGTACGGCGAAGTGGGCCAGCAGCATCGGCTCACTGTTGCTCGCCATGACCGCGACGCGATCGCCCCCTCGTATGCCGAGGGACCGCAGATAGCCGGCAAACCCTTGAGCGCGACGACTCCACTGCGCGTAGGTGAACGCGGTGTCACCGTCGACCACCGCCGTGCGCGAGGCGTGCACGCGCGCCGACCGGTCCAAGAAAGCGAGGGGCGTCAGGACGTCGAAGTGTGGCTGCGGGCCGCCTTCAACGCCCTCAGCGCTTGACCCTGGCAGCACCGGGTTCACCTGCTGTGGTCATGCAACATCGACGCCTGGCGCGATAGTGGGGGCGTGTGCTCGGCTCGACTGACGAGGCGTCTCCTTCTTGCTGTCGATGAACGGAGTCTCGGTGACGACTCCGGCTCGGGTCTCACCATCGACGATCACGTCAAAGGCCACGCCGACCACGGCGTCGTCGTTGGCCAAGATCACCATGCCGATGTTCTGCTGCAACCGCGGCGAGTAGCAGGCCGACATCACTTTGCCGATGGTTTCGTCACCTCTGAGCACCGGGTACGGCTCGTGCATCGTCCCGTCGTTGTACGTGCCCAACGCCGCGCCGTCGATGATCAGCCCGACCAGGCGACGCTGTGCGCCCGTCCGCTTGATCTGACGCAATGCCTCGTCGCCGACGAATCCACCCTCCTTGTCGAGACTGACCATCCACGGATATCCCAGCCCCACCTCGTAGGGGTTCGTGGACAGGTCCGCATCGGCGCCATAGGCGAGGATGCCCGCTTCGATGCGACGGATGTGACAGATCCCCCCGACCGCCAGGTCGTACGGCGCGCCGGCCTCGATGATGCGCTCCCACAGGGCCGAGCCATGCTCTGCAGCCTCGAAGAGGTAAATCTCGTACCCGAGCTCACCGGTGTAGCCGGTCCTCGAGACGAGCACCCGCATACCGCCCAGGCTGAACTCGGCCAGGCGGTAGTAGTCGATGTCGCGGATGGCCTCACCGAAGAGGTCGACCATGAGGTGGATCGACTTGGGCCCCTGCACCTGGAGAGGCGCGATGTCGGGCTCCTCGATGGTGACGTCCAGCCCACTGTTGACGGCGAGTCCCTTCGCCCACAGCAAGGCATCGCTATCGGCCAGGGTCAGCAAGAAGTGGTCCTCCCCCAGACGAAGGAGCACCGGATCGTTGATGATCCCTCCGGCCGCGTCCGTGATGAACGTGTACTTGCACTGGCCCACGTCGCACTTGGCGAGGTCCCGCGTCACCAACCGGTTGGTGAAGGCGAACGCATCCGGACCGGTGATCTCGATCCCACGCTGCACGCCCACGTCGGCGAGGTTCACGTTGGTGAGCAGATTCCAGTACTCCGCTACCGGGTCGCCGAAGTGGCGTGGAATGTACATGTGGTTGTACACGCTGTACATCGCGACCCCATGCTCTCGCGCCGCGTGGAAGTAGGGAGATTTACGGATGCGGGGGTACAGCAGCATTTGTGGCCCAAGGGTCTCCACCAAGACCTACTTCCCCTGCCAGACCGGTTCACGCTTCGTCAAGAAGGCGTCGATTCCTTCCTGCGCATCTGCCGAGACGACGTTGCCGGTCATCGTCTCCGACATCAGCTCGTAGGCCTGCTCCTGTGAGACGTCGATCTGCTGGTAGAACGCCTGCTTGCCGATGGACATGGTCAACGGGCTGGACGCGGACAGCTTCTCGACGAACCTCCAGACCTCGTCTTCGAGCTGGTCTGCCGGGACCGACCTGTTGATCAACCCCCACTCCACGGCAGTGTCCGCGGTGATCGGCTCGCCCATGAGCAGCATCTCCATGGCTCGCTTGCGACCGACATTGCGGCTGAGCGCCACCATCGGGGTGGAACAGAACAAGCCGATACGCACCCCTGGTGTCAGAAAGAGCGTGGAGTCTGCGGCAACGGCCAAGTCACAGGTGGCGACCAACTGGCAGCCAGCGGCGGCGGCGACCCCATGCACCTGGGCGATCACCGGTTGAGGGATTTGTTGGACCGTCTGCATCATCTCGGTGCACACCTCGAAGATGTGCCGCTGCTCGTCGATCCCCCGGTCCGTCATCTCTCGAAGGTTGTGCCCGGAGGAGAAAACCTTCCCTTCGCCCCTGATGACGACCACGCGCA
The DNA here is from genome assembly GCA_049646465.1 of Ornithinimicrobium sp. Classification (GTDB taxonomy): domain Bacteria; phylum Actinomycetota; class Actinomycetes; order Actinomycetales; family Dermatophilaceae; genus Ornithinicoccus. The sequence goes on from JBARVW010000011.1 coordinate 3,402, forward strand.
CGTCAGCGTCTCGGCCGATGACCTTCAGCTCCTCACTCAGGGCCTGCATCATGGCGACCGAAAGGGGGTTGCGCTGATCCGGCAGATTCAGGGTGAGGATCGCCGCCGACATCCGGCGCTCAACGGTGACCTGCTCTTGCGTCGTGGTGTTGACCAACGTGTTCCTCCTGGCTGCGTCGTTGCTACACGAGAGGTGTGTACAGATCTGTATAGCAACTCACCCGCCCCGGGGTCAATGGACACGGCCAGCCACTACGTCGTCGTGACGACCCCCGCTGGCGCGTGCGCCGTAATCACGTAGCGCGCCAGCTCCTTCCCGCGTGCTGCGGCGGCAGGATCCTGGTCGATCAAAGCGGTGATGACAGCCCCCTCCATCACCATCAGGACCTGAGAACCGACCGCTGCCGGGTCCCTCAGCTCAGCCTCAGCGGCGAGCCCGGTGATCCATTGACGCATGTGCTGTTTGTGGTTCAGGATCGGGCCGCTGGCCGGGTGATCCGGGTCGGCCAGCTCGACCGCGGCATTCACGAAGATGCACCCGCGGAACGTGGGCTTGGCGAACCACTCCTCGAGCGCATCGAAGATCCCGAGGATCTGCTCCTGCGGTGTCAGCCCTCCCGCTGTGACGCGCTTCTGGAGCCACAACCGATAGCGTTCGTCCACGCTCTCCAAGCAGGCAACGATCAGCCGGTCCTTGGAGCCGAAGTAGGAATAGAGCGTCATCTTCGAGACGCCGGAGGTGGCGGCGACCGTGTCGACGCCCACGGCACGGATTCCTCGGCGGTAGAAGAGCCGCCGCGCCTCGCGCAGGACTGCCTCACGTTTCGCCGGTTGTCCCGTCACGAGATTTCCCTTCCAGTGCCGCAGAGATGTCTTTCACCCTGGACCGTACTGGCCCGCGGGACGGACCGGCAAAGCCTGGTGCGGCTGCCATCATGACCGCATGACTCGGTTAGAACAGTGGGAGAGCAAGACCCGTAGCACGCTGATGGTCCTGGCCATCGTCTTTCTTTTCGCCTACGCCATCCCCATCTTGAGCCCCCGAGCCCCGTTCGGCCTGGTCGAGACCTGCGAGGTGGTGCAGAACGTCATCTGGATCATCTTCGCCCTCGACTACGGGATCAGACTACTGATCGCCGAACGCCGATGGCACTTCGTCCGGCATAACCTGATCGACCTGGCGGCGGTCACCCTTCCGGCATTGCGGCCGCTGAGGCTGGTGGCGGCCCTGGCCCTGATCCAGCAACAAGGCGGTGAGCGACTGCGTGGTCACGTGGCCACCTACGTCACGGTGGGAGTTGTGCTGGTCGTGGGCATCTCCGGGCTCGCCGTCCTCGACGCCGAGCGAGGAGTCAGCGGGAGCAACATCAGCACGTGGCAGGACGCGCTGTGGTGGGCACTGGTCACCGTCACCACCGTCGGATACGGAGACTTCTATCCCGTATCCGTCGAAGGAAGGATGTTTGCGCTCGGCTTGATGCTGTGCGGGATCGCGTTGCTCGGGATCGTCACGGCTTCCTTGTCGTCATGGTTCCTGGAGAAGGTCACCGACAGCAACGAGAAGTCGCAGGCGGCGACAGCCCGGGACATCGCATCGTTGGCCGAGACGATCGAAGATCTGCAGCGGGAGATCGTCGCCCTCCGGGAGTCCCGCTAGCTGTAGGAGTCCGTCGATGGCTCGGCGTCGGGGGCCAGCTCCGCAGCGAGCCGCGCTGCATACTCCTGCATCTCGCCGTCGTCGTACCGTTGCCGCGGCCAGAAGAAGCCTCGCAGCCCGTCCCCTTTGGTCCGCGGCACCACGTGCACGTGCAGGTGTGGCACCGACTGGCTGACGGTGTTGTTGATCGCGACGAACGACCCTTGCGCACCGAATGCCGCGACCATCGCCCTCGCCAGGCGCTGAGTCAGCCCGAAGACCGGCTCGATGAGCGTCGAGGGCAGGTCGGTCAGGGTTCCTACGTGGCGACGTGGGGCTACCAGGACGTGCCCTTTGAAGAGGGGACGGACGTCGAGGAAGGCCACCACGTCCGGTCCACGGTGCACGATCACCCCCGGCGACTGCCCCGAGGCGATCTCGCAGAAGAGACACGCTGTCGGCATCGCTCGCTCCGCTTTCCTTTTCCGCCGGAGCCGACCGGAGTCCGGACCGACCCCGTGTCTTGACTACTTCCGGGTCTCCGACTTGGGCTTGCCCTCACGCCACTTGCGCTCGAACGGCAGACGCCAGGTGAACGGCGCCACCAGCTGGTGGACCTGGTTGGGCCCCCAGGAGCCCTCTTCGTAGGGGCGGACCACGGGAGGGTCCTCCAGCAGCTCGGTCGAGATCTCCCACAGCCGCTCGATGCCCTCTGCGGTCGTGAACAACGTGCGATCGCCCCGCGCCGCGTCGTAGATCAGTCGCTCGTAGGCTTCCAGCACGGCACCGGACCAGTCGGTCTCCTGCATGGAGAACTGCATAGACAACTTGTCCAGGCGCATTCCCGGGCCGGGTCTCTTGCCGTAGAACGACAACGACATCCGGGTCCGGTCGGCCAGGTCGAAGGTGAGGTGGTCCGGGCCCCGGTCGCCGATGCCCGAGCCAGCCGGGAACATCGACTTCGGCGGCTCGCGGAAGGCGATGGAGATGATGCGCGCTCCTTCGGCGAGCTTCTTGCCGGTCCGCAGATAGAACGGTATGCCGGCCCATCGCCAGTTGTCGATGTAGCACTTCAGCGCGACGAAGGTCTCGGTGTCGGACTCGGGATCGACCCCGGGCTCACCGCGATACCCCGCGTATTGCCCGCGGACCACGTCCTGCGGCTGGATCGGGAGCATGGACCGGAAGACCTTGTTCTTCTCCTCGCTGATGGCGCCCGGCTCCAACGCTGTCGGCGGCTCCATCGCGGTGAAGGCCAGGATCTGGAAGAGGTGCGTGACGACCATGTCACGGTAGGTCCCCGTCCCTTCGAAGAAGGCAGCGCGGGTCGACAGGCCGAGGGTCTCGGGGACGTCGATCTGGATGTGGTCGATGTGGTTGCGGTGCCAGATGGGCTCGAACAGGCCGTTGGCGAAGCGGAACGCCAAGATGTTCTGTGCAGCTTCCTTGCCCAGGAAGTGGTCGATCCGAAAGATCTGGTCCTCGGCGAACACCTCGTGGAGCTGGCTGTTCAGAATCTTCGCGGACGCCAGATCCGTGCCGAACGGCTTCTCCATGACGATGCGGCTGCGCTCCACCAGATCTGCATCTTTGAGCATCTTGACCACTTCCAACGCGGCCTTGGGTGGGACCGACAGGTAGTGCAGGCGACGCAGTTTGTCGCCTTCGAGCTCCTTCTCGGCCTTCTTCACAGCTTTGCCGAGCGCTGCGGCCCCGGCCTTCTGGGGCACGAAGTCCACCCGGGTCAGAAAGTCCTCGAGCACGGAGTCTTCGGTGTCGCGAGTGTTGAACTCTTTGCAGGCCTTCCGCACCATGTCGCGGAACTCATCGCCACTGATCTCCTCGAGAGAGGTACCCACGACCCTGAGGTCATCCAACAGCCTCGCCTGGTAGAGATGAAGCAGCCCGGGGAGCAGTTTGCGCTTCGCCAGGTCGCCCGTGGCACCGAACAGTACGGCTGTGATCGCGTCTACCATGAGGACACCCTGCCACGTGTGCCCTTAAGCGCGCACCCTGTCGGCTCCCAGCTCGTCCAGGATGACCGCCATCTCGAAGGCCGCGTCGCGCCACGCGTCGTACCGCCCGGTCTTGCCCCCATGACCAGCGACCATCTCTGTTTTGAGCATGATCGGCCGTGTGGACGGGTCGTTCGTGGTGACCTCGCGCAGCTTGGCTACCCATTTGGCCGGCTCCACGAAGTAGACACGGGTGTCGTTCAGGCCCGTGGTGGCCAGAACAGTCGGATAGGTCGTGCTCGCAATGTTCTCGTAGGGGGTATAGCCCCGCATCCGCCGGTAGACCTGCTCGTCGTGCAGCGGGTCCCCCCACTCCTCCCACTCGACCACGGTCAACGGCAGCGAAGGGTCCAGGATGGTGGTCAACGCATCGACAAACGGCACAGCCGCGTGGATGACGCGGAAGCGTCCCGGTGCCAGGTTCAGTGCGGCACCGATCAGAAGGCCGCCCGCAGACCCGCCCTCTGCGGCCAGCCGATCCCCCGCGACCCAGCCGCTGTCCACAAGATGGTCGGCGCACGTGATGAAGTCGCTGAAAGTGTTCTCCTTACGCTCCATCCGGCCGTCCTCGTACCACCCTCGGCCCATCTCTCCGCCGCCCCGCACATGCGCCACGGCATACACCAGGCCGCGGTCCAGGTAGGACAGTCGTGATGGCGAGAACCAGGGGTCGATGCAGATCTCGTAGGCGCCGTATCCGTACAGCAGCCCGGCGGCGGTCCCATCCGGCTCGATGTCGGCCCGAGCGACCACGGAAATCGGGATGCTTGCGCCGTCGGAGGCGGTGGCCCAGAGCCGGTACTGGCGGTAGTTATCCGGCTCGTAGCCGCCAGGCACGACGTTACGTTTGACGAGGCTCAACTCTGCCGTGCGCACGTCCAGGTCGTAGATCGACGCCGGTGTCACCATCGACTCCACGCGGACCTGGAGGTCTCGGCTGGCGTACTCGGGATTGGACCCGACCTCGATCGTGTAGATCGCCTCGTCCACCGCCACCGGGAAACGCTGCGCCTCGACGGGTTCCTGGTGAGCGTCGAGTCCCAGGATGTCCACCTGGGTGAGACCGTCCCGGCGTAGCGATACGGCCAGGTGGGTCTCGAAGGCGTCCACGGCGGCCAGGCGCACTCCATCCTGGCCCGCGATGACGGTGCGCCAGTGCTTCGCTGACGTCGATCCGATCGGGGCCCAGGACAACTCGAAGTCGCGGTGACTGCGGTTGTGCACGATCCACAGGCGATCCCCCGCGGGCTCCACGTCGTACTCGACGTTGTCCTCACGCGGGGCGATCACGGTGAACGGCTCCAGCGGAGTGCTGGAGTCGAGCATCCAGTACTCCGAGGAGTTCTTGCTCGCCAGCCCGATCACGATGAATCGGTCGTCGCGCGACGTGCTCAGCCCCATCCAGAAGCGTTCGTCCGCTTCGGCATGCACCAACGCGTCATCCTCACCGGTGCTCCCGACCTGGTGGCGCCAAACCTCGTGCGGACGCCAGGCTGCATCGACACGGGTGTAGAAGAGGACGTCTTCGGCCCGTGACCAGGCCAGTCCGTAACCGACGCCGGTCACCGCTTCGTCGATCAGCTCACCGGTCTCCAAGTCTTTGACACGCACGTCGAAGCGCTCGTCGCCCTCGTTGTCGACGGCATAAGCCAACAGCGCCCCAGAAGGGCTGATGTCGAAGGCACCGAGGGAGAAGAACTCCTGCCCCCGCGCTTCGGCGTTGGCATCGAGCAACACCTCCTCGTGGGTGGGCACGTCCCCTGCTGCGGTCACGGGCCGCTCTGGCGAGGCGATCACCGCCACCCTCGCATAGAGGGGATACTGCTCGCCTTCCACCGTCCGCGTGTAGTACCACCAGCGACCGTGCCGCACCGGCACCGAGAGGTCGCTCTCCTGGGTGTGGCTCTTGATCTCGCCGAAGATGTCCGCGCGCAGGTCCGCGAGGTGGGAGGTGACACTCTCGGTGTAGGCGTTCTCGGCCTCGAGATGGGCGATGACCTCGGGATCGCTCTTGTCCCGCAGCCATTCGTAGTCGTCTACGACAGGGTCACCGTGGTGGGTCCGCGTCAGCGCCTTCCGGGCCGCTTGGGGAGGGTGGGGCAACGGGGGGTGCTCATTCACGCGGATCACGCTACGGCACCGATGGCGTCCGGGCCTACGAGGTGACCGCAGCCGAGCCGAGCAGTGCCTTGAGGTCTCCGAACAGCTCCGGGGACGCGGTCACCCGCAGCGACTCTTCGAGCTGCAGGAGCACCGAGCGTCCCGGGCTCATCAGCTTGACGTGCACATCGGTGGCCCCCGGATGCTCGCGCAGGACGCCCTTGAGGCTCTGCGCCAGGGTGTCCGTGGCCCGACCCAAGGGCATCGTCACCACGATCGGCCCGCGCGGCCCGGTCTTGATCTCCGGCAGGGTCAGATCCTGGGCGATGACCTCCACTCCGTCCTCGCCCTTCTTCAGCTTGCCGCGCACCACACACACGGTGTCCTCGGCCAGCATCGTCGACACCGTCATGTAGGACTTCGGCCAGAAGACGACCTCGACCGACGCCGCCATGTCCTCCACCAGCACGCGGGCGTAGGGGTCGCCGTTCTTGGTGCGCTTCAGACTGATGCCGGTGATCAGACCGGCCAGGGTGACGAAGTCTCCGTCGGCAGCCCCGTCCTCACTGGCGAGGCTCGATATCGGCGCCTGAGCGTGCTGGGCGAGGATGTGTTCGATGCCGTTCAACGGGTGGTCCGAGACGTACAGACCGAGCATCTCGCGCTCGAAGGCGAGCAGCACCTGCTTCTCCCACTCCATGTCCGGCACGGGAGGCAGCGTCACCAGCTGCACCACCTCGCTCGACCCATCGCTCATCCCTCCGAACAACGAATCCTGGCCAATAGCCTCCTGCTTCTTCTCCTCCACCAGGGCCTCGACGTAGCGCTCGTGGATGCTGACCAAACCCTGACGGGAATGGCCCAGGGAGTCGAAGGCTCCGGACTTGATCAGCGACTCGATGGTGCGCCGGTTGCAGACCACGACGGGGCACTTACGCAGGAAGTCCTCGAAGGAGGTGAACGCACCACGGCTTTGTCGGGCCTGATAGATCGCCTCGACCACGTTGCGGCCGACGTTGCGCACGGCGGCCAGACCGAACCTGATGTCCGCACCGACGGCGGCGAAGTTGGAGATCGACTCGTTGACATCCGGGGGCAGCACGGCGATCCCCATCCGGCGGCACTCCCCGAGGTAGATCGCCGTCTTGTCCTTATCGTCGCGGACACTGGTCAGCAGGGCCGCCATGTACTCAGCCGGGAAGTTGGCCTTCAGGTAGGCCGTCCAGTAGGACACCAGCCCGTAGGCCGCAGAGTGAGCCTTGTTGAACGCGTAGTCCGAGAACGGCACCAGCACGTCCCACAGTGCCTTGACGGACGCCGGTGAGAAGCCGTTCGCGAGCATGCCCTGCTCGAAGCCGACGAACTCGGCGTCCAGCACCTCGCGCTTCTTCTTGCCCATCGCGCGCCGCAGCAGGTCGGCCTTGCCCAGGGTATAGCCGGCCAGCTTCTGAGCGATCTCCATGACCTGCTCCTGATAGACGATCAGGCCGTAGGTCGTGCCGAGGATGGACTCCAGGGCCTGCGCCAGCTCCGGGTGGGGGTAGCTGACGTCCTGTCGCCCGTTCTTGCGCAGCGCATAGTTGGTGTGACTGTTGGCGCCCATCGGTCCCGGGCGGTAGAGCGCGCCCACCGCGGAGATGTCCTCGAAGTTGTCCGGCTGCATCAGTCGCAGCAGCTGACGCATGGGCCCACCGTCGAACTGGAACACCCCCAGCGTGTCCCCCGCGGAGAGCAGCGCGTAGGTGGCGGGGTCGGTCAGGTCTTTGGACAACACGTCGAGATCGATGTCCTGGGAGCGGTTCATCGTGATGTTGGCGATGGCGTCGTCCAGGACCGTCAGGTTGCGCAGCCCCAGGAAGTCCATCTTGACCAAACCGAGGTTCTCGCAGGTCGGATAGTCGAACTGGGTGATGATGGCGCCGTCTGCCTCGCGACGCATGATCGGGATGATGTCGATCAACGGCTCGCTGGACATGATGACACCCGCGGCGTGGACACCCCACTGTCGCTTCAGGCCCTCGATTCCCTGAGCGGTCTCGAAGACCTGCGCGGCCTCGGCGTCCTGCTGCAGCAGGTCGCGGAAGTCCTCGGCCTCGGCGTAGCGCTTGTGCTCCGGGTCGTAGATCCCCGAGAGCGTGATGTCCTTGCCCATGACCGAGGGCGGCATGGCCTTGGTGAGGCGTTCCCCCATCGAGAACGGGAACCCCATCACTCGGGCCGAGTCCTTCAGCGCGGCCTTGGCCTTCAACGTGCCGTAGGTCACGATCATCGCCACTCGGTCCTCGCCGTACTTGTCCGACACGTAGCGGATGACCTCGCCACGGCGCCGGTCGTCGAAGTCGACGTCGAAGTCCGGCATCGACATGCGCTCAGGGTTCAGGAAGCGCTCGAAGATCAACCCGTGCGGGATGGGGTCGAGGTCGGTGATCCCCATCGCGTAGGCACACATGGACCCCGCACCCGAGCCTCGGCCCGGACCGACCCGGATCCCGTTGCGTTTGGCCCAGTTGATAAAGTCGGCGACCACCAGGAAGTAGCCGGCGTAGCCCTTGTCGACGATGACTTGCGTCTCGTAGACCGCCTGCTTGCGGGCGTAGTCCGGCACACTGTCGGCATACCTTCGCAGCAGCCCGGACTCGACCTCTTTAACGAACCAGCTCGTCTCATCCTCACCCTCGGGGCACGGGAACCGGGGCATGAACCTTCCCTCGCCCTCGGTGAAGGAGACGTTGCAGCGCTCGGCGATCAGCAGGGTGTTGTCACAGGCCTCCGGGAACTCGCGCCACGTATGCCGCATCTCGGCAGCGGTCTTGAGGTAGAAGGAGTCGCCGTCGAACTTGAAGCGGTTGGGGTCCTGCATCGTCGATCCGGACTGCACGCAGAGCAGCGCCGCGTGCGCTTGGGCGTCCTCACGGCGGGTGTAGTGCAGGTCGTTGGTGGCGACCAGGGGCAGGTTGAGCTCCTTGGCCAGCCGCAGCAGGTCCTGCTTGGCCCGACGCTCCACGTCGATCTCGTGGTCCATCAGCTCGCAGTAGAAGTTCTCAGCGCCGAAGATGTCCCGGAAGTCGGCGGCTGCCTGCACCGCCTTGTCGTACTGCCCGAGCCGCAACCGGGTCTGGATCTCACCGGAGGCGCAACCCGTGGTGGCGATCAGCCCCGCCCCGTAGGTGGAGAGCAGCTCGCGGTCCATCCGCGGCTTGAAGTAGTACCCCTGCATCGAGGCCAACGATGAGAGCCGGAAGAGATTGTGCAGCCCGTTGTTGTTGCGGGCGAGCAACGTCATGTGGGTGTACGCACCACCGCCCGAGACGTCGTCCCGCCCGCCGTCGCCCCACTTCACCCGAGTCTTGTCGCTGCGGTGCGTGCCCGGCGTCACGTAGGCCTCGACACCGATGATCGGCTTCACGTCGTGGGCTCGAGCTGCCGCCCAGAACTCGTAGGCCCCGAAGACGTAGCCGTGATCGGTGGTCGCGATCGCCGGCATCCCGTAGTCCGCCGCGGTGGCGAACATCTGCTCGATGCGCGCTGCACCGTCCAGCATGGAGTACTCGGTGTGGTTGTGCAGGTGGACGAAGTTCTGACCGGGGCTGGGCGCTGCTGACATCGCCACTGATCTTAGGTGGCCAAACCGACACACCCCACCGCGCCACTCGGGGCGGGAAGATCAGGGGGTGACGGCGTCCAACGCAGCCTGAAGGTCCACGGCGAAGGCGCTGTCGAAGCTCACCGGCTCGCCGCTGCCGGGGTGGGTGAAACCCAGCGAAGTCGCGTGGAGCCACTGCCGTTTCAGGCCCAGCCGGGTGGCCAACGTCGGGTCGGCTCCATAGGTCAGATCGCCACAGCAGGGGTGGTGCAACGCTGAGAAGTGCACCCGGATCTGATGCGTCCGGCCGGTCTCCAGATGGATCTTCAGCAAGCTGACCGACCGGAATGCCTCCACCAACTCGTAGTGGGTGACGCTGGGACGTCCCGAGCTCATCACTGCGAACCGGTAGTCGTGACCCGGATGGCGGCCGATCGGTGCATCGATGGTCCCCTCGTGAGGATCTGGCAGACCCTGCACCAGCGCGTGGTACGTCTTGGTGACAGCCCGGTCTCTGAAGGCCTGCTTCAGCACGGTGTAGGCGCGCTCGGACTTCGCCACCACCATCAAGCCGCTGGTCCCGACGTCCAGACGTTGAACGATGCCCTGACGCTCGGATGCGCCCGAGGTCGAGATCCGGTACCCCGCTGCCGCCAGCCCCGAGACGACGTCGGGTCCGTGCCAACCCACACTCGGATGGGCGGCCACGTAGGCCGGCTTGTCGACGACCACGATCTCGGAGTCGTCGTGCACGATCTGCAGACCCTCGACGTGCTGCGGCACCACCCGAGGCGGCTCGGCGTCGCGTCGAGCGCTCAGCGTCACCTCAACCGTGCTGCCCGCCATGACCCGGTGCGACTTGCCCACGACGGCACCGTCCACAAGGACATCTCCGCCCGCCGCGAGATCCGCTGCGGCGCTTCGGGACAGGCCCAGCATGCGGGCCAGTGCGACGTCGACACGCTCACCCTCCAGCCCCTCAGGCACGGAGACGGTTTTCACGTCGGGAAGGCTCACTGGCGCTCCATCTGGCGGTCGGTTGTCGAGGGCTGGTTGCCCTCGATGCTCTCGCCTCGCAGGGCAAGCACGGCGATGAGCACCGCAGCGCAGGAAATGCCGATATCTGCGACGTTGAAGACGGGGAAGTTCGGTAAGGCGAAGAAGTCCACGACGTGGCCGCGACCGAAGCCGGGGTCCCGGGTCAGCCGGTCCACCAGATTGCCGCCGGCGCCGCCGATGAGCAGAGCCAACGCCACTGCCCACACCCGATGTCCCACCCTACGAGAGGTCCACAGGAGCGCGACCACGACCACGGAGGCCAACACCGTGAACACCCAAGTGTTCCCGGTGCCCATCGAGAACGCCGCCCCGGAGTTGTAGACGAGTCGGAACTGCAGGAGCTCGCCGACCACCGGCACCGGAGGCTGCCCTTCGAGTGCCTGCTCGGCCCACGTCTTGGTCACCTGGTCCAGCGCGATCCAGGTGACCGCTAGGAAGACGATCCAGCGGAGGTTCGAACGATAGAGCGCCTGAGCGGAGTCGATAGTCAGCGCCGTTCCTGTCGCCGCTTGCACGGCATGCACAACGTGGCCCGGGGGAAGGCCTGCAGGCGCAGCTTGCCGATCGCGTTGCCGCACGACTCACAGACACCGTAGCCGCCGGAGTCGATGCGTTCGATGGCGTGCGCCGTCTGCTCCATCAACGCCCGGGCGTTGTTCGCCAGCGTCATCTCGTGCTCGCGCTCCCACGTCGCAGCCCCGGCATCGGCCTGGTCGTCCCCGGAGCCCTCTCCCGACTCGTAGATCAACAGAGACAGGTCGTGCTGAGCGTCCGCCAACTCAACGCGCAGCCGCTCGTCGTCCATCACCAGACCGGCTCTGACCTCAGCCAGCTCCTCGGTAGTCCACGGGTCCTCCTCGTGCAGCACGGGGACGCCGTTCGCCTCCGCCTGCGCGTCGGTGGTCTTGCTTGTCCTCAGCGACGATTCCCTAGCCACGGCCCTACCCCTTGCTGTACGAGCGCTGCTGAAAGCAACACGTTGAGCGGTGAGGATAGGGCACAAATCTGCGTGGCGCCACAGTGGGCCTACGGCCAGCGCAGTCCCCGAATAGACGTCCTCAATCGTTGCTACCGAGCAGCTCGAGGTGCTCGGACAACATCGACCGGAAACGCTGACGGGCTTCCTTCTCCCGCGAGCTCAGGTCATCGATGCTCGAGCTGATGCTCTTCTGCTGCTCGGCCAGGTCTGCAAGCACATTCGTGCGACGCTGCTCGGCCTCGCGGACCATCTGGTCCCGTCCTTCTTGCGCTTCCCGGAGCAGCGTGTCGTGAGAGTTTTGACCCTCGTCGACCAGGCGGTCGTGGGTGGCCTGCCCCTCGTTGACGAGCCGCTCGTGCGTCTCCTTGCCCGTGGCCACCAGCTCATCGTGCTGCTGCTGACCCGACTGCACCAGCTCGTCGTGCTGAGCCTGTCCGGACTGCACCAGCTCGTCGTGCTGCTGCTGACCCGACTGCACCAGCTCCTCATGCTGGTTCTGAGCACTTTCGATCAGGGTGGCGGCGCGGGTGTCCGCCTCGCTTTGGACACGCTGCTGGTAGGCGTCGGCCTCCCCGACCAGGCGCGCCTTCGTGCTCTGTCCCTCCGAGACGTGCTGGTCATGGAGACGCTGCGCCAAGGAGATGATGGCGGTCGGATCCTCGGCGACCGCGGAAGCGGCGACACCTGCGGTCGCGCCCTCCATCTGCTGCTCGCGAGACTGAGCCGCCTGCTCCCCAGCCTCGGCGACAGCGTGCTCGGAGTCGGCAATCGCGCGGGCGGCCTCCTCTTGGGCCTGGGCCACCCGTTCTTGTGCCTGCTGCTCCGCCTCGTCTGCTTGGGCTCGAGCCTCGTCCACGCGCTGCTGCAGCGACTCCAGATCGGCGTCCAGACGTGCGCGAGCGGCGTCGGTGCTCTCGCCGAGTGAAGCCTGCGCTTCGTCGATCTGCGCTCGAGCGGCGGTGATCCGGCGCTCGGCCTCGGCTTCGGTCTCCTCCGCCTCACTGCGAGCGGTGTCGATCCGTTGGTTCAAACCGTCGAGCTCCGCGACGAGCTCGTCGCGCTCGCGCCGCACCCGGGCCAGATCTTCGCTCTGCGTTTCGAGCTCATCTTGCGAGCCACCGACGTCCGCCGGAAGCGCCGCCGCGCCATCGCGTGAGCCGCTGTCCTGCGAACCTTCGATCCCTTGACCGGAGCGACAGTCCTTTAGGTCGTTCTCCAGCGAGACACGCTCCGCGTTGAGACGGCGCAGCTCGACCACCACCTCGTCGAGGAAGTCATCGACTTGCGTCTCGTCATACCCACGACGTAGATGGGTCGACGTAAAACTCTTCTTGATGACGTCCTCGGCGGACAGCGCCATAGTTCACCTCAATCAGCTCATGGATGAAGCGTCCTGTCGGACTTCCACCGTGCTTGGCTTCGCGGTCGATGCAACCCTATCCGAACAGCACGGACCGGCTTCACCATCGCAGCAAAGGCGAAGCCCCCGATCTAGAACGGAATGGCACTCACCATGGCACGAGCGACGCTGACCCCGATGATGAGCACAAGGAAGGCAAGGTCGAGCGCCACGCCACCGAGACGCAACGGGGGAATGACCCGACGAAGCGCCCGCAGCGGTGGGTCAGTCAGGCTGTAGATGAACTCAGCAATCACCAGCACCACCCCGGTGGGTCGCCATTCGCGGGAGAACACCTGGATCCAGTCGAAGATCAGGCGACCGATCAAGACGATGAAGTACAGATAGAGGGCGAGACCTAAGACATAACTGACCATAGGGTCAGTGTCTCAACTCTGGTTGAACAAACCCTGCTGGGCTCGCCCAGCCTCGACCGCACCTTCGACCTCGACGTGGGCCGGCGACAGGAGGAACACCTTGCTGGTCACCCGCTCGATCGAGCCGTGCAGCCCGAAAGCCAAGCCAGCAGCGAAGTCCACGAGGCGTTTGGCGTCGCCGTCATCCATCTCGGTCAGGTTCATGATGACCGGGGTGCCGACCCGGAAGGACTCGCCGATGTTCTTGGCCTCGTTGTAGGTGCGGGGGTGGATGGTCGTGATGCGATTCATCTCGCCTGCCTCGGGTTCTTGAACGACCCGAGCGACCGGTGTGCGCCGGGGCAACTGGGTGACTTCAGCACCGCGACCAGGGGTCTGCCCTGACGGGCGGGAGTGCGCGTCGTCCTGTTTGCGCTGGCCCTCGGGCTGACGGTCGTGGGCCTCGTCGGTGTCGTCGTAGTCGTATCGGCCTTCGACCTCGGCCAGGCCCAGCCATTCCATGGTCGTTCGCAGTGCCCCAGCCATGTCAACGAGCTCCTTGTTACGTATGAAGGCCGCGCGGGCGGCCCTTCGGTCGAATGTGACGTTACCGCTGGGTCGGACGCGATCCCAGGATTGCACTGCCGACACGCAGGTGTGTCGCGCCGACCTCCACAGCCTCTTCGAGGTCACCGCTCATCCCTGCGGACAACCAGTCGGCCGTGGGGTGGCTCGACCTGATCTGGGCGTGGCACCGAGCCAGAGCGGCGAAGGCCTGGACCAACGCAGCTTTGTCGTCGGCAGCCCCCGCGGGCGCGATGGCCATCACACCCCGAAGGCGAAGGAACTCGGTAGCGGCGATGGCGTCGGCCAGCGAGGGGGCGTCACCGGGGCGCACCCCCCCACGCCGTTCGATATCGCCGTCATCGAGATCCACCTGAAGGGTGACGTCCAGGGGCCCGAGCCGCTCCCCCTCTGCGATGGCGGACCCGCTTGCCCGATCCAGTGCCGTGACCAAGCGGGTGCGGTCGAGCGAGTGGACCGCGTCCGCATACCGCACGATCGAGCGCGCCTTCTTGGTCTGCACCTGGCCGATCATGTGCACAGCCGGGGCAGCTTTCGCCCCCACCTGCTCACGGACCTGATCCACCTTGCTCCGTGCTTCCTGATCCCGGCTCTCGCCGATGTCGGCCACCCCGAGGTCGATCAGAGCCAGGACATCGCGGGCCGGGAAGAACTTCGTGACGACGATGAGCGTGACCGACCCCCGGTCTCGCCCCGACGCAAGGCAGGCCCGCTCGACTCGATCCTCCACCTGCCGCAGAGCCTCACGCAGCTCTCGGACTCTGGAGTCGGAGGCCACAACCTCCTCCGAGCCGCCCGGGGCATCAGCCGCAGCGGCCTCGCGCTCGATCGGTCTGCTCATCGTTCTTCCCGCCTTTCTACCTCGATCGGTGCGGGCAGCGCACTCAGCTCCCGGTGGCGGGCGCAGCCAATCGCACCACAGCCGCAAACCGTCCGGAATGGGGGTCGCCGCGGTGGGAGTACAGGTCCCTTGACTCGCGCGTGCAGCCGGGGAGCCATCGCACGTCCACGCGCTCGGAGGCGAGCTGCTCCACGACCGCTGCCGACACATCGATGGCGGCCGTCCCCGACCACGAGACGGCATACGCCGCTCGGTAGGCGTTGGTGGCGTGGTCACGCATAGAGCCGGGCACTTCGTAGCATCTCCCGCAGATCGAAGGCCCCACGACGGCCTCGAGGTTGCTCGCGCCCCGTTCACGCAACTCGTGGACGGTCCGCACCACCACCCCGTCGGTCATCCCCGCTCGGCCGGCATGGACCGCACCGACCCACCCGGCCTGGCGGTCGAGTAGGAGGACCGGGGTGCAGTCTGCAACCAGCACGGCCAGCGCGATGTCCGGACGGTTGGTGATCATTGCGTCGCAGGCATCCTCGTCCTGCCCAGCCGGGTGATCGGCGTCCAACACCTCGACGTGGCAGCCGTGGACCTGACGCATGAACCGCAGCGAAGAACTCTCGACGCCGAACTCAGCCGCGAGGATCTCCCGGTTCCGTGCGACCGCACCAGGGCGGTCCCGCACCCCAGCACCGAGGTTGAACGTGGAATGGCTTCCTGTGCTGACCCCGTCGAAGCGATCTGTGATGGCCCATTCCACCCCAAAGCGGGCAGACCCGGACGGGGATCCATCGGTGGTCGAGACCTGCTCACGCCAGCGGAACACGTGTCCTCGTCTCTGCGCCCAGCGCTACCGCTCGGGACTACTTCAGGAAGTCGGGCACGTCCAGGTCCTCGGCGTCCTGGTACGTCACCGTGCGAGGAGGCGTGGACGGATTGCGGGGCGACGCTGCCGGCGGCGCTTGACGCTCCGGCGCGTCGTGGCCGTGGGCGTCGTCGCTCGAGCCAGAGGCTCCCGAGCTGGGTGCGGGGGT
>JBARVW010000012.1:0-92559 GCA_049646465.1 Ornithinimicrobium sp.
CGTTGCGCGAGGAACACATCGAGAAACTGAGGCTCGAACGGCAGGTGCTGCGACGAGAGATCGCCTACGAGACGGCCGAGGCCATGCGCAACGGTGAGTACGAGATGGCCGATGCCGATCCGGCGTCAGCCCGGGACACGTCGGAGAGCTAGCACCGAGCGCACGGGCACCCTTCCTAGTCCCGTCGTAACCGAAATGCCCCTGAGACGTCCCCGTGGACGTCTCAGGGGCATCTTTACGGGCTCATCGCAGATGACGGTGTAGTGAGGCGTACCTGGGTATCAAGACCGTCGCGCCTGTTGGATCAGGTTGAGCACTCCCGGTAGCCATCTGGCCACCAGCCGTCGAGCTGCTCGGTTACCTCGTACACGCGAGTGAGCGTCCCGATGGCATCGAGACCAACGACTGTCGTTTCGGCGCCGCTCGTCTGCGCTTGCAGGACCAGCCCACCGCCGACTGGCGCAACGGCTTCCACGGGACTCGGCCTGCCCGGTCCGGGGACATCCAAGGCCACGAGCGTCTGGTCGCCCCGGGCGCAGGGCAGCGTGGTGGCGGCTTCCTCAGCCCCGGTGGTCACTTGGTCGCCGCAGCCGGCGGTCACCAGCGCGATGACGAGGCAGGACCCAACTCGTGCCATCAGCATCAGCGTTCTCCCTGAGGTCGTCACGGCCTTCGACGCCGCGCACCGCGACCCGGTTCCAGGAGGGGGTCAGTTGGCGCGTCTTGCCTGGGCAGAGGTCGAGACTTTGGAGGATGGGAGGTCTCACACAGCCTTGCCGGCAAGACCTCGACGTGCCTGAGGCTACCTTCGTGCGCCCCGCACCTGACCACTGGATTGCGATGAGTCTCTTTTCGTCTGCTGGTGAGCCCAGCCGATTCGACGACCATCCCCTCGGGCCACGCGAGGGAGCACTTCCCGACACTCCTTCAACACCGCAGGGCCCCGACCACCGAAGTGGTCGAGGCCCTGAAGGGTTCTACAGCACGCGACGCACTCGGCGTCACCTACTCACATCAGTTGCCGGTCAACTTCTCCCGCAGCGCAGCCAACGCTTCGTCGGAGGCCAAGGTGCCGCTGGTGTCCGCTTCGGGCACCGACGGGGTCGGCTCGGCGTTGCCACTGGAAGCGGCCGGGGCGGCCGAGTCCGAGGAGTAGGACGTCGAGGTCGAGCTGGACGAGGAGCCGGAGGACGCGGGAGCGTTCTCCTCGGCCTCGGCGGCAGCCTCGACGACCGCCTGGTGAGCCTCGAAGCGGGCATGCGCGTCGGCATACTCCTGCTCCCACTTCTCACGCTGCGCCTCGAAGCCTTCAAGCCATTCCTGGTTCTCGGAGTCGAAGCCCTCGGGGTACTTGTAGTTGCCCTCGTCGTCGTACTCCGCCGCCATGCCGTACAGCGTGGGGTCGAAGTCCTGAGTCACGGCCTCGTTGGCCTGCTTCAGCGACAGCGAGATGCGGCGACGCTCCAGGTCGATGTCGATGACCTTGACGAAGATATCCGCACCGACCTGGACGACCTGCTCGGGCAGCTCAACGTGGCGCTCCGCCAGCTCCGAGATGTGCACGAGGCCCTCGATGCCGTCCTCGACGCGGACGAACGCACCGAACGGCACCAGCTTGGTGACCTTCCCGGGCACGATCTGGCCGATCGCGTGGGTGCGAGCGAAGTGCTGCCACGGGTCTTCCTGGGTGGCCTTCAAGGACAGCGAGACGCGCTCACGGTCCATGTCGACGTCGAGCACCTCCACGGTGACCTCGTCGCCGACCTCGACGACCTCGCCCGGGTGGTCGATGTGCTTCCACGACAGCTCGCTGACGTGGACCAGGCCATCGACGCCGCCGCCCAGGTCCACGAAGGAACCGAAGTTGACGATGCTCGAGACGACTCCCGAGCGGACCTGGCCCTTCTGCAGCTCCTTGAGGAACGTGGTGCGGACCTCGGACTGCGTCTGCTCCAACCATGCCCGGCGGGACAGGACCACGTTGTTGCGGTTCTTGTCCAGCTCGATGATCTTGGCTTCGATGGCCTTACCGACGTAGGGCTGCAGGTCACGGACCCGGCGCATCTCGACCAGGGACGCCGGCAGGAAGCCGCGCAGCCCGATGTCGAGGATCAGGCCGCCCTTGACGACCTCGATGACGGTGCCGGTGACGACGCCATCCTCTTCCTTGACCTTCTCGATCGACCCCCAGGCGCGCTCGTACTGAGCCCGCTTCTTCGACAGGATCAAGCGGCCCTCTTTGTCCTCTTTCTGAAGGACGAGCGCCTCGACTGCGTCGCCGACCGAGACAACCTCGGACGGGTCGATGTCGTGTTTGATGGCCAACTCACGCGAAGGGATGACGCCTTCGGTCTTGTAGCCGATGTCGAGCAGGACCTCATCCCGGTCGACCTTGACGATGACACCTTCGACGATGTCTCCGTCGTTGAAATTCTTGATCGTCGCGTCGATTGCCGCGAGCAGTTCTTCCTCAGAGCCGATATCGTTGATGGCGATCTGAGTGGGGGCCTTCTCGGCCGTCGTTGCAGTCATGTAGTAGGGACTCCGTTGGTGGACATGGCTTCGGATCGGCTGCTCGCCGGGTCGGTATGGCGCTGGTCACCGACCGGGTCGCTGCCGTCCTGATGGACTGGTTGAGCGCGGCATTCACGCACGTCGCGCGGGAGTCAGCGTACTCACAGCGTTTGGGCAGGTCAATCGGGCCCCAAGGATCGTCAGTGCGTCGCCGCGTGCCAGGTGGGCCCGACGCCGATGCTGACGTCCAACGGGACGGCAAGGTCTGCGGCGGCCGCCATCTGGGATCTCACGAGCGACTCGACCTGGGAGCGTTCGTCGTCGGTCACCTCGAGCACCAGCTCGTCGTGCACCTGCAGCAGCATCCGGGATCGTGCGCCTTGCGCCCGCAACTCTTGCTCCACGCCCAACATCGCCACCTTGATGATGTCTGCCGCGGAGCCCTGAATGGGAGCGTTCAGCGCCATCCGCTCGGCGATCTCGCGACGCTGACGGTTGTCGGAGTTCAGATCGGGTAGGTATCGACGGCGTCCGAGGATGGTCTCGGTGAAGC
This sequence comes from Ornithinimicrobium sp., assembly GCA_049646465.1. GTDB lineage: Bacteria > Actinomycetota > Actinomycetes > Actinomycetales > Dermatophilaceae > Ornithinicoccus. The sequence goes on from JBARVW010000012.1 coordinate 3,068, forward strand.
CCGTCCCTCGAGCCTCGGCCACGACATCCCGCAGGTAGTCACGGACTCCCCCGAAGCGCTCGAAGTACTCCTCCATCAGGCCCTTGGCTTCGTCGGTGGAGACGGCCAACTGCTTGGACAGCCCGAAGGCGGACAGACCGTAGGCCAAGCCGTAGCTCATGGCCTTGACCTTCGAGCGCATCGCGGCACTGACGTCGGCCGGCTCGACGGAGAAGACCCTGGATCCGACGAACCGGTGCAGATCCTCACCGCTGCGGAAGGCTTCGATCAAGCCCTCGTCCTGGGAGAGGTGGGCCATGATCCGCATCTCGATCTGGCTGTAGTCCGCCGACAGGAGGGTGTCGTAGCCTTCGCCGACCACAAAGATGGTGCGGATCCGCCGACCCTCCTCGGTGCGGATCGGGATGTTCTGCAGGTTCGGATCGGTGGAACTCAGCCGTCCGGTGGCGGCGATCGTCTGCTGGTACGTCGTGTGGATCCGACCGTCGTCGGCGATGGAGCGCAACAGGCCGGTCGCTGTGACGCGAAGCCGGGTGACGTCACGGTGGCGTAGCAGAGCCTCCAGGAAGGGGTGGTCGGTCTGGGCGAAGAGGCCCGCGAGGGCCTCGGCGTCGGTGGTGTATCCGGTCTTGGTGCGCCGGGTCTTGGGAAGGGCCAAACGATTGAAGAGCACCGCTTGCAGCTGCTTGGGTGATCCCAGGTTGACGGTGTTGTCGTCGATGGCGTCCCAGGCGTCCTGCTGAGCTTTGGCCATCGCCTCGGCGAACTCGTCGTCCAGCGCCTGCAGTCCGTCACGGTCCACGGCGATGCCAACGTGCTCCATGGTTGCCAGCACCTGGATGAGCGGGAGCTCCATGTCGGCAAGCAGGCCACGACCCTGAACCTCGCCCAGCTCCTCGTCGAGAGCGAGGGAGAGATCGTGGATCGCGCGCGCCGCGACCATCGCGGACTGGCCGACCTGCGCGTCGTCGTCGTCGCTGCCAGTGAGGTCCAGCTCCAACTGGGGTGGGGCCTGGGCGGGCTCGTCGGCGCGCAGCTCGCGGTGCAGATAGCGCAGCACGAGGTCGGCCAGGTCGTAGGACCGCTGGTCCGGTCGGACCAGGTAGGCCGCCAGCCCGGTGTCGTGCACGACACCGGCGATGGGCATGCCGCGCGCCGAGAGGGCGTGCAGCAGCGCCTTGTCGTCATGGACCACTTTGGGGTGGGCAGGGTCAGCCAGCCACTGCGCGAGCGCTGAGTCATCGTCCTCCGTCGCGGTGGTCAGGTCGACGAAGGCGGCGGCATCCGCCGTGGCCAGGGCCAGTCCTTGGGCGTCGCCTGCGGCCGGGCGTCCCGTACCGACCATCGACAGCGCCACTCTCACTCCCGCTCCCGCGTGCTCACCCAGCCACGCCGCGACCTCACCGCCGTCGAGCACATGGCCGTCGACGTCGATCCCGTGGTCGGCTTCGCTCTCGTCCTCGACCGCTCCCAGGTACTCGAACAGCCGGTCCCGGAGCACCCGGAACTCCAAGCCGTCGAAGACGCGGTGGACCTCCTCTCGGTCCCACGTATGCCGTGTGGTGTCAGAGACGCTCACGCTGAGCTCGAGATCGTCGAGCAGTCGGTTGAGCTTGCGGTTGCGCAGGACGTTGTCGAGGTTGTCGCGCATCGCCTGGCCGGCCTTTCCAGGCAGCTGGTCGATGTTGGCCACGATGCCGCTGAGGTCGTCGTACTGAGCGATCCACTTGGCGGCCGTCTTGGGGCCGACCCCCGGCACCCCCGGGAGGTTGTCCGAGCTCTCCCCCACCATCGCAGCCAGGTCACTGTAGAGATCGGGGCTGACGCCGTACTTCTCGAAGACGGCTTCGGGCGTCATCCGCACCAGATCGGAAACGCCCTTGCGCGGGTAGAGCAGGGTGCAGCGCTTGTCGATGAGCTGGATCGCGTCGCGGTCCCCCGAACAGATCAGCACCTCCATGTTGTCTTCACGGGCCCGTGCGGTCAGGGTCGCGATGATGTCGTCGGCCTCGAAGCCGTCCACGTCCAGGTGCGCGATCCGCAGGGCGTCCAGCACCTCACGGATCAGCGGTAGCTGCCCGGAGAACTCGTCCGGGGTCTTGGCCCGTCCCGCTTTGTACTCGGCATACTCCTGCGTCCGGAAGGTGTTGCGGGACTTGTCGAAAGCGACCGCGATATGGGTCGGTGCCTCGTCGCGAAGGACGTTGATCAACATCGAGATGAAGCCGTAGACGGCGTTGGTCGTCTGCCCCGTACTCGTGGAGAAGTTCTCGGCCGGCAAGGCGAAGAACGCGCGGTAGGCCAGCGAGTGACCATCGAGGAGCAGAAGCCTGTTCACACCATTGCCGTTCACAGATGGCACCCTATGACGCATGACTGACACTCCCCCACTTCAGGCAGCCTCAGCCCCGGTTCCGAGCGAGGAACTGACGGCCATGGGACGTGGCACTCTCATCGAGAAGATGGGCATCGAGGTCACCGAGGCCTCCGCGGAGAGGGTCGTCGGTGTCATGCCGGTCCTCGGCAACACGCAGCCCTACGGCCTACTGCACGGGGGGGCCAGCGTGGTGCTGGCAGAGACGCTGGGCAGCATCGCCGCGATGCAGCACGCCGGGTCGGACCGGGTTGCGGTGGGGATCGACATCAACGCGACCCACCACAAGGCCGTCCGCCCACCCGCGGTGGTGACCGGGGTGGCCACTGCGATCCGGCGGGGCGGCTCCATCGCCTGCTACGAGGTCGTGATCACCGACGAGTCCGGCGACCGCGTCTGCACCTCGCGACTGACTTGCTCGGTGCGGGCTCGACCGCCCGCCCAGACCGCTACCGGCTGAGCGCATACCCTCAAGCGGTGGACGGCGCCTTCCCCGGTCTCGGGACCATCATCAACGTGGCCGCGATCCTCATCGGCGGCACGGTCGGCCTCCTGGTCGGTCACCGCATGTCACAGGCGGTCCGCTCGGTCGTCACCGACGCGCTGGGGTTGGTGACGCTGCTCGTCGCGGCGCTCGCGGCCTACCAGGTCACGGACCCGCAGTTCGTGGCCGCGGTCGGAGAAGGAGTTCCCGTGCTCATCGTGCTGGGCTCGTTGTTACTCGGTGGGATCGCCGGGGCTCTGCTCCGGCTCGAAGAACGCCTGACTGACCTGGCAGGGACCGTCCAACGGTATGCCGGGCGCATGGCCCCCGCAGCCGGGACGGACGGTGAGGTCGACAGGCCAGGGGCCGGCGCATCCGAAGGAACACCTCCGGTGAGCGCCCGGGAGCGGTTCATCGAAGGGTGGCTGACCACGTCGCTCCTGTTCTGCGTCGGGCCGTTGACGATCCTGGGATCCCTGAGCGATGGTCTTGGCCGGGGGATCGACCAGCTGGTGCTGAAGTCCAGCCTGGACCTGTTCGCCGCGATGGCGTTCGCCGCCTCGTTCGGCGTAGGGGTGTTGTTCTCCGCGCTGTCCGTCGCCGTCGTCCAAGGGATGTTGACCGCGGTGGGGGTGGCCTTGGGTTCGGTGGTTCCCGATGCGCACATCGCTGCACTGACCGCGGTCGGCGGTCTGCTGCTGGTCGGCTTGTCGCTGCGGCTGCTCCGGGTCCGCGACGTTCCGGTCGCCGACCTGCTACCGGCCCTGGTGGTTGCGCCCTGTCTGGTGACGCTGGTCGCGGCGTTCGGCTAGCGCGTATCCATCCCCGAGACGACCGCATCGGCCACCTCACGCATCGACATGCGGCGGTCCATGGCGGCCTTCTGGATCCACCGGAACGCCTCGGCCTCGCTGAGCTTGAGCTTCTTCATCAGCAGCCCCTTCGCGCGGTCCAGGCTCTTGCGGGTCTCGAGCCGTTCGGAGAGGTCGGCCACCTCGTTCTCCAGCGCCACCCGCTGCTGCCAACGAGCGCTCGCGATGTCCAGGGCCGGCAGGACGTCGTGGGCCGCGAACGGCTTGACCACGTAGGACATGACGCCCGCGTCGCTGGCTCGCTCGACCAACGTGCGGTCGCTGAATGCGGTCAACATGACCACGGCGGCGATTCCTTCGCGTCCCACGATCTCGGCGGCGGTCAGGCCGTCCATCACCGGCATCTTGACGTCCATCACCACGATGTCAGGGCGCAGTTCGCGGGCCATCTGCACGGCCTGCTCGCCGTCACCCGCCTGCCCGACGACGACGTGACCGGCCTCGATGAGCATCTCAGTCAGATCCATCCGGATCAGTGCTTCGTCCTCGGCCACCACGATCCGGTGCGAGCGGTGCTCATCCGTCGCGGAGGCGTCACCGGCCGACGCCGAGAGGGTGTCCAGCGACAGTTCTTCAGCGCTGGTGGGCTGCTGTTCGGTCATGTGAATCCTCACTGTGTGCCGGGAGCGGGATTCGAACCCGCACGCCCTTTCGAGCAAAGCATTTTGAGTGCTCCGTGTCTGCCATTCCACCACCCCGGCCTAGGGCAGCAAGATCATACCCGCCTGTCCGTGTCCTCACGTAAACGAGCGTAGGCGCTGGCACGGCCGTGAACGGCATCTCCGACCTTGTGGATCCGCAGCGCGTTGATCGACCCGGGAACCCCCGGCGGAGAGCCAGCCACGATCACGATGAGGTCGCCTTCGGAGCAGCGCTTCTCCCGCAGGAGCGCCTCGTCGACCTGCATCACCATCTCGTCGGTGTGCTCCACGTAGGGGGTCAGGAAGGTCTCGATCCCCCAGGACAGAGCGAGCTGGGAGCGCGTGGTCGCTTCCGGGCTGAAGGCCAGCATAGGAATGGCCGAGCGAAGCCGAGACATGCGACGGGCCGAGTCGCCGGTTTGGGTGAACGTCACCATGTAGGACACCTTGAGCAAGGCAGCAATATCCGCAGCCGCGCGAGTGACCGCGCCACTGGTGGTCTTGGGCTTGCTGCCCAGTGGCGTGATCCGGTCCATAGCCTGATCTTCGATGTTCTCGATGATGGTGGCCATCGTCTCCACGGCCTTGATCGGCCAGTCCCCCACGCTAGTCTCACCGGAAAGCATGATCGCATCGGCCCCGTCGAGCACAGCATTCGCGCAGTCGCTGGCTTCGGCGCGGGTCGGACGGGCATTGGTCACCATGGACTCCAACACCTGGGTGGCCACGATGACCGGCTTCGCGTTGCGACGAGCCATCTCGACAGCGCGCTTCTGGACCAGCGGGACTTGCTCGAGTGGTAGTTCTACTCCGAGGTCGCCACGGGCGACCATGATCGAGTCGAAGGCCGCGACGATCTCACGCAGGTTCTCCACCGCCTGGGGCTTCTCGATCTTGGCGATGACCGGGCGACGGATGCCGACCTCGTCCATGATCGCGTGAACGTCCTCGATGTCGGCAGCCGAGCGCACGAACGACAGGGCGATCAGGTCGGCCCCGGCGCGCAGAGCCCAGCGCAGGTCATCCGCGTCCTTCTCGCTCAGTGCCGGAACACTGACCGCAGCGCCCGGCAGGTTGATGCCCTTGTTGTTGGACACTGGCCCGCCGATGACCACTTCGGTGATGACGTCGGTGTCGGTGACCTCCACCGCCCGTAGCTGCACTTTGCCGTCGTCGATGAGCAGGTCGTCCCCAGGCTCGACGTCGTCGGCCAGACCGTGGTGGGTGGTGCCCACCTCGTGCACGTCGCCGGGCACGTCACGGGTGGTGATGACGAAGCGGTCCCCCTCCGACAAGGTGACCGGGCCCGAGGCGAACCGTGCGGTGCGGATCTTCGGCCCTTGCAGGTCCGCCAACACCGCCACCGCGCGGCCGACCTCGTCGCCGGCCTGGCGGACCAGGTCGTAGCGGCGCTGGTGGTCCTGGTGGTCACCGTGCGACATGTTGAGGCGAGCGACATCCATTCCGGCTCGCACCAAGGACGTCACCAACTCCTGGGTGTCGACGGCTGGACCCAGGGTGCAAACGATCTTGGCGCGACGCATGGCTACACCCTATGCCGACCTCAGGTCAGGACGTGGACGATTCGTCGACGAGTTGGCCGGAGGGTTCAGCCTCGTCGAGGTGGGCGGATCCGCGGGGCGGGTAGTCGGCGCGATATCCCCGATAGACGTAGAGCGCGAGGCCGAGCAGGAAGATCGCCAGCGACACCCAGACGTTCACTCGCTGGCCGAAGACGATCTCCGCGGGGTCGGTGCGGATCAGCTCGATGAAGAAGCGCCCCAACGTGTATCCCATCAGGTACAGCGCGAAGACCTGCCCGCGGGCGAACCGATGCCGCCGGTCCAAGACGACGATGCCCACCGCCACCAGCAGCACCCACAGGGACTCGAACAGGAACGTCGGCTGGAAGGTGCCCAGCACCACCGCGTTCCCGGAGGCGTCGACCACTGCCCGACCGGCTCCGGCGTCCCACTGGTGGACCTCGAGCGCCCATGGAGCCGTGGAGGGACCGCCATACAACTCATTGTTGAAGTAGTTCCCCCATCGTCCCAGCGCCTGCGCCACGAGCAGCCCGGGAACGATGGCGTCAGCGATGTCGGCGAAGGAGTGATCGTGTCGTCGGCAACCGATGTAGGCCCCCACTGCCCCCAAGGCCACTGCGCCCCAGATGCCCAGCCCACCTTCCCAGATCTTCAGCGCGTCGACCGGGTTCCCACCCTCGCCGAAGTAAGGACGCGGGGAGGAGACGACGTGATAAAGCCGGCCCCCCACGATGCCGAAACCGATCGCCCATCCTGCGATGTCGTAGATCTCCTCGCCGGTGCCTCCGCGAGCTCGCATCCGGTGGTATGTGATCGAGATGGCAGCGAGGATCCCGGCCAGGATGCACAACGCGTAGGCCCGCACCGGGATGGGGCCCAGATGCCACACGCCCTGCTCCGGACTGGGCAGGGACATGGGCATCGCAGCCGACAGGGTTTCGATCACGAGCGTTCCGCGAGGATGTCGCTGAAGGAGGTGGGGTCCTGGAGCAGGCGGCCCAGGTCGTCCTGACCCACCGGCTCACCGTTGATCATCACCACCGGCGACGACGTGATGCCGTCCTGGTTGGCCCGCTCGGCCATGTCCTGGACGTACGGTGCGTAGGTCTGCTCCTGGACACAGGTGGTGAACGTGTCCAGATCGGCGCCCTCGATACCGACGTCCTGAGCCACGTCGAGAAAGACCTGGTCGGAGTAGCCGTCGCCCTCGGTCTCGGGCTGCTGGGCGAAGACGCCTTCGACGAAGTCGCTGACCGGCCCGGCGTCGGCGACACAGACGGCGGCATTCGCAGCCCGGGCTGAGGCATCGTTGCCCAGTGAACCGTCGAGGAAGGACATGAAGGTGTAGGTGAGGTTGATCTCCCCGGCCGCGGCGGCCTCGCTGATGGCCGAGCCTGAAGTCTCCTCCAGCTGAGCGCAGAAGGGACACTGGAAGTCCTCGTAGACATGAACGTCCGGGACGCCGCTGGCCCCGGAGGTGACTTCGATGCCACCACCCTCGGGTAGGGCGCCCGCCCCGCCTTGCGAAGTCAGGCCGTCTCCGCGGACCGCCAGGTAGACCACCACGGCTATGACCGCGATCAGCACGATGGTGACGAGCCCAATCAGCCCCATCGGTGGACCGCTCGGTTGCTTGACTTTGGCCTTGGGGGCGGGGGGACGAGGCATGACTCAGTCGGTCCTTTCCTGGGGAGCAGCCGGCGTGGCTGTCCCTGTGCGGGTCAGTGTCCGGTCCAGGGACAGGGAGCTTCGAGGTCGAACGATGAGCCAGAGGCCCGCGACGGCGAGTCCTCCATCGCGGAGGATCTCCTCCAGATAGCGCGTGGCGCTCGGATCCACCGGCCCACCCGTCCCGAAGCACCCACAGTCGATCGCCAGTCCGCGAGCCCAAGCCGAGGCGATGCCGGCCACGAAGACCAGCATCAGCGCCGTCCCCACGACGGCGGACGCCCGGGTGAACAACCCGAGAATGAGCAGTGCTCCGACGGCGATCTCGACCACCGGAAGGGTGATGGCGATGAACTTCGCGACCTCGTAGGGGAACAGGTCGTAGGCCACTACCGACTGGATGGACCCATTCAGGTCCGTGACCTTGAGGTAACCCGCGACGACCAGCACTCCGCCGAGGACGAGTCGAGCCACCAGGGCGACCAGGTCGAAACTTCGGCGTTCCCCGGACGCCGCGACCACGGGATCCACAGGGTCCCCGGCAGAGCGACGATCCGTGCGGACGTCACTCACGGTGACGTCGCTCGTGGGGTTGGTGCCGGGACTCACCCTCTGCGTACTCCTTCGGCCAATTCCTGAGTCAGTGACCTCAACGCCCCGCCGGATGGATCCGTGCCCAACGCCGAGACCAGCGCCGAGCCGACGATGACCCCGTCGGCGAAGCCCGCCACCTCCGCCGCCTGGTCACCGGTGGAGACACCCAGCCCCACGCACACAGGCAGGTCCGTCACGGCACGGGTCCGGGCCACCAGAGCCTGCGCGCCGCCACCGACCGCGGCCCGGGCGCCGGTCACGCCCATCGTCGAGGCCGCATAGACGAATCCGCGACAGGCCCGCACCGTCATGGCCAGACGCTCGTCGGTGGAGGATGGAGCGACCAGGAAGATCGGAGCCACGCCGTGCTGCTGGGCTGCGTCCGTCCAGACGCCGGCCTCGTCGGGGATGAGGTCCGGGGTGATCAGGCCCGCGCCACCGGCCGAAGCCAGGTCGGCAGCGAACTGGGCCGGTCCGTAGCGCAGGACGGGGTTCCAGTAGCTCATCACCACCGGCACGGCTCCTGCGTTGGCGACGGCTTCCACGCAACGCAGCAGGTGAGCGAACCGGAAGCCCGCGGCCAGGGCTCGCTCGGCTGCGTCCTGGATGACCGGTCCGTCCATCAGCGGGTCGGTGTACGGCACCCCGACCTCGACGATGTCGGCCCCGGCCCGAGCAAGATCTGCACAGGCTTGCTCGGAGGCCGCCTGGCCCGGGAAGCCGGCGGGCAGGTAGCCCACCAGTGCCGCGCGTTGCTCAGTCCGTGCGCTCGCGAAGACCTCCTCCAGGGTCGCGCTCACCAGCCACTCCCCTCGGCGTCGGCCACCGGCTCGGCGGCTTTGATCTCCTCGGCGTGCACAAGATCCTCCCCATCGACCAGGTCGAACCAGCGTGCCGCGGTGTCCACGTCCTTGTCTCCCCGCCCGGAGAGGTTGACCAGCACGATGCCGTCTTCGCCGAGCTCCCGGCCGATCTTCAAAGCCCCCGCGAGCGCGTGGGCGGACTCGATGGCGGGGATGATGCCTTCCGTCCGGCACAGCAACGCGAACGCGTCCATGGCCTCGGTGTCCGTCACCGGGTAGTACTCCGCTCGGCCCGACAGGAACAAGCTGGCGTGCTCCGGTCCCACCGAGGGGTAGTCCAGGCCGGCAGAAACGGAATGCGAGTCGATCGTCTGGCCGTCGTCGTCCTGGAGGAGGTAGGTCGCCGCACCGTGCAGCACTCCGGGTGATCCGGCGGAGAACCGGGCCGCGTGACGTCCGGTCTCGACGCCATCGCCTCCTGCCTCCAGACCGATCAGCCGCACCGAGGGCTCGTTGCGGAAACGATGGAAGATGCCGATGGCGTTGGAGCCGCCACCGACACAGGCACAGATCGCGTCGGGCAGTCGACCGGTGGCGGCGAGCAACTGGTCGTGGGCCTCGTTGCCGATCACGGCGTGGAAGTCACGGACCATCGTGGGGAACGGGTGCGGCCCAGTCACCGTGCCGAGCATGTAGTGGGTCTCCTCGACATTGGTGACCCAGTCGCGCATCGCTTCGTTGATCGCGTCCTTCAGCGTCGCGCTGCCGTGGTCGACCGGGATGACCTCAGCCCCGAGGAGGCGCATCCGCGCGACGTTGAGGGCCTGCCGCTCGGTGTCCTTCTTGCCCATGTAAACCGTGCACTTCAGGCCCATCAGTGCGGCGGCGGTCGCCGCCGCCACCCCGTGCTGGCCGGCACCGGTCTCCGCGATGACCCTCGACTTGCCCATGCGCACCGTCAACAGGGCCTGCCCCAGGACATTGTTGATCTTGTGCGAGCCGGTGTGGTTGAGGTCCTCGCGCTTGAGGAAGACCCGGGCGCCCCCCGCATGCTGGGCGAAGCGTCGCGCTTCGGTCAACGGGTTGGGTCGTCCGGTGTACGAGCGCTGGAGCTCCTCCAGCTCGGCGGTGAACGCGGGGTCGCTCATGGCGGCGATGCGCGCGGCGTCCAACTCGTCCAGGGCGGCCACCAGGGCCTCGGGCACGTACCGACCCCCGAAGTCGCCGAACCGGCCGGGAGCATCCATCCGGCGCTCCGCTGCGGCGCTGGTGTCGGCCTGAGGTGCTGCGCCGTGCTCGGTCGTCGTACTCATGCGTTTCCCATCTGCTGTAGTTCAGCGGTCTGTGCGACCGCGATCATCTCGGCGACGGCCGCGGACGGGTCGTTGCCGGTGACCAGGGCCTCCCCGACCAGGACGGCGTCGGCCCCGTGGTCGACATACTCGGCCGCGTCAGCGGGTCCGCGAATGCCGGACTCGGCCACCAGGATCACCTCGTCGGGCACGCCGCGGGCCACCCGGGCGAACGTGTCGCGGTCGACCTGGAGGGTCTTGAGGTTCCGTGCGTTGACGCCGACGATCTGAGCGCCACACCGCAGCGCGCGGACCATCTCTGTCTCGTCGTGCACCTCCACCAGCGCCTGCATACCCGCCGCCTCGGTGACCGCGAGCAACGACCTCAGATCATCGTCATCCAGTGCCGCCACGATCAGCAACACGAGGTCGGCTCCCCACGCGCGAGCCTCCCAGATCTGGTACTCCTCGACCATGAAGTCCTTGCGCAGGACCGGCACCGTCACCGCCCGCCGCACGGCAGCCAGGTCCGCCAGGCTCCCACCGAAGCGGCGCTGCTCGGTGAGGACACTGATCACACTGGCTCCGCCGTCGGCATACCGCGCAGCGAGCGACGCCGGGTCGACGATGTCGGCCAGTGCGCCCTTGGATGGACTCGAGCGTTTCACCTCGGCGATCACGTGCAGTCCGCCGCGCGAACGCAGATGCGCCATGACATCCAGTGCGGGCGCGGCCTGAGCCGCCTGCGCGACGACCGAGTCCAGGGATGCGGTGAGCTTTCGCTCAGCGAGGTCCCCTCGGACTCCTTCGATGATGTCTTCCAGCACGGTCCGCATCCGACCAGCCTAACGGCGCCGAGGGACGGGTCAGGCCCCTACCGGTCGACGTTCGTGTGGGAGGTGTGCAGGTCCTGTCCGTAGCCGGCCTTGTTCAGCGCGACCCAGGCACCAACGCCCACAAAGATCAGCGCGATGCCGAGCCAGTTGGCCCAGGCGAGCCCGAAGAAGACGCCGACCGAGATCAGGGCGCTGGCCAGCATGAGGATCCCCACGCCAGTCCACGCCGCCACGCTGTGACCGTGACCGAACTCGTCCTCCATGCCCATCTCCTTTGTCGCCGAACGGCTCGACGCCGGTTGCGCCGCAACCCTCACCCTACGCGTTTCGAACCCTCAGGCGTCTGCGGTCGGGTCGTCACCTCGGCTGAGGTCGTTCCAGGCTGCGGTGTTGGCCCGGCGCTCCACCTCGGTCTGCGGCAGCTGCGGACCCTGGTCCGGGTCGCGAGCGGTCGTCGGCGGGGGTATCACCGTGGGCGGCCTTCCCGCGCGCAGCGCGAGCCACGCGGCCCCGACCGCAATGAGGACGGCACCGGCGGCAAACACCCACACCCATGGGGTGGTCGAGGCTTGCGAGATGGCGACCGTTCCCGTCGTGGTCGCTTGGAGCTCTCCGGAGACACCCTGACGTGCCGCCTCGGCCGGATCTCGTGCGACCTGCACCACCAGCCACAGCGCCCACACAGCGTCGAGGCTCAGCACGACCATCGCCAGCATCCGCAACCGCCGACGGGTCAACAGCCCAGTCAAAGCTGCAGCCAGCCCCAACACCCCGGCCGCCGACAGAGCGGTGCTCGCGGCGTACCCGCTGACGGTGCGCAGGCCTTCCCCGAGCACGGGATCCTGGACGGTGAAGCGAACCCAGGTCCGGCCCCCGCTGAGGGCGACGAGTGCCCCACCGACCACCGCCAGCCATCCGACCCACCGCAGCACCGGCTAGTCGCTCTCGGCGGGAGTCGCGGTGGGAGTGGGGACTGCGGTCTGTTGAGCCGCCCAGGACTGGTGCATGATGGCGTAGACACCAGGCTCGTCGATGAGCTTGCGGTGCGGACCCATCTGCACCACCTCACCGTCATCGACCACGATCACCACGTCCGCCGCTTCAGCGGTCGAGAGCCGGTGAGCGATCGCCACCGATGTGCGGCCGCGGGTCAATCCTTCCAGGGCGCGCTGAATGCGCACCTCGGTCGAGGGGTCCACCGCGCTGGTGGCCTCATCGAGCACCAACAGGTCGGGATCGGCCAGGTAGGCGCGGGCGATCGCCACGAGCTGGCGCTCCCCCGCCGACAACGACTCTCCGCGCTGCCCGACCTCGGTATGCAGCCCGTGAGGCAGGGTCGCGACCCACGCGTCCAGACCGAGTTCGGTGATGGCCAGCTCGACGTCTGCGTCGGAGGCCTCCGGGCGCCCGAAGCGTACGTTCTCCTGCAGGCTCTGGTCGAACAGAAATCCCTCCTGCGGGACCATGACCACCCGTCGACGGAGGGAGTCGAAGGCGATCTCAGTCAACGGGTCGCCATCGATGAGGATGGACCCGGCGCTGGGGTCCATCAGACGGGTCAGCAGCTTGGCCATCGTGGTCTTGCCGGAACCGGTCTGACCCACGATCGCTACCCGGGTCCGTGGCTCGATCCGCAGGGTGACGTCCCGGAGCACGCTCTCTCCACCGGGATAGGCGTAGCCGATGTCGGCGAAGTCCACGGTGATCGGTCCCCGCTCCTGGCGAATGCCCTCGGGTCCGGGGTCCGAGACGTCCGCAGGAGTGTCGATGATGCCGATCACCCGTCGCCATCCCGCGACGGCGTTCTGCAGCTCGTTGAGGATCTCGGTCGCCATCAGCACAGGCTGGGTGAACAGGTTGACCAGGAACAGGAAGGCCAGCAGCTCCCCCAGGCTGACCGATCCTCGGGCGGCGAGCACGGTCCCGACCACCAGGACCATGGCCAGCGTAAGACCGGCGAACGCCTGCCCAGAGACAAAGGCGAGCACCGACCGGGCCTGAGCGGCGATGGCCGATCGGCGATGGGTCTCGATCGCCTCGTCGATGCGGGCTTCGGTGCGGTCCTCCACCCCATAGGCGCGGATGGCGACGGCCCCGACCACGGACTCGGAGATGGCACCCAGCATCGACCCGACGTTGGTGCGCACGGCGCCGTAAGCCCGACCGAGCATGGGCTGAAAACGTCGTATCAGCAGCACCAGGGGCACGAAGCACAGGTAGACCACACCCGCGAGGATGGGGCTGTAGAACAGCATCAACAAGGTGGCGAGGAGGATCTGCGCCGTCGAGATCAGCAGCATCAACCCGCCGAACTGCACGAACATCGAGATCGTGTCCACGTCGCTGGTGACGCGCGAGACCAACGCACCCCGACGCTCCGTGTTCTGGGTGAGGACCGAGAGGTCGTGGATGTGCCGGAAGGCCGTGTTGCGCAGGGTGGCCAGGCCCGACTCGGCTGCCGTGAAGAGGCGAAGGTTGACCAGATACTGCGCCACGCTCGTCAGCACCACCGCGCCCGCGGCGATCAGGATGGCCATGACCACGAACGAGACGTCCGGTCCGCCATCAGCCATGATTCCGTTATCGGTGGTCTGCTGGACCACGAACGGGATCAGCACCCGCCCGAGCGTGGCCACCAGGGCTAACAGAACGGTGACCAGGAGGCCCTGGCGCAGCTCGGGAGACAGCTCGAGCCCACGACGGACGGTGGCCATGGTCGACAGCCCGGAGCTCTCCCCGATCTGGCTGTTCGCCTGCGCATCTTCGGTGCTCACGTGGACTCCTCCTCCTCCGACTTCAGCGCCGCGCGCTCGGCGGCCTCGCGAGAGTAGGCCTGGACCAGGTTGGCGTATCCCGCGCACCGCTGGACCAGCTCCTCGTGACTGCCTTGGTCGGCAACGCGTCCCTGGTCGAGATACACGATCCGGTCGGCCAAGAGGATGGTCGCCATGCGGTAGGCGACGACCAGCACGGTCATTCCGTCCCGTGCGGTGCGCAACGCCGAGAGGATCTCCTGCTCGACCGAGGGGTCCACTGCGCTGGTCGCGTCGTCGAGCACCAGCAGCCGTGGCCGACGCACGATGGCGCGAGCGAGCGCCACCCGCTGCCGCTGGCCTCCGGACAGGGTGCCGCCCCGCTCCCCGACGACCGTCTCCTCACCCAGAGGAAGGTCCGCGACGAAGGAGGTCGCCTGTGCGACCTCCAGCGCCGCCGCCACCGCGCCAGGACCGTAGTCCCCGCCGAGCGACACGTTGTTGGCGACCGTGTCGTCGAAGAGGAAGGTCGACTGGCTCACCAACGTTGCGACATCGCTGACGCCACCGGCACGGATCGTGCGCAGGTCGAGCTCATCGACCTCCACCGAGCCGCGGTCGGGATCGACCAAACGCAGCGACAGGTTGGCCAGCGTCGACTTGCCGGACCCGGTGGGGCCGACCAACGCGGTGGTGCTGCCAGCCGGGATGTCCAGACTCACCCCATGGATCACCGGCACCTGCTCGAGGTCCTCAGGCCTCGGCTCCAGCGGGCGTCCGTCACCGTCGGTGGTCCACTGAGCACTGTCGGCGCTGGTGTCAACGCGATAGGAGAAGTCGATGTCTGTCAAGGTCGACCGCGCCGGACCTGAACCTTCAAGCGTTCCCGCGCCGTGCTCCATCGCGCCGCGGGCCTGAAGCACAGAGTCCACCCGCTGGTAGCCCACGACCGAGCGGGGAATCTCGGCCAACACCCACCCCAGGGCCCGCACCGGGAAGGCCAGGATGGAGAACAGGTAGGCGATCTGGACCACGTCGGCGGCATCCAGGTCACCGGAGGCTACCCGCGCAGTGCCGGCCCCGAGCACCGCCAGGGTGCCCAACGTCGGGATGGCTTCGATGGCCGGCTCGAACACCCCTCGGGTGCGGCCGACGTCGATCAGGGAGTCCCGCAACGTGTTGGTCACGCTCGCGAAACGCTGTCCTTCCTCGCGCTCGCGCCCCATCGCCTTGACCACGAGTCCGGCTTCGAAGGACTCGTGGGCGACCTCGCTCACCTCGGCTCGGAGCTGCTGGGCGCGGGTGATCTTGGGCGACATCGCTCGCTGGTAGACGAGGTTGGCGCCGAACAGACCGGGAAACACCAACAGACCGATGAAGGCCAAGACGGGGTCGACGAGGACCATCTGGGCGCCGGCGATGAAGAGCATCACGATGACGCCGATGGCCATCGGAAGGGGGTTGAAGACCTGCCAGGTGGCCTCGACGTCGGAGTGCGAGTTGGACAGCAGCTGACCGGAGGGATGGCGGTGATGCCAGGTCAGGGGAAGCCGCAGATACTGCCGGGTCACCCGCTGCCGGTAGCTCGCCTGAAGGTTGAATCCGGCGATGGTGGCCAGCACTCGGCGCAGGACGGTGCCGATGACGTTGACGATCACGATGGCGACCAACACGCCGAAGATGGTCCACAACCCCTTGGCGCTGACCGTGCCAGCCTGGATCGCCGGGGTGATGACCGCCTCGGTGAGGTAGCCCAGAGCCCAGGCGGTGCCGACCGTGGCCCCAGCCCACAGGACCGCGCCCACGATGGCTCCGGCTAGCCACGTGGGCTGTTGCTTGGCGCCAACCCAGATGATCCGCAGCCCCTGCCGCAACACGGCGCCACTGGGCCGTGGCGGGACGACCGGGCGTGCAGATGCCGTCGACGCCATAGGGCAGGCCGCCTTTCGTCGTGGTGGAGGAGGGCACGCCGAACGGGGCCGAACGAGCGTGGAGAAACGTATCGTCGCACGCGGATCCGACGGACCTGCGAGCGAGGGCACCCTGCCTTCTGGGACGGTGCACCTTCCCCGATCGGACATCTGCGTCGAGGGTGGGCGCCTGGGGTGTTTTGATAGGTGCATGAACCTGGCTCAGCATCACCGGCAGGCCTTCTGCGACGCAGCCGAAGCGGCCGGCCCCCAGGCGCCGACGTTGTGCGAAGGATGGACCGTCGCCGACCTGGTGGCCCATGTGGTGGTGCGGGACCGTAGACCCGACGCTGTCGTGGGAAAGGTCCTCCCGCCGGCCCAGCGTCACGCCGAGGCGGTGCATCACCAGTGTGCTTCGTTGCCCTTCCCCGACTTGCTGGATCGGGCTCGCTCCGGTCCGCCCCGGTGGAGCCCAGCGCGCCTGCCGAGCGTGGACGACGCGATGAACGTGGTGGAGTTCGTGGTGCACCGAGAGGACATCGTCCGAGCCGATCCCGCCTGGTCCGGCGACGCCAACGACCAGGTCGACCACAAAAGTGCTGAGGCGATGTGGTCCGCGCTGCGCCGGATGGGCCGACTCCTCTATCGCGCAGCGCCCACCGGGGTCGTCATGCGCGTGCCACGGCTCGGGCGTGCCGTGATGCGCCGGCCCTCCCGAGACCAGGGCTCGGTGGTGGTGACCGGTCGGCCGGTGGAGCTGCTCCTGCACGCCTTCGGCCGCACGAGCCATGCTCGAGTCGAAGTCTCGGGGGACGAGCAGGACGTGGCCGCCTTCTTCACTACCCCACTGGGGGTGTGAGGTCGACTCGCAGGTCCGCACGCATCCGGCCGCAGCCATCACGCTGCGGCTGCTGGCGGCTACCCCTGGCGGCCCCGAACTGGTCGGGGTGGATGGCCGGAGCGGCTCGGGCAAGACCCGCCTCGCCGCGGGCCTCGCAGAGAACCTCCGCGGGCATCGCAAGTCCGTGGTCGTCATCACGATGGACGACCTCTACCCGGGCTGGGACGGCTTGTCGGCGTCCCTGCCTCGGCTCTGCGCGGGTGTCATCAAGCCGTTGAGCCGGGGGTGCGCGGGAGCGTATGAGCGCTACGACTGGGGCACAGAACGGTTCGCCGAAACCGTCGACGTTCCTTTGGCCGACGTGGTCATCATCGAGGGGGTCGGCGCCACCGCCCACCCTTGCCGCGCCGCCCTGACGACCACGGTCTGGGTCCATGCATCTCCCTTGGTCAGAAGGGAACGCGCTCATCGCCGTACCGACCAAGGGGACTTCGCGCCCCATGCCGACCGGTGGGCGGCGCAGGAGGACGAGCTCTTCGGAGCGGACACCTACCCGAAGGCCCCGGCCGGGTACGACTTCGTCGTCGACACCGACAAGGAGACCGACGAAAGAACCGACCCCGAGATGGTCCTGCGCAGCCAGCAGCACACCGTCGTGAGTCGTGCGGATGGGTGACCCCGGGTCGGCGGCGAACATCCGCGCTTTGCCCCAGGCGGTACGGACCCGGGTGAGTGCCGAAGCCCTCCGGCAAAGCGCCCGACGCCTGCGCTCACGGCTGCCGTTGATCCTGCAGGGGGCGTTCGGCGCGGCTGCCGCGTGGTTCATCGCCACTGCCCTCTTGGGCCACTCCATGCCGTTCTTCGCACCGGTGACGGCGATGATCTGCTTGGGTCTGACCTACGGCAACCGCCTGCGCCGGGTGGTCGAGCTGACCGTCGGGGTCGCGATCGGGGTCATGGTGGGCGACGTGTTCGTGCACTTCTTCGGCGTGGGGGTGTGGCAGATCGCCGCGGTGTGCGTGGTCGCCATGTCGCTAGCAGTGCTGGCGGGGGCCGGCCAGCTGTTGATGCTGCAGGCCGGGACTCAGGGGGTGATCGTCGCCACCTTGGTCAGCGGGGACGGTCAGGCCTTCGGACGCTGGATCGATGCGGTCGTCGGAGGGTTGGTCGCGCTGGCCATCACCGTGGCGGCACCAGCGGGCACACCCCTACGCAGACCACGAGAGGAGGCGTCGTCGGTCGTCGCCCACCTCGCCGCCACGCTGGGACGATGCGCTGCCGGTCTTCGCGAAAAGGACATCGAAGTCGTCGCCGCGGCCCTGGACGACGCCCGGGATCTGCAACCCGAGCTCGAGGACCTGCGACAGATCTCCGCCGAGGGGTTGGCGGTGGCGCGGATGGCGCCGCTGCGCCGGCGTCATCGATCGGGGGTGGAGATTATCGATGGGCTGTTGTTCCCGCTGGATCTGGCCATCCGCAACGTACGCGTGCTGATCCGCCGTGCCGAAGTCTGTCTGATCGACGAGGAGTCCGTCCCCGAGTCCTACATCGACCTCGTCGACGAGCTTGCCATGGCCGCTCAGCACATCTCCGACGAGCTCGCCGAGCGGCGGGATGCCGTCGAGGCGCGAGAAGACCTCGTCAACCTGGCTCGCCGCTCGACGTGGTCGGTGCGTGGAGCAAGCTTGTCGGCCGAGGTGATGCGCGCCCAGGTGCGCTCCACGGTCGTCGACCTGCTGCGGTTGACCGGCCTCCCCGTGCAGGAGGCCATCCGTCGGGTACCGCCCACGCGCACGGACCTGGACCCCGGTCCCAAGGCCCCCCAGGACTGACTCCTCGGCGAGATGCCGTAGCGGACGAGAGCGGTGAGGTCCCTAGTGCTCGTCCGGTGCTGAGGAATGGTGGGACACCAGTGCGGCCAGCCGTGAGGCCTCACGTTGGGCGAAAGCCCCGTCGGAGCGCTGGATAGCCATGACCGCAATCTGCTCCGTATCGGCCATCTCCAGCACGGCCCAGGGTGTCCCCCCGGAGTAGCCGACATTGAGGACGCTCGTCCACTCCACGTCGTGGCGACGGAGCAGGTTGACGACCCTCAACCCGGTGGGAGTGGGAATGGCGCGCAGCGCGGCGAACCTCCAGATCAGGGCCCCCAACGCTACTCCGAGGACTACGGTCATCACTCGGTCGGTCAGACTCCACGCCATGCGACCGGTCGAGGGCGTGGTCAGGGCGAGGCCGGTGAAGACCAGCGCGCACGCCACGGCGCTGACCCGAGCCACCCAGGCCCCGCGCCGTGGCCGGAAGACGGCGTAGGCCGAACCTCGGGGTGGCAATGATCCGGACGGTGACACCGGCGACTCAGGCGGAGCGTGCATGGCGGGTGGCCTGCGCACGCAGGTCACGTACGGCGCTGTTCGGGTCCTCGTGGCCGTACACGGCCGATCCCGCGACGAACACCGTGGCCCCGGCCTGCGCGCAGGCACCGATGGTGTCCGCTGACACTCCACCGTCGACCTGGATCTGCACCTCGTGGTCCACGCGCGCGGCCGCTACAGCCACCTCGCTGACCTTGGCCATCTGGTCGGCCATGAAGGACTGGCCTCCGAACCCCGGCTCCACCGTCATCACCAGGACCATGTCCACCTCGGCGAGCAGATCAGCATACGGCGCGAACGAGGTACCCGGCTTGATGGCGAAGGCCGCCCGGGCACCTGCCTTGCGGATCGCCCGAGCAGTCGCGACCGGGTCCTGGGCGGCCTCGATGTGAAACGTCACCGACGCTGCCCCGGCCTGCGCGTAGTCGGGAGCCCAGCGGTCCGGGTCGTCGATCATCAGGTGCGCGTCCAAGGGAATGGGGCTGACCGCCGCGAGGGCCTTCACGACGGGCACACCGAGGGTGAGGTTGGGCACGAAATGACCGTCCATCACGTCGACGTGCGCCCAGTCCGCGGCGTCGATCCGTCCGAGCTCGCGCTCCAGGTTGGCGAAGTCGGCGGCCAGGATGCTGGGACTGATCTGCATAGACACAGTCGAAAGCGTAGTCCGCCTCGTCCGGAGGCGCCGCTCAGGTGCGGCGTAGCAGCGCCAGGAACATCCCGTCCGTGTCGTGCAGATGGGGCCAGAGCTGGGCCCACGGTCCCGGCCCCAGGTCGCGGTGGGCCACGCCTGCGCGATCGCGAACGAGCGGACGGATATCTTCGACGCTCGCGTGCCCGAAGGATTTCATCACGTCATCGACGACCAGGGTGGTCTCCGCGATGTGCGGAGAACAGGTGGCGTAGACGACGACCCCACCGACGCGGGTGGCCTGCAGCGCCGAGGTGAGTAACTCTCGCTGCAGCGGTGCCAGACCGGACAGGTCGCTGGGTTGGCGTCGCCAGCGGGCCTCAGGTCGCCTCCGAAGCGCACCGAGGCCGGTGCAGGGTGCGTCGACCAGCACTCGGTCGTAGGAGTCGGACTGTTCGGAGCCCACCGACCGTCCGTCGCCCACGGTGACCTCGACCGTGGCGCCGGCCGTGACTGCCGCCCGCAAGGTGTGCCGCACCAGCTCGGCGCGGTGTTCGCTGACCTCGTTGGCCACCAGCGACGCACCGGCCTGCAACGCCAAGCCCGCCAGGAGACCGGCCTTGCCGCCGGGGCCCGCGCATAGGTCGAGCCACCGACCGCGGTCCTGCTCCACCGGGGCGTGGCCCAGCGCGAGAGCGACCAGTTGGGAGCCGGCGTCCTGCACGGCGGACCGCCCGTCCCTGATGCTGGCCAGCGACCCAGGGTCCCCTAGCGGCAAGGCCCAGGCCGTCGGGGCCTGCTCGGCGGGATCGGCGCCCGCCTCGGAGAGGTCCTGCTCGGCGTCCAAGCCCGGTCGGGCCGTCAACATCAAGGCGCCGGGGTGGTTCTGTGCGGTGAGCACGGCCGCGAGGTCGCTCGTCAGCGTCTCGGGCGTGCTGACCTGATGGGCCAACAGCGCGGCCCGTAGCGCTCGCACGATCCATAGCGGATGAGAGAACTCACGGGCCAGTCGGTCGTTGGCGTCCCGCGCGGGCTCGGTGACGACCTCGACCCATGCCTCGCGGCTGCGCTCGGTGACCCGACGCAGCACCGCATTCACGAAACCGGCAGCACCTTGCGACACCACCGAACGGGTCAACGCGACGCTGGCGTTGACCGCTGCATGGTCCGGGACCCGCATGCCGAGGACCTGGTGCGCCCCCATCCGCAAGATGTCAAGCACCGCGACGTCGATGGTGTCCAGCTCCCGTTGAGCCGCGACGGCGATGATGGGGTCGTACAGCCCCTGCAGCCGGATCGTGCCGTAGCAGAGCTCCGTCGCGAAGGCGGCATCACGACCGGACAGTCGGGCCTGACGCAACTGGTCCGGGAGTTCGAGGTTCGCGTAGGCACCATGACGCACGGCCCGCATCGTGAGGTAGGCGGTGTGCCGCGCGGGGTCACTGTGGCGGGCGCGGTCGGCCGGCCGGGTGACCGAGCGTGGACGCTGCGCCATCAGCCGTGGATCCCGAGGAGATCGCCGATCTGGAGCCGCGCACCTCGCGCCCAAGCCGGTGCACCCATCGGCTTCTTGCCCGGGGGCTGGACCTCACCCAACCGCACGACTCCCCCGCCGGACCCGACCAGGACGTCATGACGGCGGACAAGCACCTGACCTGGGGCGGGCGTGTCGATGTCCAGATCCTCGGTCACCACCGTCACAGGGCCGATGTTGAGCCGCTCGCCGTGCAGCGTGGTGAAGGCCCCCGGGGCAGGGGTGCAGCCACGGATCTGACGGTCGACGGCATACGCCGGCCTGTCCCAGCGGATCCGAGCGTCGTCCCGCGTCAGCTTCGGGGCGTGGCTGATGCCCTCGGCGCCTTGAGGCTGTGGGTGAGCGGTGCCGGACTCCAGGGCGTCGAGGCTGCCCAGCAGGAGCTCGGCCCCCGCGTAGGACAGCCTGGTCAACAGCTCTCCCGACGTGTCGTCATGCCGTACTCGCTCGGTCAGCGTGCCGAGCACGGCTCCCGTATCCAACCCCTCGTCCAGCACGAAGGCACTGGCCCCGGCGATCTCGTCGCCGGCCATGATGGTGTGCTGCACGGGGGCCGCCCCTCGCCAGGCCGGCAGCAGCGAGAAGTGCAGGTTGACCCATCCGTGGTGCGGCACCTCGAGCAGGGAAGGCGGGATCAGCCCGCCGTACGCCACCACGGGCGCCGCGCCCACGCGAAGCTCGACCATGCGCTCGCGTAAACCTCGATCTGCAGTAGAGGTTGGAGTCAAGACCTCGACCCCGGCTTGCTCGGCCAGGACTCTGACCGGCGACGGCTGAAGCACGCGCCGACGACCTGATGGGGCATCAGGACGCGTCAACACGGCCACCACGTCATGGCGAGAGTCGAGAAGTGCTTTCAGGGAGGGAAGTGCCGCCTCAGGGGTGCCGGCAAAGAGGACGCGCATGCCTCATACTCTCATCCGATCAGCCCCGTGAACCCCATGCCGCGGAGCCGTGACGTCAGCGTCAGGCGATGTCTTCCTCGGCCGTCCCGGACATCGCCGCGTGGTACTGGTCCGCGTCGATCTTCAGCTCCGCGACCTCTTCTCCCTGTGAGCGCAGCAGCTCGTGTCGAGCCTCTCGACGGCTGCGCTGATCCCCTGGATCGGGCACCGGGGCGGCGGCAATCAGCCGCTGGGTGTAGTCCATCTGCGGGTTGTGCAGCACCTCGTCGCGGGGGCCCGCTTCGACCACTTTGCCGTTCTGCAGGACGACGACCTTGTGCGCAAGGAGGTCGATGACCGACAGGTCGTGGCTGACGAAGAGGCAAGCGAACTTGTATTCGGCCTGAAGCTCGGAGAAGATCTTCAGCACCTTGGCTTGGACCGAGACATCGAGGGCCGACGTGGGTTCGTCGGCCACCAGCAGCTCGGGGTCCAGGGTGAGGGCGCGGGCAACACTGATGCGCTGTCGCTGTCCGCCCGACACTTCGTGCGGATACCGGTTGTAGACCTCGCGCGGGAGCTGCACCGCGTCGAGCAGCTCGTAGATCTTGTTCTGCTGTGACTGACGGTCGCCTACCTTGTGGACCACGAGCGGCTCCCCGATGCACTCACCGATCGGCATCCGTGGATTCAACGAGGCGGCCGGGTCCTGGAAGATCACGCCGATCCGCTTGCGTAGCGCCTTGAGCTCGGCCCGCTTCAGGGAGGGGAGGTCCTCCCCGAGCAGAGTGAAGGTGCCCGAGGCCGCCGGAATCAGCCCGAGCGCACAGCGACCGATCGTCGACTTGCCGGAGCCGGACTCACCCACGAGCCCGACGATCTCACCCTGTCGCACGTTGAACGACACATCGTCGATAGCACGGAAGGGTGGTTTGCCGAGGCGCTGATACTCGATGACGAGGTTCTGCAGATCGATCGCCAGCTCCGCGTCGGGATCCAGCGTGTCCCGCAAATTGATCCCCATCTGGCCACGACCAGCACCCAGACGTGGGACCGAGCCGAGGAGCATCTTGGTGTACCCGTGTTGGGGGTCCGTCAGGACCGCTTCGGCAGTTCCCTGCTCGACGATCTCACCCTTGAACATCACGGCCACGCGATCGGCCATGTCGGCCACGACACCCATGTTGTGGGTGATCAGCAGGATCCCGGTGTCCAGCTTGTCCTTCAGGGAACGCAGCAGGTCCAGGATGTCGGCCTGCACCGTGACGTCCAGGGCGGTCGTGGGCTCGTCCGCGATGATGACCTTCGGGTCACAGCTGATGGCCATGGCGATGACGACACGCTGGCGTTGACCACCCGAGAGCTCGTGGGGGTATTGCTTGACCCGCTTCTCGGGGTCGGGGATGCCGACCATCTCGAGCAGCTCGATGGCTCGCTTCTCCGCGTCTTTGCCCACCGCGATGCCGTGCAACTCCATCGACTCACTGACCTGCGTGCCAATGGTCAGGACCGGGTTGAGTGCCGTCATCGGCTCCTGGAAGATCATCGAGATGTTGTTGCCGCGCATCTTGCGCATCTTCCGCTCGGAGATCTCTCCGACCTGGACCCCGCTCACCGAGACGTGCCCGTCAATACGTGCGTTGCTCGGCAGCAGCCGCATCGCCGTCATCGAGGTCACGGACTTCCCCGACCCCGACTCTCCGACTACGGCCACCACCTCTCCGGGCTTGACGTCCAGCGTGACGCCCTTGACCGCGTGCACGGACCCGAACTCCGTCTTGAAGCGGACGTCCACCTCGTCGAAGCTCAGCACCGCCCCGTCGGCATCGTGGACCGCGTCGCCCTGATCCGTACCCGG
Organism: Ornithinimicrobium sp.; assembly: GCA_049646465.1. Taxonomy (GTDB): domain Bacteria; phylum Actinomycetota; class Actinomycetes; order Actinomycetales; family Dermatophilaceae; genus Ornithinicoccus. Next base: position 26,962 of record JBARVW010000012.1, read on the forward strand.
TTCGCTGGTTGCGCTGGCCATCAGTCCGCATTCCTATTCTGACGAGGGTCGAAGGCGTCCCGCAGGCCGTCGCCGAGGAAGTTGACGGAGAGCGCTATGGCCACAATCGTCAGACCTGGATACCAGAACAGCCACGGGCGGGTCTGGAAAGCCGTCTGATACTGGCTGATAAGCAGACCCAACGAGCTGTCGGGCGGGTTGATGCCGTAGCCGAGGAAGCTGAGCGCCGTCTCGAGCAGGATCGCAGTCGCGATGGTCAGGGTGGCGCTGACGATGATGGTGCCGATGGTGTTGGGCAGGATGTGCTTGAAGATGATGCGCACTGACGATGTGCCGATGGCCTCGGCCGCCGTGACGAACTCACGCTCTCGTAGGGACAGCACCTCACCCCTGACCAAACGAGCCAGCCCCGTCCAGACGAGGATGCTGAGCGTGAAGGACATTCCCCAGATGCCCGCGTCGAGGGTCTTCGACATGATGGCGGCCAGAATGAGCAGCGGGATGACGATGAAGACGTCGGTCAACCGCATCAGCAACGCTTCGACCCAACCGCGGTAGAACCCGGCGGCAGCACCGATGAAGGTTCCGATGACGGTGCTCCCGATGCCGACGCTGAAGGCGACGATCAAGGACTGTTGCGTTCCCCGCATGGTCAGCGCGAAGTAGTCCTTCCCGGTGGTCTCTTGTCCGAACGGGTGCTCGCCGATACTGGGCGGAAAGAGCGAAAGCGTGGGACGCCCTCCGTCGACGACCGAGGAACTGTCGAGATAGGACTTGCCCCACCAACCCGGACTTCCCAAGATGCCGATCGAGGAGTAGGCCATGACCACGATGCCGACCAGGACCCCCAGCGCCAGCATGGCCCCCTTGTGGCGGAAGAATCGCCGCCGCACCAGCTGGCCCTGAGAGTAGGATTTCTCGTCGAAGTCGATCTGCTTCTCGACCGAGTACTCGGTGTCCAAGGCGACGTCTTGATCCTGCGGGGCTGCGGGGTCAGCTTGACCCACGACCGGGGAAAGGTCTTCCCGGCCGGATCCTGGGGTGTCAGGATCGTCCTGCGGGGGGTGCTCGTTGTCAGCCATTCCGCCCTCCTATCTCGTGATCCGTGGGTCGAGTGAGGCGTAGGCGATATCGGCGAGCATGTTCATGAAGATCGCGGCGGCGCCGGTGACCAAGAAGAAGGCCATGACGGGGTTGGGGTCCACCGTGTCGAGGCCGGCCTGGAACAAGGCACCCATCCCGCTCCAGCCGAAGATGCGCTCCGTGATGACGGCGCCGCCGATCAAGGAAGCGAAGTCGAAGGCCACGATCGTGGTAATCGGGATCAGAGCGTTCCGAAGGGCGTGCTTGGTGTTGACCACCCGGTCCGAGAGGCCCTTGGAGCGGGCCGTGCGCATGTAGTCCTGCTGCGTCGTCTCGAGCATGGAGGAACGGGTATATCGAGAGTATCCCGCCAGGGAGATGATGGTGAGAGCGATGGTGGGCAGGATCAGCTGAGTGGACCAGTCCCAGACACCCTCGTAGAAGTTGCCCGAGAAAAGCGGGGACCCCGAGCCGATCGTCGAGATCGGACGCCCGGAGATCTGAAGGTAGCCGTTCCAGTTGGCCAGCAGATTGTCCAGGAACACGAAGAACCCGAACGCCAGCGCCGTGCCCACCGATACAGTCACCGCGGTCTTGCGCTCGTAGCCCCCCAGCACCACTCCGATCACCGCGCCGACCGCTGCGGCCACGAGGGCCAAGATCAGCAGGAGCGTCCAACTCGGGTCCTCCAGGATCGAACCGGTCACGTAGTAAGACACGATGCCGACCGCGATGGTCGCCAAGCCGGAGTAGATCACCTGGCGGTTGCGCAGACCGACCGTCAACATGAGCAACAGCCCGAACGCGGCCAGGGACAGCGCCACGATCAACCCGATCCCTAGGGCGGGGTACCTCCACCAGTCGACAGCGTCGAAGTAGGTCACGACGGCGACGAGCACCACCACAGTGGTGAGGAAGGTGCCCACCCGTCGCCTGGTGTCACCTCCGGCCACCACGGAGAAAACCAAGCCGAAGATCAGGGCCATGAGCAGAGTGGTCACTAAGGACACCGAAGGATCGGCGATCCAGTTGTTGAACTCGATCGCTCCGTACTGTTTGAGCAAGATGGCCGCCCAGAAGACCGGGAGAGAGAAGAAGAGGAAGGCCAAGAAGGTGACGGCGTAGTCGAATCCGCTGTACTGACGAATCGCGGCCAGGATCCCCAAGGTGATGCCGAGGACGATCGCGATGATCGTCGCGAGAGTAACCAAGCGCAAACTGCTGACCACCGCCGCAGAAACCATCTCGTTGACGCTGAACCCAGACCGATCCACTCCGAAGTCGCAGGCGAAAACCAGGCATTTGCTAGCACCACCCAGCCACATGCCGTACCGGGTGTACCACGGCTCGTCGAGGTTCATGTTGTCGATGCGCGCCTGGATGAGTTGTTCGCGGTTGGTCGCATTGCTCTGCCGCAGATCCTTGAGGGGATCGTCAGAGTTGATCAACAAGACGTACGTGAGGATCGACGCCAAGAACAGAATCAGGACCGAGATCCCGATGCGTCGAATGATGAACTGAAGCACGACATCGCCTTCCTGACGGATGCTGCGGAGCAACGTTCGGGGTCAATCGCCCTGTGTGGGAGCGACCCTAGCGCCAAACCATGCTCTGATGGCCGATCTCACGAGATGAGCAGGGGCGGAGTGTCTCGGCGACGTCCGCCCCTGCTCAGGTCCAGCTACTCGTGCGGTCCTACGTCACTCAGCGCGGACCCACTGCTCGGCGTTCCAGGAGATCTGGGTCTGGGTGGAGTTGAAGTAGACGTTGTCGATCGTGGCGTCTGCTCCGACCACCCCCGGGTGCGCGAACACCGGGATGCCGTAGAGGTCGTCCCACAGCAGCTTCTCGATCACCTTGCGCTGCTCCTTCCACACCTCGGGGTCGTTGGACGATGCCAGCTCATCCCACGCAGCGTCCACTTCCTCGTTGCTGTACTTGCCGAAGTTCTGGCCTCCATCCGTGGAATAGATCGGCTCACCCGAAGCGACCTGACCCGACCCGGCCCAAGCGAAGAGCGCGACCTCGTAGTCACCGACCTCCAGAGGACCGCCCGCAGCGAAGAAGTCCGCGTTGCCTTCGTCCAGGATGTTGAATCCGGCCTCATCACAGCTGGACTTGATCGCCGAGACCTGGTTGGTGCGGCGCTGGTTGGGGGCGGAGTATCCGATCCGGACATCCACTGGGGTCTCCAGACCGGACTCTTCGAGCTTGGCCGTCGCACCTTCGATGTCGACCTCGTCGTAGCGACCGTCGTAGGCCGCCTCGACCGTCTCGTCGTAGTCGTCCTGGAACGGGAAGACCTCACGCAGGTTCATCACCACGCCTTCGGGATCGACCGGCGTGATGAGGTTGTCGACGATCTGCTGACGTGGCACACACATCGCGAAAGCCTCGCGTGCCGCCAAGCCACCGTTCTCGTCGGCGAACGGGCTGCTCTCGACGAAGTTGTAGTCCAGGTGCTCCCAGGTCAGCGTCGGCCCGGTGATCAGCTCGAACCCGTCGCCCATCGCCTCGATGGCGTCCACCGTGTCGACGTCCGGCTGCGGCTCGATGATGTTGATGTCACCGTTCTGCAGCGCCTGCACCATCGCCTCGGGGGCGGTGAAGCGGTACGTCAGGTTCTGGGTGGCGGGGGGTGGGCCGTAGTAGCTCTCGTTCGGCACCAGGGTCAACGACTCGGGGCTGTTCCAGGTGGCACCGTTCAGGGTGTACGGCCCGCTGGAAGGCACCAACGAGGGGTCGGGCAGCTCCCCACCCTGGAAGTTCCACCCGGTGTTCCAGAACTCCGCTGCGTCGGCCATGTTGGCGGTGTCGCGGTCCAAAATGGCCTGGGCCAGCTCCGTGGGCTCGACGCCGATCTCCTCCGCGAGGACGTGCGCGGGCAGCGGGGAGGTCGGGACCAGCTCCCAGTCCGGGTACGGGTTGGGATAGGTCAGCGTGAAGGTCTTGCTGTCCACCTCGGTCTCCGGGCCTTCGGGGACCTGGACACCGAAGGTGTCGCTGACCGGGTCGAACTCGCCGTCCCCTTCGGGGAAGAGGGTCTCGGGGTTCGACGAAGCCCACTGCAACAGGAAGTCGTTGGACGTGATGGGCGTCCCGTCCTCCCACACCGCGTCGTCGGAGATGGTGTACTCCACGGTCAGCGGGTCTTCGCTGGTCTGCTCGTAGGTGCCGAAGTCCTCGTTGGGGAACACCGTGCCATCGGTGCCGAAGTAGTTGAACCCTTCGCGCAGCTGGTCGTTCACGACCGAGTTGTAGACCGAGTTGGTGGCGCTGGTCTCGCCGTTGTACGTCTCCCATTCGACCTCACCCACGGAGTAGGTGATCTGGTCGTCCGCCGTGGTGATGTCTCCCAGGTCAGGCTTTTCCAGCACTTCCTCCTCGGAACCACCCTCCTCGGATCCTGCGCTCTCCTCGCTGCCCTCCGAACCCGCTCCGGACTCGCTGTCGTCCGAGCCAGAGGTGCAGGCGCTGAGAACCAATGCCCCAGCAGCCGCGATGGCCATCGTCGTACGCCTGATCTTCAATGTTCCTCCTGAGTGAAAGGTTGGGAGCACAGGTAGGAGGCGATCCACGTGATCGTCACCACGAACCCTGAGCACACATCCGACGTTCAGTGCCCAACGTAAGCGGCATCGGGTGGATATGCCACTACGACAACCCAAGTTGACCGAAACGTTATGGACGCGAAACGCCCTGGCAACGCCAGACCTCAGCCCCCCAGATCCGCGGGATCCACCGCGATGAACAGGCGGTCCGCGGCCTTCGACGCGCTGCGCCGGGCTCTGAGCCACCGCGTCATCCCCAGCAGCTCATCGTCTCGGTCAGCCCGAAGCACCAGGCGTGAGACGCCAGCGTCGTCCACCAGCGGGCCGTGGGTGGTGACCGAGCTTCCTTCCAGTCCGCCGGGCCCGCGAAGCTGCTCCGTCGCCGCGGCCACCGCCCGGGGCTCGCCGCTGATGACCACCGTCCTGCTGTAGGGCGGCAGGGCCAGGTCGCGTCGTTCGGCCAGCTCGAGGCCGACCAACCATTGAGGATCCCAGCGCACCAGAGCCTCGACCGAGCGAACGTCACCGTGGGCCGGCACCCCGGCCAACACGACCTCACCCGCTTCGCCACGACTCCTGGTCAGTGCCGCCGCGGCAGCCCAGCGTCGGTAGGCCTCGATCGCACTGTCGAGCCCAGCACGGTCCAGCAGTGCCCACCCATCCAGCAACACCGTGGCGGCGTAGCGCTGCTCCGCTACGGGCTCGGCGCCGGGGGTCGCGACGATGATGGCTGGTTCGTCGGGCACGCGGGGCAAGACCTGCCCAGCCTTGGAGCTCATCACCGACACCCCAGGAAAGGCTCGTCCGATCTCGTAGGCCGTCCGCTGTTCGCCGCGGACCGCCCCCCGGCGCTGCCAGGCACCGCACTCCGGGCACGCCGTCGGGGGAACCTCCCGGCCACACCACTGACAGACGGGTGCTTCATCAGGTCCCGCGAGCTGAGCCGGACCGTGACACGACGGGCAATCCAACCGGTGTCGACAGCGCGCGCAGCTCAAGCCGAGCACGTATCCCCGCCGAGGCACCTGCACCAGGACTGGTCCGCGGGTCAGACCGCGCGAGATGGCCCGCCAGGCCAGCGACGGCATCCGTGCCGTGCTGGCTGCCGCATCGCGAGCACCCTCATGACCCTCACCGGCCACGGTGATGACCGGCATCTGGTCTCGCACCGTGCTCGTGGCTGCGTGCACGCTCCGCAGGTCGCCCTTCTCGACCCAGGCGGCGACCTCGGCACTGCGCACGTGCCCCGCCAACAACACGGCGGCGAAAGCGTCGTCGGCTCGTGCCTTCACCACGTCACGGACGTGCGCGTACGGGGCGCGGGGCTCCCGGTGGGCGTCGTCAGCGTCGTCCCACACCACGAATAGGCCGGGGTTCACCACCGGGGCATAGGCCGCCGACCGCGTGCCGACCACCACGGTGTGGTGCCCCCGAAGCACCGACAGCCACGCCCGGTAGCGTGCCGCGGGGCCCAGGTCTGCGGTCAGCGTGACGAAGCTGTCGGCCCCGAGCTCCACCTCAAGAGCGTCTGCGATCCGTTGCACGTCCCGGTAGTCGGGCACCACGATGACGCTTCCCCGTCCGGACGCCAGGGTGGCGCGGACGGCTTGGGCGATCGCGTCCGGCCAGTCGAGCCCCTCCGGCAGGCTCGGCAGAGCCAACAGCGAAGCACGCGGAGACTCGCCTGCAGCGAGTCGACCCAGAAGCGCTGTGCCTGCGGGATATCGAGCCCAGGCCTGACCCGAAGCTCCCCCGGTCGTGCGCGGCAGGCCAGCGTTCGCCCGCCGGTCCCCCACCTGCGCAAGCGGCACCTCACGCTCCGCCTGGGCGTGGCGAGGGGGGATGGCGAGCCGAAGCATATCCGACAACGTGCCGGCGTAGCCGTCAGCGACCGCGCGGCTGACCCGCAGGATGTGCGGGGTCAGCACCGACTCTGGGGAGACCACCCGACGGATGGGGGTCAACGCTCCACCGTGCTCGGCCTCTTTTTCGCGGGACACGACGAAGCCGTCGTGGTCACGACCGGCGAACCGCACCCGGACCCGCGCTCCCGGGACCGCGCAGGCCTCGTCCGCGGCCGAAACCGCATACTCGAACGGCCGGTCCAGGTGTGCCAGAGGCGTGTCGATGACCACCCGCGCGACCGGGTCGGCCTCGGCCAGCGGTCCCGCCTCGGTAGCTCTCGACGCTCGCCCGTGCGGGGTCGCCGACACGAGTGCGAGCTGCTCCTCTCCCGACTTCGTCATGCCACCGTTCTACGCGAGACGGCTGACAGGCCCAACGATCCCTAGAGCGCCGACTGCAGGGCCTCGATGCGATTGGTCCGCTCCCAGGTGAAGCCGTTGTCCAGACCGGCCGCGGTGCGCCGACCGAAGTGGCCGTAGGCAGCAGTCGGCTGGTAGATCGGGCGCAGTAGGTCGAGCTCGTCGACCAGTGCCGCTGGGCGGAGGTCGAAGACCTCGGTGATCGCTCGCTCGATCGCCTCGACCGGCACGGTCTCGGTGCCGAAGGTCTCCACGTAGAGGCCCACCGGGCTCGCGGCCCCGATGGCGTAGGCCACCTGGATCTCGACGCGTCGGGCCAGGTTGGCCGCTACGACGTTCTTCGCCACCCAACGCAGGGCGTAAGCCGCGGACCGGTCGACCTTGCTCGGGTCCTTGCCGGAGAAGGCTCCTCCCCCGTGGCGCGCCATGCCCCCGTAGGTGTCCACGATGATCTTGCGCCCGGTCAGCCCGGCGTCTCCCATCGGTCCTCCCACCACGAACGTGCCGGTGGGGTTGATCAGCACCCGGAAGTTCGTGGTGTCGATGCGCACGCCCGCGTCGTGGCAGGCCTGCAACACCGGTGCGATGACCCGGGCCCGGATGTCCGGCCCGAGCTGACCGTCCAACGAGATCCCCTCGGCGTGCTGGGTGGACAGCACGATGGTGTCCAGCCGCACGGCCTTGTCTCCGGCGTACTCGATGGTCACCTGGGTCTTGCCGTCGGGACGCAGGTAGTCGAGCTCGGCACTCTTACGGACGTCGGCGAGCTGCTCGGCCAGACGGTGGGCCATGAAGATGGGCAGCGGCATCAGCTCAGGCGTGTCATCACACGCGTAGCCGAACATGAGCCCCTGGTCTCCTGCACCCTGAGCACTGCGCACGTCCTCGGTGCTGCCGTTGCGGTGCTCGTATGCCGTGTCCACCCCGACCGCGATGTCCATCGACTGCTCACCGATGGAGACCTCGACGCCACACGTGCGGCCGTCAAAGCCCTTGTGCGAGTTGTCGTAGCCGATGTTCAGGATGGTGTCCCGCACGATTCTCGGGATGTCCGCATACCCCGAGGTGCGCACTTCGCCCGCGACGTGGACCAGCCCCGTGGTCACCAGCGTCTCCACAGCGACGCGGGACTGCGGGTCCTGCCGCAGGATCTCGTCGAGGATGCCGTCACTGATCTGGTCGCAGATCTTGTCGGGGTGTCCCTCGGTGACGGACTCAGAGGTGAATAGACGAGGCAAGGGGTCTCCTATGATGCAGCGGCTGCTGACGGTGGACGCGGCAGTCTAACGGGACAAGATCAGCGGTCGGCACGGCCTCGCAGGACCGCGTCCCAGACCGCTGCTGCCGTCTCGGTCTTGCTGACGGGCCCGACGGTCTCGACGACCTTCTGGTCGGGCGTGAGCAGATGGATCGTGCTCCGGTCGGCACCGAAGGTCCCACCGCTGCTCACGTCGTTGGCGACCAACAGGTCGCAGCCTTTTCGCTCCAGCTTGCGCCGAGCGTGAGCCAACACGTCCCCGTCGGCGTCCCCGGTCTCGGCAGCGAAACCGACGAGGAACGGGCGACCTGCGCCTTGCCGGTCCCGCACCAAGGAGGCCAGGACGTCGGGGTTTCGCACCATCTCCAGGGTGAGGCCGTCCTCGGTCGAGGAGTCCTTCTTCATCTTGGACTCCGCAACCTGGGCGGGTCGGTAGTCCGCCACAGCAGCAGCCATGACCACGGCGTCGCACCCGGTCTGGGATGCCGCAGACGCCACCGCCTTCTGCAGCTCAGCGGCAGTCTCCACGCGCTGCACACGCACCCCGGCCGGGTCCGCAAGCGAGCTGTTGGCCGAGATGAGCAGGACCTCCGCCCCGCGCTCGGCGGCCACTGCAGCCAGGGCGTAGCCCTGCTTGCCCGACGACCGGTTGCCGACGAACCGGACCGGGTCGATGGGCTCACGAGTGCCGCCTGCTGTGATCACCACGCTCAGGCCGGACATGTCCTGCTCCGCTCGAGGATGCTCGGAGGCCTGCATACTCGATGCGCCGTCCAGCAGGCCCATCGCCGTCTGGAAGATCTCCTCGGGCTCGGGCAGCCGACCGGGCCCACTGTCCGGGCCGGTCAGACGCCCGCTGGCGGGGTCCAGCACGCTGATGCCGCGTCGACGCAGGGTTCGCACATTGTCGACCGTGGCCGGGTGCTGCCACATTTCAGTATGCATCGCGGGGGCCATGAGGACCGGGCAGCGCGCGGTCAGCAGCACGTTGCTCAGCAGGTCGTCAGCCAGGCCGTGGGCGGCCTTCGCCACCACGTCGGCCGTCGCGGGAGCCACCACGACAAGGTCGGCCCGCTGCCCGATGCGCACATGAGGCACCCGATGGACGTCGTCCCACGGCTCAGCGGAGACGGGGTTCCCCGACAAGGCGGCCCATGTGGGCTCGCCCACGAATCGCAGCGCAGCCTGCGTGGGGACCACGGTCACATCATGACCCGCTGTGACCAACCGTCGGAGCAGAGCACACGACTTGTATGCGGCGATACCGCCGGAGACGCCGAGCACGACGCGCATCGACGGGTCGACCCTCAGCTGGTGCTGTCGGGGCTGCTGGTAGCCAGCTTGCGCTGGTCGATCTCGTGCAACGCGATGGACAGCGGCTTGTCGGTCTGCTCGGCGTCCACCAAGGGGCCGACGTACTCCAGCAGGCCCTCACTGAGCTGGGAGTAGTAGGCGTTGATCTGACGGGCGCGTTTGGCCGCGTAGATCACCAAGGCGTACTTGCTGTCCGCCTTCTCGAGCAGGCTGTCGATGGCCGGGTTGGTGATGCCGTCGGGGTGCGCAATAGTGCCAATCACGAAGTGGGTATCCCTCTGTTGGTCGTGCCTTTGGGTGGAGTAGTGAGCAATGATACGAGTTCTTCACTGGCGCGGTCGACATCGTCGTTAATGAGGGTGACGTCGAACTCCTTCGCGGCCGCAAGTTCCTGCCGCGCGGTGCCGAGTCGGACCTCCCGTTCCTGGGCCGACTCGGTGCCCCGGCCGACCAGTCGATGGACCAGCTCGTCCCACGACGGTGGAGCCAGGAACACGAAGAGTGCCTGGGGCATGGCCTCGCGGACCTGACGCGCTCCCTGCAGGTCGATCTCCAGCAGTGCTGGCCGCCCCTGGGCAAGGACGTGGTGGACCGGCGCCGCCGGTGTGCCGTACTTGGCGCGACCATGCACTACCGCCCACTCGAGCAGCTCACCTTCGGTCTGCATACGGTCGAACTCGGCGTCGCCGACGAAGTGGTAATGCACGCCGTCGACTTCAGTTGGTCTCGGCGGACGTGTCGTCGCCGACACGGACACCCACACTTCCGGGTGCGTCTGCCGAATGCGGGCGGCGACAGTGCCCTTCCCGACCGCGGTCGGACCGGCCAGGACCACCAACCGCGAGGGTGCGGTGGTCATTGTCCATCCCTGTGCCGCGGCGGCAGGGTCAGCGACCGAGTCAGGACTGGTCGAAACGCGCCAAGAGCTTTTCCGTCTGGTTGGCTCCCAGTCCGCGCACCCTCCTGCTGGCCGAGATACCGATCTCGTCCATGATCTGCGCGGCTCGCACGCGCCCGACCCCTGGGAGGGACTCGAGCAGAGCAGACACCTTCATCTTGCCGACGACGTCGTCGTCCTTGCCCTGGGCGATCACGCTCTTCAAGGAGCCCTGGGAGTTCTTGAGGCGATTCTTGACGGCGGCCCGCTCCCGGCGCGCGTGCGCCGCCTTCTCCAGGGCATCGGCTCGCTGCTCGGGTGTCAACTGGGGTAGTGCCACTATCGATCTCCTCAATCTCCATCGCCATCACGCTGTCATAGCGGACGGGCGCTAACCGTGGGGCATCGCTCACCTCGCCCGTGGGGTGCCGCCAGGTCCCTGATGACCCCTCGACAGAACTTATCGACTGGGCTGGCCTGTGCCAACCCCACGGAGGGAAGTTTCCCACGAGCGCTAGCACGGTCTGGGAGTGCTGTGCCGGTGGATCGGCGCGAGTGGCGCCACGGAGGGCGCCGTCATCGCAACGCTTCGGCCAGCTCGTGGCCGAGCGCTGAGCTGGCCCTACGGATGCTCCGCAGCCCGTAGCCCTGCCCCAGCAGCGCCCGGCTCACGGGGGCCAACACGTGGTCGGCGTGGCCTCGGAAGGCAGCTGCCAGGTCTCTCCCGGTGGCGCCCTGAGCTCCCACCCCGGGCGCCAGCACAATGGCAGCCGAGGTGCGGATGTCCTCCAGGACGCCCAAGGCACGTAGGGCCTCCCCCTGGGTGGCCCCGATCACCAGGCCGACGTGGCCGGCTCCGTCGTCCGTCGAACGTACCCGTCGGTTCTCGAGCGCAACCTCGCCGATGATCCCAGCGGCTACGGCAGGAACGCCGTGCTGCTGCACGGACGCGCCCTCGGGGTTGGAGGTCAGCGCGAGCACGAAGACCCCGCGCCCCTGTGCCACTGCGGCGTCGAGCCCGGGTCGCAGGGACTCGAAGCCGAGGTAGGGACTGAGGGTGACGGCGTCGGCGGCCAGGGGAGCGCCATCCACCAGGTAGGCCTGCGCGTAGGCGGTCATGGTCGAGCCGATATCTCCCCGTTTCACGTCCAGGATCGACACCGTGCCGGCTGCTGCGCAGTCCTGCAGCAGCCGCTCCAGCACGGCGATCCCGGCCGAGCCGTGCCGCTCGAAGAAGGCTGACTGGGGCTTGATAGCCGCCACTTGGCCCCCGACGGCTTCCAGTATGGTCTGCGAGAACCGCTCCAGCCCGGACGGGGTGTCCTCCAGCCCGGCATCACGCAGCAGCCCCGGGTGCGGGTCAATGCCGGCACACAGCGGGCCGTGCTCGCGCATGGCTGCGAACAGCCGCGGCCCGAAGGGAACGTCCCTCGTGGGCGTGATGAGACCCGCGGCGCTCATGCTCGGTAGTTGAACAGGTCGAGTCGGGCGGTGTGCTCCTGCAGCGAGGCCACCTGCATCGGACCGGCACCCATCGCCTCGATCCCGAGGACCGCAGCGCCCAACTGCTGCACCGTCGTGATGATGGGCCGGTCCAGACTGGTAGTCGCCGCCCGAATGGCGTATCCATCGGCACGAGCGTCTCGCCCCGAAGGCGTGTTGACGACCATCGCGACCTCTCCCGCCGTGATCAGGTCCACGATAGTCGGCTCCCCGTGCGGACCTGCGCCCTCGCTGTGCTTACGCACCACCGTGGAGGCGATGCCGTTACGGCGAAGCACATCGGCCGTCCCGGCCGTGGCGACCATGGTGAAACCCAGGTCGACGAGTCGCTTGATGGGAAAGATCATCGACCGCTTGTCTCGGTTGGCCACCGAGACGAACACCGTGCCAGAGGTCGGCAGGGCCGACCCCGCGCGCAGCTGCGATTTGGCGAAAGCCGTGCCGAAGTCGGCGTCGATCCCCATGACCTCACCGGTCGAGCGCATCTCCGGACCGAGGATCGAGTCCACTGCCTGGCCTGTCTGGGTGCGGAACCGGCGGAAGGGGAGGATCGCCTCCTTGACGCTGACCGGGGCGTCGTGCGGCAACTGGCCACCGTCAGCGTAGGCAGGCAGCACTCCCTCGCGGCGCAGCTCCTCGATGGTCGCTCCCAGCATGACGCGGGCTGCTGCACCCGCGAGGGCGACACCGGTGGCCTTGGCTACGAACGGCACCGTTCGGCTGGCCCGGGGGTTGGCCTCCAACACGTAGAGCACGTCCTGGGCCAACGCGAACTGCACATTGATCAGACCGCGCACCCCGATCGCCTCGGCCAGCAGCCGGGTTGCCTCGCGGACCGCTCGCATCTCCTCGCGCCCCAACGTAATGGGAGGCAGCACGCACGCCGAGTCGCCGGAGTGGATGCCGGCCTCCTCGATGTGCTCCATGATTCCGCCGAGATACAGGTCGCGCCCGTCGTAGAGCCCGTCGACGTCGATCTCGACCGCCTCGTCAAGGAAACGGTCGACCAACACCGGATGCTCGGGTGCGGCCTGGGTAGCCTGCGACACGTACTGCTCCAGCGAGGCGTCGTCGTACACGATCTGCATACCGCGACCGCCCAGAACGTAGGAGGGTCGCACCAACACCGGATAGCCGATCGTGGCGGCCACCCCCAGCGCGTCCGCAACGCTGTACGCCATGCCGTGCCGGGGGGCCGACAGACCCGTCTCCGCCAGCACCCGACCGAAGGCTCCACGATCCTCGGCGAGGTGGATCGCCTCCGGCGAGGTGCCCACGATCGGCACACCCTCGGCCTTCAACGCCGCTGCCAAGCCCAGCGGTGTCTGACCCCCCAGCTGCACGATGACTCCGGCCAGGGGTCCGGCCTGGCGCTCGGCGTGCACGATCTCGAGCACGTCCTCCAGCGTCAAGGGTTCGAAGTACAACCGGGAGGAGGTGTCGTAGTCGGTGGACACGGTCTCCGGGTTGCAGTTGACCATCACGGTGTCGAAGCCGACATCACGCAACGCCATCGACGCATGCACGCACGAATAGTCGAACTCGATGCCTTGACCGATCCGGTTGGGACCCGACCCGAGGATCAGCACCGCTGGGCGCTCTCGCGGAGCGACCTCGGTCTCTTCGTCGTAGGTGGAGTAGTGGTACGGCGTCAAGGCCACGAACTCCCCCGCGCACGTGTCCACCGTCTTGTAGACCGGCCGCACTCCGAGGGCGTGGCGCACCCCACGCACGACGGACTGCGGCATGTCGGTGATCTCGGCGATCTGCTGGTCCGAGAGTCCTACCCGCTTGGCGGCCCGCAGCATCTCCGGGCGCAGTCGCGCGGGCCCTTCGTGCGAGGCCACCCGGACCTGCTCGGCGACCTCGTTGATGTGGGCCATCTGGTCCAGGAACCAGGGGTCGATACCGGTGGCCTCGTGAGCCTCCTCGACGCTCACCCCGCCGCGGAGGGCCTGTTGCACCAGCACGATCCGACCGTCGGTCGGCACCTTGGCTTGCTCGATGAGTGCCCGTGCCTGCTCCGGAGCCGGGGTCTCACCCCGGCGCCAGTGGAACGAGGAGCCCTTCTGCTCGGTGGAACGCAGTGCCTTGTTCAGCGCCTCGGCGAAGTTGCGGCCGATCGACATGGCTTCGCCGACGGACTTCATGGTCGTGGAGAGGGTGGGGTCGGCAGCGGGGAACTTCTCGAAGGCGAAGCGCGGCACCTTGACCACGACGTAGTCCAAGGTCGGCTCGAAGCTGGCCGGAGTAGCACCGGTGATGTCGTTCGGGACCTCGTCCAACGTGTAGCCCAGGGCCATCTTCGCGGCGATCTTGGCGATCGGGAAGCCGGTGGCCTTAGAGGCCAGCGCAGAGGAGCGCGAGACGCGGGGGTTCATCTCGATGACGATGATCCGACCGTCGGCCGGGTTGACTGCGAACTGGATGTTGCATCCGCCGGTGTCCACCCCGACCTCGCGGATGATCGCGATGCCGATGTCCCGCAGGTTCTGATACTCACGGTCGGTCAGGGTCATCGCCGGCGCCACGGTGATGGAGTCCCCGGTGTGCACGCCCATCGGGTCGAAGTTCTCGATCGAGCAGACCACGACGACGTTGTCCGCCTGGTCTCGCATGACCTCGAGCTCGTACTCCTTCCACCCGATGATCGACTCTTCGAGCAACACCTCCGTGGTCGGGCTGTCCTGGAGCCCCGCGCCGGCGATCTGGCGCAGCGACGCCTCGTCATACCCGAAGCCGGAGCCGAGGCCGCCCATGGTGAAGCTCGGCCTCACCACGACCGGGTAGCCGAGATCGTCGGCGGCGGCAAGGACCTCGTCCATCGTGTGGCAGATGCTGCTGCGGGCCGAGTCGGCACCACACCGCTGCACCACGCCCTTGAAGGCCTGGCGGTCCTCACCGAGCTGGATGGCCTTCGTGCTCGCCCCGATCAGGGGACAGCCGTACTTCTCCAGCACCCCCGAGGCCTCCAGCGCGATAGCGGTGTTGAGGGCGGTCTGGCCACCCAAGGTGGCCAGGACCGCATCCGGGCGCTCCTTGGCGATGATCGACTCCACGATGTCCGGAGTGATGGGCTCCACGTAGGTCGCGTCAGCCACGCCCGGGTCGGTCATGATCGTCGCCGGGTTGGAGTTGACCAGGACCACCCGGATCCCCTCGGCGCGCAGCACTCGACAGGCCTGAGTGCCCGAGTAGTCGAACTCCGCCGCTTGCCCGATGACGATCGGCCCCGAGCCGATCACCAGCACGCTGGAGATGTCGTCACGCTTGGGCATGGTCGCCTTCCTTCCGGGCCGCGAGGACCTCTACAAACCGGTCGAACAGGTAGGCCGCATCGCGCGGACCGGCGGCAGCCTCGGGGTGGTACTGCACCGAGAAGGCCGGGATGTCATCGCACTGCAGACCCTCCACCACCTGGTCGTTGAGGGCGAGGTGTGACACCCGGACGGACCCGAAGGGCGTCTGGGTGGGCAGCTCGACGTCCCCTGGCCAGGCCACCGCAAACCCGTGGTTGTGGCTGGTGACCTCGACCTTGCCGGTGGCCCGGTCGATCACGGGCTGGTTGATGCCCCGGTGTCCGAACGAAAGCTTGTAGGTCTCCAGGCCCAGGGCGCGGGCCAGCAGCTGATTGCCGAAGCAGATGCCGAAGAAGGGGATCCGAGCCTGCAGCACCCGGGTGAGGAGCTCCACCTCGGCATCGGCCGTGGCGGGGTCACCCGGCCCGTTGGAGAAGAAGACCCCATCAGGTTCGATCGCCGAAACCTCATCGAAGGTGCTGCTCGAGGGCATGACGTGGACGTCGATACCGCGGCGAGCCAGCAGGGCGGGGGTCATCCCCTTGATGCCGAGGTCGATGGCCGCCACCGTGAAACGACGGCCCTGCTCACCCGAGGCGGGCACGACGTAGGTCTCGCGGGTGGACACTTCGGCGGCCAGCGCCGATCCGGCCATCTGTGGTGCCGAAGTCACCTGCGAGAGCAGCGTAGCGACCGGGTGGGAGGCCGCCTCTCCGGAGAAGATGCCGACCCGCATCGAGCCGCGGTCACGTAGGTGCCGGGTCAGGGCGCGGGTGTCCAGCTCACAGATGCCGACGACCCCGTGCTCGACGAGCGCCTGTTCCAGGTCTCCCTGCGAGCGCCAGTTCGAGGGTCGGATAGCCGGGTCGCGGACCACGAACCCGGCCACCCAGATGCGCTTGCTCTCCATGTCATGAGGGTTGACACCGGTATTGCCGATGTGTGGCGCCGTCATCACCACGACCTGACGCAGATAACTCGGGTCGGTGAGCGTCTCTTGATATCCGGTCATCCCGGTGCTGAACACCGCTTCACCGATGGTCTGGCCCACCAGGCCGTAGGAACGACCGACGAAGCTACGGCCATCCTCCAGCACCAGAAGAGCGGGGGTACGAGGTTCGGTGGCGCGCAGTTCGGTGGAGCGGAGTTCGGTGGCGTCGATGTCCATGCTCATGCTGCCCCTCCCCAGACGAGTCCTTCGCGGGCCGTGACCAGGCCCCGCAGCATGCTCAGATGGACCGAGCCGGTCAGCGGGCGACCGTGCCAGGGGTTGTTGCGAGACAATGACTGCGACGTGGCAGCGTCCACCACGACCTCCCGGGTCGGGTCGATGAGCGTGAGGTTGGCAGGCGCGCCGGTCGACAAGCCCTGTCCCTGAGTGCTGAGGCGGGCGATGGCGGCGGGACGGGTCGACATCACGCGGGCTACGTCGGCCCAGGTCATCCGTCCGGTCTTCACCATGGTCGTGCTGACCACGGACAAAGCCTGCTCCAGACCGAGCATGCCGAAAGCGGCGTCCGCGAAGGCGTGCTCTTTGTCCGCCCGCACGTGTGGAGCGTGGTCCGTAGCCACAATGTCGATCGTGCCGTCGGCCAGAGCTTCGCGTAGCGCCTCGACGTCCGAGGACGGACGCAGCGGCGGGTTGACCTTGTAGACCGGGTCGTAGGTGGCCAGCAGGTCGGCGGTGAGAAGCAGATGGTGCGGGGTCACCTCGGCGCTGACGGCGATCCCTTGCGCCTTGGCCCACCGGATCACCTCCACACTGCCGGCGGTGGAGACGTGGGCAATGTGGACCCGGGAGTTCGTGTGCCGGGCCAACATGACGTCGCGGGCGACGATCGACTCCTCCGCGACTCCGGGCCATCCAGGCAGTCCCAGCCGACCCGAGAGCTCACCTTCGTGTGCGCAGGCGGTGGCATCGGCAAGCTGCGGATCCTGAGCGTGTTGCGACACCACGCCGTCGAAGGCTCGGATGTACTCCAGCGCGCGCCGCATCAACCGCGCGTCGTGCACGCACTTGCCGTCGTCGGAGAAGACCCGGACCCCGGCCCTGGACCGGGCCATCAGACCGAGCTCAGCCAATTCCAGACCGGCCAGCTGCTTGGTGACCGCCCCGACGGGGAACACATCCACATAACCCGCACGACGGCCCAGGTCGTAGACCCGTTCGGCCGCCTCGGCGGTGTCGGTCACCGGCGTGGTGTTGGCCATGGCGAAGACCGCCGTGAAGCCGCCCAGGGCAGCCGCTCGGCTGCCGGACTCGATCGTCTCGCTGTCCTCGCGGCCGGGCTCGCGCAGGTGAGTATGCAGATCGACCAGGCCCGGCAGCGCCACCAGGCCGTCGGCGCTCATCCGGGACCCAGCCCCCGGGGCCCGGTCGGTCGCTTCCGCGCCGGTGGCCACGATGACACCGTCGGCGACCAGGAGGTCTCCGACTCCGTTGCCCGCCAGGTCGGCTCCGGTAATCAACAGGGGGGCCGGGTTCTGTCCCGGGGAGATGGCGGAGTTGGATGCTGTGCTCATACGGTGACTCCTTCGCCGGCAAGCAGGTGGTACAAGATCGACATACGCACGGCCACACCGGCCGACACCTGCTCCAGCACCAGGGACTGGGCAGCATCCGCCGCATCCCCGCTGATCTCCAACCCGCGGTTCATCGGACCTGGGTGACAGATCACGGCGTGTTCGGGCAGGGCAGCCAGGCGCTGCTTGGTCAGTCCGTACGTCACGGCATACTCCCGGGCGGTGGGGAAGAACCCTCCACTCATCCGTTCCCGCTGCACCCGCAGCATCATCACGGCATCGACCGACGGCAGGACGTCGTCCAGGTCGTAGGAGGTCGTGAAGCCGTCGGTGTCCGACCAGGGACCGACGCCACTGGGCATCAGGGTCGGGGGTGCCACGAGGGTGACCTTCGCACCCAAGGTCCGCAGGCAGAGGAGGTTGGACCGCAGCACCCGGGAGTGTGTCAGGTCGCCCACCAGGGCGATGTGCTTGCCCGCCAGATCGCCGAGCCTGCGGCGCATGGTGTAGGCGTCGAGCAACGCCTGGCTGGGGTGCTCGTGCGTCCCATCGCCGGCGTTCACAATGGAGCAGCGGGTCCACTGGGCGATCTGCGCAGGCGCCCCGGATGCCCTGTGGCGGATGATCATCATGTCGACACCCATGGCGTCGATCGTCCTCACCGTGTCGCGCAGGCTTTCGCCCTTCGACACCGAGGTGCCCTTGCCGGTCAGGTTGATGGTGTCGGCCGACATCCACTTTCCCGCCAGCTCGAAGGAGCTGCGTGTGCGCGTGGAGTCCTCGAAGAAGAAGTTGATGATGGTGCGGCCGCGCAGGGTGGGTAGCTTCTTGACCTCGCGATGCTGCACCTCGTGCATGCTCACTGCGGTGTCCAGGATCGACGTGATGTCCCTGCGGCTCAGGTCCGCCATGGAGAGGAGGTGCTTCACTCCGCCTCCTCCCGCGCGAGGCCCTCTTGCGCAATGCGTACGTCGTCGTGTCCGTCGGTCTCGGCCAAGTGCACCCAGACCCGCTCGCTCTTGGCGGTCGGCAGGTTCTTGCCGACGTAGTCTGCCCGGATCGGCAGCTCACGGTGTCCGCGATCCACCAGCACCGCGAGTCGCACGATGCGAGGCCGACCGTAGTCGGCCAAGGAGTCCAGCGCGGCACGCACGGTGCGCCCGGAGTAGAGCACATCGTCGACCAGGACGACGACGCGGCCGTCGATCCCGCCGTCGGGCAGCGAAGTGGGCTCCACGTGGCGGACGGGTTGTCGGCGCAGGTCGTCGCGATACATCGTGATGTCCAGGCTGCCGACGGGGACGTGCTCCCCCTCGACCTCCTGCATGACCGCCGCTAGCCGGTGCGCGAGCGGAACCCCCCGGCTCGGTATGCCGACCAGCACAAGACCGGATGAACCCTTGTTGGCCTCCAACACTTCATGGGCGATGCGGCGCAGTGCACGGGTCACTTCAGGACCCGTGAGCACGCTCCGGCCAGGCGAGGGGCTCATCGGCCCACGCTCCTTCCCCGCCTCACAGGACGGTGGTTAAAGGACGGTGATGGCGACAGCCTACAGCCGCTCAGGGGCGGTCCTCACCCTGTTGGGGCGCTATCCGCTCGGCTACAGTGAGCGGCCCACGAGGCTATCGGAGAGGCACATATGTCCCAGGACAATGCGGTCGGGCTGGGCTTGGTCGTGATCTTCGTTGCCTTGACCCTGCTCCTGTTCACGATCATCGTGGTCGGGCTGGTCCGGGTGCTACGTCGTGCCGCGCGTGAGAAGCGCCGATCGTCGCAGACCGGGTCGGATGTTAGCCGCGACGGCTCCTGATCTCCTCGTTGATCGCCGGCAGGATCTCATGCATGTCGCCGATCACCGCGTAGTGGGCACGCGTAACCATGGGCGCATCGGGGTCGGAGTTGATGGCGAGGATGGTCTTCGCGCTGGAGCAACCGGCCCAGTGTTGGATGGCCCCGCTGATCCCGCACGGGATATAGAGGTCGGGGCTGATCCGGCTGCCGGTCTGCCCCACCTGCTCGTGGTGGGGTCGCCAACCCAGGCTGGTCACCACGCGAGAGACGCCGAGCGAAGCGCCGAGGAGCTCGGTGAGGTCCTCGAGCTCACCGAAGGCATCCGCACTTCCCGCGCCCCGCCCTGCGCCGACGACCACCTTGGCCGACTTCAGGTTCCCGGACTCGTCCGGGGCCCCTGCTTCGGTACGCGCAACGCGCACCGCCAGGTCGCTGGCGCTGAGGTCGACCGCTACCTCGTGAACCTCCGGTTGGGTCGCGGCGTCCGCGACCGCCGGGGCGCACGCGTGTCCGGCGACACTGAAGACGCCGACGTCCTCACTGAGCTGCATGACCTCCAGCGCCACTCCGCCGAACACCTGGCGACTGACCAGCAACGGGTCGCTCTGCTCGACCTCGACCACGTTGGCGGCCATGAGCACGTCCAGCCGCGCCGCGACGTGGGCCAAGACCTCGTTGCCGCGCGGTGATCCACCGCCGAGGATGACCTGTGCCCCGCTGGTCTGAGCCGCGGCGAGCAGGCCTGCCGCCCAGGCACCGGGGGCGAAGGCGTCGAAGCTTTCGCCGGCAGCGGCGAAGACGCGCGCGACGCCATACGCGCCGAGCTCTCCCTGCAAGGCAGCGGCATCCCCCACCACGAAGGCGTCGACGGACGTGTCCAGGGACCGGGCGAAAGTCAACGTCTCGGTGCTGACTTCGCTCAACGCACCGTCGACGGATTCGATCAGGACCAAGCAGCTCATCGTAGGACTCCGAGTTCTTGCAGTAGGTCGGCCACGGCAGGCGCCGCATCCGCTCCTTCGCCCAGGATGGTGACCTGGCTGGGTGGTTTGGGGGGAAGGGTGAGCCGCACCCGAGCCGACCCGATGGGGTCGACGCTGGGCTCGATCGTCTCGATCTTGGCTCGTTTGGCTTTCATCCGGCCTGGGATCGTGGGATAGCGCGGCTCCACGCCGCCTTCCATCACGGTCACGATGGCCGGCAGGGCGACCTCGAAGACCTGGGTGCCACCGGTCGGGGCATCCCCTCGAGCGACCACCTGCTCACCCTGGATCCCGATCGTCGACATTCCCGTGACCACGGGTCGCCCGAGCGCGTATCCGAGGCGGACGCCGACCTGGAAGTCGCCGGTGTCCGCAGCGTCGTTGCCGAGCAGGATCAGGTCGTAGGTTTTGCCGGCTGCCTCGTGCGTCCGCACCACATCTGCGATGGCGTGAGCGATGTCACGCGGGCCGAAGGCGGTCGGCGTTGCCTCGACGAGCACGGCGCTGGTGCAACCCCGGGCCACAGCGTCACGCAGCTGCTCGACCGAGTCCTCGTCGCCGAGGGTGAGGACGGTGACCTCACCCTCGGTCTCGTTGGCCTGCTGCACCGCCAGCTCGATCGCGCACTCCTCGTGGCCGCTGACAGTGGAGCCGAGCTGACGGTCGTCGACGTTCATCGCGTCATCGGTCAGCGAGACTTCGCCACCGGTGTCCGGGACTCTCTTGATACACACCAAGATATTGCTCATGGTCAGCTCCTGATCCGGTCGTTGGTGGGGTCGAAGAGCGAGGTGGCGTCAACGGAGCCGACGACCACGGGATACAGCTCTTCCATGTAGGACACGCTGAGCTCGGTGCCGATGCTCGCCTGATCCGTCGGCAGGTAGGCCAACAGCACGTGTTTGCCGAGCGAGGGGGCAGACCCGGCACTGGTGACGTAGGGATGGTGCCCGTGCGCATCGGTCAGCAGGCTGCCGTCCTTGGCCAGGATCGGCTCACCGCCGAGCATGTAGCGCTTCTGACCCGAGGCCGAGGTGTGATCCTCCACGGTCAGCGTGCACAGGACCGACGCCGGAGCAGCGTCGCGCTGCGCGATGTAGGCGTCGCGGCCCACGAAGTCGGCCTCCTTGACCTTCGGACGCTGCATGCCGGCCTCAACGATGCTGCGCTCCGCGTCGAGCTCGGCCCCGAACGCGCGGTATCCCTTTTCGATGCGCCCCGTGGTGCCGTAGACGCCGATACCCACCGGAACCGCCCCGTGGGGCGCTCCTGCCTCGTGCAGCATGGCCCACAGTCGGGCGCCCTGCTCGATGGGGACGTAGAGCTCCCAGCCCAATTCCCCGACGTAGGAGATCCGGGAGGCGAGCACCGTGATCGAGTCGATCTCGATCTCCCGGCAGGTGGAGAACGCGAAGCCTTCGTGGCTCAGGTCGTCACGAGTCAGGGTGCTGAGGACCTCTCGGGCCTTGGGGCCCCAGATGCCCAGCGTCGTGATGGCCGAGGTCAGGTCGACCACACAGGCGCTTCCGTCCGCCGGCATCCGGTCGGAGAACCATTTGCGGTCCACCATGCCGTGCGCGCCACCGGTGACCACTCGGAAGTGGTCGTGCGCCAACCGCATGACCGTCAGGTCGGAGACGAACCCGCCCTTGGCGTCCAGCACAGGGCTGTAGATGACTCTGCCGACGGCCACGTTCGCCTGGCCCACGATGATGCTCTGGACGGCGCCCAGCGCACCGGTCCCGACGACGTCGAAGATGGTGAAGGCCGACAGGTCGAAGATCCCCGCCCGCTCGCGCATGGCGAGGTGCTCGGCGTTGATGATGGGCGACCACCACCGTGCGTCCCACTCGTTCTCGCGGGGCATGACGGCGTCGCCGAACTCCTGGAGCAACCCGGCGTTGGACTCATACCAGTTGGGGCGTTCCCACCCGGCTCCCTCGATGAAGACCGCCCCCAGCGCACGCTGGTGCTCGTTCATCGGCGACAGACGCTTGCCGCGGTCGGACTCATACTGCTCGGCCGGATGCACGATGCCGTACGTCTTGATGAACGCCTCGCCCGTGCGGGCCTTGACGTGAGCACGGGTCCGCTGGTGGGGGTGGAACCGTGCGATGTCGGAGTGCGAGATGTCGATTTCGCTGTGACCCTGCGTCATCCATTCGGCGACAGCGCGACCGACTCCAGGGCCTTCCTTAATCCAGACCGCCGCCGCGGACCACAGGCCCTTCACCTCCGGCGTCTCCCCCAGCACCGGCTGGCCGTCCGGCGTCAAGGACAGCAGGCCGTTGATCGCGTAGCGGATCTCAGCCCCCTCAGCGCCCAGTAGGTCCGGCATCAGCTCGAAGGCTTGCTCGAGCTGCGGGTCGAAGTCGTCAGAGGTGAACGGCATCTCGGTGGGCGACAGCTTTGAGGCTTCGATCGAGGGGATGTCCTCCGGGTCGTGCAAGATCGCGCGGTGGGCGTAGGAGCCGACCTCCATGTCGGCGCCGTGTTGACGTTCGTAGCAGAAGGTGTCCATGTCCCGGATGATCGGGTAGGTGATCTCGCCGTCGCTCTCGGCGAGCAGCGGGACCGGGCCGACGCTGATCATCTGGTGCACCGCCGGCGTGAGCGGGATCTTCGCTCCGGCCATCGCCGCGAGCTTGGGGCTCCAGACACCGCAGGCAATAACGACGGTCTCGGCCTGGATGTCACCGCCGCTCGTCTGGACGGCCTTGATACGCCCGTCCTCGACCTCCAAGCCGGTCACTTCGACCGTGGGGACCACCGTCAGCGCCCCGCTCGCCATCGCGCGTTCACGCATGATGGTGCCGGCTCGGAGTGAGTCGACGACCCCGACACTGGGAGTCCAGAAGGCGCCGAGGATGAGCGAAGGGTCGAGGTAGGGCACCTTCTCCACCACCTGCTGCGGCGTGACGAGCTCGGCCTCGATACCCCACGCCTTAGCCGAGGACATGCGACGACGCAGCTCCTCCATGCGCTCCGGGGTGCGGGCCACCTCGAAACCTCCGGGCTGCACCATCACGCCCATCTCGTCGTACTGCTTCATGCTGTCGAGCGTGAGGTCCGTGATCTCGCGGGAATGGTCGACCGGGAAGATGAAGTTCGAGGCGTGCCCGGTGGATCCACCAGGGTTCGGTAGGGCCCCCTTGTCGATCTGGACGATGTCGGTCCAGCCCAGGCGGGCCAGATGGTGCACGAGACTGTTGCCGACGATTCCGGCACCAATCACAACGACGCGGGCGGAGGTGGGGACCGTGGCCATAAGGGGCAACCCTTCGGGGAGGAGCGGGGAGATAGTTCAACATCAGCGGATTGTTGCGCTATTCGCAACGAAACGCATGATGCGGCACAACCAAGTGTGACTCGCTGATCTGACCCGTGTCAACTGGACACGCTGCATCGCCCCACCAGGGGGCTTGAAAACGACAGCGCCCCCACCTCCGAGGATGTGGGGGCGCTGTTCTTATGCGTGAGTCAGCCGGACGGCTGCTCGCCCGAGGGCTCCTGCGGATGCGCGTGCTGACGCTCCAGCGTCTGGTCGACGTCCTTGCGACTGGCCCCCAGCTCCTCGTAGAGCGCGGTGTAGACCCCCTCCGGGACCGTCGAGACCACGGGCTCCTCCCGCAGCTGCCTCATGAGCTGCACACAGACCGCGATCAACAGCAGCAGGAACGGCACGGCGATCACGACTGCGGCCTGCTGTATCACGGACAGACCGTCGGCCATCAACAACGCGATGGCCGTGACGGCGATCATGGCGCCCCACAGCAATACGACGTTGCGATGGGGCGCGATGTTGCCCTTGGAGGAGAGCATGCCCAGCACCACCGAGGCGGAGTCAGCACTGGAGACGAAGAAGAACGTGATCAACAACACCACGAGCGTGGCCGTCACGCCGCTAAGACTGAACTGGTCCAGCATCATGAAGAGCCGACCCTCGTTGGTCTCCGCGCCCGCGAGGTCCACACCGTTCTCCTGCAGGTTGATCGCCGTGCCGCCGAGGATCGAGAACCACACCGAGCTCACCAGCGTTGGCACCAGCAGCACACACACCACGAACTGCCGAATAGTGCGACCACGGGAGATCCGCGCGATGAAGGTGCCGACGAACGGCGCCCAGGACATCCACCACGCCCAGTAGAACAACGTCCAGCCTTGCAGCCACTCCTCCCCGCCATAGACCCCGGTGCGGAAGCTCATCGGGATGATCTGGGTGCCATAGTCACCGATCATCTCCACGAAGGTGTTGATGATGACCAACGTCGGCCCCAAGACCAGGATGAACAGGGCGAGGAGACCGGCGAGGCCCATGTTGATGTTGCTGACGATCTTGATGCCCTTGCCCACTCCGCTGACCGCGGAGATGGCGAAGATCGTCGCCAGCACGATGATCACGATGATGGCCACCGTGTTGCTCTTGGTGACTCCGTACGCGCTGTTCAACCCGCTGTTGATCTGCAATGCGCCCAGACCCAGCGAGGTGGCAGCGCCGAAGACCGTGATGAAGATGGCAAAGGTGTCGATCGCTCGTCTGGCCGGGTCGTTGACGGGGCGGCTCGGCATCACGATGGAGCTCAGCAGGTTGGGATTTCCCTTACGGAACGACGTGTAGGCCAAAGCCAGCCCGACCACGGCATACAGCGCCCACGGGTGAAGACCCCAATGGAAGATCGTGTACTGCATGGCCAAACGCGCGGCATCGTCCGAGCCGGGCTCGGCCAGGCCCATGGGCGGCGCGGTGAAGTGGGAGAGGGGCTCAGCGGCGCCGAAGAAGACAAGACCGATGCCCATTCCGGCGGCGAACATCATGGCGAACCACGACGGCGTGGTGAACTCGGGGCGCTCCTCGTCCATTCCCAGTCGGATACGGCCGTAGCGACTGAAGGCCAGGAGAAGGGCGAACAACACGAAGCCCGCTCCGGCCACGATGAAGGCCCAGCCGAGGTACTTGGTGACGAAGCTCAACCCCGTATCTGCGGCGACCTGCAGGCTCTCGGTGCCGAAGATGCCCCACAGAGCGAAACCGAGCACCAAGGCGAAGCCACCACCGAATACGACGGTATCGATGGACCCGAGTGCGCTTCTTGCGGGTGCCTCGTCGGCCGGACTGCCCTCGGGCGACTCCTTGCGCGTGGTTGTTGACATGCGTGCTCCCATTCCGACCCGGTGGAGGGTCACAGGTAATGACGGCCGGCCAGAACCATTACGAGAGCCTTGGTGCTAGTCGCGCACGGACTGTGGATGAGAAATGTTGTGCGTGAGCCCAGAGTGATTGGGTCCGCTGAGAACTGTCAAGCATTTTGGGCTCTGTTGCGCTACGCGCGCCGTCATTCAGCCCGTCGTCACGCCTCGAGGGGTGGCCGCGCCCATCCGGTCAGAGACAGCACGAGCGCTAGCGACCACCGAGGGCGCGAGAAGGGCCACCCGCTCTGCCGTGAGCCGGAAGGAAGGACCCGACACGCTCAACGAGGCCACCAGGTCACCGTGCGCGTCACGAACCGGCGCCGCAACCGCGGTAAGACCCTCCTCCAACTCGTCGACAGCCACGGCGAACCCCTGGTCCCGCACGGTACTGAGCTCACTGCGGAGCTGACTGCGGGACGTGATGGTGCTGGAGGTATAGCCCTGGAGCCTCGGGACGTGGGCGCCGAGCTCCCGATCATCGAGCTCACTGAGCAACACCTTGCCGTTGGACGTGGCGTGCAACGGGATCCGCTGACCGACATAGTTGTGGGGCTGTAGACCTGAGCTGCCCGCGACCTGGTCCACGTAGAGCGCAGACGTTTCGGACAGAATCGCCAGGTTCACCGTCTCCCCGGTCTCTGCGGCAAGGACGCGACTGATGGAGCGGGCCTCCTGCACCACATCGAGCCGGGCGTTGGTGGCCCCGGCGAGCCGCAGGACTCCTACGCCGAGACGGTACTTCCCGCGCTCGGCATGCTGCTCCACCAGGTCGTGGGCCTCCAGGGTGGCCACCAACCTGAACACCGTGCTTTTGTGCACCCCCAACTCACGAGCGATCTCCGTCACCCCCGACTCTCCGGAACGGGCCAGCACGGTCAACACGCTCAGCGCACGGTCCACCGACTGCACGAGTCCGGTGCTCGCGGATTCCACCATGGCCCTAGGCTAGCGCAGACTCTGTTGCGTATCGCAGAATATGTCTCAACACACGCAACAATTGACCTCATTTTGGAGCCGCACCCATGCCATCTTCGGCCGCTGACCCCCACTTCGTCCTGACCATCGCCTGCCCGGACCGACCGGGCATCGTGCACGCCGTCACCGGGCTGCTGGTGCAGCACTCGGGCAACATTGTGGAGAGTCAACAGTTCGAGGATCCCTTCTCGGCCCAGTTCTTCATGCGCATCCGGTTTGCGATCACCGCCCCCGATATCGGCATCGAGGAGCTGCGGACGGGGTTCGGCGCCATCGCGACCCGGTTCGAGATGACCTGGAACCTCTGGGATGCGCGCAAGCCGTATCGCACCCTCATCATGGTGTCCAAGTTCGGCCACTGCCTCAACGACATGTTGTTCCGTTGGAGCCGTGATGCCCTCCAGATCGACGTGGCCGGCGTGGTGTCGAACCACGAGGACCTCCGCGGCCTGACCGAGTCCTACGGTGTCGACTACCACTACATTCCGGTCACCCCCGAGACCAAAGCCGAGAGCGAGGCACGGATGCTGGCCATGATCGACGACCTCGACGTGGACATCGTCGTGCTCGCGCGATACATGCAGATCTTCTCCGACGAAACCTCGCGGACCTTGTCCGGCAAGGCGATCAATATCCACCACTCGTTCCTGCCGAGCTTCAAGGGGGCTCGTCCCTACACCCAGGCCTTCCAGCGGGGGGTGAAGCTGGTGGGCGCGACCGCGCACTACGTGACGGGAGACCTGGACGAGGGGCCCATTATCGAGCAGGACGTCATGAGGGTCGACCATCGCTACAACGCTGCAGAGCTCGCCGCTGCGGGCCGCGACGTCGAGTCGCAGGTGCTGTCCCGCGCGGTGCGCTGGCACAGCGAAAGCCGGGTCCTGCTCAACGGTGACCGCACGGTGGTCTTCCGCTAGGTGGAGACCCTTCGCTGGCCCGGGCGTGAGGCGCGGGCCAGCCCTGAGCCTCAGTCGCCGAGCTCGGCGCGGCGACGCGCTACGTAGTCCTGGAGCTCCTGGTCGATGGCCGAGTCGAGTTCCGGTTGCTGGTAGTCCTCGATGCGCTTGGCGAAGATCGCACTCATCCGTCCGGCAGCGTCCACGCCCCCACCGCGGCTCCACCGTTCGAAGTTCTCCGAGGAGGAGAGCATGGGCCGGTAGAAGCACGTCCGGAACCGCTCCATCGTGTGCATGGCACCGAGGAAGTGTCCGCCGTGTCCGACCTCTTGGTGGGCGTCGAAGGCCAGCGTGCCCTCGTTGATCTCCAGCGGCGTGAACTCTGCCTGCAGCATCTGGACGAGCTCGACGTCCATCACGAACTTCTCGAAGCAGGCCACCAGCCCACCCTCGAGCCAGCCTGCTGAGTGCATGACGAAGTTGGCGCCGGCCAGGAAGGTCGGCAGCAGGGTCATCAGCGCCTCGTAGCCGGCTTGAGCGTCCGGAACCTGGGAAGAGGTCATGCCGCCACCGGAGCGGAAGGGCAGTCCGAAGTGACGAGCGATCTGACCGGTGCACCACAGGCCCATGCCGGACTCGGGGGTGCCGAAGGAGGGGGACCCCGACTGCATGTCGATATTGGACAGGAAGGAGCCGAAGACCACGGGCGTGCCGGGACGGACCAACTGCGCCAGCGCGATCCCCGACAGCGCTTCCGCGATCTGCTGCACCAGCGCGGCCGGGATCGTGACCGGTGACATGGCGCCCATCAGGATGAACGGAGTCAGGATCACCGGTTGTCCGGCTCCGGCGTAGGCGAACAGGGACTCCAGCATGCGCTCGTCCCAGCGCAGCGGGCTGTTGCAGTTGATCAGCGAGATGGACACCGGCGCCTTCTCGATGACGTCCCTGCCACCAAACAGGATCGAGCCCATGGCGATGGTGTCTTCAGCGTTGACCCCCGAGACGACGTTGCCCATGTAGATCTTGTCGGTCAACGTCTGCAGGGCGTAGGTCATATCCAGGTGCCGGGAGTCCAGCGGAGCGTCATTGGGCTCGCAGACCACTCCCCCGGCGGAGTCCATCACGCTGAAGGACTGGGCCAGCTTGGCGAAACGCTGGAAGTCATCCATCGTCGCGTCGCGGCGAACCGAGCCTTCGCGCACGAACGGCGGACCGTAGACGCCACTGAACACCATGGCGTCACCGCCGATGTGGACGTTGTTGGCGGGGTTGCGAGCGTGGACCTCGAACTCCGCGGGGGCCTTCGCCACCTGCTCCAGGACGAACTCGGGGTCCAGGAAGACGGTCTGGCCCTCGACCTTCTGCCCTGCCTTGCGGAACATCTCCAGCGCTCGCTCACTGTCGAACTCCACGCCGATCTCGGTGATGAGCTTGCGCCAGCCCTGGTCGAGCTGGGCCATTGCGTCCTGACTGAGGACCTCGTATCGGGGCATGGTGTTCCGGAACAACGGGGACCTCCACAGATCGGTAGGCAGACGTATCGGGATGTGCTTGACGTTGCGGGGTAGAAATCTTAGCCTCACAACATGGAATTGAGTTTTACCATATGAGACAACGGGAAGCATCCCTCGAACCACCCTCATCATCCGTCGGTACTCAGGCGGTCGACCGTGCCGCCGCGCTCATCGATCTGGTGATCCACTCCGACGTCGCCTTGTCGTCCTCGGACCTCAGTGACGCCACCGGCCTGGCACGCTCGACCACCTCCCGGCTGTTGGCCGCGCTCGAACGCACCCAACTGTTGGAACGCCGCGACGACGGGTTGTACGTCGGAGGGCAGCTCTTCGCCCTGTACGCGGCCCTCCACGACCCCTGGCCCCAGATGGCGCGCATCGCCGAGCCGGTGCTGCAGACGGTCGGGCAGGAGTGCGGCGAGACCGTCCACCTGGGCGTCGCTCGGTCGGACAACGTGTTCTATGTCGCCCAGGTCGAGTCGACCTACCTGCTGCGTGCACGGGACTGGAACGAGGTCGACGTTCCGGTGCACGCCAACTCCTTGGGCCACGTGCTGTGTGCCTTCGGTGCTCTCGGCGTCCCCGCCGGTCCGTTCGCCTCGTTGACGCCCAGGACCCGCAGCCGAGCAGACTTCGTCTCCGAACTTGCTCACATCCGCAACCGTGGGTACGCCTACGCCAGGGACGAGCTCGAGGTCGGCCTGTCTGGTCTCGCAGCCCCGGTGCGGGGGCTCGATGGCGCCGTCATCGCCGCTATCGGCATCTCGGGGCCGACGGCGCGACTGCAAGAACACCACTCCGAGCTCGGACACCTGCTCGCCGACCAAGGCACTCGCCTGGCCGACCTCCTACGCAACTCCACCTCCACTCCCAAGAAAGGCGCGGCATGACACCCGAGGAGATCCTCAAGGCGCTCTACGACGAGACGCTCGTCGGCAACGCACCAGAAGTGCTCAGCCTGACCAACACCGGGTTGGAGATCGGCATGGAGCCTCAGACCATGCTGTTCGATGCCCTGATCCCCTCTCTGGAAGAAGTGGGCGCCCGGTTCGAGCGCGGCGATTTCTTCGTCCCCGAGATGCTGATCGCCGGTCGGGCCATGGCCGGCGCGATGGCCCGCCTGCGTCCGTTACTCGCCGAGACCGGAGTCGAGACGGTGGGCAAGTTCTTGATGGGAACGGTCAAGGGAGACGTCCACGACATCGGCAAGAACCTGGTGAACATCATGCTCGAGGGAGCCGGCTTCGAGGTCATCGACCTCGGGGTCCAGGTGGCTCCGGAGAAGTTCGTGGAGAAGATTCTGGAGCACCAGCCGGACATTGTCGGGATGTCGGCCTTCCTCACCACGACCATGCCAATGTTCAAAGCCAACCTGAATGCGCTGCAGAAGGCGGGCATCCGCGACCAGGTCATCGTGATGGTCGGCGGCGCTCCGGTCACCCAGGAGTATGCCGACGCCGTCGGGGCGGACGGCTACGCCGCCGACGCCTCAGCCACGGTCAAACGAGCCAAAGCCCTACTGAAAGCACGTCGAGAGCTGGTCAACGCATGAGCGCCGAACTTCGAGAGACCGTCCTCCGCTCCGCCACCAAGGAGGTCGTCCTCGGGCACAACCGCCCGTTCGTCCTGATCGGTGAGCGGATCAACCCCACCGGTCGCAAGGTCTTCCAACAGCAACTGCGGGACGGCGACCTGTCCGCGATCGAGCGCGACGCGCGCGCCCAGGTGGAAGGTGGCGCGGACGTCCTGGACATCAATATGGGGGTCCCGCTCACGGACGAGGCGGAACTGCTGGACAAGGCCATTCGGCTGGTCCAGAAGGTCACTGATCTGCCGGTGTGCATCGACTCCTCGGTCATCGAAGCCCTCCAGGCCGGCCTGGAGGCCTACGAAGGGCGGGCGCTGGTGAACTCGATGACCGCGGAGGACGACCGGATGGCGCAGATCCTCCCGCTGGTCAAGAAGCACAACGCGGCCATCATCGCCTTGCCGAACGACGCCGAAGAGATCCCGATGGAGGCCGACCGACGTCTCGAGCTCGTTGAGCACATCGTTATGGTGGCGACGAAGGAGTACGGCATCCCCATCGAGGACATCGTCATCGACCCGCTGGCTATGCCGATCGGGGCTGACCAGCAAGTAGTGAACGTGACCATGGACACCATGCGCCGGATCCGCGAGAAGTACGGCCTGAACATGACTTGTGGCGCCTCGAACGTGTCCTTCGGGATGCCCGACCGCCATACCCTGGGGGCGGCGTTCCTGCCGATGGCCATGACGGCGGGGATGACCAGCGCCATCATGGACACCCGAACGCCGCAGATCGTGGCGAGCGTCAAGGCTGCCGACCTCTTGCTGGGCAACGACGAGTGGGGTGCCAGCTGGATCGGCGCGCACCGGAAGCGTCAAGCCGCCTCGGCGTGAGGTGGACGAGTACCCGCCCCGTCTTCGTTGAGGTTCGCCATCACAGCCGCCACCAGAGTGAGTTGCCCGTATGAACCGTGAGCCGATCCACGAGTTGCCCAACGTCGAGCTGTCGACCTTGGGCCGTGAAGGCCTCATCGACCCGATCGACGACGGCATCCGAGCGCCCCACGACAGCGCGAGCCGGGTCGAGCTGTCCTTCACGCCCTCCGGCCGCTCCGTGCGGGTCCCCAGCGGCGTCAGTGTGTTCGACGCGGCGAGCTGGAACGGCATCGCCATCGACTCCACCTGTGGCGGTCATGGCACGTGCAAGAAGTGCAAGGTCAGGGTGATGGACTCGGCCGCCCCTATCCACCGACTGGACCATCGCTCGTTCAGCCCCGACCAGCTGGCGCAGGGCTGGCGGCTTGCGTGTCTAGCCCAAGCCGTCCGCAACGTCGAGGTGGAGGTCCCTCCGCTCACGACTCGCCCGAAGGCGGCGACCGTTGGTGTGGGACGCCAAGTCATCCTGCGCCCGGCCGTGCAGAAGAGGTACCTCGAGCTGGAGGAGCCCAGCTTGCAGGATCAGCGCACCGACCTGCAACGAATCTTCGACGCCGTGCCGGACCTGCACCTGACCCCGGACCTGGCCGCGCTACGGCGCCTCCCCACGGTGCTTCGCGAAGCGGACTACAAGATCACGGCGGTCATCGTCGACGAAGCGCTGATCGATATCGAACCCGGTGACACCTCACGACGTACTTTCGCGGTGGCCTTCGACCTCGGCACCACAACGGTGGTGGCGACCTTGCTGGACACCTCAACAGGCACGCCGGTAGCGGTGGCCTCCATGCTCAACAAGCAGCAGCCCTTCGGTGCCGACGTCATCACCCGGATCAGCGCCACGATGATGGACCCTGAGGCAGCAGGTCGACTGCGTGTGCTGGCCCAGGAGACGCTCGCCGAGCTGGTGCGAGAGGTCCTTGCGGACGGGGATGTGCAGCCCCGCGAGGTCTACGAGGTGGCGCTGGCGGGCAACGCCACCATGACCGCTCTTGCGCTCGGGATCGACCCTGAACCGCTGGGGGTCGCTCCGTTCGTGATGACGGCGGCCAGTGTGCCCCCCTTCCTGGCCTCCGAGCTGGGCCTGGACATCCATCCTCAAGCCCGCGCCCTGGTCTTCCCGGCGCTCGGTGCCTACGTCGGCGGGGACATCGTCTCCGGCATGCTGGCCACCGGCATGGACCGCGACAAGCGCACGCGCCTGTTCATCGATGTGGGGACCAACTGCGAGATCGTCCTCAGCGATGGTGACCGCATCGTCTCGACCGCCGCCCCCGCAGGCCCTGCTTTCGAGGGCGGCGCCATCCGCTGCGGAATGCGGGCTGCGGACGGAGCCATCGAGGTCATCCAGGTGGGCGCCGATGTCCCCGATGGTGTGCGACTACAGGTGATCGGGGACGTCGCCGCGCAGGGTTTGTGCGGCTCGGGCCTGGTGGACGCCGTCTCGGAGCTGGTGCGGGTCGGGCTCATCGACGCGAGTGGGCGACTGGTCAGCGACGAGGTAGCCATGAGCGCAGCGCCCTACCTCGCCGACCGGCTCGACTTCGTCGGCAAAGAACGGATCTTCGTGCTCCAACGACAAGATGCTGGCGCCCCCGTGTCGGAGAGCGTCTACCTCTCGCAGAGGGACATCCGTGAGCTCCAGTTCGCCAAGGGCGCGATTGCCACCGGCTGGGCGCTCCTGCTCGAGCACCTGAGCCTGGAGCCTGAAGATGTGCAGCAGGTCCTGCTGGCGGGCTCGTTCGGCAGCTACCTCTCGCCGGCCGCAGCGATCCGTATCGGCCTGGTCCCGAAGGTCCCGGTGATGCGCATCATCTCGGCTGGGAACGTCGCGGGCGAAGGCGCCAAGATGGGTTTGCTCAGCGTGCGGGAAAGGGCGGGGGCAATGGCGCTGCTGGACGAGGTCGTCTACGTAGAGCTGTCCGATCGTCAGGACTTCAACGACCGGTTCATCGAGCTGCTCGCTTTCCCGGGCTGAGCGCCCCGTGCCCTTCTCCGGTATCCGTACATCGAGCTCCGAAGCCTCGGCGCCACCGCGAGGCGACCTCGCGGTCATCGCCTGCGGCGCGTTGGCCAAGCACTGCGCGGAGATCGCAGAGCGTCGCGGCTGGGATCTGCACGTCGCTCCCCTGCCACCGCTGCTGCACAACCACCCGGAGCAGATCGCCGAGCGGGTCCGTGCCTGCGCTGTGGAGCTGATGCCTCGCTACTCACGCGTGGTGATCGGGTATGCCGACTGCGGCACCTACGGGGCGCTCGATGCCGTTTGCGCAGAGCTGCAGCTGGCCCGCCTTCCGGGACTGCACTGCTACGACGTCTTCGGCGGATCAAGCGCCGTGCGGCAGATGTTCGACGAGGAGCCTGGGACCTACGTGCTGACGGACTATCTGGTCCGGTCCTTCACCCGATCGGTCCTGGTGGAGCTGGGCCTGGACCGCCATCCCGAGCTGCATCAGGACTACTTCGGTCACTACACCCGCGTGGTCTGGTTGGCCCAGGACCCTGCGGACGGGTCGCTGCAAGCCCTGGCCCAGGAGGCCGCCGCCGCTTTGCGGCTGCCGCTGAAGGTTGTGCCCACGGCGGACTCGGGCCTGGAGTTGGCGTTGGCCGAGCTCCTCACAATTTCGCGTTGACCCGTTCGAGGTAGTCCTTGCGCCATTTCTCCGTGGCGCCCACCTGGTTGAACGTATAGAGGTGCAGTCCGGTCACCCGTGCCGACGGGGCGGCCAGGTGCTGAGCCGACGACTCGAGGAAGCGCTCGCCGGTGAAGCCACCGGGCGCCGCCAACCGAGCCATGATCCCCTTGTGCTTGGACAGGAACCGCGTCGAGTCACCGACCCCGATCTTGGTAGCCATCGTCAGCAGTTTGGCTCGGTCGATGGGGCCGGGAACACCCAAGATGACCGGCAGATCCATGCCCCGTTCACGCATCCGGGTCACCCAGGTGCTGAGCATCGTCGGGTCGAACGTCAGGTTGCTGACGACATGGGAGGCGTGCTTGCGCTTGTCCCACATGGACTGGACGGTCAGATCATCGTTGATCGAGGGGTGGGTTTCGGGATACCCGGTAATGCCCACGGCCAGTGCCGGATGGCCCATCGTGCTCAGGTCCTGCAACAGGTCGAGCGCGCACCCGTAGTCACCCGCGGGAGGTTCCTGGTCACCGCCAGGAACGAAGATGGTGTGGATGCCGGCCTCGTGCAGCCGGGCTTTGATATCGCCCAACTCGGAGCGACCCGAGATCATCCGCGCTGCAAGGTGCGGCACCGCGTCGTAGCCGTGGCCGGCCAGCTTCTCCGCCATGGCCACTGTGGACTCGATGCCCTGACTGGGTGAAGCCGTCACCGTGACGGTGCGGCCCACCGGTAGCCCCTCGAGAACCTTGTCCTCGATCGTGGGGGTCGGCAGCACCTCGAAACGCGCCGTCTCGAGGAGGCGGGAAAGAAAGAGCAAACGATCTTTGTTGCGCATGATGAGACTCGCTTCGCGATACGCACTGGGTCGAAGCAAAATCTACCATCGCCAGGGCTACACCAGGGTCGGTTTGACCGAGGAAATTCTGGCCAGCATGCCGTTCACGAACTTCGGGGACTCATCGGTCGACATACCCTGCACCAGTTCGACCGCCTCGGCGATGGCGACCGCGTCTGGGACGTCGTCGTTCCATACGATCTCCCAGGTGCCCAGACGCAGCACGGCGCGGTCCACCGACGGCATCCGATCCAGGGACCAGCCGTGACTGTATGTGGTGAGGACCTCGTCGATCTCCGCCCACCGGTCGAGCACTCCACGGACCAGCTCGGTGGTGTAGGAGGGCAAGGGATGCTGGGTGGTGGGAGCGGTGAGACGCTGATCCAACAGGTCGCCGACGTTCAGCGAGCGCTGCTCCGCTTCGAAGAGCAACTCCAAGGCGCGCTTGCGCGCTTTACTGCGAGCAGCCACTGGTGCTCAGTTCACCCGGCCCAGGTAGGAGCCGTCGCGCGTGTCGACCTTGACCTTGGTGCCGGACTCCAGGAAGAGCGGCACCGCGATCTCGGCTCCGGTTTCCAACGTGGCTGGCTTCGTGCCTCCCGTGGAGCGGTCGCCCTGGACCCCCGGATCGGTATGCGACACCTCCAGCACGACCGACGGCGGGAGCTCGACGTACAGCACCTGGCCCTCGTGCTGGGCGATCATCGCCTGCGCGTTCTCCAAGAGGTAGTTGCTGGCCGACCCCAGCACGTCCGGGGACACCGGGATCTGGTCGTAGGTCTTCACGTCCATGAAGATGTAATCAGTACCGTCGTTGTACAGGTACTGCATGTCGCTGCGGTCGACCGTGGCGGTCTCGATCTTGGTGCCCGCGTTGAAGGTCTTGTCCACGATCTTGCCGGACAGCACGTTCTTCAGCTTGGTGCGCACGAAGGCCGGACCTTTGCCGGGCTTGACGTGCTGGAAGTCCAACACCTGCCACAGACCGTTGTCCATGCTTAGGACGAGGCCGTTCTTCAAGTCGTTCGTCGATGCCACGTTGGTGCTCTCAGCTCTCTGCTCTCGGGTGCTCGCAGGACCCGGGACCGCGCCATAAGGGCGCGGCCATCACAGGCGTGCGGCTAGGGACTCGGGGCGAGTCTAACGCCCCGTCCTCCTCATCCGGTCGACTCCGCCAACGCCTGGAGTGCCAGAAGGTAGGACCGCCCCCCGAACCCGGCCACCGTGCCGGTCGCCGACGGAGCCACTACGGACACCGAACGGAACGCCTCCCGAGCGGCCGGGTTGGACAGGTGCACCTCGACCAACCGCGAGCCGCAGCCGACCAGGTACGCGCAGGCGTCCCCCACGGCGTAGGAGTAGTGGGTGAACGCTGCTGGGTTGAGGATGACGTCGATGCCGTCGCGCGCGGCCTCGTGCAGCCAGCCGACGATGTCGCTCTCGGCGTCGCTCTGTCGGCAGTCGCAGCTCAGTCCCAGGCCCGCTCCGAACGCCACCACCTCCTGTTGAAGGTCGGCCAAGGTCTGGCGGCCGTAGATCTCGGGCTCCCGGGAGCCCAAGGAAGCCAGGTTGGGACCGGACAGGACGAGCACGCGAGTCGACATCGGATCAGGCTAGTGGTTGCTGCTACGGCGCCGAGGAGCTGAGTGCCGCGTAGGCCGACTGCAGGAGGTCTTCGCCAGGTCCCTCGAGGCGACCGGGACGCCCCACGTCGTCGAGCACGACGAAGCGCAGCATGGATCCCCGGGACTTCTTGTCGCGAGCCATCGCCGCGCGCAGCTCCGGCCACCGACCACCGCGGTATGAGGTAGGCAGACCGACCGAGGTCAGGACGGCGCGCAGGCGCTCGACGAGCGCGGGCGGGGTGCGACCGGCGAGCACGCCCAGCTCTGCCGCGAAGACCATCCCGACGGCGACAGCGTCGCCGTGCCGCCACCGATACTCCTCGATCAACTCGATCGCGTGGGCCAGCGTGTGGCCGTAGTTGAGGATCTCGCGCACGGAGGACTCGCGCAGATCCGCGCTGACAATATCGGCTTTGACCTGCACGGCTCGGGTGATCAGCTCGATCGTGGCCGGGCCGTCCGGACCCGTCGCCGCCTGCGGGCCGGCTTCGATCAGGTCCAGGATCCGGGAGTCGGAGATGAAACCACACTTGATCACCTCGGCCAGACCGGAGACGTAGTCGGCCCGATCCATACTCACCAACCAACCGGGGTCACACAGCACCATCACGGGTGGGTAGAAGGCACCGACCAGGTTCTTTCCTTCAGCCGTGTTGATGCCGGTCTTTCCACCCACAGCGGCGTCGACGATTCCGAGCAGAGAAGTCGGCAGGTGCACGACGTCGATACCCCTGAGCCAGGTTGCGGCCGCGAACCCGGCCAGGTCGGTGGCGGCCCCCCCGCCCACGGACACCACGAGGTCGTCCCGCGTGAAGTCTGCTTGCCCCATCTGCTGCCACAGCGCAGCGAGCACGGTGACGTTCTTGCCGTGCTCCGCATCCGGCACCCACGCGAGGAAAGGCACGGCTCCGGCATCGGCCACACCCGACAGCACCTGGGTCACGATGGTGTCTCGACCGGGCTGGGCCACCACCAGGACACGACGTCTCGGAGACAGGGTCTGCGAGAGCCGGCTCAGGACCTCCGAGTCCACGTGCACGGGGTAGGCACCGACCGTTCCGGGTGTGCCTACCCACACGGCAGGATCCGTTCCCTTCACGAAGAGCGGTCCTCGGCGTCGGAGTCGGCGCCGGGCTCGATCCCGGCCTGGATCTGCGTGGCGATGTCCGCCACGCTGCGGCCAGCGGTGTTGACGTGCATCGAGGCCACACGCTCGTAGGTGTCGCGGCGAGCGTTCATCAGCCGGTTCCAGGATGCCCGGGGATTGATGACCAACATCGGTCGGGACGCGTCGAAACCAACGCGGGAGGCGGCGTCGGCGATCCCCACATCCAGGAAGATGACGCTGACCGTGCCGTGGACCGCGACCAAGGCCTCCGCAACCCCCTCGGTCATGACCGCTCCTCCGCCCAGGGAGATGACTCCCGCCTGCTCGCTCAAGGCGCGCAGGACCTCGGCGCGCTCGAGCGCCCGGAAGGCCTGCTCACCGTCGTCGACGAAGATGTCGCTGATCGTCCGCCCCTGGTCGGCTTCGATCTGCGCGTCCGTGTCGAGGAACTCCACCTGCAGACGGCGGGCCAGCTCGGCTCCGATCGTCGTCTTGCCTGCCCCGGGCGGACCGACCAGCACAGCGATAGGGCCGCGCTCGGCCTGCGGTTCGGCCGAGTCAGTCATCGGTCACCGACGCCATGGTGTCCGGGATGGATGCCATGTATGCCTCCAGGTTTCGAGCGACCTCGACGACACTGTCGCCGCCGAACTTCTCGACCACAGCATCGGCCAAGACGAGGGCCACCATAGCCTCGGCCACGACACCCGCAGCGGGCACCGCACACACGTCGGATCGTTGGTGAATCGCTGTTGCGGACTCACCGGTCGTGACGTCGATCGTGCGGAGGGCGCGGGGTACGGTTGAGATCGGCTTCATGGCCGCTCTCACCCGGAGCACGGATCCGGTGCTCATGCCGCCCTCGGTGCCACCGGAGCGAAGTGAGAGGCGCCGCACCGCTCCCGCCTCGTCACGCTCGATCTCGTCGTGAGCCTGGCTACCGCGACGCGCCGCGGTACGGAAACCCTCACCGACCTCGACCCCCTTGATGGCCTGGATCCCCATCAAGGCACCGGCCAGGCGGGAGTCCAACCTCCGGTCCCAGTGGACGTGTGAGCCCAGGCCCGGCGGCACTCCCCACGCCAGCACCTCCACGACCCCGCCGAGGGTGTCCCCTTCTTTGCGTGCGGCGTCGACCTCGGCCACCATCGCGGCGGACAGCTCGGAGTCCAGAGTGCGCACCGGGTCGGCGTCCAACCGCTCGACGTCGGACTCTCGGGGCAGCTCATCGAGCATCGGCGCGTCAGCACTGGGCCCGACCCACCCCGCCGAGCCGATCGACACCGTGTGACTCACCAGAGTGATGCCGCAGGCCTGCTCCAAGAAGGCCGCCGCCACGGCGCCCAGGGCTACCCGGGCCGCTGTCTCGCGA
The DNA here is from genome assembly GCA_049646465.1 of Ornithinimicrobium sp. GTDB lineage: Bacteria > Actinomycetota > Actinomycetes > Actinomycetales > Dermatophilaceae > Ornithinicoccus. Next base: position 66,031 of record JBARVW010000012.1, read on the forward strand.
GCTGAGGCTCGCTCGAGGATGGGTCGGGCCTCCGTGAAGCCGTACTTCTGCATACCCACCAGGTCGGCGTGACCCGGGCGAGGACGGGACAAGGGCTTGTTGCGGGCGAGCTCCTTGGGTGCGCCGACGTCGTTCGCCTGCGCGATCCGCGTGCTGTCGACCGGTTCGGGACTCATCACCTCGGCCCATTTGGCCCACTCGGAGTTCGCGATATGCAACGCGATCGGGGAGCCGAGGCTCTGGCCGTGACGCATCCCACCGGCGAAATCCAGCTGGTCCGCCTCAAAGCTCATCCGGGCGCCGCGTCCGTAGCCGAGGCGACGTCGCGCCAAAGCGCCGGACACGGCCTCTCGGGAGATCACCACGCCGGCCGGAAGCCCTTCGAGAATGGCGGTCAGAGCAGGTCCATGGGATTCACCCGCGGTGAGCCAACGCAACATAGCGCCGATCCTCTCAGAACATGGAGGTCAACAAGTCCGGGGGCAACAGGAGGCCGATGACGGCCCCGACCATCATCGGTGGCCCGTAGGCCAGATGCCCGCCCACGCCGACCCGTTTGGTCACGAGCAGGAACGCGGCCACCAGCCCACCGACCAGGAACCCGGCGTACAACCCCAGGACCACACTCTGGAACCCGAACCAGCCCAAGGCTCCTCCGAGCACGATCGAGAGCTTGACGTCTCCGAGCCCGAGGGCCAACGAACCTCGAGCCAGCGAGACCAACGACAAGGTCAGGTAGAAGGCTCCGCTGGCCACCGCGCAGATCAGCATCCGAGCCAGGGGCCACCAGTATCCGCCGACGGCGGCGGCCAGGGTCAGCCCCAGCACGAGGACGCCCATCGTCGGCCACATGATCCGGTCCGGTAACCGGTGCACGTCCAGGTCCATAGCGGCCAGGCACACGCAGGCCAGTCCCACCGTGAGCAAGGTGAGCAGCACCAGGAACTGGGTTGGCGAGGGAACCCCAGAGCTGGACCCTGGATCGAACATCTGGCCTGTGAGCTGAGCCGGTGGGGCGAAGAGAGTTCGCCACGTCAGCACCCACACCAGGACACCGAGGACCGGAGCGACCCACCATCGCGAGCCCGGGAGCGCCATCAGCTCCTCATCGGGCTTGCGGTAGGTCGCCGACCGCAACCAACGACCTACCCCCACCCCGAACCCGGCGGCGATCACGCCCAGCAGCGTCGGGAAGATGACCCCCGGGACCAGCAGCTCCTCGATCTCTACTCCCCTGCCTTCAACGCCTCGTGCAGTGCCGTGCGCATCGCGTCCACGGGCGGCTCCAGCCCGGTCATCAAGCGCACCTGTTCGACCGCCTGATGCAGCAGCATGGCAGACCCGTCGATCACCTCGGCCCCGGCTGCGGACAGTTGGGCTGCCCACCTCGCGTCACGCCGCTGGTACACGACGTCCATGGCCACGGTGCCCTCGGCGACACCGGTCGACACGGACGGTGGTGGTGGTAACTCCGCACGGCCCGGGGCGGTGCTCATCGCTACATCGACTCCGGCGAGGTCGGGCCATCCCTGGTCGTAGGTCCGCGTGGTCACCATCAGGCCGAGTTCGCGGGCGAGCTGCATCGTCTCGGAGCGGGGTTCGGACCTGGACTGGATCACCACGTGGGTGACCCCCAGGTCGAAGAACGCCACCAAGGCCGACCTAGCGGTCGCCCCCGACCCGATCAGCCATCCGGATCGTGGCCGACCGCATCCGCGTTCCCGGAAGGCTCGGGTGATCCCGTCGATGTCGGTGTTGTCGGCCCACCAGCCATCGTTGCGGCGGACCAAGGTGTTGGCAGCACCGGTGCGCAGCGCCCGTCCGCTGGCTTCCGAGCTCTCCCGCAGCGCCTCTTCCTTACCAGGCATCGTCACAGACACCCCCACCCAGGACCCGTCCAGACCGGCAAGGTGGGCACGCAGGTTTCCAGACTCGACCTCCGTGCGGCGGTAGCTCCAGTCAGCCAACCCCAACGCCTGGTACGCCGCTCGGTGCAACACCGGGGACAGGGAGTGTCCGATCGGCGAGCCGATGACCCCGGCCAAGCGCGGAGATCCTCCGTCAGCAGTCATCGGGGTTGTCTGCACACCACCGTTGGAACTCGGCGACATTCTCGTTGTGCTCTTCGAAGGTGACCGCGAACTTGGTCTCGCCGGTGCTCGGGTTCGTCGTGACGAAGTAGAGCCACGGACCGTCGGCGGGGTCCATCCCGGCCTCGATGGCTGCCGTTCCCGGGCTGTTGATCGGCCCCGGCGGCAACCCGACGACCTTGTAGGTGTTGTACGGACTGTCGCTGTCGCGCTGACGGTCGCTGGTGCCGGCCCGACCGCGCTCCTGAAAGATGAAATGGACCGTGGAGTCGAAACCCAGGGGCTGGTCTTCGGCCAGCCGGTTGTCGATGACCCGCGCGATCTTGGGTAGGTCGTCGCTGAACGCACCTTCGGCCTGGATCAGGCTGCCCTTGATGATGGCCTCGCTGAGGGCCTCTCCCTCGAGTCCGAGATCGGCGTACTTCTGCTTGCCCAGGTCGACCATCTTCCGGAGCTGTTCCTGAGGGCTGTCGTCAGGTCCGAACGCGTAGGTATCGGGAAAGAGGTACCCCTCCATCTCGCCCCCGGCAGCGGCCGGTAGGTCGAGGTCGGCGGGGTCGACAGCCTCGTAGTCGGCGAGATCGTTGTCCGTCTGGGCGGCGAGCACCTCGAACACCTCGGCCTTCCAGAGTCCCTCCCGCACGGTGACCCCGTTCACGTTGCGGAACTCAGGGTCCAGCATCCGCTCGAGCGCCTGCTCGGCACTCATCTGTTCCAGCATGCTGTACGACCCGGGCTGGATGCTCACGGACTCGGGGTTGACAGCTGCGGCCGCGGCGAAGGCGGCAGGACTGGCCACGACGTCGTTCTCCGCGAGGATCTCGGCGATCTGTCCTCCACCAGCACCCGGTGGCACCTCGATAGCCACCTCGCTGCCACCGGGCCCGGGGTAGTCGGCGACGGTGTCCCCCCCACTCTGGAACGAGGGGATGAGGCCAGAGACCACCTGCAGCGCGAAGTACCCACCGACCGCGACGACCGCCAGAGCCGCGACGATCGACCCCCACCGGACCAACGGTGAACGTCGCCGACGGTGCTCGTGGTCATGGTCATGGTCATGGTCACGAAAGTCCTCGCGACTCCCGACCAGCAGGTCATCCGGAGGGTCCAGGCGGTCGTAGGCGTCGACGGCTCCATAGTCCTCGACATAGTCCAACTCACCGTGGTGGCTGTCGATGTGGTGCCCCTCGAAGCCGTTCTCGGGTGGACCGGCCTGGTCGTACGGGGCATCATTGCGCTCACCGACCCCACGAGGACTGTCGGGGTGCGGATCGACCTTGTCGTCGTGCGATGACGACGCACTGGCTTTGGCTGCTCGGTATCGACGGCGCCAGGACGGGGGTGCCTGGTCTTCAGGAGGTTGGCTCACGGTTGCCTTCCTTCGTTGGGGTCTTCGTCCGAGGCTTTCGCGGCTTCCTGCCGCCGACCACCTCTCCACCGGGGGCTCCGGTGCTCCGTTCTGCGTCGAGTGCCGCCTGCAGGATCAACACGGCAGCGACCTGATCGACCGAACGCCTCTGCCGCCGTCCGGGAACGCCACTGGAAGCCAGTCTGCGATGAGCGTCGACGGTGGTCAGCCGCTCGTCCCACAGACGCACGGTGATCCCGTTGAGGCCGCGGCTCAAGGTCGCGGCATACTCCCGAGCCGCCCGCGCAGCGGGCCCTTCGGTGCCGTTCATCGATGTCGGTAGACCGACGATGACTTCCAGCGCGGCGCGGTCTTGTGCATGGGCCACGATGGCCTCCAGGTCGGACGATCCACCGTGATCGCGGCTCAGCGTCACTACCGGCGTGGCGATCAGCCCGTCCGGGTCGCTGACGGCCACGCCCACACGCACCTCGCCCACGTCGATCCCGAGCCGCGCCCCTCGGCGGATCACGTCCGAGCGCTGACGCGATCCCCGATGGACTCTGCGATGCGCTTCAGGGCCTGCCCCGTCTTGCTGGCATCGGTCCCGCCCCCTTGGGCCATGTCAGGCTTGCCACCTCCGCCACCGCCGAGCTCGGCAGCCGCCGAACGGACAAGGTCACCCGCGGCAAGCCCCTGCTCCCGTGCCAGCCCATTGGTCCCGACCACCACGACCGGCCGGCCGTTGGTGGTGGCGGTCACCGCGACGACGGCCGGACGGTCCTCCCCAAGACGTCCGCGGACGTCGGTGACGAGTCGACGGGCGTCGTCGGCGGCCACCCCGTCGCCGGCATCGTGGCCCACGAACGTGACCCCGCCAAGATCCTTCGCCTGCTGCGTCAGCGACCCGGCGGCGGCCAAGACGGACTGCTGACGGGCAGCCGCGATCTCCCGCTCGGCCTGCTTCAAGCGGACCAGTATGGACTCCACCCGCTCAGCAAGCTCTTCGGGTCGAGCCTTCAGGGCATCACTGAGCTGACCGACGATCGCGTGCTCGCGGGCCAGGAACTGATAGGCGTCGGACCCGACCAAAGCCTCCACCCGGCGCACTCCGGCACCGATCGAGGCCTCGCCCATGAGCTTCACGACCCCCAGCTGCCCGGAGCGCTGGGCGTGGGTGCCACCACACAGCTCACTGGCCCAGTCGCCGACCGAGACGACACGCACCTCGTCACCGTACTTCTCGCCGAACAACGCCATCGCCCCGGAGTCCCGGGCCTGCTGCTGGGTCATCACCTCGGCGCGCACTGGCAGGTCGTCCAGCAACAGCGCGTTGACACGGGCCTCGACGTCCACCAGGACGGAAGGAGGCACGGCCGCCGTGGCGTTGAAGTCGAACCGGAAGCGGCCGGGAGCGTTCTCGGACCCCGCCTGGGTGGCACTGTCACCCAGCGCTTCGCGAATGGCCTTGTGGACCATGTGAGTCGCGGTGTGGGCCCGGGAGATCGAGCGTCGGCGCTCGACGTCGACCAAGGACAGAGCTTGCTCCCCAGAGCTGACCTCCCCTTCGCGCACCGTGCCCCGGTGCACGATCATGCCCTTCATCGGCGACTGGACATCACGCACCTCGAAGACCGCTCCTCCGGCGAGCCGGATGAGACCCGCATCGGCGAGCTGTCCCCCGCCTTCGGCATAGAAGGGCGTGCGGTCCAGCACCAGCTCAACCTCCTGACCGCCACCAGCGCGCGCCACGCGGGCGCCGCCCACCAGCAGACCGGCGACGCGGGCCTCGGACTCGACCTGGTCGTACCCGGTGAAGGCCACCGGTTCGCTCAGGGTGTCGGCGATGCTGCGGTATGCCGTGGTGTCACCATGGCTGGATTTCTTGGACCGCGCATCGGCCTTGGCCCGGTCCCGCTGCTCACCCATCAGGCGCCGGAAGCCTGCCTCGTCGACGTCGACTCCGTGCTCGGCGGCCATCTCCAGGGTGAGGTCGATCGGGAAGCCGTAGGTGTCGTGCAAGGCGAACGCCTCGGAGCCCCCCAACGACTTCGTGCCGTTGACCTTCGCTTCGGTCACGGCTGCATCCAACATGACGGTGCCGCTGGACAGGGTCCGCGCGAAGGCTTCCTCCTCGCCGTAGGCCACCTTGGAGATCGACGACCACTGGGTCAGCAACTCGGGGTAGGAGGCGGCCATGACGTCACGACTGACCGGAAGCAGGGAAGGCAGGGAGGGGCCGGCGACCCCCAGGAGGCGCATGGAGCGCACGGCCCGTCGAAGGAGGCGACGCAACACGTAGCCGCGTCCTTCATTGGACGGCGTGACGCCGTCCCCGATCAGCATCAGAGAGGAACGGACGTGATCGGCGACGACTCTGAGCAGGACGTCGTCCGACTCCTTGGACCCGTAGTGCTTGCCGGACAGATCCTCGGCCGCGGAGATGACGGGGTAGACCTCGTCGATCTCATACAGGTTGTCGACTCCCTGGAGCAGGTAGGCCACGCGTTCCAGGCCCATGCCGGTGTCGATGTTCTTGCTCGGCAGCTCGCCTGCCACGTCGAAGTCGGTCTTGGATCGGACTGCGGAGAGCTCCTCCTGCATGAAGACGAGGTTCCAGATCTCCAAAAACCGGTCCTCGTCGACCGCCGGGCCGCCGTCCTGGCCGAACTCGGCGCCGCGGTCGATGTAGATCTCGCTGCACGGTCCACCGGGTCCGGGGACCCCGGTGTGCCAGTAGTTGTCTGCCAACCCGCGACGCTGGATGCGTTCCATCGGTAGCCCGGCCACGCGATGCCAGATCTCGATCGCTTCGTCGTCGCCATCGAGCACAGTCACCCAGACGGTGTCCGGATCGAAGCCGAGACCACCTTGGTGCTGCCCAGAAGTGATGAACTCCCAGGCGTAGCCGATGGCGTCTTCCTTGAAGTAGTCGCCGAAGGAGAAGTTGCCGTTCATCTGGAAGAACGTTCCGTGGCGCGTCGTCTTGCCGACCTCTTCGATGTCGAGCGTGCGCACGCACTTCTGCACCGACGTCGCGCGGGGCCACGGCGGGGTCTGTTGACCGGTCAGGTAGGGGATGAACGGCACCATCCCAGCGACGGTGAACAGCAGGGTGGGGTCCGCGCTGACCAACGAGGCGCTGGGGACGACGGCGTGGCCTTTGCTCTCGAAGAAGGCAAGCCAACGACGGCGGATCTCGGCGGTTTCCATGACTCCTCTTCAGGCAGACTTCAGCGGCAGGGCTGTCCCGTGCTTCGCCGCACTCTATCTCTGCACCGTGATGATGCCGCGCCGCACCGCGGCACGCGGTCTCATCTCCCGCGGATCACGCTGCGCAGCCAGGCCCATCGGGGGCCCAGTCGTTCCTCGAACCCGCGGTCGGTAGGACGGTAGTAGTCGGCCGCCAGGACGTCGTCAGGAAGGAACTGTTGGGGGCCCACCCCGGCGACCTCGTCGTGGCTGTAGCGATACCCCGCACCGTGCCCCAGGGCGCTGGCCCCGGCGTACCCGGTGCCCCGCATCGACGCGGGGACCGGACCGCCCTTGCCGGCTCGGATGTCGGCGATGGCTTCGTTGATCCCGGTGTAGGCGGCGTTGGACTTGGGGGCGATGGTGTTGTGCACGACGGCTTGGGCGAGCACGATCCGGGCTTCCGGCATACCGATCTGGGCGACCGCGTGCATCGCGGCGACCGCGGTCTGCAGCGCGGTCGGGTCGGCCATCCCTACGTCCTCACTCGCGCTGATCACGATCCGGCGGGCGATGAACCGGGGGTCCTCGCCCGCTTCCAGCTGACGTGCCAGGTAGTGCAGGGCCGCATCCACGTCGCTGCCCCGCATGGATTTGATGAAGGCACTGGCGACGTCGTAGTGCTGGTCTCCGGTGCGGTCGTACCGCACGGCTGCGTAGTCCACCGCCTGTTCCGCATGCTCGAGCGTGATGGCGACCGGAAGTGCTTCACCACCGTCCCGGTCGCCGGCGTCGGCAGACCCTGGCCTGGAGTCCACGGCAACACCGGCGGCCGCCTCCAGGGTGGTCAGGGCACGCCGGGCGTCCCCGCCAGCGATGGCCACGATATGGTCGCGGGCGGCCTCAGCGAGCATGAACTCCCCATCCAGTCCACGCGCATCGCCCAGGGCGTCCTCGAGCAGGCTGACCATGTCGGAGTCACCGAGTGACTCGAGCCGGACCAGCATGGATCGAGACAGCAACGGGGCGATCACACTAAACGAGGGGTTCTCCGTTGTGGCGGCCACGAGCACGATCAACCGGTTCTCGACCCCGGGCAGCAGAGCATCCTGCTGGGCCTTGCTGAAGCGGTGGATCTCGTCGAGGAAGAGCACGCTCTGCCGGTCGTAGAGGGCGCGGTCGGTGGTGGCCTGCTCCAACACGGCCCGCACGTCCTTGACGCCCGCACTCACGGCGGACAGCTCGACGAAGGTGCGCTCGGCCGAGGTTGCCACCAGATGCGCCAGGGTGGTCTTCCCGGTGCCAGGCGGCCCCCACAGGATCGCCGAGAGCGGTCCCGCGCTTCCCGTGCGACCTTCGACCAACCGGCGCAGGGGGCTCCCCGGTCGCAATACGTCGCGCTGACCCCGCACCTCCTCCAGGGTTCGGGGCCTCATCCGCGCGGCCAGCGGAAGGTTCCGGTCCGAGCCCCGGCGGGCGGCGGGGTCGGAGAACAAGTCACTGTCGGGAAGTCCAGGCACGTTTGGCAGGCTAGCCCGGTGACCCGACCCGTGGCGAAGCACCGCCGAGCATCGTCTCCCGCCCTGCTACGGCTCGGCAGGAGCACCGCGCGCCACCCGTGGCGCTACGTTGCGACGTGGACGGTGCTGATCATGCTGAGTTTCGCGGCGAGTCTGGGGGTACTCACCGGGCAGTCGGTCTTCGACCGGCTCACCTCCGGCACGACGGAAGCCCCCGGTGAGGCTCAGGACGCCTACGACCTGCTGAGCAGCTCCGACGAGGAGTCGGCGACGGTGCTGGTCGCGGTGAGCGGGGCAGACGTCCTGGCACCTCAGACGGCCGCCGCCGTTGACACGGCGGTCGAGGACCTCGCCGCGATCGACGAAGTCAGCGACGTCCAGTCGCCCATGACCTCGCCGGGATGGCCACAGAGCCCGGAAGCCTTCGCCTTCGTCGCCGAGCAGGATCCTGCCTCCGGCGGATTCATGGTCGTGGTGACCATGCCGGCCGAACTTTCCCAGAGCGCTCAGGAGGAGGTGGTGGCCGAGGTCGAGCGGATCGCGCCACAAGCTCTGGATCCGATCTCGGAAGCGGTCCAGGTCGGCGGCGTGACGCAGCTGATCGACGACATCAACGCCCAGGTGGCCAGCGATCTCGCCAAAGGGGAAGGGTTGGCGCTGCCCGCCTCGTTGATCGTCCTGGTCGTGGTGTTCGGTGGGTTCCTGGCTGCGGGGATGCCGATCGTCGGTGCGGTCGCCTCGATCGGTGGCGGCCTAGCGATCCTGCTCGGCTTCTCCTACGTGATGGATCTCGACGCCACCGTGGTGAATATCGTCACGGTGATGGGCCTGGCCCTGTGCATCGACTACGGGCTACTCATGGTGAGCCGGTTCCGCGAGGAGGTGGTCGCGGTGGCGCCAGGGGTGCCGCATCGCGACCTCAGTGACGAGCAGATCGCGTCCGCCGTCTCCGGCGCCGTGTCGACCGCCGGCCGGACCGTCCTGTTCTCGGCGCTGATCGTGGGCATCTCGCTGTCCGGGTTGACGCTCTTCGAGGCGCCGATCATGCGGGCCATCGGTGCAGCCGGCGTGGCAGTGGTGCTCGTGGCCCTGGTCGTTGCCCTGACGTTGGTGCCGGCCCTGTGCGCGCTGGCGGCCCGTCGCCTCGGGAAGCGTCGGGGCGCCGAGCTGTCCGGTGACGACGGTTGGTTCAGCGCGTTGGCACGAGTCGTGCAACGTCGTCCGGCGGTGACCATGGTGGCCGCAGTGCTCGTCCTGCTGACCCTGGCTTCACCGGTGCTGGGCATGCGGTTGACCTCGTCCGGTGTGGAGCTGTTGCCCAAGGACGCGGAGCAGCGGGTCTTCTTCGAGATGCTCGACGAGGACTACCCAGCGTTGGCCGGGGCTGACATCACCGTCGTCGCCGAGGGCCCGGTGCAGGACGTACAGACCTGGGCCACCGACACGGTCGCTGACCTGCCCGGCGTCGACGCGATCGAGTCGGTGACCCCCGAGGCCGAGTTCACGGTCGTGCGGATCGCCACCCAAGGCGGTCCCACCGATGACGCCGCCCGTGAGCTCGTCGAAGCCTTGCGCGCGGATCGTCCGGATTTCGACATCCTGGTGGCGGGGCAGGCGGCGAGCCTGGCTGACTTCGTGCAGTCCATGTTCGACCGCGCGCCGTATGCCGTGGCCTGGATCGCCGGTGCCACCTTCGTCCTGTTGTTCCTGCTCACGGGATCGGTGGTGATCCCGGCCAAGGCGTTGATCCTCAACGTCATCTCGCTCGGCGCCAGCCTGGGCCTGACCACGTGGGTGTTTCAGGGGCCCCACCTGGAGGGCCTGCTCAACTTCACCTCGGCCGGGGGAGTCGAATCCATCATCCCGTTGCTGGTGTTGGCCTTCGGGTTCGGCCTGTCGATGGACTACGAGGTCTTCCTGCTGGCTCGGATCATCGAGCTCCACGAGTCGGGTTACGACGACAACACGGCGGTCCGACTGGGCCTGCAACGCTCCGGTCGGATCATCACCTCGGCCGCGTTGATCATGGTCATCGTCTTCTCCGGATTCGCCTTCGGCGACATGTTGGCGATCAAGCAGACCGGTTTCGCCCTGGCCACGGCGGTGTTCATCGACGCCACTCTGGTGCGGATGGTGCTGGTGCCCGCGACCATGACGCTCCTCGGTCGGTGGAACTGGTGGGCGCCCGCCTTCCTCCGGCCCGTGCACGACCGCTTCGGTGTGACGGAGCACGGCAGCATCAATACCCCGGCGCTGAGCTAGGAGTCGGTGGCTGCTTTCGCGGTCTTCGACGCGTCCGCAGCCTGCTGGGCTGGTGCATCGACGCCGGCCTCTTTGCGCTGGGCGGGTGTGATGGAGGCGGGCGCCTGAGTCAACGGATCGAAGCCGCCGCCCGACTTCGGGAAGGCGATGACGTCCCGGATCGAATCCGTGCCGGCGAGCAGCGCCACGATCCGGTCCCAGCCGAATGCGATCCCACCGTGGGGCGGCGCCCCGAACTTGAACGCTTCGAGCAGGAAGCCGAACTTTTCCTCGGCCTGCTCGGCGTCCAGCCCCATCAGGGCGAAGACGCGTTCCTGCACGTCTCGACGATGGATACGGATCGACCCGCCACCGATCTCGTTGCCGTTGCAGACGATGTCGTAGGCGTAGGCCAGGACGGCGCCGGGGTCGTCCTCCATCGAGTCCAGGAACTCCGCCTTGGGCGAGGTGAACGCGTGATGCACGGCCGTCCACGCACCGCCACCCACGGCCACATCTCCGGCCGCTACCGCTTCGGTGGCCGGCTCGAACAGCGGCGCGTCGACGATCCACAGGAAGGACCATGTCGAATCGTCCAGCAGGTCGCCCCGCCGGGCGATCTCCAACCGGGCAGCCCCAAGGAGCATGCGAGACGACTTGACCTCCCCGGCGGCGAAGAACACGCAGTCACCGGGAGCAGCGCCGACATGCTCGGCCAGGCCAGCCCGCTCGGCCTCGGACAGGTTCTTCGCGACCGGGCCGGCCAAGGTGCCATCCTCGGCAACCGTCACGTAGGCCAGACCGCGAGCACCACGCTGCTTGGCCCACTCTTGCCACGCATCGAACTGACGGCGAGGTTGGCCTGCCCCCCCGGGCATCACCACAGCGCCGACGTAGGGGGCTTGGAAGACGCGGAACGGGGTGTCGGCGAAGTACGCCGTGCAGTCCGTCAGCTCTAGGTCGCAGCGCAGGTCCGGCTTGTCCGAGCCGTATCGGGCCATCGCGTCCGCGTAGGTCATCTGCGGCAAGGGGGTGGGCACCTCGACGCCGATCAACGCCCAGACCGCACGCAGGATCGCCTCACCGAGCTCGATGATGTCCCCCTGCTCGACGAAGCTCATCTCGACGTCCAGCTGGGTGAACTCAGGCTGCCGGTCAGCCCGGAAGTCTTCGTCGCGGTAGCAGCGGGCAATCTGGTAGTACCGCTCCAGGCCGGCGACCATCAACAACTGCTTGAACAGCTGTGGGCTCTGCGGCAGGGCGTACCAGGCTCCGGGCTGCAGGCGGGCCGGCACCAGGAAGTCGCGCGCGCCCTCGGGGGTGGAGCGAGTCAGGGTGGGTGTCTCCACCTCGACGAAGTCGCGCTCCGCCAACAGGTTGCGGGCCGCGGCGTTGACCTTCGAGCGCAGGCGCAGGTTCTCCCCCGCCGATCCCGCACCGGGGCGCCGCAGATCCAGGTAGCGGTGACGCAGCCGGGCCTCTTCCCCCACGCTCACGCGCTCGTCGATCTGGAAAGGCAGCGGAGCCGCCTCACTCAGCACCGTCAAGGCGCTCGCGACGACCTCGATATCGCCGGACGCGAGGTCCGGGTTGGCGTTGCCCTCGGGGCGGGCCCGCACCGTGCCTTCGATGCAGATGCAGTACTCGTTGCGAAGATCGTGAGCGCCACCCTGCGCCAACACCTCATCGCGCACCACGACCTGGGCCACGCCCGAGGCGTCGCGCAGGTCCAGGAACGCCACACCGCCGTGATCGCGTCGACGGGCGACCCATCCGCTCAGCGTGACGATCTGGTCGGCGTGCTCGGCTCGTAGTGAGCCAGCCTCGTGGGTGCGCAGCACAGTGATGTTCCCTCGGTTGGTCGATCGTGGTTCGTCGTTCATGTTTCGGCGGTGAGGTCCGGACAGGCCCGACTACTCCGGGGTCAAGCCTAAGCCGCCGTCAGGGTGGTGCCGTGGATGCGTCGTCCAGGGTTCGTCGGCGGCGCGAAGCGTGGACCACTGCATCGAGCGACTGACGTAGGCCGCCAGCAGACCGATCGTCGCGGCGGAGTTCCTCATCCGCCCGCTGAGGATCGCCGCGACGGCTACGTCCAGGTCGACCCAGCGCACCGGCATGCCCAGCTCTTCTGCTTCCCGGTCGAACCGCTCGTCCTCGGGCACGTCGTGAAGGTCTCGGGCCAGGTAGATCCGTTTAGCCTCGTTGAGCCCCCCGGGAGAGGAGAAGTACTCGCTCAGCAGGTCCCACTGCCGGGCACGCAGGTCCGCCTCCTCAGCCAGCTCACGAGCGGCCGCGTCGACTCCGGGCTCGCCAGGCACATCCAGAAGTCCCGCCGGCAGCTCCCACTCGTAGCTGCCCACGGGGTGGCGGTACTGCTGGATCAACAGCACCTCGTGGCTGCCGAAGAGGGGACCGCGGCGCAGTGCGACCACGCTGACTGCTCCGGGATGGTCCACGTACTCGCGCGTCACCTCGCCGGCCTCGCCGAGGTCGACCACGTCGCGAACAACGTCCCAGATGTGGCCCTCCAGGACGACCTCGCGGGAGGAGACCGGCTGGGGGTCGATCCGGTCGTAGAGCTCCCCGGCCTCGGCCCGCGGCGCCTGCATGCTCACAAGCCTGCAGCCGGTTCGACCTCGACCAGACGCTGCGAACGCTGCATCTGCACGGCCGCGTCGACCAGTCCTGCGAACATCGGATGCATGCGGTCCGGGCGCGACTTGAACTCCGGGTGGGCTTGCGTCGACACATAGTACGGATGGACCTCAGTCGGCAGCTCGACGAACTCCACCAGTGACCCGTCCGGAGACGTGCCGCTGATCACCAGGCCCGCTGAGGTCAACTGCTCCCGGTAGGCGTTGTTGACCTCGTAGCGGTGTCGGTGCCGCTCGCTGACCTCGGTGCTGTCGTACGTCTGGGCCAGCACGGACCCCTCGGTGAGCCGCGCCGGGTAGGTGCCCAGTCGCATCGTGCCGCCGAGGTCCCCCGCTCCCTCGACGAAGGCCTTCTGCTCGGCCATGGTGGCGATCACCGGCGCCGGGGTCATCGGGTCGAACTCGGTCGAGCTGGCGCCCTGGATGTGGGCGACGTGCCGGGCATATTCGATGACCATGGCCTGTAGCCCCAGGCAGATGCCGAGCGTGGGGACGCCGCGTTCTCGAGCCCACCGCAGCGCCCCGATCTTTCCCTCGATCCCGCGGACGCCGAAACCACCCGGGACGAGGATCGCGTCGACTCCGGACAAGGATCTGATGGCCCCCGCCTCGGTCTGGCACTCGTCGGAGGCGACCCAACGGATCGACACCTTCGCGTTGTGCCCGAATCCACCGGCACGCAGCGCCTCGGTGACCGATAGGTAGGCGTCGGGCAGATCGACGTACTTGCCGACCAAGGCGATCTCGACGTTGTGCTCGGGCCGGTGGACCCGCTGCAGTAGCGCATCCCAGTCGGTCCAGTCCACGTCACGAAACGGCAGCCCGAGGTGGCGCACCACGTAGGCGTCCAGACCCTCGGCGTGCAGCACCTTCGGGATGTCGTAGATGCTCGGGGCGTCGATGGCGTTGGCCACGGCGTCCAGGTCGACGTCGCACATCAACGAGATCTTGCGCTTGATCGAGGTAGGGATGTCCCGATCGGCACGACAGACGATCGCGTCCGGGCTGATGCCGACCTGACGCAACATCGCTACCGAGTGCTGCGTCGGCTTCGTCTTCAGCTCGCCACTCGGCGCGAGGTAAGGCACCAGCGAAACGTGCAGGAAAAAGCAATTGGTGCGCCCCACATCCTGACGGACCTGACGCGCGGCTTCCAGGAACGGTAGTGACTCGATGTCGCCGACCGTGCCACCGATCTCGGTGATGATGATATCCGGGGGGTCCTGCTGCTCGGCGTCGGCACGCATCCGGGACTTGATCTCGTTGGTGATGTGCGGGATGACCTGAACGGTGTCCCCCAGGTACTCCCCGCGACGTTCCTTGGCGATCACGTCGTTGTACACCTGGCCCGTGGTGACGTTCGCCCGGCCGCGCAGGTTCACGTCCAAGAACCGCTCGTAGTGGCCGATGTCGAGGTCACACTCGGCGCCGTCCTCCGTCACGAAGACCTCGCCGTGCTGGAACGGATTCATCGTGCCGGGGTCGACGTTGATGTAGGGGTCCAGCTTCTGCATGGTCACCCGGATACCCCGTGACCTGAGCAAGAAGCCGAGGCTGGAAGCCGTCAGACCCTTGCCGAGAGAGGACGCAACGCCCCCGGTAACAAAGATATGTTTCGTTGTTTCCACCACGGGCCGTCAGTCTACGTGAGGTCCGCGGTGGTACAACGCAGCGCGCCGGTAGCTCTCCAGCGCCGCCACGGTGGCGTCCCGGCTGGTGGGCAGGCGCTCGCCGGCCCGGCGAGCCCTGGCCCGCAGGTCCTCCAGCGCCCGGCGGTCATCGAGAAGCGCAGACACCGCAGTGCTGAGACGATCCACGACGGCGTCATCCGTCCCTGCGGCCGGCTCCCCCTCGACCCACTCGGCGCCGTCGTCGATCATCGCTCTGCTGCCGCCGACGTCGGTGGCCACGATGGCGGTCCCCAGAACTAGGGCCTCTTGCAACCAGACCGGTTGGCCTTCCCAGATCGCGCTGGAGAGGACCACATCGGCGGCGGCCACCAGGTCGGGGACGTCGTCACGACGTCCGAGCAGCGTCACCGGAGCCCGCAGAGCGTCAATGTCCTGCCGCAGGCGCTGGAGCTCAGGCCCTTCGCCCACGATGACGCCCCTCACGGGATAGCCGGTGGCCGCGAGCGCGCTGACGACCTCGATCACGCGGTGCATGGCTTTCTGGGGGGCCAAGCGACCCACGCTCAGGACCACGCTCTCCTCGGCCCCCACTCCCAGCGTCCTGCGGCCGGCCACCCGGTCCACGGTCGGCAGCGCCTTGGGGGCGGCTACCACCGCCCGTCGCGCGTCAGGGCGACGAGACCGCGAGCGGCCGGGATGAAGGTCCGGTGACACAACGAGGAGCTCATCGGCACCTCGGACCACGATCTGCTCGAGCGCTGAATAGGTCTGCCGCGAAAGAGCGCCACGGGGTGCCGCATTGTGCGAGGTGACCACCAGAGCCGGCGAGTGACGGGCCGCTCTCGTGGATCGGGGGAAAGGGTCCAGGATGCTCCTCGCGAGGACGGCCAACGCCCCAGCACGCAGCCCGTGCGCATGAACGACGTCCACTCGTCTCATATGCCTTCGCAGAGCTGCGACCGCCCGTGCGTCGGAGATCGGCGAGGGGCGGGAACCCACCTGCAGGTGGCAGGCCGCAGTGTCCTCCTCGACCAGGGCGAAACGTTCGATGACCGAGGAGGGTGCGGCCACGCTCACCTGCCACCCCACACGCCGTAGACCTCCGGCCAGGTCAGCGACGTGAGCCCCCACCCCGCCCTGCACCATCCCGGTGACCAGCAGTGCCGTCCTCACGACTCCTCCCCCCGCGCGGTGACCACTCGCGGACGTCGCCCCGCGCCGTCGATGATCGTCCTCAGCGTGGGTCGATCCACCATCGCCACCGCCACAATCACCATCACCAGAAGGACAACCGACAGGACGAGCGCACTCATCACGGCCGACCAGGCTCCCTGCTCCAGTCCCGGCAGGACCCCGGCGAAGGCCAGCGCCTCGCGTGCCGCCACCACCGCAGCCCCGGTGAACGCGGCCGCCGCCGCCGCGCGCCCCGCGCCACCGAAGGCCGCGATATGCCACGTGCTGCGCACGGCACGGCTGAGGACCAGCGCGGTGACGCTCATCCCCAACGAGCTGCTCAGGCCCAAGACCACCAAGAGGTGCTCCGGCGTGTCCACGTCAGTCACCGCGAACACCACCACCGGAACTATCCCGGCCACCCCCCAGCCCACGCTGAGGCCGATGGCGGCCCGCAGGGGCGACCCCCCGGCATACAGGGCGCGGGTCAGCACGGCGGCCGCGGACAGACCCACCAAACCGGGGGCGTAGGACCCCAGCGCCTCCGGAAGGGCCTCCAGGGCGGCCTGACCGGGACCTTCACTACCGGCGTCGAGGCCGAGGAAGACCGCGCCCACCTCCCGCCGACACGTCAGGAGCGCAGCAACGCCGAGGATGGCGGCCAACAGCACCGCTCTCGAGCTGACCTGCAGGATCACCGACCGTTCGTGGAGGTCGGTGAAGCGGGGGAAGGCGACCGTGGCCAGGGGAACCGCCAGGAGCGCGTAGGGCAGGAGGTACGCGGTCTGGGTGTAGGCGTAGACGTTGATCGTGCCTGTTTCCACGCGGTTGCTGAGCAGCACGACGACCACCACCACCATCTGTTGGCCCAGGACTGCGATCACCCCTGCGGCCGCGAGGGCCCGAGTCGTGGCAGCGGCTCCGTCGGGGAACCGCAGTCGCGGTCGAAGACGCACCCCGAGCCGGAGGGTGGGCCACAGGAGCGGCAGGCTGAGAGCGAGGACGCCGGCGGTTGTGCCACCAGCCAACAGCACGATGCCCGACCGGGGAGCCTGGTCCAAAGGCACCGACGGGTCGAAGAACGCTCCGTAGAGCAGGTAGGTGCCGATCACCACCAGGCTCGACAGCAAGGGGGCCAGGGCTGCAGCCAGGAACCTGCGGTGCGCCTGCAGTATCCCGGTCAGCACAACGCCCACTCCGTACAGGGCGATCTGCGGCGCGAAGATGAGCAGCATCAGCGCCGCCACCTGGTGCGTCTGGTCCGCAGAGCACTGCGTCGAGGACCCCAGCAGCAGCACGGCCAGGGGGTCAGCCAACAGCATCACGGCCAGAGCGACGGGGACGAGGAAAAGGAGCGCCCAGGTCAGGAGGGCACTGGCGCTCTGGTCGGCCTCCCGCTCTTTGCCTTGATGCAGGTAAGCCGAGATCAACGGGACCGCAACGGCCGCCAGCGCGCCCCCCGCCGCCGCTTCGTAGAGGACGTTGGGCACCTGGTTCGCCGTGGCGTAGACCGTGCCGAGGCAGGTCGTGCCTACTCGGTCGGAGAAGACCACCCATCGGCTGAGACCGGCCCCTCGCGAGACCAGGGTGATGGCCGCGACGAGGCCCGCCGTCGCGGCGATGCTACCGGCGGCCAGTCGCGGGCTCGCTGCCGTCACGGCACCCTCACGCAGTGTTCCGTCCCCAGTGGTCGAGCACCCGCAGCGCCGGGTTTGCATCGATGACCGCGCTGAAGCTGACTCGCTCGGAGAGCAACGTCCCTACGGTCAGCGCGGCGAGGAGGGCGGTTCGATGTCCTCGGGAGCCCTGTGTCGCCGCGTGTCCCAGCAGGGCACCGAGACTGTTGGCTCCGGTGTCGCCCAGCATCGTCTTTCCCGCCAGGTCCCCCGGGAGCAACACCGCAGCTGCGCCGAGGCTGGCTGCGGCCGCGGCACCGTTGGCGCCGAAACTCCCGTCCGGGGACCGCAGCGGCAGGAGCAGCAGGGTCACAGCAGCCACCACGGTGACTTTGAGGGCGCGACCGGGGCGAAGGTCGAGCAGGTTGACCATGTTGGCGCCGGCCGCGACCACGGAAGCATCCAGTGCGACGTCGAGCGGACGTCGACGACCTGCGCAGAGGGCGCCAAGGACACCCGTGCCGAGCAGTCCCGCGATCTTGAGCGCACCTGGGCTGACCTGCCCTCGCATCAACGCTCTCAGATGACCTTTCAGCCCCTTCCGTTCGGCGTCAGGGTGGAGGTCGTCGTAGGCCCCTGTCAGCCCGGCCCCGAGCGCGACCACCGCACCGGCCGGATGGAGCCAGGTCAGCGTCGACGTCGTGCCGCAGACGCACCACACTCCCTCCAGGAGAGTGACGGGGCGTCCCGCGTGGTTCTCCCGGAGCCAGCGCCGATGATGCACACGGCGGTGGTCGGTGAGTCGCTGGGCGAGAGCAGTCGAGACTCCTGATACCAGCAGCGCCGACAGGACCGGTTCTCGGCAGCGGCCCCGTGTCATGGCTCGGTTAACTCGGTGGGGGGACGGTCCGGAGCCGGAGCCTGCGCATCGGCTCCCAGCCCGTAGGCCCCATACTCCCCTTGCAGCGACCACGCGGTGGCCCACGTCGCCGCTAGCTGGCCTGCGGAGCTTTCGGCGTTGTCCACCGTCGAGACGATGTCGGACAGGCCGTCGTCGCTACGGATCGCGACGACCAACGGATCCTCGGCATCGGCCTGATCGGACTCGAACGACTCCGTCCCGGTGGAGACCACCAGGGTCGGCATGCCTTCGCGCACCAGCGCCGCGACCAAGGCCAAGCGCTGATCCACCACGGCTCGGGCGTCCGGGTCCTCGTTGAGGTCCCCGCCCTCGATCCCGCCCGAGATCAGCACCACCACGTCCGTGGCCATGACCTCTGATCCCGGGGACAGCGGCGTCTCGGACCCCATCACCGACTCGCTGGTCTCGATGGCGTTGAGGTCGACCAGGCTGGACAACGCCGTCTGCCAGGCCGCGGTCCCGTCGACAGAGGTGGGCCCGGCCAACACGCTGGCCAGGAGGTCGGCCGGCGTCGTCGTCGGCCCCAGCTCCTCGTCGGGCACGGCACTGAGCACGTCATCCGCCGCCTGCTGCCGGTCGCTCGCGCGACGAGGATCCTCCCAGGGCCCGAGGACGGACGTCCTGATCACCGACTCCGACCCTGCCTGGACCAGCATCGTGGCTACCTCGTCAGCAATGTCGTCGTCGGCTCCCGGGAGCTCGACGACCCGGACCCGCTCGCCGATCAGGACGCCTTCCACGGCGTTCGGAGCCAGCTCCGCGACGAGCTCGTCCTTCTCTTCGGCCCGCTGCTGCTGCAGATCGACGCGAGCACGAAGGTCGTTGCGCTCCTGACCCAGCTCTGCCACCTGGGCCTCCAGGGTGTCCGACAGCTCGCCTCGCAGTGGCCCGGCCCCGAGCACGATGCCCACGGCGAGGGCGAGGAACACAGCGACGAGCGAGACCACGTGATACTTGAAGTCGATCACTCTAGAACCATCCGCCCAGCCACGCGATCACGTCGTCGAGACGCACCTGGACCACACCGAAGCTGGCGCGACCCCCAGCCGTGGAGGCCAGTGCCGCGACCATGGCGACCATGCCGGCCAAGATGAGCCAGGTCAGGGACGCGGCCGAGATGCGAGAGCGATACAACAGACTGACCCCCTTGGCGTCGACCAGCTTGCCCCCCACCCGCAGTCGGGTCAGGAACGTGCTGGCCATGCCTCGGCGTCCCTTGTCCAGGAACTCCACGAGCGTGGCGTGAGTCCCGACCGCCACGATGAGGCTCGCTCCGCGACCGTCGGCCAGCAGCATGGCGACATCTTCGCTCGTGCCGGTGGCGGGCAGCACGATGGCATCGCTGACTCCTAGCGCGTGGACGCGAGCCAACCCCGGCGCCTCGCCGTTCTGGTAGGCGTGCACGACCACCTCCGCTCCGCTGGTCAGCGTGGCGTCACTGACCGAGTCCATGTCGCCGACGATGAGGTCGGGACGCATCCCCAGCTCGATGAGGGCGTCGGCTCCACCGTCCACCCCGACCAACACCGGGTTCTCCTCGCGGATGAACGGGCGCAGCGCGAGCAGATCTTCTTTGTAGTGGTAGCCCCGCACGACCACCAGAACATAACGGTCCTGGATCCGCGTCCGCAGCACCGGAAGGTCGATGCCGTCCAACAGAAGGTGCTGCTCGGACTGCACATAGTGCATGGTGTTGCGAGCGAAGTCTTCGATCTGCGTGGACAGGTGCTGTTTGGCCTCCTCGATCGCGGCCGCTACCCCCTCAGCCTCCAGGAGGGTTCCGCGCACGGGCTCCGTCCCCTCGGCGGTGATCGTGCCCCCCTCGATCTTGGCCTGAGCACCCTCGAGCAGCAAGACCAAAGCGTGGGCACCGACGCCGTCGATCACCGGGATGTCCGCCTCCAGGAGGATGCTGGGACCAAGGTTCGGGTATGCGCCGCTGGTCGACGCCGCGGCGTTGACCACCGCCGCCGGTCGGCAGGCGACCAGCGCCGAGGCACTGACCTGGTCGAGATCCTCGTGGTTGATCACCGCGATCTCGCCGGGCTGGAGGCGCTTGGTGAGGTTCTTGGTGCGCCCGTCGACACGCAACGTGCCGTGGATCACCGCCTGCCGAGGGGCAGGCCGGGGTGACCGGGAGGCTCGCGACATAGACGCCATCGTGCCACGCCGGGCCACGAGACTGGTCCGCCGCAACACGCACTCAGGCACACGCGTTCAGGGTTCGGCGTTGGAGGTTTCACCCTGCGGTCATGGTGTCCGCGGTCTCGGTGTCCGAGGTGGTGCGAGCGCTCGGCGAGGAGCCTCAGGTCGCCGTGTGCCGGCTCACCAGCTCCCGCGCGTGGCTCAACGCAGCGGGAGAGTCACGGTCGCCACCGATCATGCGGGCGATCTCGGCGACTCGCTCCTCCCCCGCGATGGCCCGGACTGCGGTCGAGGTGACCTGCCCGTCGGAGTTCTTGTCCACCACCAGGTGCCGGTCTGCGAACGCCGCGACCTGGCCGAGGTGGGTGACCACCAACACCTGTGCACTGCGGGCAAGCTGCGCCAGCCGGGCCCCCAGCTCGACGGCGGCGGCTCCGCCCACGCCAGCGTCGACCTCGTCGAAGACGTAGGTCGGCACTTGGCTCTGCGCGCACACGATCTCCAACGCGAGCATCACGCGGGAGAGCTCACCGCCCGAAGCGGCCTTGGTGATCGAGCGAGGCGTCGATCCCGGGTTGGCCGCCATCTGAATCTCGACGTCGTCGAGGCCGTGCCGTCGAGGTCGCTGCCATGCCCCGTCCACCGGCAGGGCACCCGCATCATCGACACCGTCCGGGGCATCACGACCCCTCACCCGGACCTCGATAACCGCCGACCCCATGGCCAGCCGCTTCAGCTCGGCGCCTACTCCCGCCGACAGTCGCCCCGCGGCCTCTGAGCGAGCGGCTCTCAACGCAAGCCCTCGGTTGACGACTTCCTCCCCGTGTCGAGCAACCTCGTCGGCCAGCTCGGTGATCTGCTCTTCGCTGATATCCACCCGGTCCAGCCGCTGCACTGCCTGCGCAGACCAGGCCAACACCTCGGCGGTGGAGGTGCCGTAGTTGCGCAGTAGCGCACTCAGCGCCGCACGGCGTTGCTGGACGTCAGCGAGCCGTTCCGGGTTGCTGTCGATCGACTCTGCGTACGCCCCGAGGTCGCTCGCGACATCCGCAGCCAGGTACACCACCTCGGACAGTCTGACCCCCAGGTCGCGGAGGGCTTCGTCGTGGTCGCTGACCACCGCCAGCGATGCTCCGGCCTGGCTCAACAGGTCAAGCGCAGGAGTGGACGCTTCGGGTTGCTCGTCTCCGACCAGGGCTCCGTGAGCCGCCGCGGCCGCCTGTCGCAACGCATCCGCATGAGCGAGGCGTCCCTCTTCGCTGCGCAGGTCGTCTTCCTCCCCCGGTTGGGGGTCGACCCGGGCGATGTCCTCGAGCGCAGCCCGGAGCATCTGCGCTTCGCGAGCGCGCTCCACCGAGCTCGAGCGCACCTCTTCCAGGCGACGCCGTGTGTCCACCCATTCGTCGTAGCACTCTTCGTAGCGAGCCAGGGCGACGTCTACGGAAGCGCCGGCATACTCGTCCAGAAGCGCGCGGTGCTGGTCGGCTTCCCGCAGTCGCCACTGGTCCGACTGTCCGTGCACCGCCACCAGGTGCTCGCCGACCTCTACCAATACCCCCACGGGTGCGGCCCGGCCTCCCACGTACACCCTGGACCTCCCCTGTGCGCTCACCGCGCGAGCCAGGATCACCCCGTCATCGGCGTCACCTCCCGCTTCCCGCACCCGAACGGCGGCCGGGTGATCCATTGCGACGTCGATGTCCCCTTCCACGATGGCGCTGGCGGAACCATGACGGACCAGGAGCGAGTCTGCTCGTGCCCCGAGGAGGAGTCCCAGCCCGGTCACCACCATGGTCTTGCCTGCCCCGGTCTCGCCGGTGATGACGTTGAGTCCGGGGGAGAACTCCACCTCGGCGTCGTCGATCACGCCCAGCGCTCGGATGCGCAGCGTTCGGAGCATCCCCCTACGACCCCGCTCGGTGCGCCGGGCCCTGCCATCCCTGCACGTTCAAGGCGAACTTCGCCACCAGCCGATCGGTGAAGGGTGACGTCGACAGCCGAGCGATGCGCACCCCCCTTGCGCTGCGGCGCACCTCGATGCGGGCCCCCGGCTCCAGCTCGAAGGACCTCCGGCCGTCACACCACATGACGGCCGGCCCGGGCGCCTCGGGCATGATCTCGACCGCCAGCTCCGCGTCCGGACCCACCACCAGCGGGCGGGCGAACAAGGCGTGCGCGGAGATGGGCACGAGCAGCAGCGCAGCCACGTCCGGCCAGACGACGGGGCCGCCACCGGAGAACGCGTAGGCCGTAGAGCCGGTAGGGGTCGCCATGATGACGCCGTCGCAGCCCCAGGTGGACAAGGGTCGTCCGTCGATCTCGACCGCCAACTCCACCATTCGCTCGCGCGCAGACTTCTCCACCGAAGCCTCGTTCAGAGCCCAGCTCCGGCATACGGTGGTGCCGTCAAGGATCACGTCCACGTCGAGGGTCATCCGCTCCTGCACGGTGTATTCCTGGTTCACGACGTGATCGACCAGCCACCCCATCTCCTCACGCTCGGCCTCGGCCAGGAATCCCACTCGCCCGAGGTTGACTCCGAGCAGGGGCACGCCCGCCGGGCGAGCCATCTCAGCGCCGCGCAAGATCGTCCCGTCACCGCCGAAGACGACCACTAGCTCGGTCCCATCCAGCGCCGGGTCGGTGCCCAGGTCACGGTCGAGCGTGGCGGCGACCGGAGTGTGGTCGGTCTCGCTCGGCATCACCTCGACCTCGATGTCGTGCTGGTGCAGGCGGTCGGAGAACTCCTCCACCAAGGCCGGCACCTCAGCGCGGCGCGGATGGGTGACCAGAAGAATCCGGCGGCTCATCGGGGCTCTTTCATGTCACAGTACGGGTCAGGTCGCGGGCGGCGCCCCGGTCCATCATGCCCTCACGCCCCCGCTCGACCCAGAGGAGGTACTCCACGTTGCCCCGAGCCCCGGTGATCGGGGACGTCATCCCTCCTCGCAAAGCCAGTCCGGCTACGTATGCTGCGTCGACGACCTCGCCCAGCACCCGTGCACGAGAGTCGGCGGATCGGACGATCCCGCCGCGGCCGAGGGCGTCCTTGCCGACTTCGAACTGCGGCTTGACCAGGATCACGATCGACGTTTCCTCTGTGCACCAGGATGCCACGTGCTGCAGGACCTGGCGCACCGAGATGAACGAGAGGTCGACGACGATGAGGGCCAGCGGGCCAGTGAGGTCGCTGGCCGCCACGTCGAGGACGTGCGTGCCGCTGCGATCCTCCACTCGCTTGTCCTCCGCCAGCAAGCCGGCCAGCTGACCTGTCCCCACGTCGATAGCAACGACGTGAGCTGCCCCGTGACGGAGCATCACCTGAGTGAAGCCCCCGGTGGAAGCGCCGACATCGACGCAGCGCGCCCCCTTCACCTGTTCACGCAGGGACGGCCACTGCTCCATCGCCGCACTCAGCTTCTCCGCACCTCTGCCCACCCAGTTCGGTCCGTCGTCGCGGACGCAGATCCGAGCGTCACGACGCACGGGATGCGAGGGTTTGGTCACGACCTCGCCGTCGACCTCGACGACTCCCGCCACGATCAACTCCCGAGCCGTTGCACGCGCCCGGCTGAGTCCATCTTCCACGAGCCTACGGTCCAACCTCCTGGCCTGGGGATGGGTCATGGCCTGCACCGTGCGCCACATCGCATCTCGACCAAGGCGTGGGGCTGATGTTCACCCACGCGGCGAGGAGAGGCGGTTCTGAAGTCCGCGATGGGCTCGCGTTGCGGCCTCGACGTCCCCCGCGAGCTGGTCGCGATCGGCGGATCCATCGATGTCGTCACGCCTATGGACGGCGGCCACGAACTCTGACAGGACCCGGTCGACGTCCGGGTCTCCCGTCGTCGGTGGCGAGCTGGACGAGGATGCCGCATCGGGCCGAGGGTCGGCGGGCCGCTGATCATTCATCACGCTCAGGCTAGCTCCATAGGTGACGTGCTTGCGGAATGGTGTCCTCGATGTAGGTCGGTTTCTGGTGCTCCTCTGCTGCTTCGGCGTCATCACGGTCGTTCACGCCGGTCAGGACGAGAACGCTCGGCAGTCCGGCAGCGTTGGCTCCTTCGATATCGGTGTCCAACCGGTCTCCTATGGCGAGCACCTCCTCGGGCCCGAGCCCGAGACGGTCCAGGGCGATCCGGTAGGAACGCGGAAACGGCTTGCCGACGACCTCGGGAGTGGCTCCGGTGCCGTGGCTCACCGCGGCCAGGAGGGCACCGTTTCCGGGTGCGAACCCACGCGAGGTGGGCAAGGTTGCGTCGGAGTTGGTGGCGATCCAGATGGCACCTTCGTTGACCGCATACCCGGCCTCGTGAAGATCCAGCACTCGCATTTGCGGCCCGTATCCCTGGAGCACGGCCCAGAACGGTCGGGGCGGGCCTTGCGCGCCGACGTCGGCCGCCTTCATGATCGAGAATCCCTGGTCCAGCAAAGCCTGGGAGACACCCCGACCACCCACCGCCAACACCAGCGGGTCCGGCTCGACGTCACCGTCGTCTCGCAGAGCGGCCAGGTGGGCGGCACCCACCTGTGATGAGTTGAGGACCTCTTCCGGAGCAGCATCGATGCCCATGGACTGCAGATGCTCAGCCACCTCTTCGGGTGTCCTCGACGCGTTGTTGGTCATGAAAAGTACGTGGAGCCCGTCCTCCCGAACGGCTCTGATGCCGGCCGCCGCGCCCTCGCATGGCTCCCCCCCGACATACACCACTCCGTCAAGGTCGAAGATGACCGCTTTGATCGTCATCGGCTCTTTGATTGTCATCGGCTCTTTGATCGTCATCGGGTCGAGGTCCCCTCGGATGGATCGTCGTTGAGATCCCACCAGGACCCCACCTCGGTCTCCTCGGCGTCATGCCCCTCGCCCTCCCCGAGTCGCTCCGCCGCGTCTGTCTCGTGGAACTGGTCGGTGGCCGCCGCTCGTTCGAGGAACCGCTGCGCTTCCTCGTTCTTGCCGTCCGCACTCAACGCGTCGGCGTAGGCATAGAAAATGCGCGCCGCCCAAACATCCTTGTCGTGCGTCGCGTGGACAGCCTCGCGCAAACTCTGAACCGCGGCCGAGGTCTGGCCCAGGTCCAACCTCGCGCCTGACAGGACCACCGCCAACTCCATCCGCTCGGCTGCCGCCAACGTTCCGACTTCCCGCGACTGGCCCAGCTCGATCGCCCGCTCCGGTCGACCCAACCCACGCTCGGTGTCAGCGATCAACGGCAGCAAGTGATGCGATCCCGACATACGGCGAGCGGTGCGGAACTCCGACAGGGCCTTGGCCCACTCTCCGCGGCGGTAGTGCACCACCCCGAGCATCTCGCGCACGATCGGCACTCGGCCCGCCCGACGAACGGCAGTCTGGGCGTGCGCCAAACCCCGGTCAAAGTCTTCGTTCTCCAGACACTCGGACACCGCCAGAAGATGACGGGCCACCCCTTCGGCGTTCTCCTTGGAAAGGGTGCGCAACTCACGATGTATGGAGCGGTCCGCCAAGTCCGCAGTCAGGTGCTCGGGAATCTCCGGCTCGGGGACTCTTGAGGGTCCATGGCCACCGGAACGACCCGCCCCAGAGCCACCACGGTCCGTGGACCGCTGGGCTCCACGTCCCACCCCATGCGGCGGGCCGCTGCGTCCCTCGCCGCCACCACGACCTCCGCCAGCGGACCGAGGGTCTCGTCCTCGTCCCTCACGGGAGGGCCTGTCTCGGCCATTGAAATCGCTCACGGTGCTCCTCTATAGATGAAACGACAGCCCTCCGGGCCGACGTCCCAGACCTTTGCTCTTGCGGCATCACGACACCACGGAACCCGGACGCCCAGCCAGACTGCCCTATCCGAACACCATCGACAAGACTACCGCTCTGCCCTTGGACACAGGGGAATGCCGTGAGCCCTGGCACCTTGTGGGGTGTCAGGGCTCACGGTTGAATGGTTGTCCGGCGGTGTCCTACTCTCCCACACCGTCACCAGTGCAGTACCATCGGCGCTGAAGGGCTTAGCTTCCGGG
>JBARVW010000013.1:0-22287 GCA_049646465.1 Ornithinimicrobium sp.
TTCGAGTCCCTTCACGTCCACTCAAGAATGCTGTCATGCTCTTGATCGAATGGTGGTGCAGCGCCATTCGGTGAACATGGGATTCTACTTCCTGTGTTCTTTCGCTGAAAGCACTGGCGCTGACAGCGAGTCCAGAGCACACTTCTGGGATGTCCATGCCGGGTGAGAGCGCACGCCGGGTCGAAGATGCCGAGCTGGTCCGCGGCTCCCGTGACTACACCGACGATGTGCCGCACGCCGACGCGCTCCACGCCGTCTGTGTCCGGTCTCTCTATCCGCACGCACTGATCTTGTCGGTGGATGTGGCGGCGGCCGTCGCTCTGCCCTCGGTGGTGGGCGTCTTCACGGCCGACGACCTGCGCCTGGGGCGGCTGGATCCGGGCACCGACCCGGACGCGATGCGGCGCCCCGTGATCGCCGGCGATGTGGTGCGCTTCGTCGGTGAGATCGTGGCTGTGGTGGTTGCGACGACACGGGCTGAGGCTGTCGACGCGGCCGAGCTGGTCGATGTGACCTACGACCCGCTGGAGCCGGTGCTCGACCCCGAGCGCGCGCTGTCCGCAGAGGCACCCGTCCTCTTTGCCGACGCCCGGAACGGCAACCTTGCTGCCTCCGGCAGTGCTGGCAACTGCGACGGTGACGCGCTCACGGGGGCCGAGGTTGTCGTCCGAGGCAGCTTCGTCAACCAGCGGGTCGCGGCCGTGCCGATGGAGCCTGACGCTGGTCTGGCGGCCCCGGACCCGGGGAGCGAGGGCTCCTTTGTGCTCTGGACCCCCACGCAGACAGCCCATACCCATCGGGACGCCATCGCCGCCTGTCTCGGCCTCGAGCCGGAACGCCTACGGGTGGTGGCGAGCGCCGTCGGAGGCGGATTCGGCGCGAGGCTGACGCTTCGTCCCGAGTCGGTGCTGATGGTCGCCTTGGCACGCCGGCTCGGGCGTGCGGTGCGGTTCGTGGAGTCTCGGTCCGAGAGCATGGTGTCGATGACCCATGGCCGAGGCCAGAGGCAGCAGGTGTCCCTGGCTGGCACCCGAGAGGGCCGGGTCACGGGGTTGGAGGTGGCGCTGGTCGCGGACGGAGGCGCCTACCCGTCAGCGGCGACCTTCCTGCCTTCGCTCACAGGCCTGATGAGCTGCGGGGTGTACGACATCGCGAAGGTCGACTTCAGATATCGGGTCGCGGTGACGAACACCACACCGATGGGGCCCTACCGGGGCGCGGGACGCCCGGAGGCCACCGCTCTCATCGAACGCGCCATCGATCTCTATGCGGGGAAGATCGGCATGGACCCGGCTGAAGTCCGGCGCCGAAATCTCATCGCCACGTTGCCGCACACGACGGTGACGGGTGCTGGCTACGACTCCGGCGACTATGCGGCGGCACTCGACGCCGTCCTGCGCGAGGCGGACTACAGCGCGCTGCGGTCCGAGCAGGCGGCTCGGCGCGAACGTCGGGAGTCAGCGCAGCTCGGGATCGGCCTGTGCAGCTACGTCGAGTGGACAGGGTTCGGGAGCGAGTACGCAGCGTGTGAGGTCGGTGACGACGGAGTGGTGACCGTCTTCAGCGGGACCTGTTCAAATGGACAAGGACACGAAACCGCATACTCTCAGCTGATCTGTGCCCTGCTCGGGGTAAGCCTGGATGAGGTCCGCGTCGTCCAGTCCGACACCGCCCGCATCGCTCGGGGGGCTGGGACGGGCGGATCACGCTCACTGCAGGTTGGAGGTAGTGCGGTGAGCGCCGTCGCCACTCAGGTGCTCGACCAAGCTCGCCGATTGGCGGCCGCGCATCTTGAGGCGGATCTCCAGGATGTCCTGGTGCACCCAGGGCAGGGCGTGGGCGTGGTGGGAGCACCTGGCTCGGCCATCCCCTGGGGCCGGTTGGCCCGCTCGGCCGGCGGAGGCGGGTTCTGGGCCGAGCAGGACTACGAGGCCAGGGGTTCCACCTACCCCTTCGGCGCACATCTCTCGGTGGTCGAGGTCGACATCGAGACGGGGGCTCCGCGACTGCTGCAGCACTTCACGGTGGATGACGCCGGAACGATCGTGAATCCCGTCCTGTTCGAGGGGCAGGTGCACGGTGGGATCGCTCAAGGCGTCGGACAGGCGCTTTTCGAGGAAGTCCTCTTCGACGACACCGGGACGAATATTTCGGGCAACCTGGCTACCTACCTCATGCCGGGAAGCCGCGACCTACCCCCCTTCGAGACGCGACGGACCCAAACTCCGACCGACCGGAACCCCTTGGGACTCAAAGGTATCGGAGAGGCGGGCGCGACCGCTTCGACGGCGTCCGTGTGGAACGCGGTCGTCGACGCGGTCTCCTACCTCGGAGTTCTCAATATCGATATGCCGACCACGCCGCATCGGGTGTGGGAAGCGATGGGGAAGGCTACGACCGGGCCGGAAGAGCGTCTTGGTGGTCTCGATGAGCTCGTAGCACCCGGTCTCGGACGTGGTGGGCTCCTCCGCCACCGGTGATGGCCCGATCCCGTTCCTCATCGACGTCCACGATCCAGGGTGAGTCCAATCGCTTCCGGACGTCGTCCACGCCGACGTAGTCCGCGGGATCGAAACGGGGGGCTTCGTCGCCCTGGTCGTGGTCGTGGTCCAGGACGTGATGCACGAACAGGACGGTGCCCTCGCCGGAGACCAGATCGAGCAGGACCCCTTCGGTGTCGTGCTCATGGGTATGCCGAAGAGCCGGATAGAGCGCCGACACCAGATCGAAGGAACCGGTCGTGAAGTCTGCGTCCAGCAAGCCGCTGTGCACGAACTGCACGTCGACCTCGGCCACAGCGGCGTGTGCTCGAGCACGCTCCAACGCGACGGTCGACACGTCCAGTGCCGTCACCGTCCATCCTTGCTGAGCCAACCAGATGGCGTCCGCGCCTTCACCGCAGCCTACGTCCAACACCCGGCCCGGGGCCATACCGCTGACCTCGGCGATCAGCGCTCCATTGGGCTCGCCGCTCCAGATCCGGTCCGACTCGGCATACCGCTCGTCCCACTCCTCGTGCTCATCCATACGGTCAGCCTGCCACGACGACCTAAGCCGCCGTGAGCACACTGGCCTCCAAGCGCTGGTAGCTGGTCTCCATACCGTCCGCCATGCCAGTGCCGAGCACCATGTCGCGGACCTCGATGTTCGGATAGGTGATCAGGATGGTGAGCAAGGTGCCGTCCTCGAGCGGAGTCAAGGTCATCTCGTTGACGGTGCCCTCGCCCGGCATGCCGATCATCCGCTCCGTGGTGACCGAGCGGGTGAACGGCGCGGACTCCACGAGCTCTCCTTCGAAGCCGAAGCGGTCTTCCCCGTTCTCCCACTCGTAGCGGTAGGTGTCGCCCACCTCGACGGCGACATCGCAAACGGGCATGGTCCAACCGTCCGGCCCCAACAGCCACTGCTGCAAGAGCTCCTTCTCGTGATGTGCGCGCCAGACGAGCTCCTGGGATCCGTGGATGGTGCGGCTGACGCGGACCTGGGTGTCGCTGAGGATCTGGGTCATGGTCGGTCGCTGCGAGGCGAAGGTCTGCAGGTCAGCGAGCACGCCGTCCATCTGCGACATGGCCTCCTTCGTCCCCTCCTCCATACCCATCTCGATGAGGCTCTGGAGCTCCTCGGCGGTGCTGAAGTAGGTGGTCGTCGTGACCCGAGTGCCCTGGGGGGTCGGCTCGAAGGCGAACACCATGCGCATCGACGGCATCTCGACGTTGGGCGAGCCGTCAGCCTCGGCGAAGCCGTCGAGCACCTCGAACGACTGGTGCGGTGTCATCGAGAGCCAGTGCCAGTAGCCGCGGGACACATCGCCCTCCGGGCCGGTCATCGCGTAGGCGGAGCGGCCCCCCGGGGCGGCGTCGTGGCGGGTGAAGATGGCCGGATAGGTCGGAGGTCCCCAGAACTTTTCGAGCTGCCGTGGGTCGGTGTAGGCCTGCCAGAGGCGGGCGACCGGCACGGCGAAGTCAGCGACAACGGTCATCGTCAGAGCGATGGGGTCCTTGGTGACAGTGGTGATGGGCATGATGGGGCCTTTCAGTTCTGTGAATTGTCGGCAAGGAGGTCATCCAGACGCGAGATGCGCGCGCGCCAGATGTCTTCGTACTGATCGAGCAGGTCGCGGGCGCGTGCGAGGGCATCGGGAGCACCGCGTACGACTCGCTCGCGACCTCGTGCTTCTTTGGTCACGAGCCCGGCTCCTTCCAGCACGGCCACGTGCTTTTGCACAGCGGCGAACGACATGTCGTATGCCGCCGCTAGGGCAGACACCGAAGCCTCACCTGCGAGGGTGCGGCGCAGAATGTCCCGGCGTGTTGCGTCGGCCAGGGCCCGGAAGATCCGGTCGACCTCGGCGTCACTGAGTGCTAGACGTACAACCATTGGGTTGTACGTTAGACCTGGCACAACTCCTCGTCAAGCGCTCGGTGGCTTGGGGGAAGGCAAATGTTGTGGCACAACGGGTGGCGCTTTCCCTAGAATGAGGCGAGCGACCCACACGCGGTTTTCAAGGGGTCAGCCCAGGAGGTGTGCAAAGTGGGTGTGTTGTCCATCCCCGCGATCTACGAGGCTGCGCGGGCGGCCGGTTTCTCGCCTGAGCAAGCAAGCACCTGGACAGCGATTGCTTTGGCCGAATCCAGCGGAGAAACGGGTGCCCACAATTCCTTGGGAGAGGATTCGCGAGGGCTGTGGCAGATCAACGTCGACCCGAACGTGCGATCCAATGATTGGGGTGACCTGAGCGATCCACTGGTCAATGCTCGCGCAGCGTACGAGATATCCAAGCACGGAACCGACATGCGGCCCTGGACAACCACTCACGAGATCCATCGAGGTACGAGCAGGGACTATCGCAGCTACCTAGACGATGTAGAGCAGGCAACCGGGCAGCCAGGGGATTGGAGCGGCGTCTCGGGATATGACGCTGCCCCCACCGAGGCGCTCCCCGCGTCCGAGTTCAGTGCTCCGGTGGAGCAGCAACTCCCTTCTTACTACGAGGAGGTTGCCGGGACATCGTTACAAGAGGTCACCGACGCTGACGGCGACGGTTTGACCGACCACTTCGAGAGGTGGGTGGGCTCTGACGTCGACGTGGCGGACACCGACGACGATGGCCTCAGCGACGGCTATGAGTTCGCCGTTTCCGGCAGCGACTCCACGGTCACCGACTCTGACGAAGACGGCCTGTCCGACTCCATGGAGATAGCCCTGGGCACCGACCCGGCTCGGGGGGACAGCGATCGTGACGGACTCTCAGACATGGTGGAGTCCACCTACGGAACGGATCCGTTGAGCCCAGACACAGGGGAGGGACTGGACACTGAGCCCGCACTCGGGAGGGATGGCTCAACGCCATCAACAGGGGATCGGTCACCAAGCACCCCAGGCGACGATCGTGTGCAGTCGGCACGGCTGCTTGCTGGTCAAGCGCCCTGGGGAACGACTCGCACTGTGCATACACTCGATACTGCAGCGCCACAACTCGCATCGTCGACCCGGGCAGATAACGCCATCGAGGCTGCCACACGGCAATTGGGGGATCCCTACGTATTCAGCGCTGATTCAGATCCCACCGACCGTGACCCTGACTTCTTCGACTGCTCGGATCTCGCCCAATGGGCCATGAGTCAGAGCGGAATTTCGATCAAGGGGAGCTCTCAGGGGCAATATCTCGATCTCAAATCCCAGGATCGTCTGCTCGATGTCTCCCAAGCAATTCATACCAAGGGTGCCTTGCTATTCTACTTTCGCGAGGAGCCCACGGGCGGGCCACGCACGCCTGGATCACATGTCGCCATCAGTCTGGGCGATGGGCGCACCATCGAAGCTTTGCCGGAAGGTGGAGTGCAGATACGCCAAGCCGGAGACCGGTTCAATTACGCCGGTGTCATCCCCGGTTTAGAAGACGGCAGTTTCACCTTTGATGGAGTTCAGAATGCCTCAACACCCTTGCAGCCGAGAGCCTTGGGGTTCGACCAGATGTATTCCGGAAGACCGTTGGAAGCGCTGAAGGATGCCGATGCTGATGGCTTGACCGACGCCTTCGAGCTTCTCGCCGGCACTGACCCGGAATTGACCGACACGGACGACGACGGCCTTGACGACGCCTTTGAGGCACTGCGCAGTCACACAGATCCGTTGAGCCGCGACACCGATGATGATGGGCAGTCGGACGCCTACGAGTACGCAGCCGGCTCCGATGCGGGTGAGCTCGTGGGGATCGCCGGGGTGGTTGGCCACGGGAAGTTCGCAGAGAACGCCCGTGACGGCATCAAGGACAGTGATGCCGATGGCCTCTCTGACCACGTCGAGGGGATCTTGGGTTTGGACCCGAACCGGGCAGACACCGATCTCGATGGGCTCAGCGACTCCATGGAGTTCGCCCTGGGCACCGACGGGAACGTGGTCGACACCGACGGAGACGGTCTGACCGACGCCTTCGAGGTTGACAATCTGCTCGACCCTTTGGCGGTCGGCAATGGCTCCGTCCTCGAGGGACCGGATACCACTGATGTGGCGGTGATTTCAGCGGAGTCGGATTTCGACCTATGAGGAGTTGGTGGCGGGGCTGACGTATCAGGGCGTAGTGCTCGTGCTCTCCACCCGATGACGGACCCTTCTATGGAAGCGGTGTAGCACTGTGAGTCAACGCGGTTGCCCCGAGACGCCGCTACCTGGCCTCATCCGAGAGCGTCTCACCTGCCCAGTGTGGGACCCATCCGGGCCGGGCATCGGCCTCGTGACTGCCCCCGCAGGCTCCGGCAAAACCACGCTCCTCAGTCACCTCGTTTCCAGGGCATCGTGTCCGGTGGTGTGGCTCAGCGCCCGCCCTGAAGAGCAGTCGCAGGAGGCGTTCGTTGATCGTCTGCGTCAAGCTCTGCTGCCCGTTTCCCCCGTACTAGCCGCGGAGGTGGCGCGAACGAATCGCCCCGAATCCGCGGGGCGACCGCTGTCCCAGCGACCAGTCTTGCTCGTCGTTGACGACGTGCATGAACTCGCTGGAAGCGATGCTGAACGTGCCCTTGGCCGTTTGCTCCACGAGCATTCACCCTCGTTCCGGTTTCTGCTGGCGGCGCGGCGACCGCCCATGTTCGACACCTCTCGGCTTCTCGCCTCGGGTCAGTTGCTCCAGCTCGACGGCGATGATCTGCGCTTTCGCAGCTGGGAGGTCGAGGATCTCTTCCGCAACATCTATCGAGAGCCACTGTCTCCGGAGTCGTCGGCGCTCTTGACGCGACGGTTGGGGGGATGGGCGGCCGGGATGCAGCTGTTCCATCTCTCGGTGCGTGAACGAAGCCGAACGGAACGTGAAGCTGGCGTCAAAGAGCTCAACGGCCGGTGCAGACTCATCCGCTCGTACCTGACGCGCAACGTGCTCGACGGTCTCGGCGCCGAGCGGCGCGACTTCCTGATGCGCACCAGCGTTCTGGGCGTACTCAGCGGACCGCTGTGCGACGCGCTGTTGCAGCAGGGTAATAGTGAGCAGGTGTTGCGAGATCTGGAGCGTGAGCACTTCTTCACCACGAGCACCGATGGCGGATTGACCTACGCGTATCACCAGGTGCTGCGGAACCATCTCGAGGTCCTCCTCACCGAAGAATTGAGCGGGCACGATCTCGATGCGCTGCTGCACGCCGCCGGTGGCTTGCTCGAGGACGCCGGCCATGTCCACCACAGTGTGCGCGCCTATGCTCATGCAGGCGACTGGGCGTCGGTGGGGCGTGTCATCCAGCAAAGCCCTTCGCTCTTGTCCATCGATAGAGATTCCGTCCGGTCACGCCTGAGCAACGAGTCGGTCCCGGATGACCCTTGGCTTGCCCTCGCCCGCGCGCGGCGCCTCTTCCACCGCGGATCGCTCGAGGCTTCGGTCGCCGCTTTTCGCGAGGTCGAAGAGCAATTTGATGATCCGCAGGCACGGCAGCGCTGTGCCACCGAACGGGCGATGGTGACGTTGCTCTTGCCTCGGTCGAGCGATCGGGCACCACCCCGGCTGGATTTGCATCGGGGTCTGGCGGCCATCCGCAACGTCACGCGTCGCGGTGATGCCCTGATCGAGCATCGCGCGATCGCTTCACCCGGTGAAGAGTTGTCCTACGACATCGGTCTGTGTTTGCGAGGTGACCTCGATCTGGCTGAACAACGGTTGCCTCGAGTCGCCCTCAGCAGCCCACCACGTTCGTGGGAGCGGTTGGCGGCATCACTGATCGGGGCGGTGCTGCAGTGTCGAGACTCATCAGACAGCGATCCCACACGTCCGTTGGAAGAAGTCTCGTTGGCTAGTGAGGTTGAGGGGTACCCCTGGCTAGAGAGAGTCGCGCAGGGAGTCCAGGCGTGTGTGATCGCGGCTCTCTCGGATGAGCGCTGGCGTTTGGACGCGTGCCGCAACGTCATCGAGTCCTGCCGGCAAGACGGCGACGCGTGGGGCGAGCTGGTCGTGCTGATCGGTGCCCGCATCGCGGCTGGACGGATTGGTGACCCGGCGGCCGAACGTGACTTTCATGACTCGGCGAGGCAGCTTGCTGTGGCGTTGGATGCGCCCGTGTTGCAGCTGTGGGTGGAGGCTCTCGAGGAAGCCTGGCGGGCCCACGATGACCCCACCGGCTCGCCGGCTCGCTGGCAACACCTGGAACGGACGGCGCATCACGTCGGCATCGATGACCTCGACGGCATACGTCATGTCGCAGTGAAGTTGTCACAAGCGCACGCAAACGCATCCACCGGGTTAGTGCCGAGGCGTCGTGAGGTCACGGTGGAGTGCCTCGCTGAGTTCGCCATCGTCACCCCCAGCGGGAGGGTGGACCTGGCATTGCTGCGACCGCGAGCACGCACGCTCTTGATGGCGCTAGCACTGTTTCACGACCGGGATGTGCACCGAGAGCGCTTGACCGACATGCTCTGGCCGGGAGCTGCGCTGCCGCGCGCGAACCGCAGTTTGCAGGTCGCCGTCTCCAGCGTTCGAAAGGTCTTGGCGGCGGCTGGGCTGGGAGGGGATGTCGTACAACGACGCGGGGACTCCTACAGACTGCACGTCGAGGGTGCCGTTCTTGACACCACCACCTTCGAGGATGGGGTTCGGTGGAACTCAACACTGTTACGGAGCTACTCGGCCTCGCTGGGGATGGATGAGGCTGTCGCTGCGCTCAACCTCTACCGCGGTGAGCTCTTGCCAGAGGTGGGGTACGCCGAGTGGGTGGTCCTCGAGCGCGACCGCCTGCGCCAGGTGGCCGCTGGGTATGCCGTCGAGGTAGCACGCGCATGCCTGCGATGGAACCAGCCGGGAAATGGGATCGCGGCCGCGCGTCGGGCTTTGGAGCTCGACCAGTATCAGGACTGCGCCTGGGTGCTGCTGGCCCAACTCCACGAAGCCGACGGCGACTACAGTGCTGCTGCCCACGCCCGGGCCCGACATACCGAGGCTCGAGAGCACTTGGACCTTCCCGAGATCTCGACGCCGAGGTCCTTTGCCCAGGCTGCCAGTGCACCGCAGCGATGGGTCAGGACACCTGGACCTGATGCCTCACATGGGCGGGCTTCAGGGTCTGAACGAACGCAGTGATGGTCTCGAGGTCCTCCTCGGACACGGTCCCGGAGGGGATGCGCACCATCACCGACGCTACGCCTTCACCCGGTAGCGCGGTGTCGGGATCGCTTGACCAGGTCGACCCCCCGGAGTCGCTCACCTCTACCTCGATGCCGAACACTGCTTCGAGCGCAAGCCGGATACCCCGGGCGGTGCCCTGCCAGCCGTGCATCTCTGTCGCGACGTGAAGCAACTCACGCTGACGCGCGACAGGAAGGTTGCCGGTTATGTTGAGCCCTAACCACTGTGACATCCAGGCCAGCATGTCCTCGGGGGTGGTGGAGAGATCCAGGTATGCGGGCAGGTTGTCGAGCACGGCCAGCACCGGAGCAAGCGTCTCGTCCAGACCCGCGCACAGCTGTTGGACGAAGAGACGGTCTCGATACATCGCCGGCAGAGTCTCACCCAGCGCATGTGGGCTGACCAGGTTGTCGATGGGGCCTCTCATGTGCGCACCCGAACTTGGTGCTCATAGGAGTAGATCAACGCCGTTGCAGGGATCTCAACACTGGCAACTGCTGCCTGACGACGTCCCGTGTCGGCTTCGGCGGGGAAGAGCGCGACACTGACCTCCTGAGACATGTCAACGCCCTGGACGCCAGCGAGGGCAGCGTTGACCTCATGAGCCTGCACAGCCCGGCCAAACGGCCACCCATTGCCATGTGGACCGCCGATGAGCGGGTGAAAGTGCCGGTAGAGCGCGCGTAAGACATCGGTTTGAACGGCGTCCCGATCTTCACGCGGGCGGGCGCTGAGGCTGACGACCGCGGTCAACCACACGTACTCGGGAGGAACCACGGCCAACCGGGTGCCCACCAGTCTGCGCTCGTCGAGTCGTTCGCTGATCCGAGCCAGCGTCGCCTCCGGGGGATCCAGCGCAGTCCGCCGGACTCGGCCGACCTCATCGCTTGCCACATGCGGCACCACCAGGAGGCGGATTCCACCGGCATCCTCCGGACGGTCGGCAGCCACGCACTGGACGCGAGCGGCATCCGGGGCAACTTCGCGTGCCAGTCCCTCGAAGTCCTCGGCGGTGACTGCGCGGCCTCGCGATCGCAGCAGCAACGGCCCACGG
Source organism: Ornithinimicrobium sp. (assembly GCA_049646465.1). GTDB lineage: Bacteria > Actinomycetota > Actinomycetes > Actinomycetales > Dermatophilaceae > Ornithinicoccus. Next base: position 10,650 of record JBARVW010000013.1, read on the forward strand.
ACCTTGGCGTCCTCAAGGCTCTCCGGCTCCGAGCCACCGATAGCCGCAGCTCGGTTCTCCACCCGTGCGACGTAGGGCACCGATGTCTTCAACACCCTGATCTGACCGACCGCTACGTTGCCGGCTCGTCCGCCACCGGTCCGATAACTCCCCGCCACGATGTTGGCCCCCTTGGGTGGCACCGCGCCGTAGTAGCGCAGACTCCCATCGGGTTGACGCACGGCGGGGCCGAAGTGCACTTCGCCGTCGTGGGCCGCTATCCGAAAATGATGATCCCCGGGCCCGGATAGAGCGAAGTGCGGCACTTCCTGCCATGACTGAGTCTCGGAACCGACCTCCACCTCGAGCGTGGTCTGCCCCGCTGACGGCACGACCGGACGCCGGGACAGGCTCATCCGTTGGCCAGGCGTGCCGTCGGAGTGGCCCAATGGATCGCCCCGAACCTCCTGAGCGTGCAGCATGGGTGCGCTGCCCCCAATCGTGCTGGCGGTGACAGATCGGATGAGGGGCGCCGCGGTGTAGGTGGGCCGGTCGGGGCCGGCATCCACCAACCGACATCGCAGCCATCCTGCTCGTTGTCGGGCGATGATCGAGGGCGCATGGCTTGTGGGTATATGCAGCACGACATCACCGGGACGGTTGAGGCCACCGGTCTCATCCCGGTCAATCTCACACGCGCTCCACCCTGTGCCGTTCCAGGCCTCCCAGACCAGCGGGGGACGCCGGGGGTCGACACCGACACCCGCTACTGCGCAGTCCAGACGAAGCAACACTGCACACGACGGCGCTGCTTCGCTCAACCCAATAAGCAGGGCATCATCGACGGCCGGCACATCTGAGAAGCAGGTGAAACCGTGGCCTGAGTCCAGGCCGCCGGTCGTCTCCACAGCAGTCCCTCCGGCGGGGTGCATGCCCGACCGAGCAAAGGAGGTGGGCACGATCTGGAGATCTTCCAGAGTCGAGAAGACGATGGGATTGTGCAGATCTGTGCGGGCGGTCGCCACCTCGGTGCCGGTCCGGACTAGGACTGGCTGAGGTTGCGGTGCCGACAGCCAGAACGTCACCGTGCCCCTCGCCGCTGACGGGGGCCGCAACTCCACCCCGATGAGCTCCAAGAACTTGACGTAGTGACGGTCGGGAACGCGATTCAGGCGGTAAATCACCTGATCGACCATGTGGGCGAAAGCTTCGATGAGCGTGACACCGGGATCGGACACATTGTGGTCCGTCCACTCCGGGCATTTCTGCTGCACTGACCGCTTCGCGTCGTCGACCAGTTGCTGGAAGCGGCGGTCGTCCAGGTTCGGGGCAGGCAGCATGATCTGTCCTATTCGTGTTCGGGGATGACATAGAACGGGAAGACGAGGTTGCGCGGGTCGTTGAGCCCACGCACCCGATAGGCAATATCGATGTAGAGCCGGCTGGCTTCCGCGGGGTCGAAGGAGACGGTCACGTCCAACAGATCGACGCGTGGTTCCCACCGGGTCAACGCCTCCCGCACGTCGCCAGCCACCTGGCCTGCCAGTGCGGAGGTGCCCACTCCGAAAACCCGATCGTGGATGCGACACCCAAACTCTGGGCGCATGGGGCGCTCACCCAAAGCGGTGCCTAAGATCAACTGGATCGACTCTTTGAGTTCTTGGTCACGACTGACCAACGCAATCCCACCAGTGGCATCGGTGGCGACGGGGAAGGCCCAACCTGCCCCGATGAAGTCGACGTTCATCTCAGCCCCCGATCATGACGGTGGGTAGGCCGACGATGATCGGTGCTCCGCAGCCTGACATATCGCCCATCCGGGCGGCCGGCATACCCGCGATGAGGACTGTTGGACAGCCAGGCGGAATAACGGCCGTGGGTGGGTGTACGGCCGGGGGAGGGAAGGAACACAGATGTGGAGTGCCGACCGTGGCGGCCGGCATGCCGCCGATCAAGACGGTGGGGCACCCCGGGGGCCCCAACACTCCAGGATGACCGGTCGGGTCGCCGACTCGTGCTGCTGGTGGCATGTCTCCTCCTCGACTAGTTGATCCGGACCATGGCGGCCGAGACTGAACACATCGCGCCGCCTTTGACTTCTGTGTTGGCGCTGCCCTCCAGCTTCGTCATCTGACCGGTCAGCGAGAGTTGAGCACCCGCAGTGACAGAGACATTGCCGCCACCACCGTCCACGCTGACGCCCTGGGTGGCATTGATGGCGATCTGTGCACCTTTGAGTTCCAAGTTGGACGTGGCTGCGTCGACGACGATCCCCTGGCTTCCTTCGATAAGGACGGTCCCGTCGCTGTGCAGCGTGAGTCTGGTTTGGGTGCCATCGAGCGTGACCACGAGTTGCCCGTCAGCGCTGGCCAACTCGATTCCTTCGGCCGTGCCATCCTGGTCCACGAGATCGATGCGGTGGCCCTGGCGGGAGACGAGCGACCTACGGTTGACTGCGCCGGTGCCGCCATCCACCAACGGGATGCCGCCACTGGAGGGCACATCCACGCCGTTGTGAAGCCCGCCCAAGACGTACGGACGGCGGAAATCGCCCTGCTCGAAGGCCACCAGCACCTCGTCGCCGACTTCCGGCAACATCATCATGCCGCGATCCTGACCCGCACCGAGTTGCATGGTCCGAGCCCAGGCGGACACGAAGTCGTCGGAGAGCCAGGGAAGGCTGACGCGCACGCGGCCCAACTCCGCGGGGTCACTGACGTCGGTCACCACGGCGACCACGACGCCAGCAGGACCGTGCCGGGGCGGCCCACTTTGGGTCAGTCCGAACAGACTCCGGTCGGCCGATCCCGAGACCGTGAACGACGTGGTGTAGCCAGATGCCGGTTCGAAGCGGTGAACGGACGAGGTCACCGTGTATTTGCCGTCGAAGGGCGAGCCCATCTGGTCGACACTGATCGCGGCATCGGCTCGGATATGCGGGTTGCCTCGGGCCACGCCTTCAAGCTCGGCGAAGCTAGCGGCCACTTCCTCAGCGAGGGACTGGGCGGCAGCGCTGACCTCCGCCTGAGTGCCGTAGGGCACATCGGTGGAAACGTATGTCGGGTCGCCGAATGCCGACGCCATGTCTTGAGGGGAGGAGTCGGGCAGATCAATACGGGTCGTATGTGCTGGTTCCGTGGCGGTCAGTGCCTGTTTGCTGGTGACATCCCAGCCACGGACCTCGACCTCCTTGACCTGCTGAGCCGAGGTCTGGACCGCCCGCAACCGCAGCAGATCCGTTCCTCGGCGCAGGACCAAGGGGGCCGGAGCCTCACTGCTGCTCGGCGACGGTGCCCCCCCGGCGCTCGAGGGGGACCGGAAGTCGAGTTTGCCCTCACGCACACTGATGTCATAGCCGACTTCGCGGGCCACGGACTCCAAGAACTCCCAGTCCGTGCACCCTCCCTGAGAAACGTGGTCGAAGACGGTGCTGGTCGACTGCACCGTGCCGGTCCGCAGGCCCACTCGTCCAGCCACGGTCTTCACGATGTCGGATGCTGTGACCTGGGTGTAAGACTCTGTGCGACGCCCACGAAAAAGACGATGCGCCGGGTCGTAGCCGCGGATGAGGGTGAAGGTGCCACCGGCGTCGAAGTCAGCTTCCAAAGCGGTCACCTCTCCCTCCAAGAGGAGAGTGGCTGCTTGGTCCTGCGCGGTCAGGACCGAGAGTCGCACGAGGGACCCGATCTGCACGTTGACGCGGCTGAGCACTTGGCGGCCAGCATCCCGGAAGCGCAAGGTGAACATGTCGGGCAGGCGCTGACTGTCGTCGACTACGGCCGACTCCAGGAGGCTGGCGATCTCGGCATCCAACGCGGCACCGTCACATTCGACGAGCAGGGTGCTGCTGATCGGCATGACTCACCGCCCGACAAGATCTTCGGGAGCAGGCAACAACAACACCGAGCCGCGAGGTAGCCGGAGTGGATCATCGATGTCGTTGAACGACGCGACATCACGCCACAGGGTGGGGTCGCCGTACTCGGCATAGGCGATGGAGGCCAACGAGTCGCCGTCGATGACGTGGTGGGCTCGTCGCGCCGACAATCCACCGGAGGTGGGGTTTTGCCGCCACGCCTCGTCCGGCATCTCTTCCAGAGCGACGGAGCAGACGGCTCGGATCGGCATACCGTCCGCGCTGAAGAGCGTGTACTTGGCTGTGACCGATGTCACGAAGGCCGGAAAGCTGGAAATCTTGCCCCATTCGAGCATGACCAGGGGAGGGGTCGGCTTGTCCTTCCCGCTGCTTTCCTCAGTGGGGACACAACACGCGAGCAGTCGCTCCACGGTGGCCACCACACTCCCGTCGTGCGTCGCCGTTGCATCGAAGAACATCTCCAGGGTGAGCTTGCATGGCTCTGCTCCGTTGAACTCAGGCGGCCCCGCGGTCTGGGCGCTGGCGTTCGGATCGCGTCCCCACTTCGCCGACTTCGCGATAGTGACCTCTTTGGGGTTGAACTGGAACTCGACCTGGTCACGTTCGGCTCCCAGCTTGGCACCCGTGCCGGCGGCTGCGGCATTGGCGTCGTAGAGCTTGAGCGAGGCACGTGTCATCTGCGCGGGTGGGGATGACTTGCTCGTCAACGCCGCGGCGGTCCCCGTAGGTGCCGGCGTGCTCAGCTTCTTGTCCGGGCTGGCAGTCTTGAGTCCGATGGGAGAGACCATCAGCCCTCTCCCTTCACAGAGAATCCGTGATGCGCGAGCTCGATGGTCTCCGTTGCCACCTTCGGGGAGTCCGCATTCAGGCTCGGCCCGGTCCACCGCACGGGCACCACTCCGCTCAGACTCCAATCAACGACGCAGTTGTTGTCTGCGGTCATCGCTTGGATGCTGGCCGTCTGCGACTCAACCTTGAGAGCCATGCCAGCCAGCCACTGCAGGACATTCTTGGTGTCCTTGCACACTGGCCGCGACAGTTTGATGTTGCTGAACTTGATCCGGGTGGGGATCTGCCAAATGAACCCGTTGTTTCCACCCTCTTCGCGCTGCTCCAGGACAACTTCCAACCCCAAGCCTTCGCAGCTGATGAAGGACCCCAACGCGTGTCCGTCGATCGAGACGCGCCAACAGGTGGTCACGGGTGGTTCCTCATCTTCCACGGCCCGTCACCTCCGCAACTCGATCGACATACCAGCGCGCTCGCGGTCCAGCCATAGTTCAGATCGGAGCCGAGCCGAGAGCGGGCCGAACAGTTGCCGAGCGAGCTCATCGATGTCGATGCCCGCCCCGCCGGCTGTTGACGCCTCTGTTGCGGCGGCGGCTTGCTCGAGTGGAGGCGCGATGGAGCCGGTCTCGGTGGCTGGAGCTCTGCTGACAACCGGTGCCATCGCCGCCATACCCGGTTGCTCGTCGCTCACCCGTTGGACGGCCAGTGGCGTGGCCGGACCCTCGCTCGTTGAGTCGTCTCGCGGGACGTTCTCGGCGGGCGGATCCGAGGAGAACATCTGGGCTAGCGGCAGTCTGCGGACGGCCTCGTGAGTGTCGGTCGCGTGGGGGGCGGGGGGTGCGTCGCCACCATGTTGTGGGGCCGCCGAAGCGTTGGGCTTGATGCGTCGCTGGACCTGTGGGACAACGCGGGCGATAGGTCTGGCCACCTCTGTGATCGTGTGCTGACCGCGCTCGCCGGGGTGGAGCGAGTCGACTTGGAAATCGCGGTGCCGCGACTGGCCGAACGGCTGGGCGTCGGGGGCCGAAACGATGTGCGGCTGAGATGGTTGCGTGTGCTCGACGCGTTGCACCGCCAACGACAGGGATGTCTGCGGCAGCGGCGTCGCGTGGGGGACCGGGGTTGTGTCGGGGTCCGGGGCCGCGTGGGGGGCCGAGGTCTGGTCGGTGAGGACAGTCTTCACACCCGTGTGCTGGTGGAACAACTCCGCTTGGACGTCGGGCGTCGTGACCCGCTGGATCTGGCGCAACGGACCGGATGCGTCGGAGGGGAGGACCCGGCTCCATGTGGTGGGCCCCGGCTCGGTCCGACTTTCCTTCGCCCCGGCGTCATCGCAACGGGCTACGCGCTGGACCGGCTGGGTGAGCCCGAGCGGCATGCTCGGTGAGGACAGCGGCGGCTTTTGCAGTGCCGGTGCCTGCGCCGCCGGGCGAACCTGGTCATGAGGTACTCGGGGAATCCTGGGAAGGGCTACTGCCTCCACATGGGTAGGTGTCGGTAACTCCGACATATCTCGCGGCGTCGAGCGTTGGATCGGGGCGACGGCTTCGGTCTTGGTCCGCGTCGTTTCTGAGCGCGGTGCAGGTTCGGGCTGGCTTGCCGCGGACGTCACTGGATCTGTGTGAGCGGCCGCTGCGCTTGAGGACGGCCCGGGAGAAGTTGCCCGCTGCACAGCTGCCGCTGGGGGCAGCGGGATGGTCGAAGTGATGTCGCGGTGTGAAGTGCTGGAGACTTCGGCACGAGCACCGGCGGCAGACGTGGTCCCGGTGCCCACCGCCGGGTTAGAGGTTTCGCTCCCGGGAACGTCAGACTGGGCTGCAGCGACCGTTGGCACCTCTACGCCAGCGGTCGGCATTGGTTTCTGGCTGGACGCAAGGTCCGGCAACTCCCCGACCTCCGCAGAGACAGGCTCTGACTCTGGCTCGGCAGCTGCCGGGAGGAGGCGGGAGAGCGAGGGCAAGGCGCGTGGCTCGGGTGGGGGAAGTGACACCGCTGAGACCGCACTGATGACCGGCGCCGCCAGAAGCCGCCGTATGGCAAGACCTGCTGTCGACGGTTCACGTTGCACCGGGGCTCCAGGCAGAGACGACACCAGCGGAGGCTGCGGAAGTTGCGGAGGCGAAGATGCTACAGACGCAGCCTGCACCCGAGCCGTCGGTTCAGGGGGACCCGGGTCTGCGGAACGTGAGGGGGTCGCCCGACCATCTGCCTCGGCGACGGCCGGAGCGGCAAACGGTTCGGTCAGTGAGGTGATGACGCGCTGCAGGAACGGAGGGCGCCCCTGAGTTGGTGCGCTGCGCACCCTTTGCGAGCGCAGCGTGAGGTCATCTGGCCTCGCGATTCGAACCGGGGAAGGTGGAGCAACCACCGCGTCGACCACTCCCGACGGTGCCTCCGAAGCGACCAGATGCTCCATGGGCCCGATGAGGCTAAAGGAACGTCGCGTGCTGAGGTCATCGGTGAACCGGGTGAGCGGTGCCGCCAGAGTGATGTCGTTGATACTGCGCTGCACTGCCGGCAGAGATCTCCAACCTGGCTCAGGGTCACGCGGCGTAGTCGCTGCATACCGACCCGTGACCTTCTCACGGGTGTCCCATTCGGGCTCGGGAGGTCCATCAGTGCGAGATCGCCACCAAGGCATGGCTCACCGTCCCTGACTGAGGCGGGCGTTGATCTGCCCGATCTCGCTCACGAATCGAGCCCGTTCGGCATGCTCGAGATCGAGGATCTCCTCGCGCGACCAGTGGAAGTGATAGGCGACGTACGCGACCTCCTCGTACAGACGGTCTGGGGCGTACGTCACGATTCCCCCGGGCGACCACCAGCAACGTCGACGTCAAAGGCGTGACCACACGACGGGCAGGCAACCGCGGCACGGGTGTGCCCCTCCTGGTTGATGCGGCGGTAGAGGTCCTGTAGGAAGGCCAGGTCGGCGGCAAACATGTCTTCGATGACCCCGGCATGCACGTCTTCGATACTTCCGATCCGAGTGACAACTCGGCCCAGCAGAACCACGGTGAGGTATGCCGGGTTCTCGCGGACACGGTCATCTCGCAGTGGCACGAGCTCGTCGCGCGCCGTGGCCAACCGCATCACGCCATCCCGGTGGACCGTGCCGGAGCCATCGACGTACCCGCGGGGGAGGTGAAAGGTGAACTCGGTGCGGAACTCCTCGGATGAACGGGTCGGACCAGGACTCGCACTCGTTGACTCGTCGGTCGATATGGTCGCAAGGTCGGACCCGCGGCGCATCACTCCGCCTCGAGCCGCTCGTAGGTCAGGACGATCTTCTCCGTCAAATGCGAGGTGTCACCGGCCTTCAGGGAGCTGATCTCCAGGCTCTTGGGCCATGCGGCCGTCAGCTTGTAGCGCTTAACCGGCGCGCCCTCGTAGTCGTAGATCACGATTGCTCCGCCCTTGCGAACGTCCTTCATCTTGCCGAACTGCGAGTCCTTGATCCACTTCTCGAAGCTGGTGTCTGCCGTCAGCGGGCGGGTCAGGGTGACCTCCCCGGCCTTCCATCGGCCGGGCAACTTCTTGATCATGTACTTGCCGTCGGCGCCGTTTTGCTTGAGCTCAACGACGTCTTGCTCCATCTTCAGCCCGCTGACTTCGGTGATGCTCTTGATCTGAATTCCGTCGAACTCGAGGCCGAAGGAGTGACCGACCCCCGAGTCCATTTCTGGTAATGGCATGACGTGCTACCTCTCTACATACGGGTGGGTGCTTACTCTGAGACGAGACTGGTGCCACCGGAGAACTGGGCCAGGCGGAAGATCACGAACTCGGCGGGCTTGACGGGGGCAACTCCGACCATGCATACGACCTGGCCGGCGTCGATGCCTTCCGACGGATTCGTCTCGGCGTCGCACTGCACGAAGAAGGCTTCGTCTGGGGTGGCCCCGAAGAGTGCCCCTTTGCGCCACTCATTGACCAGGAAGGCACTGATGGTGCGCCGAAGCCGGGCCCATAGTGCTTCGTCGTTGGGCTCGAAGACCGCCCAGTTGGTGCCGTTAAGGATGGACTCTTCGAGGTAGTTGAACAGCCGTCTCACGTTGGTGTAGCGCCAGGCCGGGTCAGAGGAGAGCGTCCGCGCGCCCCAGATCCGGATTCCGCGGCCAGGGAAGGCCCGCAGACAGTTGATGCCCACCGGGTTCAAGAGATCGTGCTCGTTCTTGGTGATCTGAGTCTCCAAGCTGACCGCGCCGTGGACCACCTCGTTGGCGGGTGCCTTGTGCACGCCTCGCGTGTCGTCGTTGCGGCCCCAAATCCCGGCCACGTGACCGGACGGCGGGATGCTGGCCATCAGCCCGGTGTCCGGGTTGGGGGTCTTGATCCACGGCCAATACAGCGTGGCGTATGCCGAGTCGTAGCCGGCCGCTTCGACCCGCCATTCGCGGATCTGTTGGGCGTTCAGGCCTGGCGGTGGGTCCAGGATGGCCATGCGATCACCCATCAACTCACAGTGGGCGATCATGCCCAGTTGCACCGCTTTGACGGTGTCGAGGTCGATGGAGCCTTGCTGATAGGCGCTCATGAGGTCGGGCACGCACAGCATGGTCACCTCGTCGACGGTCTCGAGGCCGCCGAACCCAGTCCGCTCGGCAACGTCACCGACGTAGTCGTCGGTGGCGAGCTTTGCTGGCGTGGCAGCGGGGGCAGCGGCTTCGACCAATGCCGTCTCCCCCGCTGCCGGCTTCGCATCGGCGCCGTGGGCGATATCTTCGATGCGGATGAGTGTTGAGGTGCCGTTGACTAGGGTGGCTACGTTTTGCTTCCCTCGACCCAGGGTGGCGCGGTCGAACTCCTCAACGGCTTCACCGTCCCGCTTGACGACCAGCTTGAACATCTCGTCGTTGGGTGAGTCGCCGCCAGCGTCAGTGATCTCGACAGATATGTCGGCCGGCGTGGTGTCGGCCTCCAGAGCGCGGACACTGATGCGACCGATCTGTGCCTGAGGGATGGCGGCGGCTCTCCTGGCCTTCGCGGACGGCGAGTTGTCGTTGGCATCGTCGTGGCCGATTCGTACCACGTAGCAGTTTCCCCCCTGGTTCATGAAGTAGCCGTAAACCGATTGGGCCAGGTAGGAGCCGGGCACGAAACCGCCGAAAGTGGCCGCGAACTGGGTCCAGTTGCTGACCAAGGTCGGTTGGTGGAAGGGTCCGTCCTCGGCCAAACCGACGAAGGCGGCCACCGCAGTTCCGACCCCCTCCAGCGGTCGGGCACCGGCTTCAAGTTCCTCGACGTAGACACCGGGCGACAGGTATGTAGGCATGGACCCTCCTCATTTGGGCTGTGCGCCTTAGCCTGCAATGAGCCAACCGCCAGGCACAGGCCCATGGGTACGCGGCCGAGGGCAGGCCCGGGTGCCCCAACGGGAAAGGGCACCTGACCTACGGGGCAGGCGCACATCGCCCGGGTCGTCGGGGCTTGTCCAATCGGGAGCGAACAGCGGATACTTCAAGAAAGGGCGAACCCACCCTTTTTCTCCGCAGTTCAGCCCGCCCGACGGGCCGAAACCGCGACTACACCTTGCCGCGCAAGGGATTTGCGGCATGCAGATCGGCGATCCGTTCGAGAACGCCATCGAGATGGGCGGAGTCCAAACCGTCATTCGCGTGGCGTCGGGCACTGCCATGTCCGAACATGTCGTCGTCAATCACTGCCGGGCGCTGGAGACATTGCGCCAGCAGTTGGCACCCCATGGGCGGGCGAGATAACAACGTCCTGGCCGATCTATCCAAGCGGAAGGCGGAGGCGATCTTGTGTCGCTGCCCGTGCGCGGCAAGCGCTAGCCGCCCTCCCAGGGTGATTGAGCAGGGGAGTGAACCTTCGGCAGGGCGAGTGACCCAGGTGGGAGCCTTCCTCGCTATGAATCACGAGACTGATCTATTTGCGAGCTACCACCCCGCCGATGAACGCCAGAACGCAGCCAACGCCAATGACGAATGCACCGGTCGACGGGCCGTCATTGAAGCTGACGAACGACAGCACGACCACGAAGGCGACGATCCAGAGCAGGCATAAAACGGCCCCGACACGGGTCGCTTTGCCCGTGTCGCCGATCAGGCCAGCGACTGTCATGATCGCCAGCAGGATCACGATGATCCCCCCGGACACCACCAAGTTTGGGACAACGGTGGGCACATCAGGCACATTCGGGATGTCGAGCGCGTCTGCATACCGTTTATACGTCCAGTCGTTTCCGTCTTGTGGCTGCTGCCTGGTCCATGGCATAAAGACTCCCAGGACCATGAGAGACGCACCGATCAGCGTCAGGAGAAGGCGGGCCATCGGTCCGCGGTTCGAAGAGATCTGGTGGAAGGTGCCCTCGGCCTTGGCCGTCTGCTCGCCGTCCCACGCTGACAGCGTCAGCGGCCGCATCGCCTCTTGACCACCGCCGGGCCGGGGTGCCCGCAAGTGCACCTGCGCGGACGCAGTTTGACCAGGAGGCACGACGAACGTGGCTGGTGATACCGAAACCGACACGACTCGTTCGTTGTCGTAGCCGGTGACCTTGACCTGACGGGGTCGGCTGCCCTGGCGGTTGTCGACCACGACGCGAGTGGAACCAGCGCTGCGGTTCTGCACACGGATCAGGCTGGGATCCAGTCGCATCGATAAAGGCGGATCAACGACCTCCGTCGAGGTGCTCTGGATCAGGGTCGCCGTGGTCTCAACCTTGCGACGTCCCTCAGCAACCGTGATCCTCAGCGAGCGGCTCACTTCGCGACCGGGCTCGGGTAGCGGGGCTTCGACATCCAACTTGGCCGCCAAACTGCGGCCCGCAGGAACGTCGAGATGAGCTGGCGAGAAGGTGAAGGTGACTGCGCTCTCAGAGTCACTGCCCTTCAGGCTGGCCCAGAGCGACTCGTTGCTGTGCTTGTTGTCCACGACAATGCGGAAGTGGGCGCTGGTCTCGTCCTTCATCCGCACGGTCGTCGGTTCGAGCGTCAAACCCATCTCACCTTTGACGACGCCCACATAGAGATA
>JBARVW010000014.1:0-5721 GCA_049646465.1 Ornithinimicrobium sp.
GCAGCGCGGTCGAGCCGCCGCCCCGCCGCTCAAGGAGCTGGGCAACGACCCGGTCTCCGAGAAGCCGGTCGTGGTCAAGGACGGCCGCTTCGGGGCCTACGTCACCGACGGCGAGACCAACGCCACCTTGCGCAAGGACGACGACCCCGAGACGATCACCGCCGAGCGTGGGTTCGAGCTCCTCGCCGACAAGCGCGCCAAGGGGCCCACCACCCGCAAACGGGCCGCGAAGAAGACCACGAAGAAGGCGGCGACCAAGAAGCGAGCGCCGGCGAAGAAGGCCGCCCCGAAGAAGTAGCGACCGAGCCTCGCCGCGGTGACTGCGGCGGACCAACCGTGCGCGCTCAGGAGGTCTGGGCCGCTTGCGCCAAGGCCAGGGTGTCGTGACGGGACAGCAGGTCGAGCACGCCCTCCCAGGACTCGAGGAGGTCTGAGCTCTGATCCTGCGACAGATCCGCTGGAGCGGGGAAGGGCATCAGCCAACCCTGCGGCGCGCTGACCTTGAGGGTGCCGGAAGGGCTGACCGCTCTGAGTTCTTCGTCCGGCAGGGTGGGGAAGCGGTCGGCGCGGATAGCGATCAGCCCCGGCAGGACCGGGCCCACGGGCCATACGTCGCGCAGACGAGCAGACGCGGACCTTCGGTATCCGACGACGGCGAGCTGAGCCCCCTGCGTCAGCAGCTCCTGCCCGAGAGCGAGCAGCTGGTCCTCGTCGAACGGCTCCCGGGGGGCCTGTCCGAACAGCTCGACCCGCTCCAGCAGCCCCACCGGCTGGGGGACCAGTGAGCCCACCGCGTCGGCACGCTCGCCGGTCAGCAGGAAGCGGGCGGGTCCAGGTGACTCGGACTGGCTGAAGGTGGTCAGGCTCGCTTGGTCGAAAGCAGCCTCGACGGGCTCCATGAGTCCTTGTCCGGCCAAGGGCCCCACACCGCAGGAGTGCGCGACGTGCTGAGCTAGTGCCCCGACGCTCACCGGTTCGGATGCACTGTGCAGGGTGTCGACCTCCGCGACCAGGCTCCACACCCGGCCCGTGGGCGGTGTCTCGGGGTGGAGGCGATTGGGAGGGTCGACCACGACGAATCGCGATCCGTCCCAACGCACTTCGGCCGCACTCCGGGCGTCGTGGGTGATCCCGCCCTCGTCCGCGATCCACTCGACCGCCCCCCGGTCGACCAGGTCCGCCAGGACTGGAGTCAGACGTGTGGAGCGGGGCGTCAACACCACGAAGGTGCGCTCGTGGTCCCTGGCCCAGAGCAGGCAGGTGGTCATCCACGGGGTGAGTCCCAGCACGGGACGGGTCTGCAGTGCCACCGCGGAATCTGCCGTGACGAAGTCGAAGGGTGGGTCGTCAGCATCGGCGGAGGGTGCCTGGAGCGCGTCCTCGGGTTGGTCAGAGCTGAGGTGAACGGCCACACCCTCCACCTGGTGGGCCAGCGCGGCACTAAAATCCTGGACGGTAGGGGAGGACGGGGATGATCCCTGGGTTGCCGATGCCGGCGCCACTACTTCCGTCCACCATGGGACGGGCGTCGACGAATCGTGGTGCGGGAGAAAGCGTTGCGCGGCGGAGGCGAAGTCGTGCGCCTCCCGGCTGGGCCCCACCCATAGCCGCGGCTGGTCCTCGTCGTCGACCAGGACGGTGAACCTTTGGCTGTGGTCAGCCCGCAGTTGCAACGAGGGGTCGACGGAATCGACGGCCAGGATGACGTCGGCGAACTCGAGCGGAGTGGAGGAAAGGATCAGCCAATCGTCAGACATAGTGGTCATGCTAGGCGCGGCTTGACGGCATACGCACGCGTTGTCTTTTCTTCAACATTGGTGTCTCATAGAAAACGTACGTAGGGGCGGCTCTCCATCGTCGGAGCAAGCTGACAATCATCACGATCAGAGGAGCTCGGCATGAAGTTCGACATGGGTAATGCCACGCTGAATACGTTGACCAAGGGCACGCAGGGCAGCCAGCAGGATCTTGGTGCCATGGTCAAGCAACTGGTGGCCTCGGTGGAGCCGCTGGAAGGCAAGTTCAACGGCTCGGGCCGCGCGGCCTTCGACGGGTTCAAGGCCCGCACCGACGAGGTGGCCGCTGACCTGAACAACTCGCTCTCGGCGATCCTCGGCGGCCAGTCCGGCATGGACATGGCGTTCCAGACCGGCGACGTGGAGTCCTCGGACAACGCCACGCAGGCGCAGGGCCAGGCGAACTTCGACGGCGCCAGGTTCGGCTCCCGCGCCTGAGCCGTCCGGCTCAGCATCAACCCTTCCACCTAGCCCAGTTCTCTCAACCCTTCAGGAGTAGTCATGCCCACTACCGATCGCATTTCCTTCGACACCGGAGTCTCCGGCTCCGTGCAGTCAGACATCGCTGGCCTCATCGGCCGACTGGAGTCGTTGATGGCCCAGCGCGACAGTCAAGTCTCAGCGGCCATGTCTGACTTCCAGGCGGATGGGGTCTCTGAGGAGTACCACGCCGTCGAGCAGCGCTGGCGTCGTGCCTCCGATGAGGTCCGCTCCATCATCACCCTGGTCAAGACCACCTTGTCGCGCAACGACGAGACGGCGACGTCGACGCAGGGCCGTGCGCGCACAGCGGTGCAGAACATCGGCTGAATAGCGACCAGGCAACGCTCGACGGTGGACGTGGCTCGCTCACGGACAGGGAGGCTCACGACGGATGGCTCAATGGGATATCCAGGCGCCCGCGACCGGTCGCTTGCTGGCAGGAGCCAGTGAGCAGGCCCAAGGGTATGAGACCGACATCGGGTCGGTGACCTCGGCGCTGGAGGCGACGGGTGTGGCGTTGGTGAACAGTCCGTTGGCGATGAGTCGGGTCGCTGAGTTCGCGGAGTCGGTAGCTACTCCTCATCTGAACAAGGTGGTGGGTCACACTGCGTCCGCCTTGCAGGGGACCTCGGCTGCTGTGTCGGCATACATGGCCGGCGACATCGAGATGGCCGCGGAGGCCCAGCGCAACGCCTCGATGGCGACGTATCCCCAGGACGTGCCAGGGGTTGGGGGTGCTGGGTAGTGGCCATTGACGTGGGCGCGGTGAAGCTCGACAGCCCGTACCTGGTGCGTGATGTGGGGGTGCGGTTGAGTACGGCGGCGGGCGAGGTCGCGTCGCGGGCGGGTGACATCCGTTCGAGCTGGGCGGGTCTGGCTTCGTTGTACGAGGCACCGGAGCAGTCTTTGGTGTTGGCGGCGATGGACGTGCCTGACACGGAGGCGGGGGAGTTCTCGGAGAAGTCGCTGCGGGTGCAGGGGGCGTTGTCGACGTATGCGGATGCCTTGGAGGGGTTGCAGGCGCGCAAGGCGACGTTGATGGCGGACGTGGAGCAGTTCTACGCGGAGAAGGCGCAGGTCGAAGCGGACAACGCGGACAACGCGTGGTACGAGACGGGGTGGGACTGGGCCACGGGGGAGGACAATGACCTGTTGGAGCGCGAGGAAGGTCTGCTGGCTCGGGTGGGGGAGTTGCAGGCGGAGAAGGACGCCGCCGAGCGGGCGTGTGCGAACACCATCGGCGCGATCTGGGGTGCGGCGGACTACAGCGCGGCGGACGAGACAACGGTGTGGGACGAGAACGTCTATGGCATGAGCGAGGAGGGGTATGAGCAGGCGGCGTTGTCGGGGGACACGCCGTGGGGGCACCCGGACATGTGGTCTGACGGGGACTGGACCACGAAGGTCTTCATGCTGGAGCGGGGCGCCGAGCGCAGCATCACCGGGTTGTTCGAGTTCGGGGGCGATCTCGTCGGGGTGGACGGTGGGGGGCAGGCCAAGGCCGCATGGTCGGGGTTGGCCCAGCTCGGTGGTGACCTAGCGATGACGTCGTCGATCGCGGCGCCGTTCACGAGTGCGGAGCAGAAGGCGGAGTCCGGCGAGCGTCTGTTGGGCGTGGGCAAGGCCATGATCGGGTGGGACACCTGGGGGACGTCGGGGTGGAACACGGCCGGCGGACTCGGGTTTGATGTGGCGTTGACGGCAGCGACTCTTGGGTATGGGGGTGCTGCCAAGGGTGGGGCGAGGGCCGCGACGGCCACCAGTGGTGTGCGTCGGGTCGTCGGCCCGTTGAGTGCGAGTCGTGCCGGGCAGATGGCGAGCGCGTTGCGAGTGAACCTGTCCTCGAGGGCTTCCACGGCGCTGAATACGCTGCGGCACCTTCCGGATGACACGGCTCGGTCGTTCAGTCGGTTCTTGGACCACGGGGAGCCGGCCCTGGCTGGGGCACCGGGCCGCCACCTCGACGACTTTGTGAATCGCATGGACGCCAGCGACCGACCGGGGGTTGGCACCCCGGATCGCGGTGGGCCTGGTTCCCCCGGCACCTCGCTACCAAGCAGATGGGATGACCCAGCTCGTCGTGAGGCATGGGTGGACGACCTCCGCAGTTCGGAGGTCGACACTCGTCCCGCTGACCGCAGCGGGCCCGAGTACGACTACCAACGCGAACAGCTGGGCGATACCGAGTACCGGTTGTACGGAAATGACGGGTCGAACGTCTGGGCCGACAGTGTGACTCTAGATAAGGACGGAGTGGCTGCTGCAGACGCCAAGTATGTGGTGAGACCGGGGGATCGAGCTCTCTATGAAGGGGGTAGGCCAGAGTTTTTGTACCGTCAGTTCGACGGTGAGATGATGAAGTACAAAGCTGCCTTGCAGAATCCCGAGTCTCCGGTGTCGAGGCTCCGTTTGATAACAAACACCCCGAAGGCTGCAGAGTTCCTTGAATCTCGCGCTAGATCTATCTTGGGTCCAGACATCGATCTCAAGGTTGTCGTCCGAAATGGAAGTGGTTAACTTGGCATCTGGATGCATGTTCGTGGAAGAAGCGAAAAGCCCTCGCGTTCCGTCTCGCGATACATTTATTGAAGCTATCACAGCACGCTGGCCGAATGCGTCAGTAAGGGACACGGAAAACCCCGGCGAGGGGGGAGTCAACATTCAAATCGAGCATCATGAATCTCCATTTCAGATTGATTACATGGACCCGATTATCGGTTGTGATGGTACGGATAGTCAGTGTTCCGAATTGGCCATCATACTCCAACCTCTATATCCGGAAGATGCGACCGTGTGGATTCTTAACAAGGATGCAAGCAGGGGTGTGGTATTACGGCCGGAGATGTCGGCCGAGGACGCAATGTCGAAGAACTGGGTCACCTACGACGGTCCCTAAACGTGTCGGTTAAGAGGTCATGTGCCCGTACGGGGGCGATAATTTCGGATAGGCTCGGTGGCCCCACGGGTGCCCAGTCGGAGCCCGACCGGTTGAGATTCGTCGGTCAAATCGGGGGCTTTCCTGGGGTTTACCGAGTTTGATGGCCATCGCCGCGGGCTCGCTCTCGACCGTCGGAACGGTCAATGAACCATTGCTTCGCGTGGATGATGTGCCAACGGTCTCTACGCTCTTGGAGGATGCTGGCCACGTCCATCCGGCTCCTCACTCAATTGACGGAAGCGAGTGATCGTCATATCATCTGAACTTATGCCGACTCGAAGCCCAACCGGATTTCGGTTTATCGACCAGATCGAAACATTCCCGGGGTGGGGCACCGTGAACCAGGCGAGCAATAGTTATCCGATCGAGAGGGATCCGAGGAAGCGGATCAATAGTCTCGATGCCAGTACTCGGTCATTCTATATTCTTGCGATTCTCCCTCCAGATGTTGATATCGACACGATGAGCCCTAGTCTCGACACAAGTCGTCTACGGAGCGGAGGT
>JBARVW010000015.1:0-5548 GCA_049646465.1 Ornithinimicrobium sp.
GATCGAGCACGATCTGGGTGCCCGAGGGCAGGAAGGGGAATCCGTGCTCGATATCCCGCTGCAGACGCGCCCGGGTGCTGCCGGTCAGGGCTCGGTAACGCCGGTCGAAGCGGAACTCGGCTCGGTGGTGCCCGACGAAGTCCAGGGCGGTCAGCACCGGCTTGTCGTCGGCGAGCCGCAGACCACGCCCGAGCTGCTGCACAAACACCGTGGCGCTCTCGGTCGGACGCAGGAAAAGCACGGTGTTGATCGTGGGGATGTCGACGCCTTCGTTGAAGACATCGACGGTGAAGATGGCCACGATCCGGCCCGCCTGCAGATCCTGCACCGCTTGCTCGCGCTGCGCCATCGGAGTCGTCCCGAGCACCGTGACTGAGGGCAGACCGGCGTCGGTGAAGACCTGCGCCATGTAGGCCGCGTGGCGCGTGTCCACGCAATACCCGAGCGCCTTCATACCTGCGGGTTGGGCGATCTTGTCGCGCACAGCCTGCAGCACCAGGCGGGCCCGGGCGTCGTCGCCGGTGAAGACGTTGGACAGGGCGGCGGTGTTGTAGGCACCGGCCTTCCAGTCGACGCGGCGTAGGTCGGTGCCATCGGCGATGCCGAAGTAGTGGAACGGTGTCAGCAGATCGGCTCCGAGAGCGTCCCAGAGCCGCAGCTCGGCGGCGGTGCGCCCGCCGAACCACTGGCGCACGTCTTTGCCATCGCCCCGCTCGGGAGGGGCGGTGAGTCCGAGCAGCTCTCCGGGGCTGAGGTGGCCCAGGATGCGGCGGTAGGTGGTGGCCTCCGCGTGGTGGAACTCATCGATGACCACGACGGCAAACGCATCTGCCGGGATGTTCGTCACGCCGTAGGAGGTCAGCGACTGGACCGAGGCGAACACGTGCTGCCACCGCTCCGGGCGGAGGCCGGCGACGTAGAGCTCACCAAAACCAGGGTCACCAAGCACCTCACGGTAGGTGCGTAGTGACTGCTCGAGGATTTCCTTGCGGTGCGCGACAAACAACAGCGTGGGTCGCTCGCCGGCCGCGCGAGCCAGCCGCCGGTAGTCCAAGGCAGCGACCACCGTCTTTCCCGTGCCGGTGGCAGCCACGAGCAGGTTGCGATGGCGATCATGGACGCGGCGTTCGACGTCGAGCTGCTCGAGCATCTCTGCTTGGTAGGCGTAGGGGCGCACCTCGAGACCGGACAGGGTCAGGGTGACTCGTCCACCGCGAGCGCCACCACGCGCTTCGACCAGCGCGTCGTCCAGCCGGTCGCCGTGCTGATCCGGGTTGTAGGTCTCGTAGGCCGTGTCGTGCCAGTAGGAGTCGAAGGTCGCCCGGAACTTGCTCAGCAGCGAAGGAGTGGCGACCGAGGAGAGTCGCACATTCCACTCCACCCCATCGAGCAGCGCAGCTCGAGAGAGGTTCGACGACCCGACGTAGGCGGTGTCGTAGCCGGTGTTGCGGCGAAACAGCCAGGCCTTGGCGTGCAGCCGGGTGCGCTGGGTGTCGTAGTGGACCTTAACGTGGGCGCCGAAGTCGCGGACCAGGCGGTCGAGCGCTTCACGCTCGGTGGCACCGATGTAGGTGGTGGTGATGACGCGTAGGGGGACATCCCGCTCGCGCAGCTCGGTCAGTTCGCGCTCCAGCAGGCGGAGCCCATGCCACTTCACGAAGGCCAGGACGACATCAACTTCGTCGGCACTCGCCAGCTCGGCTCGAACCTCGGCGCCGATGCTCGGCTCCCCGTGAGCGTTGGTTAGTAGGGCGGCATCGGAGAGTGGCGTAGCGGGACGCTTGGTGCTTCTCGGTGGCGTTCCGGGCACCGGCGGATGGACCACCGAGAGCAGTTGACGGCTGTCGCCAGTGAGACGCTGGTCCTGCGCGTCGAGATGATCCAGGAGCGCATTGACGACCTCTCGGCGGGCCTGGGAACTTCGGCCCCTGAGGTCGGTCTCGATGACGCGGGCCAAGTGACGAGTCAACACGTGCGGCTCGTCGGCCAGGTCGATAGCTGCGATCTCTGTGTCGAGGTGGCGATGGGTGCTGAGACGGCGGTCGAGCTCTTCGGTGATCAGAGCTTCGAGCAGGCCCTCGAGCAGTGAGTGCTGGTCTGCTTTTCGTTCGGCCACGTCGGCAGCTTGTCAGACGCCACCTCTCTCGGCGCCTCGAGCGCTCACCGTCACGGCCCTGTTGGTTGAGGAAGTACGGACGAAGGTGATCGCGGAGATCCGGTCCCAGACATAGATGTACGTGCCGCGGATGCCTCGGTCAGCAGCACGGGGTAGATGTGTCGCACGTAGGCGAGCAGTTGTTCGCCTTCCCGTTTCAGTCCCAATACTCTGACCGATCGAAGCGAGTCTGCGTCGTGGTGCTTGGTATCCGCGTTGCGGGCTGCTTCTCCGTGCTCACGTGTAGGCCGAGCCGGGTCAGCGTGCCGCGAACCTGTTGCAAACAGCCCAGCAAGGGCTCGTCGAGGTTGTTTTGGGCGGGTCAGTGCATTCGGCCGTGCTTCCCGCGCTACGCGCCAGCTATGTCGGCGGGGTAGGGACGTGATGAGCATGACTCTCGATCGCCTGACAGGAAAAACCGCGGCTCTCAGCGCAGGAAGTCACCGCGGTGGAACCGATACCTACGGGTAGTCCGCGGGTGAGATTAGCGCTCGTCGACTCGCTGGTGGCGCCGCCATGTACGCGGAAGCCGTCAGCGCATCAGTTACGCCCCAGTATCGGAGGTCGGGGTGCGGCTGGTGCTCGACGACCAGCCGATGACTGTCTCCGAGCCGGACGATGCCCCGGTAGGCCCGCGAGGGTCGGCGGAGCAATCGCTGGTGTCGGGCGCGCTGCCGCGATCAGAATGTGGCTCGGGTCGTGGAGGGTTCTGCCCCCTGGACTCCTTCTTCGCGCTGGTCCACAGTTCCGCTGCCTGGTGGGTGGATCGACGAGGGTTGCCGGACCAGCTGGAATGCTGAGATGGCCGTCAGCACAACCGACGTGAAGATGGCGAGGCCGGTGAGTCCAAGGGGATGTAGCTGGTCCCAGCTGGCGGCGGTGACGGCGGTTAAGACGAGGGCGGCGAGCAGGGCCAGAGCGCCACGGCGCCGATGCACGGGGCGTGTGGCCAACCGCCACGTCGATGTCGCCATAGTCACCAGGACCAGGGTGGTGATGTTGAGGCTCATGCCGACCCATACGGGGTGGATGCCGTAGTGGAACATGGTGGGGTCCCAGTCCCCGAGGTGGTACCAGCTCAGTCCCGCTAGGAACCCGACGACCAAAGCCGCCTGGGCGGACAGTCGTGTGGCTGCGGGCCAGAAGAGGACGGCGAGGACGGGCGCCAGGGTGGCCCCGTTGCGAAGGGTCCAGGCCAAGATGTTCCACCATGCTGACTGTTCGGTGCGCAGCAGGCCGAAGAGGATCATCAGTCCGGTCAGGAGCACCAGGGACCATCGGGTGTATCGGATGAGGTCGACTTCGGTTGCTGACGGGTTGAGCGCGCTACCCACGTCACGCCCCAAGCTGGTGGCGCCGGAGAACTGGCAGGGCGCACCCCACCCGAGGGCGCAGGCCCACAGCCCGAGGAAGAAGAGCGCCGCGGCCGGGGCGGGGAGGACTTCGGCGACATACTGGGCGGCGCCGAGGAGCCCGAGCTGCTCCCCGGGGACCGTCAGCGCGGCGGCGACCCCGACCGCGACGCCGAGCACGATGAAGGGCACGGCAAGCCCTGCCGCCCAGACCATTCCGGCCCGTCCCTCCTCGGGGGTGCGACACGACATGGCCATCTGGAAGGCGGCTTGGGCGAGGATGACGTTGACCACAAAGGTGCCGAACCAGGCCACGATCAGTGGAACGCCGGCGCTCGTGGGGTCGGCCAGCTGCGGGGCAGAGACCGACAGGTTGGACAGTGCCGACCACCCCGGGTCGATGAGGACGGCAGCCGTCCCAGCGGCGAGCATGAGGGCAAAGACGGCACAGTTAGCGGTCTGGGTGAAGGCAACGGACTGCATCCCCCCGCCCCACAGGAATACCAGCAGGAGCACCGCAGTGAACACCACCGAGCCGTCGATAGACAACCCCGTGACCGCGCTGAGTGCGGTGGCGAAGGCGATGGCGGTCGCCACGGACCACATGGGGAAGGTAAACGCCGTGATGGCCCCGCCCAGCCCGCGTGCGGTGCGGCCGAACCGGTCACCGATCAGCCCCGAGACTGTCACGACGAGGCGCCGGCGCAATGGTCCGACCAAGAGCGTGGCGATGAGCAGGATCTGGGTGATCTCGGCGACCCCGTACCAGGCCGCCGAGACGCCCGTGCGGTAGGACAACTCGAGGATCGCGATGAAGGAGGACCCAGAGAACAATCCGGTGATGCAGAAAGCCACGGTCATCGAGCTGAAACTGCGGCCCCCAACGAAGTAGCTATTCCGAGCCGTGGACCGGACCCCCAGGCGGCGCCCACCGACGATCAGGAAAAGTGTGTACGCCAACGCCAAGGCGAGGGTCCACACACCGACGGTGGTCATGCGCGATCCTCCACGGCCTGGCCGATGGATAGGTCGTCACTGTCGGACAGGTGGATCCACTGGAGGTCGACTGGCACACCGGCAGCAAAGATCAGCGTGAGCGCTGGGCACCGCCGCTCGACAGCCGTTCGCAGATGGCGGACCTCGTCCGCCGAGGCGACGGAGGTCAAGGTCAGGACGATGCGGACGTGCGTGAAGTAGGGGGTGACGTCGGCAGTTCCCGCGAAACCCCGAGTGTCCATTGTGGCGTCGGTGTCCACGGTGAGCGCGTTCAACGGAAGGCCACGCTCGGCGGCAACGGTCTCGACGACCACGGCCAAGCAACCGTTCAACGCGGCTGCGACGTACTCCATCGGGGTGGGTGCGTTGTCCTCTCCCCCGACTGGGACAGGCTCACCAATGAAGAACGGATCGAAGGCCCGGACCTGAGCCCTGGTAGTCATCCTGCCCTGCCAGGTTCCTGTGGAGCGGACATGCTTGAGCCGCGGGATGGGATCGGTCGAGCGGATCGGGGATTCGGTAGTCATTGGTGTCCTTCACATCTGGTGGGTGATCGGGCCGCTAGGCCGTCAGCACTGATCCAGGGCGGCTTCGGGGAGCATGCGAGTGTGTTGCAGGTTGCGCACCTCACCCCATAGCCAGCGGCTTGAGGTGTGCGCAGCCCGAACGGGCGAGTTTTGAGGCCTGGTGGTGGCGGGTCAGGAACGTGACAGAAGCGAGGACCTCAGGCATGCCTGGGCTAGACGCTGCCGGTGAAGTTGCGGGATTCGCCCCCGCTGGCGGGCAGACTTGTGATGATGCATGGGACGCTCCTCTATCAGCTTGGTGTTAGCACCCACACCCGCGCACGCGGGGGGTTGCTGCAGCGTCGACGAGCCAAGTCTCTCGGCCGCTCTGGATAGGTGAGAGAACGTTAACAGCCACTTGTCACAGTCGCGAACTCCGAGGCTCCTGACGGCTTCCTGGGCACGCTAAGTCAGATCGCAGCACGGAACTGGCTTCTCATCAGACCCCGAAACGTGGCCCCCGTGGAGCGCTCACGAGG
>JBARVW010000016.1:0-14537 GCA_049646465.1 Ornithinimicrobium sp.
CTCGACGCTGGGGTGACCGAGTCCTGGGAGGGCGCCCACGCGCACGAACCCGATGAGCGTGAGGTGGACTTCTTCGAGGACGCGGTCAAGGACGCGGTGGCCCTTCGCCGCGAGCTCGGCTGGGGTGCGTGAGCATGCATCTGCTGCCTGCCGTCGACATTGCCGCCGGGCGGGTGGCCCGGGTCCCCACCGGTGACCCGAACGGGCCTGTGGACGTGGCGATGCGTTGGGTGGGGGAGGGCGCTCAGTGGCTGCATCTGGTCGATCTTGACCGGGCCTACCGGCGGGGCAGCAACACTGATGTGCTCCGCCAGGTGATCGACGCTGTGCCTGTGCCGATCCAGCTGTCAGGGGGGCTGGACGATCGTGAGGGTATAGCGAGCGCCGCCGCGAGCGGCGCGCAGCGCTTCAACCTGGCCAGCAGTGCACTGTTGGATGTCGAGCTCATCACGTGGGCGGTGGGTGAGTTCGGTCCGGCCGTCGTGGTCGGTCTGGACCTGCAGGGCGCGAGGGTCGTGGCCCGCGGCAGCGGGGTCGACGTGGGAGATCTCGACGGGGTGCTCACCCAGCTGGCTGGGACGGGGGCGACCCAGTTCCTCGTGGCTGACGCCTCCCGCGATGGCACTCAGCGGGGTGCGGACATCGACCTCTTCGAGACGGCGATCTGCCAGATCGTCTCGGTGATCCCCGACGCCACGGTGGTGGTCTCCGGAGGGGTGGCGAGTGCTTCCGACCTGACAGCGCTGGCCGCGCTGGACTCCGAGGGTCTGTGGGGGGTCGTGCTGGGTGCTGCCCTGCATCATGGCGGCCTCACCTTCGCCCAGGCAGCAGAGGCGGCCCTCAGTCGGGTGACCGAGGGTGTCGCCGGAGTGACCGACACAACGTCGGCAACCACAGGAGTGACTCGATGAGCGAACGGTTCGAAGGGCACGACCCCGCACAGGGGCAGGACACCGCCGGTGTGCCCTGGCAGGGAAGGGAGCTGACCAGCACCGGTTTCGACGCTGACGACGGTGCCGCCGACGTCTCGCTTCTTGGCGCCCTCGGGGCCGCGACGGCCTCGCATCCACCACACGCCGAGTCGGAGCCTGAGTCACCCATGGTCGACGAGGTCGGGCTGCTCGCCGCCGTGTCTGCTGCACGCTTGATCATTCCGATCGTGGCGGTGCCGGGCGCGGACGCCGCCAGCGACATGGCTGCGGTGACGTTGAGCGCCCCGGATGGTCGCAAGGCGCTGCCTGCGTTCACCAGCATCGACCAGCTCGCCGCCTGGGATGGCCAAGCTCGGCCCGTCCCGGTCACCGCCCAGCGAGCCGCATTGGCCGCGGTCCAGGAAGGGTGCGACGTGATGGTGCTCGACGTCGGCACGCCTCACGCCCGGGAGCTACGCACGTCCATGGTCTGGGCGCTCGCGATGGGACGCGACTGGTGGCCAGCCCACCGGGACGAGCATGTCGCCCGGGCGGTAGGCACAGCGGCGCGGGGGGAGCAGCACATCGTTCGCTGGTCGTTGGGCGAGGGGGAAGCTGGAGCTCTGGTGATCCACGTGGCCTTGGTGCCCGGCCTCACGCCACGGCAGATCAACGACGTGCTGCAGCGGGTCGGTGCGCAGATCGCCACCGACGGTGAGGCTCGGGCCCGGATCGATGCCGTGGTCTTCCGACTGCTCGACGACACAGCCTCCCACTAGACCGCATGCGCAAGGTTAGACCGCATGCGCAAGGTCGGATCAGGATTGCTCAGCCCCGAGGGGCACGCATCGCGCACGGAGTGGGTGTTTGGGCGACCCGCTGATAGCATGAAGGAAACCGCGTGTGCAGTTGTGACATAAGTCAAAGCTCATGACACATGCATACGGTGCAAGAGGGGCCACCTGAGCTTCCACCGCTCGTCCGAGGTGAGGACGATCGGTCAACGGTCGCAGTGCTGTCGTCGCAACACGTGCCGAGCAGCACAGACCCGGATCCCAGGGCCCTTGCGCATCACATGCGAAGGGCTCTTGTGTTGCCTGCGCGGTCACGACATTGACCTGACGAAGGAGCAACAACATCAGCGAACCTCGCATCAACGACCGCATCCGGGTCCCGGAAGTGCGCCTCGTTGGCCCCAATGGTGAGCAGGTCGGCATCGTGCGCGTCGAAGACGCATTGCGTCTGGCCGCTGAAGCCGACCTCGACTTGGTCGAAGTGGCGCCGATGGCTCGTCCTCCCGTTGCCAAGCTCATGGACTACGGCAAGTTCAAGTACGAAGCCGCTATGAAGGCACGAGAGTCACGCAAGAACCAAGTCAACACCGTGATCAAGGAGATCAAGCTCCGCCCGAAGATTGACGCACACGACTACGGCACCAAGAAGGGCCACGTCGTGCGGTTCCTCAACGGCGGAGACAAGGTCAAGGTCACGATCATGTTCCGCGGCCGTGAGCAGTCCCGTCCCGAGTTGGGGTTCCGACTCCTGCAGAAGCTGGCCGAAGACGTTGCCGAGCTGGGATTCGTCGAGAGTGCGCCCAAGCAGGACGGACGCAACATGGTGATGGTGCTTGGGCCCTCGAAGAAGAAGACCGCAGTACGGAACGAGAAGAAGCGCGAAGCCGAGCGCAGCAGTGAGACCGCGAGCGCGTCCACCGCCGATGCTCAGCCCGCAACGGCCGACAGCGAGCAGTCGGCCTAGCCCCCTGGGCCGCACAGACCAGCATGATGAGCGTCGCCATGATCGGTGGCGCGGACACACGGCACTCGACGTCATCGCGATCGGTGCCCAGTACGAAGGAGATCGGCTCATGCCGAAGATGAAGACGCACAGTGGCGCCAAGAAGCGCTTCCGCGTGACGGGCTCTGGCAAGATCATGCGCCAGCGCGCCCGCCACGTTCACAAGTTCCAAGAACGTTCCTCCGCCGCGGCTCGCCGTCTGGTCAACGATGTCCCCGTCGCGGCCTCCGATGTCAAGAAGGCGAAGAAGCTGCTCGGTCGCTGACCGCGACCCGGGGTTTTCCCCCACACGACCATTCTCAAGCAACACTGAAACGCAAGGAGTTCTCACGTGGCACGCGTGAAGCGGGCGGTCAACGCCCATAAGAAGCGTCGGGTCATCCTCGAGCGGGCCAGCGGATATCGCGGTCAACGCTCGCGGCTGTATCGCAAGGCCAAGGAGCAGGTCACCCACTCGCTGGTCTACAGCTACAACGACCGCCGCAAGAAGAAGGGCGACTTCCGTCGGCTGTGGATCCAGCGCATCAACGCTGGTGCCCGTGCGCACGGGATGACCTACAACCGTTTCATCCAAGGCCTGAAGGCCGCGGAGATCGAGGTCGACCGTAGAATGCTCGCGGACCTGGCCGTCAACGACCCGGCTGCCTTCGCTGCGCTGGTGGAGTTGGCGCGTGCGAACGTGCCGACCCAGCAGCCCAAGGCCACCACGGACGCCGCCTGACCCCAGCCCGGGTCACGGTGGTCCCACCACGTCTCACCGAACGCCCCAGCGTCGGCCACACGAGCCAGAACTCAGATGTCTGAGCACCGTCCGCTGCTGGTCAGTCCACGTAGCGAGCGGGTCAGGTCCGTGGCCGGCCTGGGGCGTCGTGCTGCCCGGCAGCGGGCGGGACGCTTCCTGGTGGAGGGCCCGCACGCTGTGCGCGAGCTGCTGTCGTATGCTGCGTCGCACGTGGTCGACCTCTACGTCACCGGCGAGGGGGCGAGCGGCCACGCCGACCTCCTTGATGGGGCTAGCAGCGCCGGAGCGAGCGTCTACGAATGCTCAGAGGAGATCCTTGCTCTGATGGCCGATGCACAGCACCCGCAAGGGGTGTTGGCCGTGGCTCGAAGGCTCGATGTCTCGCTGGCTCACGCGTTGGCCGACGTCGGCGGTGGTTTCGTCGTCGTGTTGAGCAACGTCCGCGATCCCGGCAACGCCGGCACGGTGATCCGCGCTGCGGACGCTTTCGGCGCCGCGGCCGTCCTGATCAGCGAGTCCAGCGTTGACCTGTACAACCCGAAGGTGGTCCGCTCCACGGTGGGCTCCGTCTTCCACGTGCCGATCAGCATCGGCTCGAGCACCGCCGAAGTGGTCTCAGCATGTCGGAACGTCGGGTTGCGCGTCCTCGCCGCCGATGGCGGGTCCTCGACGCCCTTGCCGCAGGTCGACCTGACGGTGCCGCACGCCTGGGTGATGGGCAACGAAGCCTGGGGGCTTCCTCCCGAGATCCGCGATCAGTGCGACGAGGTTGTTGCCGTCCCGATCGTCGGGCATGCCGAGTCACTCAACCTGGCGATGGCCGCGACGGTGTGTCTGCATACCTCCTCGTCAGCCCACAGTCGGTGACCCCACCCGCGCTGATGCACCCGGGCCGCACGGATCGTCCTTAGACTGGCGCGCGTGTCCGCAACCATGAGCCCAGACGAACCAGTGCCCTCCGGTGCGCCCGACCCGGAGCAGATCGACGCCTTGGTCACGGCAGCCCTGCACTCCATCGCCTCCGCCTCGTCCCTCGATGGTCTCAAAGAGGTGCGGTTGGCCCATGCTGGAGAGAAGTCGCCGTTGGCGTTGGCCAACCGGTCCATCGGCTCGCTCCCGTCCGCGGAGAAGGCACAGTCCGGCAAACTCGTAGGACAGGCGCGGGGCAAGGTCAACCAGGCCTTGGCCGCCCGAAATGCAGAGCTCGAGCTGGAGCGTGACGAGCGCATCCTCGTCGACGAGGCCATCGACCTGACCGCTGCTCCCGGGGCAAGGCCGCTGGGGCGGCGCCATCCGTTGACCCTGATGGCCGAACGGATGGCGGACGTCATGGTCGGGATGGGCTGGGAGATCGCTGACGGCCCGCAGGTGGAAGCGGAGTGGTTCAACTTCGATGCGCTCAACTTCGACGCCGATCACCCGGCTCGGCAGATGCAGGACACCTTCTTCGTGCAGCCGGCCGACGGCGGCCTGGTGTTGCGGACCCACACCTCGCCCGTGCAGGCCCGCTCCCTGTTGGAGCGCGGCGCCCCGCTCTACGTCGCGGCACCCGGCAAGACGTTCCGGACCGACGAGCTCGACGCGACCCATACGCCGGTCTTCCACCAGCTCGAGGGTCTGGCCATCGACGAGGGTCTGACCATGGCCCATCTCAAAGGAACTCTCGACCGGCTGGCCCAGTCCCTCTTCGGGGAGGGCATCGTCAGCCGGTTACGACCCTCGTACTTCCCGTTCACGGAGCCCAGCGCGGAGATGGACTTTCGCTGCTTCGTATGCCGTGGTGACGATCCGGGCTGCCGCACCTGCAAGGGAACGGGGTGGATCGAGTGGGGAGGCTGCGGCATGGTGAACCGTAACGTGTTGCGCTCCACCGGCATCGACCCTGAGCGGTACCAAGGATTCGCGTTCGGCATGGGGGTGGAGCGCTCCCTGATGTTGCGCAACGGCATCGCCGACATGCGCGAGATGATTGAGGGCGATGTGCGCTTCTCCGCGCAGTTCGGAATGGAGATCTGATGCTGGTTCCAGTGCCGTGGTTGGCCGAGTACGTCGACCTGCCTGCCGCCGCGACAGGGGAGCAGATCGCTGCCGACCTCGTCCGCGTCGGGTTGGAGGAAGAAGGCCTCTCCGGAGGAGATGTCACCGGTCCACTGGTCGTCGGGCGGGTGCTCGAGATGACTCCGGAGCGACAGAAGAACGGCAAAACGATCCACTGGTGTCTCGTCGACGTCGGTGAGAACGGCCAACGCCTCAGCCATGGCACCCCGCAAGGCATCGTGTGTGGTGCCCACAACTTCGGCGTCGGTGATCTGGTCGCCGTGATTCTGCCGGGTGGAGTGCTCCCTGGCGATTTCCGCATCTCGGCCCGGAAGACCTACGGGCACGTCAGTGCCGGGATGATCTGCTCGGCCAAGGAGTTGGGACTGGGTCAGGAGTCCGACGGCATCATGGTGCTGGGCGACTATCTCGGTCCGGACGCCGATGCGCTCCGGCCCGGCGACAACCTGATACCGACTTTCGGCCTCGACCAAGAGGTCGTCGAGATCAACGTCACTCCGGATCGCGGTTACTGCTTCTCGCTGCGCGGGGTGGCCCGCGAGTACTCCCACGCTACGGGCGCGACCTTCACGGACCCCGCCCACCGAGCGGTCGACGACTCGGGGACGGGTGGCTTCGGGGTGGAGCTCCGCGATGAACGACCCATCCAGGGTGTGGCCGGGTGCGACCGCTACGTCGCCCGGATCGTCAGGGGGTTGGACCTGTCCGCCCCGACGCCCCGGTGGATGGCGTCCCGACTGACCCAGGCGGGGATGCGTCCCATCTCGTTGGCCGTCGACGTCACCAACTACGTCATGTTGGCCCTGGGCCAGCCGCTGCATGCTTTCGACCTCGCTCAGCTGCAGGGTCCTATCGTGGTGCGACGCGCCCGAGCGGGCGAGGCGTTGACGACGCTGGACGACGTGGCACGGAAGCTGCATACCGAAGACCTCCTGATCACCGACGGCGCGAGCGACACCGTCCTGGCCCTGGCCGGGGTGATGGGGGGACGGTCCAGCGAGGTCTGCGACAGCACCCCCGACGTGCTCGTCGAGTCGGCCCACTTCGACGCCCGGACGGTGGGACGCACGGCCCGGCGGCACCGCTTGGCCAGTGAGGCCGCCAAGCGCTTCGAACGAGGTGTCGACCCGGACCTGTGCGATGCCGCGGCCCAGATGGCTGTGGACCTTCTCGTCGAGCTCGGGGGCGGGCGAAGCGATGCGCTCATCACGGACGTCGACCACCGACCCGAGCGGGCCTCCTTCGACCTCGACCTGTCGCTACCGCGTCGCTACGTCGGCGTCGACTACCCACCGGCTCGGATCATGGAGATCTTGGAGGCGATCGGGTGTCTCGTCCGCTCCGGCACGGCGGACCCCGAGCTGGTCTCGGTGACGCCCCCGTCGTGGCGACCGGATCTGGTCGACCCCACCACCCTGGTGGAGGAGGTGGCCCGCATCGACGGGTACGACAAGATCCCTTCGACTGTGCCGGCCGCCCCCGGTGGCCAGGGGCTGACTCAGCACCAGCGGCTGCGCCGCGCGATCGCCGGGGCGTTGGCCGGCCAGGGGCTGAGCGAGGTCCTGACGTACCCGTTCACCGGAGCCAAAAGGTTCGACGAGCTTGGGCTGGCGACGACCGACCCGCGCCGAGCCGCCTTGGCGTTGGCCAACCCCCTGTCGGACGAAGCACCGCTGATGCGCACCGAGCTGCTGCAGACCCTGCCCGAGGCGCTGCGCCGCAATATCGCGCGGGGGGCCAAGGACGTGGCCTTGTTCGAGATCGACACGGTTGCTCTGGCCACCGGATCGTCCGCACCCACCCCGACCGGCGGCTCCCTCCCCGATGCCTCGGTGCTGAAGCAGATCCGCGAGGCCGTGCCGGCCCAACCGTGGCACGTCGCGATGCTCGCCAGCGGGTCCGTCGAACGATCGGGATGGTGGGGTCCCGGGCGAGTAGCGGATGCCAGCGATGCTGTTGCGTGGGCGCGTTCTGTAGCGGAGGCCGCTGGTCTGCGCGCCGTGCACGCGGTGGCCGACGCCCACATGCCATGGCACCCGGGTCGGTGCGTGCGCTTGGTGGTCGGCGAGCTGGGGCGCGAAACAGTCCTTGGCTGGGCCGGCGAGCTCCATCCGAAGGTGCTTACCGCCCTGGGCTTGCCCCCTCGCACCGTAGCCGCAGAGGTCGACCTGGACGTCGTGGCGAGCCTGAGTGCCGATCGCCTGCAGGCCGAGCCGATCTCCACGCATTCCCCGGCTACGTCCGATGTGGCCCTGCAAGTGTCGCGAACGGTTCCCAACGCTGACGTCGAGCAGTCATTACGTCACGGGGCAGGTCCCTTGTTGGAGTCGATAGCCCTGTTCGACGTCTACACCGGAGGCCAGGTCGACGCCGGGGCCAAGTCGCTTGCTTTCCGGTTGACCTTCCGAGCCGCGGATCGCACCCTGCGCACCGAAGAGGTCAACGACGCCCGTGACGCGGCCGTCGCGCGCGCTGCCGATGACCACGGGGCGGTGCAGCGCTGATGAGAACGGCGATCATCACCGGTGGCACGCGCGGCATCGGCGCCCACCTCACCCACGCTTTGGCTGATGCCGGCTGGTTCGTGGTGGTGTTGGGCCGCTCGGCCGAAGGTGTGGAGTCCATGCGTCAGGAGCTGGACACGGCGGCCCGCCCACATCTGGCCCTGCCCTGCGACGTGAGCGATGCCGAAGCAGTGGACGACATGGTCCAAGCCGTGCGTCGGTCCCGTCCGACCATTGACCTGGTGGTCAACAACGCTGGGTTGATCGAGGACGAGGTGCCGATCTGGGAGGCAGACGTCGACCAGTGGTGGCAGGTGATGGTCACCAACGTGAGGGGGCCCTTCCTGGTGACTCGGGCTGTCGCGCCCATCATGATCGACCAAGGGGGTGGCCGTTTCATCAACATCAACTCCGGGGCCGCAACCCGGGCCGATCCACTGATGAGCGCCTACACGGCCTCCAAGTCAGCCCTGGCCCGGATCACGGGAGCCACGGCCGCGGCGGGTGCGGAGCACCACCTCAGGGCCTTCGACCTTGCCCCGGGAGTGATCAAGACGGACATGACCCAGGCGATGGACGCCCACGTCGGTCGGACCGAGTGGACCGACCCCGCCGACGTGACGGCACTGGCGTTGGCCATGGCCAACGGGGAGCTCGACGCCTTCTCAGGTCGGATGGTGCGTGCTGGCTCCGACGATCTCGACACCCTGCGAGAGAAGGCGGCGCAGGGTTTGCCCGACGCCGCTCGGATGATCCGGCTACGGCCGTGGGGTGACGACGACCCGATCGCCTAGCGGGGCCGACGGCGCCGGATTGCGTATAAACATGCAGTGCTCTGTATAGTTCCTCGGTGTGATGGTCAGTGAGCAGACGGAATCACCGGGCGTCGACTCGGCGATCCCGACGACCCGTGCTGCTCGGCACCAGCGCATCACCGATCTGCTCGAGCGGGAGGCGGTGTCGTCCCAGGCGGATCTGTTGAGCTGGTTGGAGCACGACGGGATCAGCGTCACGCAGGCCACGTTGTCTCGCGACCTGGTGGAGCTGGGGGCCGTCAAGATCCGGCCTACTCCGGGGGCGGCCCTGGTGTATGCGGTGCCGGGCGCCGGTGGGGACACCACGCCGCGCCCGGCCCAAGACGCCGCTGAGGTGTCGGGTCGACTGGCGCGCCTGTGCGAGGAACTGCTGGTGAGCGCCCGGAGCTCGGGCAACCAAGTTGTCCTACGGACCCCACCGGGGGCAGCTCAGTACCTGGCCTCGGCCATCGACCGCAGTGATGCCCACGACGTGTTGGGCACCATTGCGGGCGACGACACGATCTTGGTCATCACCCGGGACGATGTCGAGGGCTCGGCCACCGCGGCGCGGTTCTTGGCCTTGGCCGGTGTCGAGCGAACCGGCAGCGGCGACTGACCCTGCACGGTCACGAGCCGCGCCCCTGCCGGTCTGCACACCTTCGCGAGCGCACCACCGTTTCCATCCTTCCAGTCACCACATTCCTCGCCACGACCTTTCACTACGACCTTTCACTACGACCTAGGAGCACGCACTCATGACCAACCGGATCGTCCTGGCCTATTCCGGCGGACTCGACACCTCCGTGGCTATCGGCTGGATCGCCGAGGCCACCGGCGCGGAAGTCGTCGCTGTCGCTGTCGACGTCGGGCAGGACGGTGAGGACCTCGAGGTGATCCGCCGGCGGGCCTTGGACTGTGGGGCGGTCGAGGCCTACGTGGCCGACGCACGTGAGGAGTTCGCTGACGACTACTGCCTGCCGGCGCTGAAGGCGAACGCGCTCTATATGGATCGCTATCCGCTGGTCTCCGCGCTGTCCCGCCCGGTCATCGTGAAACACCTGGTCAAAGCGGCTCGAGAGTTCGGTGCCACGACGGTCTCCCATGGATGCACGGGGAAGGGCAACGACCAGGTCCGCTTCGAGGCCGGCATCGCCTCGATGGCGCCGGACCTGACCTGTGTGGCGCCAGTGCGTGACCTGGCCCTGACTCGCGACAAGGCGATCGACTTCGCCGAAGCCAACAACCTGCCGATCGAAACGACCAAGAAGAACCCGTACTCGATCGACCAGAACGTCTGGGGGCGTGCCGTCGAGACGGGCTTCCTGGAAGACATCTGGAACGCGCCCATCGAGGACATCTACGCCTACACCTCGGACCCGGCCGCGCCGCACGACGCCGACGAGGTCACCATCACCTTCGAAGCGGGCGCCCCGGTGGCTATCGACGGACAGCCCGTGACGATGTTGCAGGCGATCGAGCAGCTCAACGCACGGGCCGGGGCCGTGGGGGTGGGACGCCTCGACCTGGTCGAAGACCGCCTCGTCGGCATCAAGAGCCGTGAGGTCTACGAAGCCCCGGGCGCGATGGCCCTGATCGCAGCCCACCAGGAGCTCGAGAACGTCACCGTGGAGCGTGAGCTGGCTCGCTTCAAGCGCACGGTCGGACAACGATGGACCGAGCTCACCTACGACGGCCTCTGGTTCTCCCCGCTGCACAAGGCGCTCCGTGGGTTCATCGACTCCTCGCAGGAGTACGTCAGCGGCGAGGTCCGGATGACGCTGCAAGGGGGTCGGGCCACGGTCACCGGTCGACGTTCGCCGGTCGGCCTCTACGACTACGGCATGGCGACCTACGACGAGCAGGACACCTTCGACCAGTCGATGGCCAAGGGCTTCATCGAGCTGTGGGCGCTGCCGGCCAAGATGGCGGCCGCTCGCGACCTCAAGGCGGCGAAGTGACGCTGAGCCTCTGGGGAGGGCGATTCGCCGGAGGACCGAGCCAGGCGCTCGCTGCGCTGAGCAAGAGCACCCACTTCGACTGGAGGCTGGCTCCCTACGACATCGCCGGGTCGCGAGCCCACGCGCGAGTGCTGCATACCGCAGGACTGCTCAGTGACGAGCACCTGCAGATCATGCTCGATGGTCTTGAGGTGCTGCTCGCCGATGTGACGTCGGGGGAGTTCGCGGCGTTGCCGGACGACGAGGACGTGCACACGGCGTTGGAGCGGGGACTCATCGAGCGGATCGGACCGGATGTCGGTGGACGACTCCGGGCGGGCCGGTCGCGCAACGACCAGGTTGCCACCCAATTCCGCTTGTACCTGCGGGACGAGGCGCGCGTCCTGGCAGCCGAGGTCGGTGAGGTCATCTCGGCCCTGCTGCGCCAGGCGCAAGCTCACGCCGTGGTGGCGATGCCGGGTCGGACGCACCTGCAGCACGCCCAACCCGTGTTGTTGGCCCATCACCTGCAGGCTCACGGCTGGGCCCTCCTGCGTGACGTGCAGCGGCTGCAGGACTGGGACGTGCGCTCGGCCTACTCGCCGTACGGCAGTGGCGCGCTGGCCGGATCATCGCTGGGTCTCGACCCGGAGGCGATTGCTGTCGATCTGGGACTGTGGGGTGCCATGGAGAACTCGATCGACGCCACCGCGAGCCGGGACTTCGCAGCTGAGTTCGGCTTCGTGACGGCCATGATCGCGGTCAACCTGTCCCGGATCAGCGAAGAAGTCATTCTCTGGGCGACCGCGGAGTTCGGTTTCGTGAAGCTGCACGACTCGTTCTCCACGGGGTCGAGCATCATGCCGCAGAAGAAGAACCCCGACGTCGCCGAGCTCGCTCGAGGTAAGGCGGGCCGCATCATCGGCGACCTCACCGGACTCCTGGCCACGTTGAAAGGTCTGCCGCTGGCCTACAACCGGGACCTGCAGGAGGATAAAGAGCCCGTCTTCGACGCCATTGACTCCCTGCGTCTCCTGCTACCCGCCGTCGCCGGCATGGTCGACACGCTGACCTTCAACACCGCACGTATGGAGGAGCTGGCGCCCCAGGGGTTCTCGCTGGCCACGGACGTCGCTGAGTGGTTGGTGCGTGACGGCGTGCCCTTTCGGGTCGCCCACGAGGTCGCAGGGAAGTGCGTCGCGGTCTGCGAGTCGCGGGGGATCGGTCTGGAAGACCTGTCTGAGGAAGACCTGGCCTCGATCAGCGAGCATCTCACCCCTGCTGTGCATGACGTCCTGACCGTTCCCGGGTCACTCGCCTCGAGGGATGCCCCCGGCGGGACCGCCCCTGTGCGGGTTGCCGAGCAGCGCCAGCAGCTGGAGCAACGTCTGTCGCAGTGCCGCACGTGGGTCGAGACGCCGCTTGCGCAGCCTCCCTCCTGAGGTCCACCGATGGATGACCTCAGCATCAGACGCACAGCGCTGGCGGGAGCGGTGACCGAGGTCGCCGCGGACCTGCTCGGCACGCACCTGAGGCACGGTGAGGTGCTGGTTCGGATCAGTGAGGTCGAGGCCTACGGCGGCGCGGACGACCCGGGCTCCCATGCTTTCCGAGGTCCGACGCCCCGATCCCAGATCATGTTCGAGGAGGCGGGGACGGCATACGTCTACTTCAGCTACGGCATGCACCACTGCCTGAACGTCGTATCCGGACCCTCCGGTGCGCCCGGCGCCGTGCTCATCAGGGGCGGGCAGGTTCTCGAAGGGGAAGACGTCGCTCGTCGACGTCGCGACCGAGGAAGGGGGTCGCCCCATCCCCATCGCGACCTCGCCCGAGGTCCGGCCCGGTTGGCCTCCGCGCTGGGGGTGGACCTGCAGCACAACGGCGTGGACCTGTGCGATCCGCGAGGCCATCTTCGCCTGGAGGATGGCGTGAGGGTCGGGGCCGCCACGATCAGCGCCGGACCCAGGGTGGGCGTGAGCGGTCCTGGCGGCGACGGGACGACCTACCCGTGGAGGTTCTGGATCACGGGTGACCCGAGCGTCTCGCCCTATCGAGCCGCGGCGGCTCGTCGCAGCCCGCGCCCTGGATAGACGGGGTATTGGAACGTCGGTTCCATAGGCCGCAGCAGATAGGGCAGGGTATGCGGGGGCTGAAGCCGATCGGCGGCAGCGACGAACCGACACCGAAGGCCGACACCCGTGAGCGACATCATCGATGAGTTTCAGTGGCGAGGACTGGTCGCACAGACCACGGACGAGAAGCAGCTCCGCACGCACCTGAGCGGCGGACCACGGGCGGTGTACTGCGGGTTCGATCCCACCGCTCCGTCTCTGCATTTCGGCAATCTGGTCCAGCTGGTCGTTCTGCGCCACCTGCAGCGCGCCGGGCACCGGGTCGTCTGTCTGGTCGGCGGCTCGACTGGGCTGATCGGGGACCCTCGGCCCACTGCCGAGCGTGTCCTGCGGACCAAGGATGAGACGGCCTCCAACGTCGCCCGGATCCAGGACCTGGTCCGGCCGTTCCTGGATTTCGGTGGGGCCAACCCCGCCGTCATGGT
Source organism: Ornithinimicrobium sp. (assembly GCA_049646465.1). GTDB lineage: Bacteria > Actinomycetota > Actinomycetes > Actinomycetales > Dermatophilaceae > Ornithinicoccus. The sequence goes on from JBARVW010000016.1 coordinate 13,307, forward strand.
GAACAACCTGGACTGGACGGCACCGATTAGCGCCTTGGACTTCCTTCGCGACTACGGTAAGTACTTCCGGGTCAACCAGATGATCCGCAAGGATGCCGTGGCCGCGCGCCTGCAGAGCCAGGAGGGCATCTCATACACCGAGTTCAGCTACCAGATCCTGCAGGCACTGGACTTCCTGCACCTCTTTCAACACGAGAACGTCACCGTGCAGACGGGGGGACAAGACCAGTGGGGGAATCTGACGGCGGGGGTGGATCTGGTGCATCGCGTCGAGGGCGAATCGGTGCACGTGTTGACCACTCCGCTCCTGACCGACTCCTCCGGCGAGAAGTTCGGCAAGAGCGCCGGCAACGCCATCTGGCTGTCCGCCGACCTGACCAGCCCCTACGCCTTCTACCAATACTGGCTCAACGTGGACGACGCCGATGTGATCACGCTGGTCAAGGTCTTCACCGACCGAGACCGCGACGAGATCGAGGCGCTGGACCGGGCAACCAGGGACGAGCCGTTCCGACGTGCGGCGCAGCGGGCTCTGGCCGTTGACGTGACCACAATGGTGCACGGCGCTGGCGCGACCACCATGGTGCAACGCGCTAGTGACGTGCTGTTCGGCAAGGGGGACCCCGCCGAGGTGGACCCGCAGACCTTGCTGGACGCCATGGACGCTCTACCCAGCGCTCACGTCCTGGTGGGGTCGAGCGTGGTTGATGCGTTGGAGGCCACCTCGTTGGCGACGTCGCGCGGAGGTGCCCGTCGACTGCTCGGTGAAGGCGGCGTCAGCCTCAACAACATCAAGGTCGAGGACCCTGAACGGCTGTTGAGCGACGAGGACTTCCTCGGAGGCCAGGTTGCCCTGCTCAAACGCGGACGCAAGACCCTCGCCGCTCTGCATCGTCAGGCCAGGTGATCCTCGATTTGTCATGGCCTGGGCCAACGGCTAATGTTCATCTCCGCCAGCCCGACAGGGAGGCACGGACACCGCGCAGATGTTGAAGCGCGGCGGCCGGTCCCTCGGACTGACACCCTCGATGACAACAGGGAATCTCCCTGCGCATTGAAGCGCCCCAGCGGTTTTGACTGGGAGCAACAACGCGGATAGTCTTTAGAGGTTGCCCCGATCTGAGAGCACTGTGATGGTGTTTGATGTTGGTGTGTGTTTGATTCTTGAGAACTCAACAGCGTGCTAAAAATCGATGCCAATTTTTGTTTCCTGGCTGTCGTGATGTTTGTG
>JBARVW010000017.1:0-2358 GCA_049646465.1 Ornithinimicrobium sp.
TCGGGGTCAGCCAGACCGCCCGAGGACGCGGTGTGGCCAAGGCGCTGCTCCACGCGGTCATCGCCGACGCGGCTGCGCGAGGGCGGGACCGGGTCGGTCTGGAGGTCGACGCCGACTCCCCCACGGGAGCAGAAGGCCTCTACACCTCGATGGGCTGGAGCACCAAGTACGTCACCCAGTCCTGGCACAAGGACCTCCCCGGCACCCAGCAGGCCTGATCGGCCGCGCGACCCCCGGTGCGGCACGCCGTGCCGTTAGGGTCAGCAGAGTTCACCTCACTACAGACACAGAAGGGCAGTTCACGTGACACCGCGATCGCAGGAATCAGCCGTGGAGTTCACTCCGAGCGCTGAGTTCGGCGTCAGTGACGGTCCACGCGACATCGGGTTGTGCTTCGTCGGCGACGGCTTCGTCGCCGGCTATGGAGACCCCAAGGCGTTGGGCTGGGTTTCCCGGGTGGTAGGACGCACGTCCACGCACGGGGCCGACCTGACCGCATACAACCTGGGTGTTCGTGATGATTCCAGTGCCGACGCAATGGCGCGTTGGCGGACCGAATGCGCCTCCCGCTGGAACGGTCGTGCGGAGCGCAGGTTGGTCGTCGCAGTAGGGGCCCGTGATATCCCGACCGGGGTAAGCACAGCGCGGTCGCGCCTCAACCTGGCGAATATCCTGGACGAGGCCACGACCTCCGGGATCGCAACCTTTGTGGTGGGCCCGGCGCCAACCCTCGATGCGGAGCTCAACGCGCGCATCGAGGGCCTGTCCGTCGCCCAGGCCGACGTCTGTGAGCGACGCGGAGTGCCCTTCGTCGACTGCTTCCACCCCCTGCAGCATCACGACCAATGGCTTTCCGACCTAGCAGCCGGAGACGGCACTCATCCAGGTCAGGCTGGATACGGGCTCATCGCCTGGCTCGTTCTGCACTACGGATGGCAGGACTGGCTCAAGCTCGACTCCTGAGCGCGAGCACTCACGCCGGGTGCGTGAGCGAGGCCACCCAGGTCCGAGCGCGCTCGTAGGCTTCCCCATTCGCCTGCGACGGAATGTGGTGGGCTATCTTGTCGGCGCGGGGGTAGCTGCCGAGATAGCGCACCTGACGGCAGGAGCGGTGCAGCCCGGTGAGAGCCTCGGCCATCCGCGGCTCACCGATGTGCGCATTCGCTTCGATCACGAAGCAGTACTGACCCAGAGCCTCACCGGTCGGGCGACTCTCCAGCCGACTCAAGTCCACGCCGCGGGCCGAGAACTGCTCGAGCAGCCCCAGCAAGGCGCCGGGATGGTTGTGCTCCAAGAAAGCCACCAGGGTCGTCGTGTCCGCTCCGGTGGCCGCCGGGGTCGCAGATCCGGGTCGGGCCACCTGCACGAAACGGGTGATGGCACCCGGACGGTCGGCCACGTCGTCCGCCAGGACCTCCAGTCCGAAGCGTTGCGCGGCCAGCGGAGCGGCGATCGCGGCGTCGTACGTGCCGGCCGCCACCAGCTCTGCGGCTCTGGCGGTCGATGCCTCGGGCAGGACCTCGGCATCCGGCAGGTGTTCGGCCACCCAAGCACGGGTCTGAGCCGCAGCATGCGGGTGGGTCGCAAGCCGGCGAAGACTGCCCAGCGGCCTCCCCGCCAGGGCTACCACGGCGAAGCGAACACCGACATGCGTCTCTGCCGTGATGACGAGCGGATCGCCATGGATCAGCGCATCGAGGGTGACCGAGACCGACCCCTCCACCGAGTTCTCGAACGGAACGATCGCGGTGTTCGCACCGCTCCTGCGCACCATGTCGAGTGCGTGGTCCACTGTGACCGCAGGGTAGGTGGTGCACCGCTCTCCGGCCAGAGCAGACACGGCCTGCTCGGTGAAGGTCCCCCGCGGGCCCAGGAACGCGACGTCGACGCCATCGTTCATAGGGGTTCCAGACTTCGCAATCACCCGGCAGACCCTACTGCCCCAACAGTGGGCTCAGTAGGCGCCGGCCTTGTCCGGGTTGGCGACGACCTGCACGGTCCGCCAAAGGATCATCAAGTCCAACAACGGATTCCAGTTCTCGACGTAGTACAGATCCAGGCGCACGGCCTCTTCCCAGGAGAGGTCGCTGCGTCCGCTGATCTGCCACAGGCCCGTCATGCCAGGCTTGACGAGCAAGCGACGGTGCGTATCGTCCTCGTACTCGGCCACCTCGCGCGGCAACGGCGGACGCGGCCCGACGAGGGACATTTCACCGCGGATGACATTGATGAGCTGAGGAAGCTCATCCAAACTGTACTTCCGGATAATGGCACCAATGCGCGTGACCCGGGGATCGTCCTTCAGTTTGAACAATGGGCCAGCGCCTTCGTTGCCTTCCATCAGCGTCGCCAAACGAG
>JBARVW010000018.1:0-2567 GCA_049646465.1 Ornithinimicrobium sp.
TTCCGCGTCCTGCGACAAGCCCTACCCGAACGGGTCCGGTTGGCCTACGCCGTGAAGTCCAACCCCGGTGCCCCGTTGTTGGCGACGTTCGCCCAGCAGGGCGCCTGGTTCGACTGCGCCTCCGCAGGAGAGGTCGCCCAGGTCCTGGCCGTGGGGGGACGGGGCTCGGAGATGGTCGTCGCCGGACCGGCCAAGAGTGATCGGGACCTGGCAGCAGCGGTGTATGCCGGGGCTCGCCTGCAGGTCGACGGCCTGGAGGACGTCGAACGTCTGCACGCGATGCACCAGGGCGAGCCGCTGCGCGTGAGCGTGCGGGTCAACCCGGCCGGAGGAGTCAGCGAGCGCGCCGCCATCATCGGTGGCGGTGGCCCCTCCGCCTTCGGGGTGGACGAGGAGGACCTGGACGACTTCGTGCGGCGCGCAGCGGCATACCCCCGGGTCCGGATCACGGGTGTGCAGGTGTTCGCGGCCAGCAACGAGCTCGACGCGGCGACCCTGCTGGCCAACCACGCCACGGCACTGGCGATCGGCCGGCGCCTGACCACCGGACACGGCGTCGACCTCGACCTGATCGACATCGGCGGCGGCCTCGGCATCCCGTATGCCGAGGGCGAGCACACCCTGGACGTGGTGGCCCTCGGCCTCGGCCTGGCGCGGCTGCTCGACGAGCACTCCTGGTTCGGCGGCGAGCTCCTGCTGGAGCCGGGTCGATGGCTGTCCGGGCCCTGCGGGGTCTATGCGGCACGCGTGGTCCGGACCAAGCACAGCCGTGGGGTCAGGTTCGCCATGCTGGAAGGCGGCATCAACCACCTCCTACGGCCGCTGATGACGGGCCAGTCCTTCCCCACCACCGTCCTGCGCGACCCAGGCCAGGATGCCGTGGTCCTGACCGAGAGCGAGGAGGGGTCGCGGGCCGAGTTCACCCTGGCGGGACCGCTGTGCACCTCGCTGGACCGCCTGGGCACCGGCCACCTACCGGTCGACCTGTCGCCCGGTGACATCGTGCTCTTCGGGCAGGCCGGGGCCTACGCCTACACCCAGGCGATGACCCACTTCCTGTCCCACCCGGCCCCGGAGCAGCACTGGCTCGAAGGCTAGGACGGGCACTCCAGGCGCGCCTGCGGTTGACTGATCCGGTGGCTGCCTTCTCTCACCTACCGGGCTGGTCGACCTTCCGTGCTCGACTGGCATCTCCGAACCTTCTTGCCGACCTCCTGCAAGTCCTGAAGGCCGTCGTCGCGGCAGTGATCGCCTGGGGGGTCGCTCACGAGGTGCTCGGCCTGGAGCAGGCGTTCCTCGCTCCGTGGACCGCCCTGTTGACGGTGCACGCCACCGTCCACCGCACCGTATGGCGCGGAGCGCAGACCGTGTTGGCCACCGTGCTCGGCGTGGTCTTGGCCACCAGCATCGCAGCACTTTTTGGCGTCTCGGCGTGGACCTTGGCCCTCAGCCTGTTGGTCGGGTTGCTCATCGCCCGCGTCAGCGTGCTGCGCGAAGAAGGCACCACAGTGGCGACTACAGCCCTGTTCCTGATCACCACCGGATACGGCACTCGCCAGGAGCCGCTCCTCATCGACCGGTTGCTCGACGTTGGACTGGGAGTCGGCATCGCTCTGGTCGTCAACCTGGTCGTCATCCCCCCGCTGAACGACCGCAACGCCCAGCGCCGCATCGATGACGTCGACCGCGAGCTCGGCTCGCTACTCGTGGATATGGCGCACCAGATGAAGGTGCCCTGGCAGTCGCAGGACACCGACGACTGGATCGAGCGCACGAGGTCGATCGACACCGACCTGCAGGAAGCCTGGTCCTTCGTCCGCTTCGCTGACGAGAGCGCTCGGTGGAACCCGCGCAGTAGGCGACGGCCTCCGAACACCGATGGCCTCAGTGAGATCCTCAAGCGTCTGGAGGAGGGGGTCGCGCAGACCCGGAGCATCGCTCGCCATGTCCGCGAGTCCTCCCGGCAGGCCCAACAGTGGGACCAGCTGTTCGGAGACCGGTTCATCGAGCTGCTCGAGCTCACCGGCAACGCGGTCGCCGACCCCGACCAGCAGGTGGCCGAGCTGCGCGACCAGCTCCACACCCTCGCCGACGACCTCTCCGGCGAGGACCTGCCCGGGATGCAATGGCCCCTCTACGGCGCGCTCATCGCCAACCTGCAGATGATCATCGACGTGGTGGACGACGTCGCGACGGCCCAGCCGGTCCGGACCTGAAGGAAGACTCCTCCATCGCATGGCTGATGCCGATCACCTAGGTGATCTCGATGGGCGTGCCCAGGGGAAGAATGGCGGAAAGCTGGGTGATAGCCGGGTTCGACAACCGGATGCAACCATGACTCACGGCCTCACCCAGACTGCTTTCATCATCGGTGCCATGCAGGCCGATCTGCCCCGGACCCCCACCGAAGCTGGTGAGCTCTTCGGAGAATGCCGAGAGACCGTAGGCGAAAGGTCCGTACCCCTCGTTCGTGGGGGTGATGAGCTCCGTCAGATAGAACGTCCCTGTGGGCGTCGGGGTTCCGCCGGTTCCCGTGGCAACGGGGAACGTCTCCATGAGCTCATCCG
>JBARVW010000019.1:0-1962 GCA_049646465.1 Ornithinimicrobium sp.
TCGACCTGCTGCCGTATGCCGAGAGCTCACCAAGACCTACGAAGAGGTCAAGCGAGGCGGACTCGGCGAACTCGCGGAATGGGCGACCGAGGGGGTCCGGGGGGAGATCACGATCGTGGTGGCGGGCGTCGCCTCCGTGGCCGGTCAGGAGCAGGACCTCGAGCAGGTCGTCCGCGACATCGAAGCTCGGGTCGCCGCTGGAGAACGTCTCAAAAACGTATGTCGCGAGGTCGCCCGGACCACGTCGGTCTCGAGTCGGAGTCTGTACGATTCGGTCGTCGAGAGCCGACAGGTCGCCGCGGGCGTTGACCCAGCTGGGAGCACATCATGAGGCCGGCGCGCGGTTCATCGGTTCGAGCCCCCATCAAGGAAGTGAGTCCTGTGTCCTCTCGCCTGAGTGCCGGCGTTGCCCTCTGCGTCGCTGTTGTGGTCGGACTGTCCGCGTGCTCGGCACGATCCGAGGGGCCGTCCGTGACGCCCGCCGACAATCCAGAGGCGTCTTCGTCGACCGATGGAGCTGAGGATGCGTCGTCCGAAACGACCGAAGCGGAGACTTTACAGACCCCGAGCGTGGTCGCCTACGAGTGCGAGGACGACATCTGTCTGAACCCGGACGCGTCGTACGTCGACTTCGACCCCGGATTCCCTCTGCCCTTCCTGGAGCAGGCGCTGATGCGGGAGCCGGGCCCCCTGTCGGGTGACGACTTCGACGCTCAAGACGCCTTCGCAAGAGCCAAGACCTCCGGCGCCGCCGACGCGCGCGGCTGGGCCGAAGCCATCCTGGAGCAGGTGCACCCGGACTACGCCGATGACGTCCAGGACGTGATCACCTTCAACCCCACCATCGACGGTGTGCCCGAGGAACCACCCGAGGAATACCGCGACGTCCAGGTCGTCGGAGCCAACCACTTCGCCATCCTGCTCGACGCCAGCGGCAGCATGGCGGAGCAGTCGGGCGGTTCGTCGAGGATGGACCAGGCCAAGTCCGCAATTGAGGACTTCGTTGACCGGCTGCCCGCCGGCAGCACCGTGTCCTTGAGGGTCTACGGCCAGGAAGGAAGCAACGCCGAAGTGGACCAGCCCGAGTCGTGCGCGTCCACCGAGGTCGTCTACGCGGGTGACCAGGATGGGTTGGCAGGAAGCCTCGAGGACGTGGATCCGGTGGGGTGGACCCCCCTGGCCCTGGCAGTGGAGGAGTCAGCCCAGGACATCCCCGAGGAAGCCAGCGACGCAATCGTCTACGTCGTCACCGACGGCATCGAAACGTGCGATGGAGACCCGGTGGCGGCGACCGAGGCGTTGGCCACCCAAGGCATCGAGCCCGTCATCAACGTCATCGGCTTCCAGGTGGGTGACGATGACACGAGGCAGCTGCGGGACATGGCTCGAGCCGGTGGTGGGCAGTACAGCGATGTGAGCTCTGGGGCAGACCTTCAGGACTACTGGCAGGACGACATGTCGGCCATGATGGAGGCCTGGAGCGAATGGAGGCGCGATGCCCTGGACACCATCAGCGAGCAGGGTCGGGACAACATGGCGCGAGCCGAGGTGTCGGGGCGGGCCGTCATGGACTCGGCCGACTCCGAGTGGGACGACGTCAACGAGGTCATCGACCTGATGAAGGCCGATGAGTCGATCGACTCGAGCACCGCCAACGCCGTCTGGAATGAGCTGTACGGTCGCAACAAGGCGATCTGGAGGTGGGGCTACGAGAACAAGAAGGCCAACTGGTCACAGGCCTACGAGCAGAAGAACCTGTCGTGGAGCAACGCCTACGAGCTCGGCAATGATAGTTGGTCGCAGTACTACCAGCAGAAGCGCGAAGGCCCGCAGGGCTAGGAGTAGTAGCCGGCCCCGGCCATGGCGGTGTCTCGCGTGCGTTTGCGTTGTCGACCGCGACGCCAGACGGCGAACATGACCCACAGCATCGCGATCAGCACAAAGATGACGAGGATCGGCAAG
>JBARVW010000020.1:0-7997 GCA_049646465.1 Ornithinimicrobium sp.
TGGCCGCAGGTGCGGGGTCGGTGATGATCGGCTCGTGGCTTGCGGGCACCTACGAGTCCCCGGGGGACCTGATGCGTGACGCCGACGGACGGCTCTATAAGGAGAGTTTCGGGATGGCCTCGGCGCGAGCGGTCCGCCATCGCACCCGGGACCTTTCCGCGTTCGACCGGGCGCGTTCGGCCTTGTTCGAGGAGGGCATCTCCTCCTCCAAGATGTACCTGGACCCGCACCGCAGCGGGGTCGAGGACGTGGTGGACCAGATCATCTCCGGAGTCCGTAGTGCCTTCACGTATGCAGGGGCGCCCGACATCGAGACCTTCCAGGATCGCGTGGTGGTCGGCATACAGGGCGCTGCCGGCTACGAGGAAGGACGCCCGCGTCACACCTCCTGGTAGGCCACCCCCAGCCACTTGTGTCCACCTCCAGCGCCGTAGACGACGCTGGAGGTGGCTTTGCTGGCTGTGGGTGGGCAAGTTCGGGGCGAGCTCACGTTGATGTCCGGGGCCGGGCGCCGTGTGCAGACCGGATCCACTGCAGGATTCGCTGCGGGTCGCTCAGGTCTGCCCAGACGACTCGCACGACTCCGTAGCCCAGTCTGCGTATGTCGTCCTCTCTGCGCTTCTCGGCGAATAGCGCCTCCGGGCCTGTCGCGTCGGCATACTTCATCGCGCCGTCGAACTCGACCACCAGGTCCAGCTCGGCGAGGAGGAAGTCGACCCGGGCCACGAAACGTCCAGCTGGATCCCGCACGGTGAACTGGGGAATGACCGCCAGCCCGGCGTGAGTGAGAATGAACCGGAGCAGCGACTCCCCAGGGGACTCTGCGCTGGGACTCGAGGCGGCAACGGCAGCGCGAGCTGCTGCCATGCCGGGAGTGCGCTCGAGCACAGACATCCAGGATTCCAGTTCGTCACGGCTGGTGAGGCCGTGCCGCAGCGCGGCGTCTGCGACCACGAGGCCGGGTTTGAAACCGCCCGCGAATGCGGTGCCCAGGACGGCGACCGCCGGACACACCGTCGGTATGCCGGCCGCTGTGGTTGAGGCATCGCGGGAGTAGCCCTCGTGGAGCGTGTGGTGGACGTACTTGCGCGTGGTGCCCCTCGCCTCAACTCGCGCCACGTGCACACGGTCGAGATAGGCGTAGGAGACCGGCAGGCCCCACGCCAGTGCTGCGCTGGTGTGGCTGGCGACCAGCTTCTGCGGCTGTGAGCGGAGGATGGCGTGCAGTCTCAACCGGTGCAACGTCTCGGGATCCGCTGTCCGAGCTGCGGCGGTGTCGACGAATGCGCCCCGGCATACCCGGTCCAGCACGCCGACATGGACGGCCGACTGCAGATCAGACGGTGTGAAGCCGATGCTTCTGGCCTCAGTGGAGGTGATTGCCCCGGAGTTCTCGTGGAGCCACGCGCGGAGGGTGCCGGCATCCATCCCGTCAGCATGACGGAGTCCGAGGAGGTCACCCAGAGTCTGTCCACAAGCGGGCTCGGGTCCGCCAACTCCCAGCCAGCAGTGCGACCTCCAGCGCCTAGTTGGGCGCTGGAGGTGGCACCAAGTGGCTGGGGGTGACGAGAGGGGGCGGGGCTAGGAGCGGTGGTGGCTGGCCAACCAGGCCGCGCCGATGATCCCGGCGTCGTTGCGCAGCTGGGCCGGCACGATCGGCGCCCGCAGGTGCAACAACGGCAGGAAGTTCTCGGACTTCTTCGACACCCCGCCCCCGACGATGATCAGGTCGGGCCAGAGCAAGTCCTCGACGTGGGCATAGTAATGCTGCAGCCGAGCGGCCCAGTCCTCCCACGAGAGATCCTCGTTCTCACGGACGCTGCTGGCGGCTCGGGTCTCGGCGTCGTAGCCGTCCAACTCCAAGTGGCCCAGCTCGGTGTTGGGGATCAGCTCTCCACCCAGGAACAGTGCGGTGCCGATGCCGGTGCCCAAAGTGGTCAACAACACCGTGCCCTCGTTGCCCCGCCCGGCACCGAAGTGCATCTCGGCGGCGCCAGCGGCGTCGGCGTCGTTGACCACCAGAGCCTGCCGGCCCAGCACATCGCTGAAGAGCTCCTCGGCGTCGGTGCCGATCCACGCCTGGTCGATGTTGGCCGCGCTCCGCACGGTCCCGTGGTGGACCACAGCCGGCACGGTGACGCCGATCGGGCTCTTCTTGCCGATGTCGTCGGAGAAGTTGTCGGCGATCTCGGCGACCACCTTGGCCACTGCCTCCGGAGTCGCCCCATCGGGGGTGTCAATGCGCTCGCGCTTGGTCGCGAACTCTCCCGCCTCGAGGTCGACCGGTGCGCCCTTGATGCCGCTGCCGCCGATGTCGATGCCCAGTACGTGGTCCTTAGCCATGGTGCGCTCCTTCGTGTCGTTGCTCTACGGCAGGGTCAGAATCTCGGCACCGTCGTGGGTGATCAGCAGAGTGTGCTCGAACTGCGCCGACCGCTGGCCGTCGGCGGTCACGATGGTCCAGCCGTCATCCCACTCCTCCCAGTCCGGACCGCCGAGGTTGAGCATCGGCTCGATCGTGAAGGTCATGCCCTCTTCGATCAGGATGTCGTGCTCGGGTGCGTCGTAGTGGGGGATGATCAGGCCCGAGTGGAAGGCCTGGCCCACGCCGTGGCCGGTGTAGTCGCGCACGACGCCGTAGTCGAACCGTCTGGCGTAGGACTCGATGACGCGGCCGATGACGTTGACGGCTCGACCCGGTTTGGCGGCCTTGATCGCTCGCCGCAGTGCTTCCTCGGTGCGCTCGACCAGAAGCCGTGACTCCTCGTCGACGTCACCGACCAAGAAGGTTGCGTTGTTGTCGCCGTGGACCCCATGCAGGTAGGCCGTGATGTCCACGTTGCAAATATCCCCGTCCTCCAGCGGCCGGTCGTCGGGGATCCCGTGGCAGATCACCTCGTTCACCGACGTGCACAGCGACTTGCTGAACCCGCGGTAGCCCAGCGTCGAAGGGTAGGCGCCGTGGTCCAGCAGGAACTCGTGCCCGAGGCGGTCGATCCGGTCCGTGGTCACCCCGGGAGCGATAGCCTTGCCACACTCGGCCAGGGCCTGGGCGGCGAGCCGACCGGCGACCCTCATGGCCTCGATGGTCTCGGCGTCCTTGACCTCGGACCCGGTGAACGGAGCCGGTCCCTTCGCCCCCACGTACTCCGGACGCGGGATGTCCGTCGGCACGGCGCGTAGCGGACCCACACGACCGGGGCGCACCGGCGCTGATCGCGGCCCTGAGAGGCGTGAGGAGGGGGGCGCGGACACAGAAGAGCCGCTGCTGAGCAGGGAGGACGACGACGGCATACGCTGAAGTCTAGGTGTCGAGCCCTCTCCGCTCGACTCGAACGTCACCGATCCGGAGGTGGAGATGCAGTACTGGTTCAACGTCGATTCCCACAAGGTCGAGGCACACGACGACCCCGAGCGGGCCCGCAGCGCCCACTTGTTGGGCCCCTACGAAAGCCGGGAGGAGGCCGAGTCGGCGTTGGAGAAGGCGGCCGAACGTAACGAGGCCTGGGAGGCCGACGACGACGCCTGGGACGACGCCCCGGACCGCAGCTAGCCCAGGGTCAGCGCCTGAGCGCCGGCAACACCTCGGCCGCGAAGACGTCGATCCACTCACGTTGGTTGCGACCGACGTTGTGCAGGTAGATGCGGTCGAAACCGAGGTCGGCGTACTTCTGTAGGTGGGCGCGGTGGACGTCCGGGTCGGAGGAAATGACCATGCGGCCCTCGAAGTCCTCGGGGCGGACGAGCTTGGCCATCGCGGCGAAGTCGTGCGGAGACCGGATGTCGGCTTTGGCGAACTTCATGCCTCCGTTGGGCCATTGGGCCATCGCGTTCGACAGTGCCTCCTCGTCGGTGGGCGCCCAGGACAAATGGACCTGCAGCACCTTCGGCATGGTGTCCGGCTCCTTACCCGCTTCGCGGGCCCCCTCGGCGAATCGGTCGAAAAGGCCCGAGATCTTCTCCAGGGGCGCCCCCACGGTGATGATGCCGTCGGCGTACGAGCCCGTCTTCTTGGCGTTGATCGGGCCGGCGGTCGCGACCAGGATCGGCGGCGCCTGCTCCGGCATCGTCCAGATCCGGGCCGTCTCCATGGTGAAGAACTCACCCTGGTGCTTCGTGTCCTTCCCTTGGGCGCTGGCCCGGTAGAGCTTGTTGATGATCTCAATGGCCTCGAACATGCGCCGTGAGCGCGCGCCCGCCTCGGGCCAGTACCCGCCGATCACGTGCTCGTTCAGGGCTTCACCAGCACCCAGGCCGAGCCAGGAGCGACCGGGGTTCATGGCCTCCAGGGTCGCTGCCGCTTGGGCCACCAGCGCGGGGTGCATCCGGAAGCTGGGGCACACCACCCCGGGGCCGAGGTCTCCGGCGGTGCGTTCGCCGACGGCGGCGAGCACGTTCCAGACGAAGGCCGACTGCCCCTGGTCGGGCACCCACGGCTGGAAGTGGTCCGCCGCCATACACCCCGAGAAGCCCTTCGACTCGGCGTACTCCGTGAGCTCGACCGCGTCCCGGGGGTGGAACTGCTCCAGCATCGCGGCGTAGCCGATCGTCAGGGTGCTCATCAGCCCAGGGTATGCCGACCCGCTTCAGTAGGTTGGAGGTGTGGACGAATGGTTGGCGGAGAAGGTGCTCCTCGCCGTGGAGCGCATACCGGTCGGTCGGGTGGCCTCGTACGGAGATATCGCCGAGATCGTGGGGATCGGCCCGAGGCACGTCGGCAACGTGCTGCGCACCTACGGATCGGGAGTGGCGTGGTGGCGGGTGGTGAGCCGCGACGGCGACTTCGGCGGTGATCTGCTGGATCGAGCTCGACCCCATTGGGACGACGAGGACATCGTGGTCAAGCCCAACGGCCTGGGGTGCCGCATCGCGGACTATCGCGCTGATCTTTGCGCTTTGGCGCAGGCCTACGACGAGGCTCTGGCCAGCACCGCGGATCCATCGACCGCGCCGACTGGCCGCACGCCTGAAGGCCGGACGCGGTGAAGGAGCTGATCAGGCTTCGGGCACGTTGGCGTTGAGCTCGGCCAGCCAGGCGCGAGCGTTGCCGTCCGAGGGTGCCCGCCAGTCCCCGCGGGGGGAGACGGCTCCCGCGGTGGAGACCTTGGGCCCGTTGGGCACCGCGGAACGTTTGAACTGGCTGAACCCGAAGAAGCGTTGCAGGAACAACTCGAGCCACCCCCGGATCTCGGCCAGGGAGTACGCGCGCCGCTCGTGGTCGGGGAAGCCGGGGGGCCAGGCTCCAGCATCGGCCTCGTGCCAGGCATGCCAGGCCAGGAACGCGATCTTGCTCGGTCGAAAGCCGTGCCGCAGCACGTAGTGAAGGTGGAAGTCCTGGAGCTCGTAGGGCCCGATCTGCGCCTGGGTGCTCTGCTGCTCGTCGTCGTCCGAGGGCACCAGCTCGGGAGTGATCTCGGTGTCGACGATGGACTGCAGCACGTCACCCACCTCGTCGGAGAACATCGAGGACGAGATCACCCAGCGGATCAGGTGCTGGACCAAGGTCTTCGGCACGCCCGAGTTGACCGTGTAGTGCGACATGTGGTCCCCGACCCCGTAGGTGCACCACCCGAGCGCCAGCTCGGAGAGGTCCCCCGTGCCGAGCACGATCCCACCGCGCTGGTTGGCTAGCCGAAACAGGTAATCCGTGCGCAGGCCCGCCTGGACGTTCTCGAACGTGACGTCGTAGACGGGCTCACCGTCGGCGTACGGGTGGTCCATGTCGCTCAACATCTGCCGGGCAGCCGGGGTGATGTCGATCTCCTCGAAGCTCACGCCCAGCGCTCGGGCCAGCGCGGTCGCGTTGGACTTCGTGTGGGCCGAGGTCGCGAACCCCGGGAGTGTGTAGGCCAGAATGTCGCTGCGTGGACGCCCCACCCGGTCCATCACCCGCGCGGCCACGATGAGCGCGTGGGTGGAGTCCAACCCTCCGGACACCCCGACGACGACCTTGGGCCCGCCGATCGCGGACAGTCGCCGTTCCAGCCCGCTGACCTGGATGTTGTAGGCCTCGTAGCAGTCCTGGGCCAGTGCCTGCGGGTCATCCGGCACGAAGGGGAACCGGTCGACGCTGCGCCGCAGGCCGATGTCGGTATGCGGTGGGGCCAGCGTGAAGCCCACCCTGCGGACGGCGTCCGCTCGCTCGGCGTGGGCGTGCCGGTTGTCGTCGAAGGACCCGTTGCGCAGACGGTCCTGCCGGATCCGGTCGAGGTCGATGTCGGCCACACTCGCCCGGGCGCCCTCGCTGAACCGTTCGGACTGGGCGAGAAGGACGCCGAGCTCGTAAATCATCGTCTGTCCGTCCCACGCCAGGTCGGTCGTCGACTCACCCTCGCCGGCGGCGGCATACAGGTAGGCACAGAGCTGGCGTGAGCTGGTCTGCATACACAGGCCGTGACGTTCCTGGGCCTTGCCGATGTTGATCGGGCTTCCGGACAGGTTGGCGATAACGGTTGCGCCGCTCAGCGCTGCGGCGGCGCTCGGGGGAATCGGCACCCAGACGTCTTCACAGACCTCGACGTGGAGCACCAGCCCGGGCACATCGATGGCAGCAAAGGTGAGGTCAGGGCCGAACGGCACGCGGGAGCCGAGGAGGTCCATCGACTGGCCGTGCTGGTCGGCGCCGCTGGCGAAGTGCCGCTTCTCGTAGAACTCCCGGTAGTTCGGAAGGTAGGACTTCGGGGCGACCCCGAGCACCTGTCCACGGTGAACGATGACCGCGCAGTTGTAGAGCCGGTTGCCTTTGACCAACGGCACCCCCACCACGAGGACGGGCAGCAGGTCGGCGCTGGCGGAGACCACCGCCTCGAGCGCCGCAAGAGCCGAGTCCAGCAGCGGGTCCTGGAGCAACAGGTCGTCGATCGCGTACCCGCTGAGTCCCAGCTCGGGAAAGATCGCTACCGACACGTGGTCGTCGGCGCACCGTCGTGCCTGCTCGATCGTCCGCTCCGCGTTGGTCCACGGGTCCGCGATGGCCACCGGCACGGTGCACGTCGCCACCCGGGCGAAACCCTGGTCGTAGGCACTGAAGAACTCCACCGGGTCAGTCTGTCAGGCCCCGGAGACGCGATACGGCAGGATGAGCGCATGGATCGTCAGCAGGAGTACGTGCTCCGCACCATCGAGGAACGGGACATCCGCTTCGTGCGGCTCTGGTTCACCGACATCTTGGGGGCGCTGAAGTCCGTCGCCGTGGCCCCTGCGGAGCTGGAGCAGGCCTTCAGTGGCGGCATCGGCTTCGACGGCAGCGCGATCGAAGGGTTCACCCGGGTCTACGAGGCCGACATGGTCGTCCAGCCTGATGCCAGCACGTTCCAGGTGCTGCCGTGGCGTGGGGACAACCCGGGCACGGCGCGGATGTTCGCCGACATCCGGATGCCTGATGGCAGTCCGGCCATGACGGACTCGCGGTACGTGCTGAAGCGCACGTTGGACAAGGCGGCCGACGAGGGGTTCACCTTCTACACCCACCCCGAGATCGAGTTCTACCTCTTCAAGGAGCCCTACGAATCCGGCACGATCCCCGTCCCCGTGGACAACGCGGGTTATTTCGACCACGTGGCCCGGGGGGACGGTCACGACTTCCGCCGCTCGGCCATCACGATGCTGGAGCAGATGGGGATCTCGGTCGAGTTCAGCCACCACGAGGGTGGCCCCGGCCAGAACGAGATCGACCTGAGGTATGCCGACGCGCTGTCGATGGCGGACAACATCATGACCTTCCGCACGGTCGTCCGGGAGGTCGCCCTGCAGCACGGGTCGTTGGCGAGCTTCATGCCCAAACCGCTGGCGAACGAGCCTGGCTCGGGGATGCATACCCATATCTCGTTGTTCGAGGGTGACACCAACGCGTTCTACGAGCCGTCGGCGGACTACGAGCTGTCGCTGACCGGTCGCCGCTTCATGGCCGGGCTCCTGGTGCACGCTCGCGAGATCTGCGCGGTGACCAACCAGTGGGTGAACTCCTACAAACGCCTGTGGGGCGGGGGTGAGGCGCC
>JBARVW010000021.1:0-37363 GCA_049646465.1 Ornithinimicrobium sp.
GCTCTTGCGTCGCCACCGCCCCGCGGTCCCGGCCGGTGACGACGATGGGCCGAACGCCGCACCGGATCGGGCCGAGGAGACAGCGCCTGCGACCCCGGGCCCGTCGGGTCCGGCTAACGAGCCGCGAGCGCCTCAGTGAGGCTGAGCAGCTCCATATCGTGGGCGCCGGCCACGCCCGCGTTGGTCACCCGTCCGCCGACCACGTTCAATCCGGGAGCGAGGACCGGGTCACGGCGCAGAGCCGCTTCCCACCCGTGGTCCGCGATCGCCACCGCGTAGGGCATCGTCACGTTGGTCAACGCGTAGGTCGAGGTGCGCGGCACCGCACCGGGAATGTTCGCAACGCAGTAGAACACCGAGTTGTGCACGGTGTAGATCGGGTCGGCGTGCGTCGTCGCATGGGAGTCCTCGAAGCACCCACCTTGATCGATCGCGATGTCCACCAGGACGCTCCCCGGCTTCATCCGGCTGACCATCTCGTTGCTGACCAAGGACGGAGCCTTGGCGCCGGGGATGAGGACCGCGCCGATCACCATGTCGGCGGCCAGCACGTGCTGCTCGAGCTCCAGCTTGTTGCTGGTCGCGGTCTTGATACGCCCGTTCCACCGTCGATCGAGGGCGCGGAGCTTATCCACGTCGGTGTCCAGGACGGTCACGTCCGCCCACAGTCCCAGGGCCATCGTGGCCGCGTGGGACCCGGAGACGCCACCGCCGAGCACCACTACCTTGGCCGGGTCCACGCCGGACACCCCACCCATCAGGAGCCCGCGTCCACCGTTCACGCGCATCATGGCTTGGGCTCCGGCCTGCGGCGCCAGGCACCCGGCCACCTCGCTCATCGGGTAGAGCAGCGGCAGGCCCCGGTTCGGGAGCTGGACCGTCTCGTAGGCGATCGACGTCGTGCCGGCGGAGATCAGAGCCTCGGTCAGCGGCCGGTCGGCCGCGAGGTGCAGATACGTGAAGAGAATGAGGTCGTCGCGCAGGTGGCCGTACTCGCTCGCGATCGGCTCCTTCACCTTGAGGACCATCTGGGCCTCACCCCAGGTGCTCTGGGCGTCGGGCCTCAGGCTCGCGCCGGCCGCGACGTACTCAGCGTCCTCGATGGAAGAGCCGAGACCGGCGCCTTCCTGCACCAGGACGCTGTGCCCGTGTTGGACCAGCTCGTTCACACCGGCCGGAGTGATCGCCACCCGATACTCGTGGTTCTTGACCTCGGTCGGCACGCCTATACGCACAATGTCCTCTTTTCGGCTCGCACTGGGATGAGCAATCGGGTAACCCGCTCATCGTGGCATTCCCTTGCACGCGCGTACAGTCCCGCCGCCCCGCGGGTCGAGCCCTCCACGAAGCGCCCCTGAGCGGTCATACACTCGGCAGGAGCACCCGCCCCCGTCTTCACCGAAGAGGAACCATGGTCGAAGCAGTCATCGTCGCCGCCCGCCGCACCCCGATCGGGCGGGCCTTCAAAGGATCCTTGCGCGAGATGCGCCCCGACGACCTGAGCGCCGTCGCCATCGAAGCCGCTCTGGCCGACCTGCCCGGGGTCGATGCCTCGATGATGGAGGACCTGTACCTCGGTTGTGCCGAGCCATCGGCCGAGCACGGCAGCAACATGGCACGCGTGGTGGCCGTGTTGATGGGCCAGGATGGGCTGCCGGGCAGCACGGTCAACCGGTTCTGCGCTTCGTCGGTGCAGACGACCAGGATGGCCTTCCATGCGATCAGGGCCGGCGAAGGCTCCGCGTTCATCAGCGCCGGGGTGGAGTGCGTCTCGCGGTATCCGAACTTCGCCGGAGCAGGTGGGTCCAGCGCCGAGGAGCACAACCCCCTGTTCGCCGACGCCGGGGAGCGCACGACGGCTACGGCGGCCAGCAACGAGCGGTGGACCGATCCCCGGAAGGACGGCCTTCTCCCGGACGCCTACATCGCCATGGGCCAGACGGCCGAGAACGTCGCCACCATGCGCGGCATCAGCCGGCAACGACAGGACGAGTGGGGCGTGCTCAGCCAGAACCGGGCCGAGGCCGCCATCTCCGCTGGAGTCTTCGACACCGAGATCGCGCCCGTCACGCTGCCCGACGGCACGGTCGTCGCCCGCGATGACGGTCCACGCGCGGGAGTGACCTACGACAAGGTCTCCACCCTTGCGCCGGTCTTCCGCGAGGACGGCACCGTCACGGCCGGAAACTGTTGCCCGCTGAACGACGGCGCCGCCGCAGTGGTGGTCATGAGTGACTCCCGGGCCGCGGAGCTCGGCCTGCAGCCGTTGGCCCGGATCGTCTCCACGGCCGCGACCGGCCTCTCGCCGGAGATCATGGGTCTGGGACCGGTGGAATCATCCCGGCTGGCGCTGGCACGGGCCGGGATGTCCATCGGCGACATGGATCTCTACGAGATCAACGAGGCCTTCGCGGTGCAGGTGCTGGCCAGCGCGGACGACCTCGGCATGGATCCGGACCGGCTCAACGTCCACGGCGGGGCCATCGCGCTCGGCCATCCCTTCGGAGCCACGGGCGCTCGGATCTCGACGACCCTGCTCAACGCGTTGCGAGTCAGGGACGGCCAGTTCGGCCTGGAAACCATGTGTGTCGGCGGAGGCCAAGGTATGGCGATGGTGCTGGAGCGTCTCTAGGCACTTCTCGAGTGCTAAACAGGGAGAGTCTCGTCAGGGCAGGGAACGGCGCAACTCAACCAGCTGCCGCGCGAGGTCGACCGAGTCCAGTCCCTCGGTGCGGTAGTCGTAGACCACGACGCGCAGTTGGTCCATCAGCACGGCCGGGCCGAGATCGGGCAGCCGCTGAGGCGGCATACCCCGATGCCCCGCCACCCGGTCGGCCAGTTCTTGCGCGTGTGCCATGACGCCCGGGGAAGCACGAAGCGCGTGGTCCAACGGCAGCTGGTGCCACCGCCGGACCACGCGCTCGACTTCCGTGGAGATCTTCGCTTCGGCTGAGACCAGCCGGGGAGGCCCGGAAGGATCAGCCGAACCCACGTCAGTCGCTCTGCAGGATGGCGAACAGACGCAGGAACTCGATGTAGAGCCAGACCAGGCTGGCGACCAGGCCGTGACCGAGCAGCCAGGAGTACTTCTCCGGAGCACCGGCGTTCACCGCACGGTCGATCGAGTCGAAGTTGATGGCCAAGGAGTACGACGCCAGGGCCACACCCAGCAGCGAGATCACGATGGCCAGGATGCCGCCACCGTCGTAGACGCTCCCGAAGCCGAGCATGCTCGCTCCGATGTTGACCAGCGCGAAGACCAGGTAGCCCATCGCCATCATGCCGAAGATCCGACGTGACTTGCTGGTGACCTTGATGAAGCCGACCTTCCAGGCCAGGAACATGCCGGCGAAGGTGCCGAGCGTGGCCGTCACGGCCGCTGGGACAACGCCCTCGTAGGCGGTGTTGAAGACCGCGCTGACGGCCCCCAGGAACGCACCTTGAAGCACGGCGTGCACCACGATGAGCGGGACGTTGACCTTCTTGGAGAAGGCAATCGCGAACGAAAGACCCAGCGAGCCGAACATCCCGATCAACCAGATCGGCATGGCCAACGGGTTCATCTGCACGCCGCCGCTCGCATTGGTGACGGGCTGCACGAACAGCCAGGTCGCTCCCGCGACCAGCAGGACCAGGCCGAAGAGGCCCAGTGACTTCATGATGACGTCGTCCAACGTCACGCGGCCCGTCTGAGCCGGACCAGCGGGTGCCTGGCCGTACATCTGGTCGAGCTGCTCGTTGGACATGGATCCGGATGGACTGGAGTATCCGGCAGGAACCCCGGGGCCCTGATGAGGGGCTCCACGGGGCGGAGCGGCTGCTCCGCCACCCTGCGTTTGGGAGTTGCCGAAGCCGGCATACCCACTGGTCTCACGGTCGATCCGGTTGAAAACCGGGTTGCTGCCCATGTGCCCTCCGAAAGTGTGGTCCAGCCGCAGTCGTGGGCTGAATCGTGTGTGCGTACATAATAGAGCGTTTCGGCGATCCCCAATGTTCCCGCGCACTTCCCCGTGGATCAACCTGCTGTCCGGCGCCGTGGCATCCCCGAGCGTCGCCGCGGACCCCAGGCTAGTCTGCTTGCTGCGCGGGGCTGCCGCCTGGCCGGGACCAGCACGAGGGAGGTGTGCCGTGATGACGCGAGGAGCACCGACGTCTACGCGCCGTCGGGCATCCGCCGGCCTGGCCGTCATCGTCGGGCTGATCGTGTCGATGCTCGGTGCCTCCGCGAGCGCGGTGCCGATGACATCTTCCCCCTCCACGGTCAGCGCACCGGCCGCGAACGACATCACGGTCGAAGGAACGTATCCGCAAGCGAGCGTCCTCGACGAGCCTGCCACCGACGACAGCGACGCCGCCGGCCTGATCGGTCTCACACCCTTCCACCAGCTCGCGCCTGCGCTCAACGAGGCTCAGTCCACCTCGGACCGCGTGAGTGTGGAGGTCGTCGGTCGCAGCGCGGCCGGACGCGACCTCTATCTCGTCACCCTGACCGCGCCGGACGGCGAGGCTCCCTCCGCCCCGAAGGTGCCCGTCCTGCTCACCGCGAACCTGCACGGGGACGAGCGTGAGGGCACCGATGCCGCGTTGGCGCTGGTGCAGGACTTCGCGTCCTCGCAGGACCCGGAGATCGAGCAGGTGCTGCAGTCGACTCGGGTGCACATCCTGCTGTGCGCCAATCCCGACGGTCGGGTGGCCGGCACTCGGGACAACAGCCTGGGCTTCGACCTGAACCGTGACCTGTTGACAACCAGTCAGCCAGAGTCGCGAGCGGTGCGCGACACCATCGTCGCGCTCTCTCCAGCCATGGTGCTGGACGTGCACGGCTACGCCAACGGCCCGCTCATCGAGCCCACCACCGCACCGTTCGCGCAGAACATCGAGTTCGACCTGGTCATGAAGCACTCGATGGCCAACGCCCTCGGCATCGAGCGCGCGATCAACAACCTCGGCTTCGACGACTCGGACCGACTCCGCCCTCCGCAGATCCCGCTGCGAGACTGGACCCGCGGGTGGGATGGCTGGGCGCCGATCTTCACCGCCCAGTACGCCGAGCTGCACCATGCGACCGGCCAGACGATCGAGCTGCCGCTCCAGACCAACCACGACGCAGAGGCGCTCTCACCGGAGGAGCTGCGCAGACGTACCGATCTCAACACCGAGGTGGCGAAGGCCGCCATGGAGTCCACCGTCGAGTACGCCGCCCGTCATCACGACTCGCTGCTGGCCGACCAGGACGAAGGAAACCGGCGTGGCGCGGCCGGAGAGCCCGGTCGGGCTGCACCCCTTGGCCGGGCCGTGTCCTTCCTCGATGACGACGCCGACCCGGACGCGCCTGCTCCCATCGCGGTGGAGTCCTTCACCTACCCCCGGGCCTACGTCATCCCCACCGGGATGCAGCAGCGCTCGGCACCCGCAGCCCACCGTCTGGTCGACCACCTCGCCGCCCACGGCGTCCAGGTGCAGCTCGCCGACGACCCCGTGTCCATCGGAGGCAGCACGTACCCCCGGGGCAGCTATGTGGTGGACATGCACCAACCTCGGCGAGGCCTGGCGAACGCACTGCTGAGCACGGGCACCGACGCGTCGTCGCTGATGCCCTCGATGTACGACATCTCGGCGTGGAGCCTATCGGCCCTCTGGGGCGCCGATGTCGTCGAGATCCCCATGACCTCGGGCACGCAGGGTCCGTTGCTGTCTGCCTCCACCCGGTCCGGCGCGTGGTGGGCCCGCCCCTCCCTTCGGCCCCGTGACAGCGATGACCGCGCCTTCGGGCCTGCTTCGAGCCCTCGCGGTCCTTGGCGTCTGAAGCTGCGTGACCCTGCCGACCTGAGCGCCATGCATGCTCTGCTCGACGACGGTGTCGCCTTGCGTTTCGATGCGCCGACCGGCTCGGTCATCGTCCCCGACGATGCGGCGGCGCAGGTGCGCGAGATCGCGGAGACGTTCGACGTGTCGACCCTGCACACCACAGCAGCGTCGGCCGACCAGCGCTCCGGCGTGATGTTGCCGCGTGTGCGGGTGGCGGCCGCAACCACGGACGAGGAGACCTTTGCGCTACGCGAGATGGGTTTCGAGGTGACCCCGGTGGATGCCGACGCCCTGAACCGGGGGTTCGACCTGTCGACCGTCGATACCCTGATGGTGTCCACAGGTCTTGACGTTGACGACCTGTCGATACAGGGGCGAGGGGACCTGGAGACCTTCCTCGACCAGGGGGGTGGACTGGTGGCCCTGCGACCTGCTGGACTAGACCTGAACGAAGACCTCGACCTGCTGCCGGTCCATCTGAACTCTGGGCGCGGCGACGCCAACGGAGTCGTCGCCGTGACCAGTCCGCGCTCCGGACTCGGTCGTGGTGCCAGCACCACCACGTTCGTCAACGCCCCCTCCTGGTTCACCGACCTCGGGGACGGTGTCGTCGTCGACCAGCGCTATGCCGCTGGGTCCCCGCTCGTCAGCGGTCACTGGCGGGTCACCGCGGGCGAGAACGATGGCGCACAGGATGCCGCCGGGGAGGCCCTGATGGTGCATGGGGTCGACACGCAGGGCCCGTCGAAGGGTGCAGCGGTGGCCTTGCTCGGCAGCGACCCGCTCTTCCGCGCGCACCCCAAGGGGCAGTACGCGCTCGTGGCGCAGGCGCTCTTATGGACGGCCACCGCAGGATAGACACCTGCTCCGCGACCGGGACCAGGAGGCACAGTGCCACCGCTCGCGCTGTTGGATGTACCCCCGGCGGGACTCGAACCCGCACTGGACCCATTTTAAGTGGGCTGCCTCTGCCGATTGGGCTACGGGGGCCAAGCCCCCAAGGCTACCGGTCACAGTCGGGCCACCACCGCATCCAACATCGGCTCGGTCAGGCGGCCGGTGAAGGTGTTCTGCTGGCTGACGTGATAGCTGGCCAGCAGCCGAATGGTCTGACCCCGAGTGCCCACCAGGTCGACTTGAGCGCCATGGCCGAACTTCGGCTTCGGGGTCGGCACCGTCCAGCCGACGGCCCGCGCCCCCGCCAAAGCCGCGTCCCAGCCGATCGCCCCGAGGGCCAGGACGGACCTCAGGGTGGGCTCGGCCAGGCGGAGATCCTGCTCCAGCCAGGGCCGACATCGAGCCTTCTCGGTGGCGGTGGGCTTGTTGCCCGGGGGGGCACAGCGCACGGCAGCGACGATCCGCACCCCTCGCAACCGTTGACCATCCCCGGCGTGCTCGCTGGTCGGCTGGTCGGCATACCCGGCTCGGTGCAGCGCAGCGTAGATCCAGTCCCCGCTGCGGTCCCCGGTGAACATCCTGCCCGTGCGGTTGGTCCCGTTCGCGGCCGGTGCCAGCCCCACGACCAGCACGGCTGGAGCATCGTCCCCGAAGCCCGGGCCAGGCCGGCCCCAGTACGGCTGGTCAGCGAAGGAGGCCCGCCGCCCGGTGCGAGCCACCTCCTCACGCCAGGTCACCAGGCGGTCGCAGGCACGGCAGACCGAGATGAGGGCGTCCAGCTCGGGGAGGGTCGCGGCCGCCGCGGCGCGCGCTTGGACCTGCGAACCGGTGCGGGTCACGGGGGTATGTCGATCAGCAGGGTCGGCCGGCCAGCCGGTGCCGGGCGGCACCGGTGAGGAGAAGCGGTCGCCGGTGACGGGGTGCGGAAGCGCGCTAGACAACGCGGAGGTAGGGGTCGGTGAACTCGTTTCGAAAGACCCCGTCGGGGTCCATCCGCTGCACCAGGCGACGAACGTCCTCGATGTGTGAGTACCGGCTGGACACCGGCTCCGGGTCGAGGAAGGACACCTTGCCCCAGTGCGGCACGGGGTTGAACGGCTCCAAGATGGCCTCCACCGCCCGGCACGCCGACCGGACGGCGGCCGGGTCGGGCCGCCAGGTGAAGTGGATGCCCAGCAGGTCGTCGTCGCACGCGGGACTCAGCCACAACCCGTCTGCGGCGACGGTGCGCAGCTCACACACCCGCAAGGCATGCTGCACCGACTCCCCGATCTCCCACAGGGCGGCGAGCGCCGCCGGACCGTGCTGTCGGGTGACGTAGTACTCCGTTTGGACCTCTGCGCCGCTGCTGCTGGGAGGCATCTCGGGGGTGAAGTGCGGCAACCGCTCGAACCAGGGGCCGGGGATGCCTCCCTGCACGGTGCACCCTTCCCCCGCTTCCCCCGGCACCGGCCGGAGGGGGTGCGGGGACGGTGTCCCTCCCCATCGGCTCAGGTCGGCGTCGGGCTCGTCCATACGGCGCTTGACCCAGACGTCACCGAAGAGTCGGGGGTCCAACACGGTGAAGACGCTGACGCTGTAGGCCGAGGCCATGATCTGGTCGACATGATCGACCCCGGTCTCGGCGTCGATCCCCTGCCAGACCGTCTGAGCCACGTCGAACGACGGTTGCACCTCGAAGGTGAGGGCGGTGCAGATGCCCAGAGCTCCGAGACTCGGGAAGACCCCGGCGAAGTCCGCGTGGTCCCGGGCCAGCGCCACCAGCTCCCCGCCGGCTATCACCATCTCGACGGCTGACACCGCTGCGGCCAGGCAGGACAGCCGGTCGCCGGACCCATGGGTGCCGGTCGAGCACGCTCCAGCCGCCGAGATATGCGGCAGCGAGCCCATGTTGTGCAGAGCAAGACCTTCGGCATCCAACCGGGGGGCGACCTGGGCGAACGTCATACCGGCGGCGATCGTGACCTCGGGTAAGCCGGTCGTGGGGCTGACGCCCAGCTCGAACCGGTGGGGCAGGTTCAGCGTGGACACCAACGCCCCGCGCGTGTCGGCCACCGGGGTAAAAGAGTGGCCCGTCCCCACCGCGTGCGCGTGCGGCGAGGCCGCCACGAGGCGCTGCACCTCGCGGACGCTGTCGGGGGCCTGAACGGCGTCCCCGAACGTCACGTTGCCGGCCCAGTTCGTGTGTGCGGCCCGCCCGGCTCGCCGATCAGGTCGAGCCGACGTTGCACTCACCACAGTCTCCTAGGGTTGTATCTGCGACCACGCGATGCCGTCGAGAATGTCATGCTCGGAGGTCCGCACGGACGCCAGCCCGGCGTCGCGCACCAGTCGCTGCACCACGGTGCGCCAGATGAGTGCGCCAGCCCCGATGACGTCGACCCGACCCGGGTGCATGTAGGGCAACCCTTCACGCTCGGCGCGCCCCATCCGCAACAGGTCGTTGGTGGCATCGACCACGTCGACGGTGGAGATCACCGACCCGTGGATGCGCTGGGGATCGTAGGTCGGCAGCTCCAACGCATGGGCGCTGGTCGTGGTGACCGACCCGGCCAGGCCGATGAGGGTGCGAACGCCGCTGAAGTCGACACTCCGGGCGGCGTGGTCGATGGCCTCGGTGATGTCCGTCAGCGCGGCCCAAACCTGCGTCTCGGTGGGTGGGTCGTCCTGCAGATGGCGTTCGGTCATCCGGACACACCCGATGTCCAGAGAGATCGACTGCTCGACCTCACTGCTGCCGCGGACGAACTCCGTCGACCCGCCGCCGATGTCGACCACCAGATAGGGCGCCTCGGCCTCGCCGATACCTGCCCGCTCGGCCGCGACCAGCTCGGCGGTCGCCCCGGCGAACGACAGCTGGGCCTCGGCGAGGCCGGTGATGACCTCTGGGGTCACGTCGCACTCCCCGAAAATCTCGTGCACGCCCCCGAGGAACTCCTCGGCGTTGGCAGCGTCCCGCGTCGCCGAGGTCGCGATGAACCGGACCGACCGCACCCCGTTGTCGGCACAGATCTGTGCGTAGTCCCGAGCCGCGGCCAGGGTGTCGCGCAACGCTGTGTCGTCGAACCGACCGGTGGCGTCCACACCTCGACCGAGCCGGACCACACGCATCTCGCGGTGCACATCGACCAGCCCTGTGCCGGGATCTGCGGCTTCAGCCACCAGGAGCCTGATCGAGTTGGTGCCGCAGTCGATCGCTGCGACCCGTTTGCGCTCTGTCATCGTCCTTCTGACCTCATCGTTCCTCATCGTCGGCGAGATGGGCTGCGCAGCATCCACCTTCCCACCAGGCAGGCAGCGCGGCCAGCGCTTCGTCTCCCAACGGGTTGACCCCGGGGCCGACAGCCAGTGCGTGTGCCACCAGCACGTGCAGGCACTTCACCCGGGTGGGCATCCCGCCGGCCGAGATGCCGTCGATCTGAGCGGGAGTGCCCAGCTGGCCTCGGCGGGAGAGATAGTCGCGGTGCGCAGCTGCGTACCCTTGAGCAAGCGCACCGCTCGGATCCTCCTCGAGCCGCTGAGTCATCTCGCGCATCATGCCGTCGCTCTCCAGCGTCGAGATCGCCCCGGTGAGCGCCGGGCATGTGGCGTAGAACAAGGTCGGGAACGGGCTCCCGTCGGGCAACTGCGGCTCCGTCCGCACCACGGTGGGGCAACCGCAGGGACACCGTGCGGCTACATCGACCACTCCGCGCGGCGGTCGACCCAGCTGACGCTCCACCACCCACAGGTCGTGCTCCAGAGGCGTCTCAGCCTCCATCGGTGACGGTCTCCGGCAGGCCTTCGTTCGCGGTCTTGACGGACTCCCACACCTCGCCATACCAGGGTCGGGACTCGTGGACGTCGTTAGTGACCGCGGCCACTCCCGGTAGGGGCTCGACGAGCACCTCTCCAGTGTCGTCCAGCACCGTGAAGGAGGTCTCACCCGGCCGCACGAAACGGAGACGGTCACGGGCGTTGCGTTCGATGAAGTCGGGGTTGCTCCAGTCCTGGAGCTCGGCTTCGAGGTTGTCGATATCGCTGCGCTGCGCTTCGATCTGCTGCTCGAGCTGCGTCACTTCGCGCCGCTGGTCGACATACCCCGAGATCGTCGGGAAAAGGAAGACGCCCAGCAACGTCAGGACGAGAGCGAGTGCACTGAGTCGCCAGACCTGGGAGGACCCCGGTCGTCGGCGCGAGGGGGCGCCCAGAGGTCGAGATGGCCTGTCGCCGGAGCGCGCAGCGGAGCGGCCCGGGCCGGACTTCGTCGACCCCGCGCGCGGGGGGCCGGACCGACCTGAGGTCGCCGAACGAGGAGACGTCACGGTGGCGCGCTTGGACCCGCCCGATCGATCCTCGCGTCGCCCAGGACCACTCACGCCAGCTGCCCTCCTCTCGCCATTCGGTGGAGCGGCTTGCTCAGACCGAGAACCGCGGGAAAGCCCCGGCCCCGGCGTACAGTGCCGCGTCGTCCAGCTCTTCCTCGATCCGCAACAACTGGTTGTACTTGGCGACCCGCTCCGAACGGGCGGGCGCACCGGTCTTGATCTGCCCACAGTTGGTGGCCACGGCAAGATCGGCGATCGTGACGTCCTCGGTCTCCCCCGACCGGTGGCTCATCATGCAGCGGAAGCCGTTGGTCTGGGCCAGTGCTACTGCGTCCAGCGTCTCGGTGAGCGACCCGATCTGGTTGACCTTGACCAACAGTGCGTTGGCGGAACCCTCCTCGATGCCCCGCTGCAAACGGGTGGGGTTGGTGACGAAGAGGTCGTCGCCGACCAGCTGCACCCGGTCGCCCAAGCGCTCGGTGATGGTCGCCCACCCGGCCCAGTCGTCCTCGTCCAGAGGGTCCTCGATGGAGACCAACGGGTAGTCGTCGACCAGCTGTGCGTAGTAGTCGGTCATCTCGGCCGCGCTCTTCGAGCCGCCTTCGAAGGCGTAGACGTTATCGGAGCAGAACTCCGTGGCCGCCACGTCCAGAGCCAGTGCGATGTCACTGCCCGGGGCGTATCCGGCCTTCTCGATCGCTTCCAGGATCAGGTCCAGTGCAGCGCGGTTGGAGTCCAGGCTGGGCGCGAAGCCCCCTTCGTCGCCGAGCCCGGTGGCCAGGCCACGGTCCTTCAGCACCCCCTTGAGCGCGTGATAGACCTCCGCACCCCAACGCAGGGCCTCACGGAAAGAGCCGGCGCCGATAGGCGCGATCATGAACTCCTGGATGTCGACGTTGGAGTCAGCGTGCGAGCCACCGTTGAGGATGTTCATCATCGGCACGGGCAGCACATGTGCATTGGGTCCGCCGATGTAGCGGAAGAGTGGCAACCCCGCCGACTCGGCGCCCGCCTTGGCCACGGCCAGCGAGACGCCAAGGATGGCGTTGGCGCCCAGCTTGCCCTTGTTGTCGGTGCCGTCGATCGCCAACATCTCATGGTCGACCAACCGCTGCTCGCTCGCGTCGTATCCCAGGAGTCGGGGCTCGAGGTCGTCCATGACCGCCTGCACCGCTTCCTGCACCCCTTTGCCCAGGTAGCGACCCTTGTCGCCGTCACGGCGCTCGACCGCCTCGAAGGCACCGGTCGAGGCTCCCGAGGGAACGGCCGCCCGGCCCACGGTGCCGTCGTCCAAACCGACTTCGACCTCGACCGTGGGGTTGCCGCGGGAGTCCAGGATCTCGCGGGCGATGATGGCGTCGATGACGGCCATGGGAACACTCCTCAGGTGACGGATGGGGGCGTGATGGTGCTGTCCGTTCAGCCTAGCCGTTGAACTCACTGCGCCGAGGCACCAACGCACCGGACTCACTCGGGTGGAGGTAGGCCCCGAGCCTGCGACTCGATCGACCGCAGGGCCGCACGGAGCGCGGCTGAGGGGTCCACCGAGAGGCGGTGGGCTTCAATAGCGGTCGCAAGCAGCTGCGCCGCCTGCTCGCCGTCGACGCCGGTCGTGGCCGTATGGCCCACCACATCCTGGAGCCATTCCGCTTGGCCGGCTCGGATCAGTCGACCGGCGATCTTGCTGGCCCGGGCGAGCTCCGGCATACCTGCGGGTATGCCGTCCAGGAGATGCTCACGCTCCGGCTTCTCCGCGGCCTTCAGCTCCTGCCACGACGACTCCACCTCGCCGGGAGTGCTCGCGGTCCCCCCGGCAAACACGTGCGGGTGGCGTCGGACGAGCTTGTCCACCAACGAGGCGGCGACGTCGTCGATATCAAAGGCCTCTTCGGTGTCTTCGCTGGACACGTCGTCGGCCTCCTCCGCGACGCGGGCGTGGAAGAGGACCTGCAACAGCACGTCGCCGAGCTCCTCGACGATGTTGTCACGATCCCCCACCTCCAGCGCCTCGAGCAGCTCGTAGGTCTCCTCCACCAGGAAGGGCGTGAGCGAATTGTGGGTCTGCGCCGCATCCCAGGGGCATCCGCTGGGCGAGCGAAGACGGTCCATCACCGTCACGGCGTCGAGCAGCCGGGAGCCGGGCACGTCCCAGGAGCCGATCAGCATCTCCAGCTCCGGGGGGTCCTCCATGGCGGTGAGACCCTGGGCCAGGGTGTCGGAGAGACCGGGGTCAGCGTCGGCCGACCCGATCCAGATGACCGTGCCCGACTCCGCCTCCCCCAAGAGGAGCCGCGCCAGGACAGCCACCTCCGGCTCGTCGATCAGCTGCACGTTGACCCCGGCGTCGGTCACCACGTCGAGCAGCGGATGATGCGCTGAGGACTGGCCGTCGGAGCCTCGCGCCCAAACTCGGTCCGCGGCAGTGAGGGCGTGCCACGCCTGATGCGACAACAACCCCGGTGCCACGCGGGGCGAGGTCACCAACAGGCTCAGCCGGCGGGGGTGATCCATCCCGGGACCGTCGGCATGATGGTGCGGGTCTCGGCGTCGTACTCCCCATAGCGAGGGTTGATCCCGTCGATCCCGGCTGCGACGTCCTCCCCGGTCAGCTCCTGCAGCTGGGCCAGCGCGTCAGCCATCTCGGGATCGGCCAAGACCTCCGGGTCTTGGAAAGCCTGGGTGTAGAGGATGGTCCGGGCAACATCCAGCGTCAGCGGACTGGGGTTGGCCAGGCCACTCTGGGCCAGGACCTCGGACACTTCCTGGTCCGTGAGCTCCTCGGGCGTGCCGGCCATGATCTGGTCCACAGCGGGCGTCAGCGTGCGCTGACTCAGCACGGTCGACGGCGTCGCAGGCTCCGTGGAGATGGAGTTGAACTGTTCGGTGGTCTCCTGCAGGTCGGCCTCACCGATGCTCTCGCCGTCGATCACTGCGGCCTCGTTGGCTGAGACGGTCGAGCACCCACTCAGCACCGCTACGGCAAACACGCTCACCACCACCGTTGACCGGGGCTTGGACAAGGTCTTCATCCGCATCGCTGCACTCACGCCTCCATCATGTCATCCCGCGTTGGCCGCGGCCGAGATGTCGTCCAGCAGGATTCCTTTGATCAACGTGGCCGACCAGTCGAGGACCTCGGTGTCGCGCAGCGGCTTGCCACCGATTCCGCTCGCCTTCGGTGCCGGCACCAGCGCGGTGCGGGTCGCCGGCTTCAACAGTGTCCCGGGATAGAGCCGGTTCAGCCGCAGCTGCTGTGACTCCCGCAGGTTGCCGACCGGGGCGAATCGCACGCGCGTGCCCTGCATCGCCACATCACTGATGCCCGCGGCACGCGCCACGGTGCGCAGCCGCGCCACCTCCAGCAGCGTGAGTACGGGTTTGGGCGGCTGACCGTACCGGTCGACCAGCTCGGCCTCGATCTCGGCCAGCTCGATCTCGTCCTTCACCTGGGCCAACTTGCGGTAGGCCTCCAGCCGTAGCCGTTCCCCAGGGATGTAGTCGTGGGGCAGATGGGCGTCCACCGGCAGCTCGATCTTCACCTCGACCGGCCCGGACTCGCCCTCCCCCTTGAACTCCGCGACGGCCTCACCGACCAGACGGACGTACAGGTCGAACCCGACCCCGGCGATGTGTCCGGACTGCTCGCCGCCGAGGAGGTTGCCTGCCCCCCGGATCTCCAAGTCCTTCATGGCCACGGCCATGCCGGCTCCGAGGTCGGTGTTGGCCGCGATGGTCTGCAGCCGGTCGACCGCGGTCTCCGTCAGCGGCTTCTCCGGTGGATAGAGGAAGTAGGCGTAGGCCCTCTCGCGGCTTCGACCGACGCGGCCCCGGAGCTGGTGCAGCTGCGACAGGCCCATCTGGTCCGAACGCTCCAAGATCAAGGTGTTGGCATTGGAGATGTCCAGCCCGGTCTCCACGATGGTGGTGCAGACCAGGACGTCGGAGCGTCCCTCCCAGAAGTCGACCACGACCTGCTCGAGCTGATGCTCCCCCATCTGTCCGTGGGCGACCGCTACTCGAGCCTCGGGGACCAGGTCCCGGAGGCGGCCGGCCGCCTTGTCGATCGAGCTGACCTTGTTGTGGACGTAGAAGACCTGCCCCTCCCGCAGCAGCTCTCGGCGGATCGCCGCGGTGATCTGCTTGTCGTCGTAGGCGCCGACGAAGGTCAGCACCGGGTGCCGTTCCTCGGGAGGAGTGGCCAGGGTGGACATCTCGCGTATGCCGGTGACCGCCATCTCCAGCGTGCGCGGGATGGGCGTGGCGGACATCGCCAGGACGTCGACGTTCGTGCGCATCGCCTTCAGCTGCTCTTTGTGCTCGACTCCGAAGCGCTGCTCCTCGTCGACGATCACCAGACCGAGCTCCTTGAAGCGGACGGTGGAGGAGAGCAGCCGATGGGTGCCGAGCACCACGTCCACTGAGCCATCGGCCAGACCTTCGATGGTGGCTTTGGCGTCCGCGTCACTCTGGAACCGGGACAACGCCTTGACCACCACGGGGAACGGCGCGTACCGCTCGCTGAAGGTCTGAAAATGTTGCTGGACCAGCAAGGTGGTCGGCACCAGGACGGCCACCTGTTTACCGTCCTGCACCGCCTTGAACGCCGCCCTCACGGCGATCTCGGTCTTGCCGTAGCCCACGTCGCCGCAGATCAAGCGGTCCATCGGCACGGACTTCTCCATGTCCGCCTTGACCTCGTCGATGCTGGACACCTGATCAGGGGTTTCCACGAACGCGAAGGCATCCTCCAGCTCCCGCTGCCACGGGGTGTCCGGGCCGAAGGCGTGGCCCACAGTCGCCATCCGGGCGCTGTACAACCGGATCAGCTCCCCGGCGATCTGCCGGACGTGACGGCGAGCGCGGGACTTGGTCTTCTGCCAGTCCGAGCCGCCCAACCGGTTCAGGGTCGGCGCCTCGCCTCCGACGTAGCGGGTGATCTGGTCCAGCTGGTCCGTGGGCACGAAGAGCCGGTCCCCGGGTTGGCCGCGCTTGCTTGCGGCGTACTCGAGCACCAGGTACTCCCGGGTGGCGCCCGCCACGGTCCGCTGCGCCATCTCCACGAACCGACCCACCCCATGCTGTTCATGGACCACGAGATCGCCCGGACGCAGTTGCAGCGGATCGATCTGCTTGCGGCGACGAGACGGCATCGCCTGGGAGCCTCTCGCGGGCCCGGTCACAGCCTCCTGACCCGTCAGGTCGGACTCGCCGAGCACGACGAGGCTCGCCCCAGGAAGGGTGAAGCCGACCCCGATCATTCCGGTCGTCAACGTCACCAGGCCAGGACTCACCTCCTCCAGGGGGCACTGGATCCGGTGCGGAACCTCGCGCTCGGTCAGGACCTCGGCCACCCGCTGGGCCATCCCGGCGCCCTCCAGGACCATCAGCACACTCACGTCGTCGGCGAGCCATCCGCGGGCGTCGACCGCCAGCGCGTCGACGTCACTGCGATAGCGCGAGGTCGCCTGCGCCTCCACACTCCGGGTCGAACCACCGGTGGACTCCAGCTCCATGTCGGCCGCGAAGGGCGTCAACGTCCACCACGGTCGACCGGAGTCCGTGGTGAGATCGGCCACCGCCTCCAGACCGAGGTAGGAGGCCGACCCGAGCATGCGCTCCAGGTCCACTGGCACCACGTTGCCGGCGACCGCGTTCGACCAGCTCGCATCCAGGAACTCCTGGCTCGTGGACACCAGGTCGTGCGCACGGGTGCGGACCCGCTCGGGGTCCAGGACGATGACCCCGGCTTCCTTCGGCATGGCGTCCACCAGCGTCTCCATGCCCTCGACCAGAGCCGGGGCCAAGGACTCCATCCCCTCGACAGCGATCCCGTCGGCCACCTGGGTCAGCATGTCGGCGACCCCCGGCAGCTGGTCCACCAGTGCCCTGGCTCGCGCCCGCACATCATCGGTCAACAGCACCTCACGGCACGGCGGCGCCCAGACCCCCTCGTCGGCGACTTCGAGCGAGCGCTGGTCCGCTACTTTGAACCAGCGGATCTCCTCGACCGTGTCCCCCCAGAACTCCACCCGGAGCGGGTGGTCGTCGGTGGGCGAGAAGACGTCGAGGATGCCGCCGCGCACCGCGAACTCCCCGCGTCGCTCGACCAGGTCGGTGCGGGTGTAGGCGGCGGCCACCAGGTCCTCCACGACCGAGCCCAGCGTCACGTCGTCGCCACTGCGCAACTGGACCGGGGCCAGATCCCCGAGCCCTTGGGCGATCGGCTGGATGAGGGCTCGCACCGAGGCCACCACCGCACGCACCGCACCGTGCCCCGTCTCTTGCTGGTCCGGGTGGGCCAGCCGTCGCAGCACCGCGAGGCGCCGCGCCACGGTGTCACTGCGCGGACTGAGCCGCTCGTGCGGCAGGGTCTCCCAGCTGGGGAAGGTCGCGATGCCTTCGGGGGCCATGAAGTCACCGAGCCGGCGAGCCACGTCGTCCGCTTCGCGTCCCGTGGCGGTCACGACGAGGACGGGACGGTCGCTCGCCATCGCGGCGCTGAGCATCGGCCACATCCCGGCGGGCGCGCTGACCTGCCCGACTCCATCGGCCCCTCCCCACGACTCGAGAATCTCGGCACAGGAGGCTTCGGCTCGCGCAGCGGCCACGACAGGCATGAGGTTCATCGGTGGTCACTGTAGTGCGCGGCGTTCGGTTGCATCTGCACACCACCCAGACCAAGATCATGACGTGAGTCACCCCACCGTGTTCCGGCGCTCGCTTGTAGCCACGCTGCTTGCTGTGCTGACGTGTTTGTGGGCTCCGTCGGCGGCGATGGCCGAAGAGCCACTGGACCTGCCGGGGCAGATCTACGACTCCGCCGGAGTGCTCGACGGGGACGAGGATCAGGTGCAGAGCGCCCTCGAGGACCTGCAGGATGAGCGGGGGCTGCAGCTGTTCGTGGCCTTCGTCGACACCTTCGAAGGGGCGGGCGACAACAGCGGCGCCGCCTGGGCCGAAGCAACCTTCAACGCTTCGGGTATGGGTGGCGACGATGTGCTGTTGGTCGTCGCGGTGCAGGACCGCAAGTACGGCAGCTACACCACCGCCGACAGCGGGTTGACCCGTGACCAGGTGGTCGCGGTCGAGAACGACTTCGTGACTCCGGCCCTGGCCGATGACGACTGGGCAGGGGCCGCAGTGGCTGCCGCCCAGGGGTACCAGGACAGCGAGGACGGCCAGGACACGTCGTACCCCGGTGGCGAAGGGGGGCTGGGCGGTGGTTTCAGCTTCGGCTTCCCGTGGTTCTTCGCGGTTCCGGTCCTCTGCTTCGCCCTGGCCCTGTTCTTCAACTGGCGGGGCAACAGGACCGCCCGGCGAGGCAGCGCGAGGGCGGCGGAAGAGCCGAAGTCCATCGCCGGTATGCCGACCCAGCAGCTGCAGGAGACCGCCGCCAGCGCTCTGGTCGCCCTGGACAACGCCGTGCGATCAGCGGACGAGGAGCTGAGCTTCGCCGAGGCACAGTTCGGCGCGCAGCGCACCGAACGTTTCCGCGCCGTGCTGCAGGAGAGCCGGGCCCAAGCACAGGAGGCCTTCCGCATCCGGGCCGAGCTCGACGACGCGGACCCGGAGCCAGAGCCCGTGCAGCGGACCATGTTGGCGCAGATCGTGGACGTGGCCACCCAGGCCAGCCGTGCCCTGGCCACCCACACCCAGGAGTTCGCCGACCTGCGCTCCCTGGAGGCTCGCGTGCCTCAGTTCCTGCGTGAGCTGGCGGACCGCATACCTGAGGTATCTCGTCGACATCCAGCGGCCGAGCAACAGCTCCGCGGGTTGCAGGCCCGCTATCCCCAGGCCGCGTTGCGGACCGTGGTGGCCCACCTCGCTCAAGCGGAGGCGTTGCTGGACAGTGCGGACGGCTTCGTCGAGGCCGGTGAGCTGTCCTTGTCCCGTCGTGACCGCAGCTCCGCGGTCGCCGCGGCCCGGGCGTGTGAGGAGTCCCTGAGCCAGGCCAGCCGTCTCTTCGACCGGATCGAGGGTGCGGATGAAGACCTGGAGAAGTCCACCGAAGCACTGGCCGCCGCGATCACCTCCATCACCGCGGACATCACCGACGCTCAGAGGTTGGCACCCCAGGACCCGTCGGTGCGCAGCGCTGTGCAGAAGGCGAGGGATGCCGTGCAGTCGGGCCAGTCCGCACGGATCGACGGGGACCCCTTGGCCGCCCTGGCCACGTTGGACAACGCCGAGCACGACCTCGACACCGTGCTGGAGTCCTTCCGGGAGGCCGAGGCCCACCAGGGCAAGGCCCGTAACGCCTTCCAGACGCGGGTGGAACGGGTCGGCGCCCGACTCAGCAGCATTGACGAGACGATCTCAACGCGCCGCGGTGCGGTGGACAGCGGAGCCAGGACACGCATCTCCGAGGCTCTGCGCCTTTTCGAGCAGGCCCAACAAGCGTTCAGCGACGACCCCACCCGAGCCGCGTCGCTGCTCAACCGCGCCGAACAGCTCGGCGAGCGGGCGCTCGCCGAAGCCGGCAATGACGTCGACCGTTGGGACGATGCCTCCGGTCCGGGAATGCGAGGCGGTCGCGGGAGCCGGCGCAACGCCGGTGGACTCGACATCGGGTCACTGATCCTGGGCGGCATCCTGGCCGGCAGCGGCCGGGGCGGGGCCCATCACTCCGGCGGTTGGGGTGGTGGCGGCTACGGGGGCGGGGGCTTCGGTGGCGGCGGAAGCTTCGGGGGCGGCGGGGGCGGGATCAGTAGCGGTGGGCGCTTCTGATCCCGCCGCCAGCATCGACTTTCATCATCGAACATCGCAAGATCGATACCTACACACAGCAGTCAATGAAGGGACATCGCGCACCATGACACAGAAGCAGAGCATCCTCGGGCGGATCGGCCAGCTGGCCCGGGCCAACATCAACACCATGCTGGACCGCGCCGAAGACCCGGAGAAGATGCTCGACCAGTTGGTGCGGGACTACTCGCACTCGATCGCCGAGGCCGAGGAAGCCGTGGCCCAGACCATCGCCAACGTGCGGATGGCCGAAGCCGACCTGCGCAACGACGAGGAAGCGGCCCAGGAGTGGGGACGAAAGGCCTCAGCGGCCTCGGCGAAGGCGGAGTCCATGCGTTCCCAGGGTGACACTGCGGGTGCGGAGAAGTTCGACAACCTCGCCAAGCTTGCCCTCGGTCGCCAGATCCAACACGAGAACGACGTGGCCGCTGCACGACCCACGATCGAGAGTCAGAACTCCACGGTCGAGCAGCTCAAGAGCGGGTTGTCCTCGATGAAGACCAAGCTGGAAGACCTCAAGGGGCGTCGCTCGCAGCTCATCGCCCGAGCTCGGGCGGTCGAAGCGCAGAGCACCGTGAACGAGGCCATGTCCTCCCTCGATGTCCTCGACCCCAACAGCGAGCTATCGCGTTTCGAGGACAAGATCAACCGCGAGGAAGCGGTGATGCAGGGCCGTGCCGAGGCTCAGTCGACGCGGCTGGAGGACCAGTTCGCCGAGCTGGAAGACCACACCCACGACTCCGAGATCGAGGCCCGTCTAGCGGCGCTGAAGGCGGGCAACGCCTAGCCACAGCTCGAGGGGACGCAGGTGATCAAGGGTTGCGTGCCTGAGCGCCGAAGCGGGCTACCTGGAGTGAAAGCGCTGCTGCGTGGCCTCGAGACCCCCGTGCACCAGGTCGGTGACGGCATCACAGCCATCGCCAACCAAGAGATCGCGATCTTCGCGCTCTCGAGAGGGGAAGTTCGCTAGGACGTAGTCCGCTGGGTCCTGCCGACCCGGAGGACGTCCGATCCCCAGCCTGACCCGCACGTAGTCCTTACTCCCCAGGGCGGCGCTGACCGAACGCAACCCGTTGTGGCCCCCCTCACCGCCACCTCGCTTCAACCGCACAGAGCCGAAGTCGATGTCCAACTCGTCGTGCACCACGACGATGCGCTCGATCGGAATCGAGTAGAACTTCGCCAACCCGGATACCGGCCCCCCGGAGAGGTTCATGAAGGTCTGCGGTTGTGCCACGACGACCGGCGGTCCGGGCAGCCCTCCGGGCAGGGTGCCCAGCCGCAGCTGCGCCACCAGGGCCCGCGTCTTGTGAGTGGTGAGTTTCGTCGCGGTGTCCCTGGCCATCTGGGCAATCACCATGGCACCGATGTTGTGCCGGTTCTGAGCATAGGTCGGCCCGGGATTCCCCAGACCGACCACGAGCCACGGATCCATGTCCACCCACCTCTTTTAACCTCGGAGTGCTTCCTGGCGTCAGCGCCTCACGATCCCGGCCAGGGCTGGAAAACCAGTCCAGCCCGGCTCCACAGACGTGGTGCCGGGCTGGACAGGATCGATCAGTTGCCGCTCGATGAACCTTCGTCGCCATCGCCGGCGGAGTCGTCCTCGGCGCTCTCGCCCTCGGCGTCCTCAGGCTCGTCCTGCTCGATGCCTGCTTCGGCTTCGGCCTCGGACAGCTCGGCCTCCAGCTCCTCTTCGGAGATCGCCTTGGACACGTTGACCACGAGGGCCTCCGGGTCGGTGACCAGCACCACGCCTGCCGGAAGGGTGACCTGCCCGGCCAACACCTGGGTGCCGGCCTGCATACCCTCGACGGAGACCACGAAGCTCTCCGGGATGCTCGTGGCGTCCGTCTCCACGGTGAGCTCGGAGTAGTCCATGCTGACGACGGTCTCGGGAGCGGCGTCACCCTCGACGTGGACGGCGATGTCGACCTCGACCTTCTCTCCCTTGCGGATGATCACGAGGTCGACGTGCTCGATAAGCCGCTTGATCGGGTCGCGCTGCACGTCCTTCACCAGCGCTAGGTGCTGCTCGCTGTCGACGTCCAAGGTGAGCACGGCGTTGGTGTATTTCAAGGCCATCATGGTGTCGTGGCCCGGCAGCGTCAGGTGGAGCGGGGGTGTGCCGTGCCCGTACAGGACGGCGGGGATCTTGTCGGCGCGACGCACGCGACGAGCTGCACCCTTGCCGAACTCGGTGCGCTTGGTAGCGGCGATGCGTGTCTGGTCAGCCATATCGGTCTCTCTTTGCACTCAGGGGGGGTACTACCGGTGGGCCTCGACGCGGGACGCAACGCGGACAGCGAAGCGACAGGGAGGCAGATGCGGATGAGATCGGCACCACCACCGCGTCGAATCACGGAGCCAACGATCAGATCCAACACGACCGTGTGACGTCCCTCGCCGAGGCAACGACCAGCAGTCTACGACAGGGGTAGGGCTGCATCCCAAACCGAGGCTCGGCCTCGGTGATGGGGCTCCGCTGTCAGGCCTGGCCGTCGAACATGCTGGTCACCGAACCATCCTCGAAAACCTGCCGGATGGCCTGGGAGATCAGCGGGGCGATCGACAGCTCGGTGATCTTGGGCAGCGCCCGCGCGGCATCCCTCAGCGGCAGGGTGTTGGTCACGACGACCTCCCGGGCCACCGAGTCGCCCAGCCGTTCGATGGCCGGGTCGGAGAAGATGGCGTGCGTGGCGGCGATGATGACGCTGCTGGCTCCTTCGGCCATCAGGGCATCGGCCGCCTGACAGATGGTCCCGCCGGAGTCGATCATGTCGTCGACCAGCACACAGGTCCGGCCAGCGACCTCACCGACCACTCGGTTGGCGATCGACTTGTTGGGCTGTGTGGTGTCCCGGGTCTTGTGAATGAAGGCCAGCGGCACGCCGCCCAACCGGGAGGACCACTGCTCGGCCACCTTGATGCGTCCGGCATCGGGGGACACGACCGCCAGGTCCTCGTGGCCGTACTTCTCCTTGACGTAGGTCGACAGGATCGGCATCGCCATCAGGTGGTCGACCGGCCCGTCGAAGAAGCCCTGGATCTGCGCGGTGTGCAGGTCGATGGCCATCAGCCGGTCCGCACCGGCGGTCTTGAACAGGTCCGCCATCAGCCGGGCCGAGATCGGCTCACGCCCACGGTGCTTCTTGTCCTGCCGGGCATAGCCATAGAACGGCAGGACCACGGTGATGCGCTTGGCCGAGGCACGTTTCAGCGCATCGACCATGATCAAGTGCTCCATGATCCACTTGTTGATCGGGGCCGCGTGGCTCTGGATGACGAAGGCGTCACAGCCGCGCACGGACTCCTCGAAGCGGACGAAGACCTCGCTGTTGGCGAACTCGTAGGCCAGCGTGGGGACCAGTGGCGTCTCCAGGTTGGCGGCGACCTCGGCGGCCAGATCCGGGTGGGCCCGGCCGGTGAACACCATCATGTTCTTCTGCGTGGTGCGCAGGATTCCGCTCATGCCTGGGGGGTCCCCTCGCCGGGTGTGGCGTCCGTGGTGGGCGCGTCAGTGGTGGTCGGGTCGGAGGTGGCCGCCGTTGCTGCGTCTGCCTGAGCCGTGCCCGGTCGCTTGGCCCGGGCCCAACCCTCGATGTTGCGTTGCTTGGCCACAGTAATCGCCAAAGCCCCGGCCGGCACATCTTGGCGAATGACCGTCCCCGCCCCGCTTCCGGCGCCGTCCCCGATGGTGACGGGCGCGACATACATGGTGTCGCTGCCCATCCGACAGTGACTGCCGATCGTGGTGCGGTGCTTGTTCACCCCGTCGTAGTTGACCACCACGCTGGAAGCTCCGATGTTGGAGTGTTCGCCGATGGTGGCGTCCCCCACGTACGTCAGGTGCGGCACCTTCGACCCGGCACCGATCTGCGAGTTCTTGACCTCGACGAACGTGCCGATCTTGCCCTTGGCTCCGAGCTCCGTGCCGGGGCGGAGGTAGGAGAACGGTCCGACGCTGGCCCCCGCGCCGATCACCGCGAGTTCGCCGTGGGTGCGCACCACCGTGGCGCCGTCACCGACCTCGACGCTGGTCAAAGTGGTGTCGGGACCGATGGTCACGTCGGTGCCCACCGTCGTGGCACCACGCAGCTGAGTGCCGGGCAGGATCGTGCTGTCCTGGCCGATGGTGACGTCGGTGTCGATCCAGGTCGTTGCGGGATCGGGGATGGTCACTCCGGCACGCATCCATCCGTGCACGATCCGCTCGTTCATGATCCGACCCAGGGTGGCCAGCTGCACGCGGTCGTTGATGCCCTCGGTCTGCCACACGTCGTCCACGAGGTATGCCGACACCCGGCCGCCGTCGCGGCGGGCGATAGCGAGCACGTCGGTCAGGTACTTCTCGCCCTGGGCGTTGTCGGTGCCGACCTCGGCCAAGGCTTTGCGCAGCACGGCCAGGTCGAAGGCGTAGATGCCCGAGTTGATCTCGGCGATGTCGACGACGTCCTTGAACTCTCCCCCCACCTGCCGAGCCACCAGCGCGTCCTTGTACTCCATGATCGCCATCACCTCGCCGGCGTCATCGCGCACGATACGTCCGTAGGACGCCGGGTCGGTCAGCTCTGCGGTCATCACCGTGACGGCGGAGCCGGTGGCCTCGTGCTGCTCGGTGAGCGCGCTCAGGGTGTCCCCTGTGAGCAACGGCACGTCCCCCATGGTCACGACCACGGTGCCGTTCAAGTCCTCGGGCAGGGCGTCCAACCCGCACTCGCATGCCCGGCCGGTGCCCTTGACCTCGTCCTGGTCAGCAATCAGGGCCTCGGGGTCGATCTGCGCGACGTGGGCCGCGACGAGCTCGCGCTGGTGCCGGACGACCACCGAGACATGCCCTGGGGACGCCTGGCGGGCGGCATACACCGCGTGACCCAGCAGGGTGCGGCCGGCGATCGGGTGCATCACCTTGGGTGTCGCGGACTTCATGCGGGTGCCTTCGCCCGCTGCGAGGATGATGACGGCGGCGGGATGAGTGCTCACGGTGCCCGACCCTACCCGCCGATTCCGAGGGCTGCGGCTCCCCGGGTTGGAATCGAACCAACGTCGCTAATCCTGATTCAAAGTCAGGCGGCCCCTACCAGCAGAGCAACCGGGGAACGCTCCCGACGAGACGGGAAGCGAGCCAAGCCTAGGCCAGCGCGCCACGCTGACACAGTCGAGAGTCCTCCGACTTGGCATGATGACAGGTGTGAGCACACCGTCGAACAAGATCAGCTCGTCGTCCCGACATCGGATGACGGGGGCACAACGCCGCGAGCAGCTGATCATCATCGGCCGAGGTCTGTTTGCCGAGAAGGGCTTCGAAGGGACGACTGTCGAGGAGATCGCGGCCACCGCCGAGGTCTCCAAACCAGTACTGTACGAGCACTTCGGGGGCAAGGAAGGTTTGTATGCCGTGGTGGTGGACCGCGAGATCCAGAAGCTGCTGTCATCCATCACCGAAGCATTGAGCGCTCCCCTGCACTCGCGGGCGTTGCTCGAGCGGGCGGCCTTGGCCCTCCTGGACTACATCGAGAGTTCCACCGACGGCTTCCGGATCCTGGTGCGCGACTCCCCACCCGGGCAGGCCACCGGCTCGTTCGCCTCGTTGATCAGCGACGTGGCGACGCAGGTCGAGCACATCCTGGCGGCCGAGTTCCGGCGGCGACGGCTGGACCCGAAGACGGCGCCGCTGTACGCGCAGATGCTGGTCGGGATGGTGGCGATCCCCGGCGGCTGGTGGCTTGACTCCCGCCGGTTCAAGAAGGAAGACGTCGCCGCCCACCTGGTGAACCTGGCCTGGAACGGTCTGGCCGGCATCGAGGCGCAACCCTCCCTGCGCACGAAGCCCACCCCCTAGCCCAGTGGCCCCTCCCCGTGCGCTCCTTTGTGGGTCGAGTGGCGCCTGATCAGGAGGTATCGGGCCCACAAAGCAGCTCGCCAGCGTTATCCACAGGGTCCTTACCGACCGGTCTGCGTCTTTGACACAGTTCTTGCATGGCCAACGTGACCTGGCTCCCCCCGACACCCGTCGGCAGTATCTTCACCCGCGCCGAGGCGCTCGCGGAGGGGCACACCGACGACCAGCTCCAAGCGTGGGTGCGCCAGGGTCGGGTGCGCCGTCTTCGGCCCGGGGTCTTCGCCTCCGGCCCCGCGCCAGATCGCGCTGACGCACGGCTCCTCGAGCGCGCTCACGGGTTGGCCCGCCGACACGGGGACCGGGTCGCGATCAGCCATCACGCCGCCCTGCTCATGCACGGGGTAGCCGTGATCGGGGTGCCGATGGGGATCCTGCACGCAGCGCGACTGAGCGGTGCACCCCGCTCGGCACCGGGGCTCTCACTCGCCCGACCTCGCACTCCGCCGCCCACGATGACGGTCCACGGGGCTGTCGCGGTGCGCCCCGAAGTAGCGGTGGTCCAGGTCGCCTGCCTCTACGGCCTCCGCGCCGGTGTGGTGTCCGCCGACTCCGCGGTGCACCGAGGGCTCGTCGAGAGGCGTTCGCTCATCGACGAGGTGCGGCGTATCGGGTCCATCCCCGGGGTGGAAAAGGCCCGACGTGTGGTCCAGCTCTGTCGTGCAGGGGCCGAGTCGCCGGGCGAGACGTTGGTGCGCTTGGCCGCCGAGCAGGCCGGGCTCGCTACGCAGACCCAGTTCCCGATCAGCGACGCGGGTCAACCACCGTTTGCTATCGCCGATCTGCGCCTCCTCGGGACGCGCACGCTCGTGGAGTTCGACGGGGCCGTGAAGTATGCGGGCGCCCAAGGGCGGGAGGCGTTGGTGAAGGAGAAGCTCCGCGAGGACCGCATCCGGCGTCTGGGATGGCTCATCGAGCGGGTGGTCTGGCGTGATCTCGATGACCCGCGGGCTCTGCAGGTGCGGCTCCAGGAGGCCGCTCAGCGCGGAGGTCACACCCGCGATGTCTCGAAGGAGCTCAACAACGATCGCAGCAGGTCCGCGAGTTGAGCCTGCTCCGCACCGGAGAGTCCGGAGAGGAGCTGGCGTTCACGCTCCAGAAGTCGTTCGATAGCGTCGTCGACCAGGTCATGACCGGCCGCAGTGAGTCCGACCGGGACGGTGCGGCGATCGGTCGGGGCCGCAGCCCGCTCGACCAGGGCTCGGGCGACCAGTCGGTCCACCCGGTTGGTCATCGTGCCGCTGGTGACCATCGTCTGGCGGGTCAGCTCCCCAGGCGTCAACTGGTAGGGCTCGCCCGAGCGTCGCAGCGCCGCCAGCACGTCGAACTCCCAGGGCTCCAGGCCCGAGTCGGCGAACGCCGCCCGGCGAGCCAAGTCGAGGTGCTTACCCAGCCGCGTCACCCGCGACAGGACCTCCAGCGGAGTGACGTCGAGGCCGACGCGCTCGCGCCGCCAGGCTGCCACGACCCGGTCGACCTCGTCGCTGTCCTGGGTGGTGTGGGCCTTCATGGGCACCAGCGTAGGCAGCGCCGGGCCCTGCTGCGCTGCTTTGTGGGTCGTGTGCCACCCGATCAGGCCGCACACGACCCACAAAGGCGCTCACTAAACGAGAGAAGAGTCGCGAGAAACGCGCGCGCGGCGACTAGCCGTCGGCGAGGTCGGCGGCTTCCAGCCACTCGGTTTCGAGGTCTTCCTTCTCGGTATGCAGGCTGCTCAGCTCGGCACTGAGCTGCATCATGGCGCTGGCGTCGGTCGCAGCGGCGATCATCTTGTCGTGCACCTGCCCCTCGCGGCGGCTCAGCGCAGCGAGCTGGCGCTCAAGCCGCTCAACCGCCTTGCGAGCTTCTCGCGCCTGAGCGGCCGAGGTGGATGACGTCGTCGAGCCCGACGGCCCCGCCGATCCCTTGCCCGTCGTCGAGGCCCCACCCGTGGATGAACCCCGCGTGGACGAGCCACCTGCGGTCATCGATCGCCTCAGCAGCAGGTACTGCTCCACCCCACCGGGCAGATCCCGCAGTGACCCATCCCCCAGCATGGCCATCTGCCGGTCGGTCATCCGCTCCAGCAGGTATCGGTCGTGCGAGATCACCAGCAGGGTCCCGGCCCATCCGTCCAGCACGTCCTCCATCGAGGTCAACGTCTCGATGTCCAGGTCGTTGGTCGGCTCGTCCAGCATCAAGACGTTGGGCTCGTCCATCAGCAGCCGGACGAACTGCAGGCGCCGACGCTCACCGCCGGAAAGATCGGAGACGCGGGACTGCTGACGCCCGCCGCTGAAGCCCAGCCGCGTCGCCAACTGAGAGGCCGACACCTCCTTGCCGGCGATGGTGGTGAACGAGCGCACCGAGGTGATCGCGTCGATGACGCTCATCCCCGCCACCTGCTGGAGCTCGCTGAGATCCTGCGACAGGCAGGCGATCTGCACGGTCTTGCCGGTCTTCAGCTTGCCGCCGTCGACCTCCAAGAGCCCGCGCATCACCGCGAAGAGCGAGGACTTGCCGGCCCCGTTCACCCCGACCACCCCGTAGCGGTCCCCCGGCCCGATCCGCCAGGTCACCTGGTCCAGGATCGTGCGTGCGCCCAGACGCAGGGTGACGTTGATCAGGTCCAGCACGTCCTTGCCGAGCCGCGTGGTCGCGAAACGCACCAATTCGACGTTGTCGCGCAGCGGCGGCTCGGCCGCGATCAGATCCTCGGCCGCGTCGATCCGGAACTTCGGCTTGCTGGTGCGCGCCGGCGGGCCACGGCGGAGCCAGGCCAGCTCTTTGCGGACCAGATTGACCCGACGCTCCTCGGTGACCGCCGCGACCCGGTCACGCTCGGCCCTCGCCAGCACGTAGGC
This sequence comes from Ornithinimicrobium sp., assembly GCA_049646465.1. Classification (GTDB taxonomy): domain Bacteria; phylum Actinomycetota; class Actinomycetes; order Actinomycetales; family Dermatophilaceae; genus Ornithinicoccus. Next base: position 28,500 of record JBARVW010000021.1, read on the forward strand.
CGCATACCCACCGTCGTAGGGGTGCACGCGCGCGTCGCTGACCTCCCACGTCCGGGTGGAGATCGCGTCGAGGAACCATCGGTCGTGAGTGACCACCAGGAGCGCCTTGCCGGACCCCCCTGTGCGCGGCCGTCGGTCCGAGAGGTAGGTCGCCAGCCACGCCACTCCTTCAACGTCCAGATGGTTGGTCGGCTCGTCCAGCAGGAGGAGGTCAGGGTCGGCGATCAGGACCCGAGCCAGGGACAGACGCCGTTTCTCCCCGCCGGACATGGAGGCCACGGGGTTCTCCCAACCACCGAGCTCCGCCGCGTCCAGGTCGCCGAGCAGGCCCACGATGATCTCCCGGACCCGCGCGTCGCCAGCCCACTCGTGCTCGGCCAGCTGGTCGAGCACCACGTCCCGCACGACCGCCCCAGCCGGCAGGTCGTCACCCTGGATGAGCATCCCGACGCTGACCCCGTTGCTGCGCACCACCCGCCCGGAGTCGACCTCCTGGACCCCGGCGAACACGCGCAACAACGTCGACTTGCCGCCCCCGTTGCGACCCACGACACCGATCCGCTCCCCCGCGGAGACCCCCAGGGAAACAGCGTCCAGCAAATTCTGGATTCCGAGTGTCAGCGACGCACGGTCCAGGGCCACCAGTGGAGCCACTAGACGCTGCCCAACCGGGGTCCGGCGCCATGGCCGCGCGAGTCGATGACGTGAGCGCCCGACACCGGCCCCGTCGCTCGCACGATGTCCCCGCCGGGCCCTCTTACGGCCAACCCCATCGACAGGTCGAGGGCTTCGGCGGGCGAACTCACCAGAAACGCCACCGTGGGTCCGGAGCCGGAGATCACGGCGCCGCAGGCGCCAAGGTCGAGACCGGCGTCCAGCACCGCCTGCAGCTGGGGACGCAAAGACAGGGCAGCAGGGGCGAGGTTGTTGTGCAGCGAAGCGCCCATCGCCTCGGGATCCATGGTGCGCAGGGCGTAGGCCAGACGCGAGGACAGCTGCGGGGCACAGGGCTCCTCCTCGCCGTGGAGCCGGTCGAACTCCGCGTACACCTCTGCGGTCGACAGGCCCTCCCCTGTGCTGATCCACAGCACCCAGTGCGCCGCCCCCCGGGCCAGCACCGGCGAGATGGTGTCTCCCCGGCCCGCTCCGACCGCGGTCCCCCCGTGCAGCATGAACGGCACGTCGGCGCCGATGCCACGGGCGATCACCTCGAGGTCCTCACGCAGCACACTGAGGTCCCACAGCTCAGCACAGGCCACCAGTGCTCCCGCTGCGTCGGCCGAGCCACCGGCCATACCAGCGGCCACGGGGATGTGCTTGTCGATGCTGATGGCCACGGGCCCCACCGAAGAGACGGAGCCGATCTCGATGAAGTCATCGGCCCGTTCGGCCAAGGCTCGCGCGGCTGCGAGCGCGATGTTGGGCCCGTCGGCGGGCACCGCGGCTCCGTGCGGACCGCCCATAGTGACCGACCAGTCCGGGGCGGGCTCGACTCGCACCTCGTCGTAGACGCTCACCGCCTGGAAGACGGTGACCAGCTCGTGATAACCGTCACTTCGGCGCGGCCCGACGACCAGCTCGAGGTTGATCTTGCCGGGCACGCGCACGGTCACCTGCGCTGGCGTCGGCTCTGCGGTCATGCCGCCCAGCCTAGGGGGAGGCCGGGCGCCACACCCACTGGGATGAAGACACCGAGGCTTCGTGCCGTCTAGGACGCCGCGGCCGCGATGGCCGCGAACTCGCCGATCCCCAGTCGCTCCCCGCGCAGACTGGGCTCCACACCGGCTGCTCGCAACACCTCCTCGGCGAGGGCTGCGCTACCCGCCCAACCCGCCAGAGCCGCCCGCAAGGTCTTGCGCCGCTGCGCGAAGGCCGCGTCGATGACGGCGAACACCTCCTCGCGCGTCGCCGAAGTGCTGGGTGGCTCGCGGGTCTCCATCTGCACCAGCCCCGAGTCCACATTGGGCGCCGGCCAGAAGACATTGCGGCCGATCCGCCCCGCTAGCGAGACGTCGGCATACCAGGCTGCCTTGAGGCTGGGGATGCCGTACACCTTGGACCCCGGTGGCGCCGCGAGCCGTTCCGCCACCTCCAGCTGCACCATGACCAGGACGCGGCGCAGCCAGGGCATCGTGGCCAGCAGGTGCAGCACCACGGGAACGGCCACGTTGTAGGGCAGGTTAGCGACCAGCACCGTCGGCTGAGGATCGGGCAGCGCCTCGACGCGCAGGGCATCGGTATGCCGAACGTGTAACCGCTCGAGTAGGCGCGGCGCGCGGGCAGCGACGGTGTCGGGGAGCTGAGCGGCGAGCAGCGGATCGATCTCCAGCGCCACGACGTGCCTCGAGGCAGCCAGCAGGCCGAGAGTGAGCGACCCCAGACCCGGGCCGACCTCGAGCACGACGTCGTCGGCACCGATCCCGGCCGTGCGAACGATGCGCCGGACGGTGTTCGCGTCGATGACGAAGTTCTGCCCCCACTGTTTGGTCGGCCGCAGCCGCAGTTTCGTTGCGAGCTCCCGCACATCAGTCGCGCCCAACAACGAGTCCCCAAGGTCACACGGCATACGTGCAGCATCTCAAACCGGGCTCTGGAGCACACGTCGCCGTTCCTTGACCCATGCTGAACGTATGTTTAGCATGCTGAACATGAGTTCAGTTGCCACAGACCCCGGCGCCGGACCTTCCGCAGATCTGACCGCTCGGGCCCGGATCCGGGACGCCGCGATGCACCTCTTCGGCGAGCGTGGTTTCCGGTCCGCCACCGTGCGAGGGATCGCTGCCCGAGCGGGGGTCTCGCCGGGCCTGGTCGTGCACCACTTCGGCTCCAAGAAGGGGCTGCGCGACGCCGTCGACGATCATCTGGCGGACCAGATCCGGCAGGACAAGTTCGCCACCATGACCGGCAGCATGACCCAGGATGAACGGACCACGAGGGCCTACGCTCAGGAGTTCGCGCCCGCGCTGGCCTACCTGGCTCGAGCCCTGACCGAAGACGCTGAGGTCGGCCGCCACCTGTACGACCGGCTCTTCCGTGATGCGGTGGACTACCTGCGCGCGGGCGAGAAGGCAGGGCTCATCAAACCCACCGACGCCCCCAAAGCCCGGGCCGCGGCGTTGCTGAACGCTGGCCTCGGCCAGACCCTGCTGCAGCACCACCTGCACCGCGTCCTGGACGCCGACGACGAGACCGATGCGCTGATGCGGATCTCCGGGCCCATGCTCGACGTCTACACCGATGGCCTGTTCACGGACGGACGCGTTCGGGACCGGTGGAGCCCCCCCGCGGATCAGCAGGAAGAGCCACAATGAAGACAGACACCACTGCCCCGGCGATCCGGACCCAGGGACTCACCAAGACTTTCGGTGAGGTCCAGGCACTCGTCGACCTGGACCTCGAGGTCCAACGGGGGGAGGTCTTCGGTTTCCTCGGGCCCAACGGAGCGGGCAAGACCACCATGATCCGCGCCGTCCTCGACCTCATCCGACCTACCCGGGGGACGTCCCACATCCTGGGGTTGGACACCCGCCGGCACAGCGTGGAGATCCGACGGCATGTCGGCTACCTGCCCGGCGACCTCGCGATGTATCCGAAGCTCACCGGCAAGGACACCTTGACCTACTTTGCGAACCTGCGCGGAGGCGTGGACTGGGCCTATGTCCACGAGTTGGCCGAACGGCTCAACGCCGACCTGGGCAAGAAGATCGCTGACTACTCCACCGGCAACCGTCAGAAGGTGGGGCTGATCCAGGCGTTCATGAACCGTCCGGAGCTGATCATCATGGACGAGCCCTCGACGGGGCTGGACCCCCTCGTCCAGCAGGAGTTCCAGGCCATGATGCGCGAGCTCGCCGAGCAGGGCCGCACCGTGTTCCTGTCCAGTCACACCCTCTCGGAGGTGCAGCGATCCGCCGACCGCGTCGGCATCATCCGCAACGGTCGGCTGATCGACGTGGAGAGCGTCCACGACCTGCGCTCCAAGGCGATCCGACGGGTGGAGCTGGTCTTCGACGCCCCGGTACCTGCCGACGACTTCGCCGACATCGTGGGTGCTCGCGACGTCGAGGCCCACGAGCAGAGCGTGCGGCTGTCCTTCGACGGAAACATGGACGAGCTCCTCGGAGTCGCTACGGGCCGACACCACCTCATCGACATCAACAGCGAGGAAGCCGACCTCGAGGAGATCTTCCTGGCCTACTACCGAGACCCGGAGGCGAGCCGCTGATGCTGCTCTCGGTCTTCACCTACTCGGTGCGCGACCGGCTCGCCGGGATCCTCCTGGGGTCGTTGACCATCGCGGTCCTGCTGTGGTTCTCCCTCCTCGTGTACGCCGACGTTGATCTGACCTTCTACTACGACCTGCCCTCAGCCCTGTTGGACGCGATGGGCATCTCCCCCGAGACGGGCGGGGTCGGAGGAATAGCCTTCGGTGCGATGTACAACCTGATGGGGGCCATGATGTTGGCGGGCATGGCGATCGCCATCGGCACGGCGGCGATCGCCGGAGAAGAGCAGGACGGCACGCTCGGCCTCCTTCTGGGCAACCCCCGCAGCCGTAGCGCCATCACGGGATCCAAGATTGCCGCCTTGCTCGCGTTGACCAGTGTGGGCGCGGTCCTGCTCTACGCTGCCGGCGTGCTCGTGCCGGTCCTGGTCGGGACCAGCACCGAGGGGGTGAAGGTCGGGGCGCTGGTGGTCCACCTGTTCGCCAACGCCGTGTTCTGGGGGATGCTCGCGTTGGCGATCGGCGCCTGGACCGGCCAACCGGCGATCGCCGGCGGCACGGCAGGGTCCGTGATGGTGGTGTCATGGCTGGCTGCCTCCACCCTGCCGATGCTCTCCGGCGGCGACGCGATCGCCCGGTTCTTCCCCTGGTACTGGTTCAACTCCTCCTCACCGGAGATCAACGGCGTCAACCCTGCCCACCTGGGAGTGCTGCTGGGTGCCTCGGTGGCACTCATGGCCCTGAGCCTGGCCGGGGTGAACCGCCGCGACCTACGATCCGGGGGGAGCAGAGTCACCGTGCTGGACCGGCTCCGCAGCAACCCGCGAACCGCTGCCCTGGCCGATCGCATCGGCGGGCAGGCCAGGGTCTCCTCCATCACCGCCAAGACGGCTACGGACCACCAAGGGTTGACGACGGTGGTGGGCGTGGTTGCGCTCTCCATGGGGGTGCTGATGCCGATCTTCTACACCTTCCTCCCGGACGGCACCAGCGAGTTCTTCGGACAGCTGCCGGACTCTCTGATCGCGATGATCGGCGGGGTCGACATGTCCACGCCCGAGGGATTCCTGCAGGGCGAGGTCTTCTCCATCACCGTGCCGATCGCGATCATCACGCTGACCGCCGTGGTCGGCGCGCGGGCCCTGGCCGGTGAGGAAGAGACCCGCACCATGGGGCTGCTGCTGGCGAGCGCCGTCCCACGCCACCGGGTGGTGCTCGACAAGGCGCTGGCCATGGTGGTGCTCGCCTGCGTGGTGGGCGCCCTGACCTTCGCCGGGAGCGTCGTGGGCGTTTTGCTCTCCCGCATCGACGTCTCGATCCTGAACCTCCTGGCCATCAGCGTGCTGGTCACCCTGCTCGGCATCGTCTTCGGGGCCGTTGCTCTGGTGGTGAGCGCGGCGACGGGTCGGGTGCGCTGGGCCACGGGCGCAGCGGCGTTCGCCGGGCTGGCCGCCTACGTCGTGCAGTCCTTCCTACCGCTGTCGCAGCGGTATGCCGACTGGGTGATGGTCTCGCCGTTCCATTTCTACCTGGGCAGCGATCCGCTCAGTAGCGGTATGCCGTGGGGCGACGCCGCAGTACTTCTCGGGGTGGCGGTCGTGCTGGTCGCGGTGGCCATCCCCCTGTTCGGACGGCGGGACCTACGCGGGTGAGGACCTCCGCCCCCTCCCGGCGCCTCACCACCGTCCGTACACGGCTTCACTGGTCGCGGACAGTGCCTGACACAAGGTCGGCACCGCAACGTTGAGGGTCTCGGCCATCGCCCGCACGGTCAACGGCACGAGGTACGACGCGTTCGTCCGACCCCGATGGGGGCTCGGCGTGAGGTAGGGCGCGTCGGTCTCCACCAGCAGCAGCTCGGTGGGCACCACCGAGAGGGCGTTGCGCAGATCCCGAGCGTTCTTGAACGTGACTGTCCCGGCGAACGACAGGTAGTAGCCGCGACGCACGCACTCGCGCGCCATCGTCATGTCCCCGGAGAAGCAGTGCAGCACGGTCCGATCGGGAGCGCCCTCCTCCTGCAGGATCCGCAAGACGTCGTCGTGGGCGTCACGGTCGTGGATCTGCAGCGCGGTGCCGGTGCGCTTGGCGATCTCGATGTGCGCTCGGAACGACTCATGCTGAGCGGCCATGCCCTCCGGGCCGGTGCGGACGTAGTCCAGACCTGTCTCGCCGACCACCCGGATGCGTGGATGCGCGGAGTAGCGCTCCACTTCGTCCAGCGCTTCGCTCAGCTCGCCGTTCTGGGCCAGCTCGGGCGCGCCGTTGGGGTGGATCGCGACCCCACCAAGGATCTCGGGGTGCTGGTCGATGACGGCCATGGTCCACGCGGCGCTGGGGCGGTCACAGCCGATCTGGACGATCCGGTCGACGCCCACCGCCTTGGCCGCAGCTAGCGCGTCAGCGACCAAGGTCGGTGAGCCGTCGTCCCGGCTGATGTCGAGGTGGCAGTGGTTGTCCACCACCGCGATCGGTAGTGGATCGGGCGCAGGCGGGGGCGACTCGCGAGACGACATAGCCAGATTCTGGGGGATCAGACCGTGACGTCGAGCGTCAGCCCGAGCCGGGCCCGTTCCTCGTCCGCGACGGACGGGTCGAGCTTGGTGAAGATCGGCGTCGGTTTGGCCACCGGGGCACCCACCACGACGGCGCGGTGATGCCACGGCGGCATGGCGCTGTAGTCGCCGGTGATGATCGGGTAGGTGGCTCGGTCGGGCTCGTCGAGGTCAAGCACCTCCTCGATGTGAGGCATCGGCATGAAGTCGCCTTCGCCACCCAGCGCCCGGTGCACCGCGTTGGAGGAGTGCGGCAGGAAGGGGCTGAGCATGGTGTTGAGGTCCACTACCGCTTGGGCCAAGACGTGCAACACGGTGTGCAGGCGCTGTTGCTGGTCCTCACCCTTGAGCTTGAAGGGCTCCGTGGTCGAGACGTACGCGTTGGCCTCGCCCACGAGTCGCATGGCCTCGGCCAGCGCGGAACGCTGTCGGTGACCGGCGATGTGCCCGCCGACGGTATCGAAGCCGCCCGCGATGGCCGCCATCAGGGCTTCGTCGACGGGTTGCAGTTCTGCGGCCTGTGGAATGGAGCCGACGTTCTTGGCGATCATCGAGGCGATGCGGTTGACCAGGTTGCCCCAACCGGCTACCAGTTCGTTGTTGGTGCGCTTGACGAACTCGGGCCAGGAGAAGTCGGAGTCGCTGTTCTCCGGGGCGGCGGCGGACAGGAAGTAGCGCAGGGCGTCGACCTGGTAGCGCTGGAGGACGTCGTTGACGTAGATCACCACGCCGCGGCTGGATGAGAACTGTCGACCCTCCATGGTCAGGAACTCGCTGCTGACCACCTCCGTCGGCAGCTGCAGGTCACCGAACGGCCCCGCCTCACCGCCGCGTGAGCCCTGGCCGTTGTGCGCCAACAGCTCGGCCGGCCAGATCTGGGAGTGGAACGTGATGTTGTCCTTGCCCATGAAGTAGTAGGACAACGTGTCGGGATCGTTCCACCAGTCTCGCCAGCGCTCGGCGTCACCCTGGCGTCGGGCCCACTCGATCGAGGCCGACAGATAGCCGATGACGGCGTCGAACCAGACGTAGAGCCGCTTGGTCGGCTCCTCGCGCCAGCCGTCCAGCGGGATCGGGATGCCCCAGTCGATGTCGCGGCTCATCGCCCGCGGCTTGATCTCCTCCAGGATGTTCTGGCTGAACTTGATCACGTTGGTGCGCCACAGTCCGGACGCCGCCCGGTCGTCGAGCCACTCGCCTAGCGCATCGGCCAGGGCCGGTAGGTCGAGGAAGAAGTGCTGGGTCTGGACGAACTCCGGGGTCTCCCCGTTGATCTTGCTGCGGGGCTCGATCAGGTCGGTGGCGTCCAGCTGGTTGCCGCAGTTGTCGCATTGGTCGCCGCGTGCCTCCGCATACCCGCAGATCGGGCAGGTGCCCTCGATATAGCGATCCGGCAGGGTGCGTCCGGTCGAAGGACTGATGGCGGCGAACGTCGTCTGCTCGATCATGTAACCGCCGGCGTGGACGGCCAGGAACATCTGCTGAGCGACCTCGTAGTGGTTCGCCGTGGTGGTGCGGGTGAACAGGTCGTAAGAGACCCCGAGGTCCACCAGGTCCTGGACGATCATCCGATTGTTGGTGTCGGCCAGCTCGCGGGCTGTGACGCCCAGCTGGTCGGCAGCGACCAGGATCGGGGTGCCGTGCTCGTCGGTGCCGGAGACCATCAGCACCTCGTGGCCGGCCATGCGCATATACCTGCTGAAGACGTCGGAGGGCACACCGAACCCGGCCACGTGGCCGAGGTGGCGCGGGCCGTTGGCGTACGGCCAGGCGACAGCAGACAAGACATGGGTCATGGGCGTGGAGTCTAGTTGCGCCAGCCGCCCTCCCCCGCCTGGGCAAACCGTGTGCGCGCTCAGCCCCGCGGTATGGCGGCCTTGCACGCATCACCGCATCCAGGCGGGGTGGTGGGGAGTCAGTCGGCTACTCCGTCGTCGTCGAGGTCGATGCCCAGAATGGCACGCCCGAAGGATCCTTCATCGATCACTCCCGATGAGTCGAGGGGCACAACCAGGAGCGACAAGCCGTCGGCCAGTTCCGTCGTTTGCGGGGACCCCACCTCCATCAGCTCCGCATCCGTGCCC
>JBARVW010000022.1:0-24221 GCA_049646465.1 Ornithinimicrobium sp.
TTTCGTCGGCGCCCCCGCTGGTCGCTATTCACGGACATGACGGTATCTTTGGAAACACGCTGTAGAAAGGTGGATTCGACTGGTCCTCCATAACAGCGATTGCAGGCAACGTCGTCGTGACCTTAACGTCCCAGAGAGGACTTCACATGGGTGATCTTCCAGAGCTTTCCAGCACCACCTTTTTCGTGATCGAGGGCGCCTTCTCGTTGGCGTTCGCCACTTTCGCTGCTGCCGCCATCTTTTTTCTGGCGTGCCGCCGAGATGTCGCGCTGGCCTACCGTGCGTCCGTGACGGTGTGCGCGGTTGTCGTAGCCATCGCCGCCTACCACTACTTCCGGCTGTTCGAGTCGTTCGCGTCGGCGTACCAAGCCGACGGGGACGTTGCCACCACCACGGGCACGGTCTTCAACGAGGCCTACCGCTACATGGACTGGTTGATCACCGTTCCGCTGCTGGTCGTCGAGCTCATCCTGGTCATGGGCTTGCTGGGTGACCGTAAGCGGAGTCTGCTCATCAGGCTCGTGCCCGCGTCGTTCGTGATGATTGCCCTGGGGTATCCGGGGGAGTTGTCCAGTGACGCCGGCACCCAGTGGCTGTGGTGGGGTCTGGCGATGGTCCCCTTTGTCTACATCTTGTATGTCCTGTTCAGCGAAGTGAGCAGCGTCATCAGCGATCAGCCCAAAGAGGTCCAGCCGTTGTTCCAGATGGTCCGTCTCGCCTTGGTCGTGAGCTGGCTGTTCTACCCCATCGCCTACCTCTTCCCGATCGTGTTGGGGAACACCGGTGCAGCCCTGGCCCTGGAGAACGTCGGCTATGCCGTGGCAGACCTGACCGCCAAGGTGGGGTATGGCTTGATCATCTTCTTGATCGCCAAGAAGAAGTCCGAGTTGGAGCGTGCAGACTCCGATGAGTCAAAGCCGGTTGCCGCGGCAGCGCACTGACCGAGGCATGGAGGCCGTCGCGCTGCATAGGTCCGCCCCCGGGCCTATGCAGCGTGAGGTCGTCGCTTCAGACCGCGCCAACGAGCACAAAGGGTAAGTCCGAGACAGCGACGATGGTACGTCGTCCGCATGAGTGAGTCGGGGCATAAAGGATCAAGCAACGCTTAGTCCAAGCTTTCCTGCTGAAAGTGTTGAGTCTCTATGGCAATAACCGAAAGAGCGCCAGTCGTCGCAGCGTCCGAATCACGATACGAAGAAAAGGAGTGCGACGGTGCGCCCGCGGTCTTGGGGTTAGTTCGTCGGCGACTCCTCACCCCCATCACCGTTCTGTTCCTGGTGTTGTCGGGCGTCTTTGCTACAAATCCTGAGCTCCCGGCGTGGGTGGTCTTCGCCCCCTTAACGGCAAGCGTGCTCGTGTTCGGCCTCCCTCACGGGGCCTTGGACCACCTGGTGCCGACGCGCTTGGCCGGACGGCGCGCAAGCGTGACCTCGATCGGACTCGTCGCCGGTCTCTACGTCGTGATGGGCGGGGTGGTTCTGGCCGTTTGGCACTTCTCTCCCCTGATCGCCTTCGCCGGCTTCATCGCTCTGACCTGGTTCCACTGGGGTCAGGGCGACCTTTGGATCGACCTTGCTGCCGGCGGTGGCGGACGGTTGAGCGGGTGGCCCTTGCGGGCCGGGGTCGTGGCCGTTCGCGGCGGTATTCCTCTGCTCCTACCCCTGGTGTTCCATCCGGATGTCTACGAGAAGGTGCGGCTTGGCACCGTTGAGCTGTTCGCTGGGCCAGCAGCATCGGCGGACTCGTGGTCTATCGGGCCAGACCTTCGCGCCACCATCGCGGTGGCGTTCGTACTGGTGGCGGTGGTGATGGCTGTGGCGACGTGGCGGTCGACCCGCACCCGGGCCCAGCGGCGGGCCTGGACCCAAGATCAGAGCGAGATCGTCGTCCTGAGCTTCTTCTTCGCGCTAGGCCCTCCCGTGTTGACCATCGGACTGTACTTCTGTCTGTGGCATGCGCTGAGACACATCGTTCGTCTCGAACTCCTGGATCCGGGCGGCGCGGTGCTGCTGAGTCGGGGTCAGTTCGTCGGCGCGGGACGGCGCTTCGCTATCGAAGCTGCGCCGATCACGGCGATTGCACTCGTGGTGCTGGCGCTGATGTACTTCATGCTTCCGACCCCGACCGGTTCACCCGAAAGCCAGCTCGGTCCCTACCTGGTGCTCATCTCGGCACTCACGGTCCCGCATATCGCCATCGTCACCTTCATGGATCGTCGGCAACGGTCGGCACTATCCCGCCCGATCGCATAGGTAACCGACATCCCTATCCAGCGCACGATCAGGCCCGCAGGAGACGATAGAACGACACATCACTTCCATCCAGGGCGAGAGGACTTCCATGCTGCGCTCGATCCGCCGCATCGCCTTGGTCGTAGCGGCTTCGGTCGGCCTGGTCGGCTGCGCCAACGAAGGGTGGAAAGACGTGGACCCAGACCCGGCGGCGGTTGCTCTGGTAGCAGGCTCCGAGGTGGGCTCAGATGCTGAAGGCCTCATTGAGCAGCGGGTTGGCGTGTTGCTCAGCGAGGCACGCGAGGAGCTGGGAGAGCCCTACGAATGGGGCGCAGACGGCCTGAGCGCCTGGGACTGCTCCAGTTTCGTGCGTCATGCCTACTCCGAGGTCGGCATCGGCATGCCGCGCACCGCCCGAGCTCAACGGGACTGGATGGCCAACGGCAACGGGCGAAGGGTGCAACCGGGGGAGGAGCAACCGGGGGACCTCGTCTTTTGGGACGACTACCGCGGGCCAGACGAGATCGGTCACGTAGCCATGGTGTGGGACCCCACTGACTCGAGCACGATCGAGGCGCGGCCTCCCGAGACGGGGCACTACGACTATCGCAGCGACGGGCACAGCATCTTCGAGATCTGGCGGGTGGAGGAACTCTCCAGCGGGTCCTCCACCTGAACGAGCCGACGACCGCTTGGGACCGCGCAGCTACTCCACGGTCATCTCGCCCATCTCGCCCCAGGCGTCACCGTCCACTTGGTGGCTCACGATCTGCGGGGTAGAGGCCAGCGCTGGGGGGATATCTTGCATCGCTTGCTTGAAGTGGTCACTGTTCACGTGCGGTCCGGCTCCGTCGTCGGTGAACGCCTCGATCAGGACGAACTGCTGGGGGTCCTCGACACTGCGAGACCACTCGAACCATAGGTTGCCCGCCTCTGCACGGGTGTTGGTGGTGAAGTCGGAGACCAGGTCCAGGAACCGATCGGTCCACTCCGGCTTGGTCTGAAATTTCACGTTGATCAGGATCATCGGAGCTCCTCGCGCAGGTGGGTGGTAGGACCTGAGCCTGCCATAGACAGATCCCTGCCCTGGATGGATAGTTGAAGAGGCGACCTCACGTCATGCCGGTCGCTTCGCCAGGCAACGACGCCGAGCAGGAGAGACCATGACCGACCCCGCTGTAGCTGTTCCCTCGCCGCAAGAGCCATTTGACCTGCAGGTGGAGAGTCAGGCGCCCACCGGTGAAGGGCCGGCACACACCGAGCAGATGGACCGCGATCGCGCCCTGAGCGTGCTGACGCGGCTTCTGCGGGCCGCCTACCCCCACCCGACGTTTCCGGACGGTCCCTACGAGCGCACCGCAGGTGCGGTGATGTCTGCCGCCGAGGCAGACCCGGGGGACTACCGGTCCCTGCTTCTGGGTCTGCGCGGACTCGACGTCGCCGCGGGGGGCGACTTCCTCGGGACCGACGACGACGGGGCCGAGACCTTGCTCCGCAACGTCGGCAACGACTCCTTCTTCGTGAGGGTCCGCAGCACGGCCGTGGTGGCCCTGTACGACGACGCTGAGGTTTGGGGCCTTCTGGGCTACGAAGGGGCCTCCTTCGACCAGGGCGGATACCTCCACCGCGGCTTCGACGACTTGGACTGGCTCCCGCCGGCTCGGATCGAGGAGTACACCGATGAGCCCCGAGTCCAGCTCGTGACCGAGAACGGAAACCCCTCATGAGCACCGACACCACGTCGACCCAGACCTATGGCCCCAGCATCGGTCACGACGACCCGGTGGTTGTGATCGTCGGATCGGGGGCGGGCGGTGGCACCATGGCCCACGAGCTGACGGCCAAAGGCATCGACTGTGTGGTGCTGGAGGCTGGCCCGTATCTGACGCAGGAGGACTACGTCAACAACGAGTGGGAAGCCTTCGGGCAGATGGCGTGGCTCGACATGCGGACGACCTCGGGAGGGTGGCGCATCCCGCAGGACTTCCCGAACCTGCCCACCTGGATCGTCAAAGCAGTGGGCGGGACGACCACGCACTGGGCCGGTGCGACACCGAGATTCTTGGAGCACGAGTTCCGCGCCGCGTCGACGTACGGCGATGTCCAAGGGGCGAGCCTCCTCGACTGGCCGATCACTCTGGCCGACCTTGCCCCCTTCTACGACCGGGCCGAGAAAGCCATGGGTTCGACGCACCGTCACGGGCGTCCACCGTTGCCGGCCAACAACAACTACACCGTTCTGGCCAACGGTGCCGAACGCGCGGGATACCGTCACTATGCGACCGGCCCGTACGCCACCAACGCCGAGCCCTACGACGGCCGGCCCGCTACGGTTCAGGACGGGTTCAACTTCCAAGGGGACAAGCAAGGGTCCAAGTGGTCCACGTTGGCGCGCGAGCTGCCCCGCGCGCTCGAGACGGGGCATCTCGACCTACGACCGAACTGTCAGGCCGTGAAGATCACCCACAACGCGGCCGGCTTCGTCGACGCCGTGGAGTACCTGGACGGTCAAGGCGCCCTCCAGCGCCAGGCCGCCCGGGTGGTGTGTGTGGCGGGCAATGCGATCGAGACCCCGAGACTGTTGCTGATGAGCGCCTCGGGCGATCACCCGCACGGCCTCGCCAACTCTTCCGACCACGTCGGGCGCAACTACATGCGGCACCTGACCGGGACCGCCTACGCACGGTTTGCGGACCCGGTCCGGATGTACCGCGGAGAGACCATGGCGGGGCTGGTGGCCGACGAGGCCAAGCACGACCCGTCTCGCGGGTTCGTCGGCGGCTTCTACCTGGAGACCTTGGCGCTGGGCCCGGCGTTCCTGGCGAGCTTCTTGGAGCCAGGGGCCTGGGGTCGGGAGTTCACCTCGTGGATGGACGCCTACGCGAACATCGCGGGCAGCTGGATCGTCGGTGAGGACATGCCTCAGGCCTCCAACCGCGTCACCCTCAACCACGACGTGCGCGACCAGCACGGCCTCCCGGTGCCGAACGTCAACTACAGCGACCACGCCAACGACGTGGCCATGCGCACCTACGCCTATGGTGCCGCAGACCGGATCTACACGAGCGTTGGCGCCGAAGCAGTGCACCACACGCCCCCCTACCCCTCCACGCACAACCTGGGGACGACCCGGATGAGCGCGGACCCCGGGGACGGCGTGCTGAACGAGTACGGCCAAGCCCACGATGTGCCGAACCTGTTCGTCAGCGACGGGTCGGTGATGACGACCGGGGCGGCGGCCAACCCGACCTTGACCATCGTGGCCCTGGCGATGCGGCAGGCCGACCACATCCACCAGCAGTTCACAGCTCGGACCTTGTAGCCTCGCGACGCTTTCGGTGTCGTCAGCGGGTGTGACACCCGCAAGAACGCCGTGAACCACGTCACCGGTCCATGGTCGAACAATCCGCCTCTGCGGGTGCTGGGGAGCGCAGGCTCTACTCCTCCGGGGCCAGCACCGGGGTGTCGGCGTGCAGGGTCTGGCCTTGGAAGAAGGCCTTCTGCTCGTCCAGTCGCGAGACCAAAAACATGACCGGCAGGCCCAGCAGGATCGACCCCATACCGAAGACGAAGACGCTGCCGATCTCGATTCCGAGGCCGGGCACCGTCCAGCCACCAAGGAAGCCGTAGTCGGGTTGCCACATGTCGATAGCGCTCCACACGAAGGCGAAGGCCAACATCAGGCCGCCCGTGAGGGGAAGCACACCTTTGACCCAAAGGTCCTTGCCGCCACGCATGATGTCCTTGCGGAAGTAGTAGACGCAGGTCAGTGCGGTGAGCCCGTAGTAGAACGAGATCTGCAGGCCGAGGGCGAGTAATACGTCACCGTAGACGTTCTCGCCCAGGGCGCTGAGGGCCACGAAGATCACAATGCCGAGACCGCCGATGGTCAGCGTCGAGGTCGTGGGGGTCATGAAGCGGGGATGCACCTTCGCAAAGGACTTCGGCAACGCGCGGTAGACGCCCATGGCCAAGGTTCCGCGGGCGGCAGGCAGGATCGTGGTCTGGGTCGAGGAGGCCGCAGAGACCAGGACGGCCAGCAGGACGATCCAGTTCCACTCGCCCAACACCGGCTCGCTGATGGCGCGGAAGACGTCACCGGCGTTGTCCTCGTTGCCCAGGCCGATCCCGTTCTCTCCCACGCCCGCGTAGGACACCGCTGCGACCGTGGTGAGCAGGTACGTCGCCAGCAGAATGACGGTCGCCGCCAGGGCTGCACGACCGGGGGTCTTCTCCTTGTCCTTGGTCTCCTCGTTCAGGGACAGGATGGTGTCCCATCCCCAATAGATGAAGACCATCAGCAGCATGCCCTCGACCATGCCCGAGAACCCGCCGCCACCCTCGGCGAAGAAGTTCATCGGGTTGAACCACCCGGCCTCGACATCGATAGCGGTGTCGGGCCGTCCCGCTCCCGAGACGGCCAGCAGAGCCACCACCACCAGGATCGCCAGCGCGACGTACTGGATGGCCACCAGCACGTTCTGCAACCAGGCGGCGATCTCGATGCCTCGGTAGGAGACGTAACACATGAGCGCGATGAAGGCTACGCCCAGCGTGGTCACCCAGAAGGTGCTGTCGGCCAGGTCATCGGCCCCCAGGAGCAGGAAACTGTACTGTGCGGCGACCTGCGCCAAGTTGGCCAGCACGATGATGCCGGAGATGGTCAACACCCAGCCGCCGAACCACCCGGTCCTGGGACCGAAGGCCTTGGTCACCCAGGTGAACGTGGTGCCGCAGTCCGGGATGACGCGGTTGAGCTCGCGGTAGCCGTAGGCCGTAAGGGCCATCGGGATGAAGCCCAGGATGACGGCCACCGGCGCGAGCACACCGTTCTCGATGACGACGTAGCCCAGGGTCGCAGCCAGGGAGTAGGCCGGGGCGACCGAGGCCAACCCGACGACCACGGCCCCGGAGAGCCCCAACGTTCCCTCGCTCAGGCCCTTATGGTCGCTCAGGTCGCGAGTGGAAGGACTCTCGTGGGTTGCGGTCATAGTTCTTCCCATCTCGGATGCCTCGTATGCGGGCGCCTACGGTTTCGGTAATCTGCTGTCCGAGGTAAGAAATATCGGAGAACGGGGCCGTAGGCAAGAGGTATTGCCTACGGTGGCAGCGTTCAGGCCCGGAGGTCGCCATGTCCCACGCGTCAACACCACCGCATCTGCGCTCGCTGGCCGACGCTGAGCCGGCGGTCTACTGGCTGGCGGATCCGGCAGCCCCGGAGCGGCTCTCCACGCTGACCGGGGAGATCGAGGCCGACCTCGTCGTGATCGGCGGAGGCTATACCGGTCTGTGGACCGCGCTCCAGGCCAAGGAGGACGATCCCACGCGGGACGTCGTCCTGCTCGAGGCCAACGTCATCGGCGGTGCCGCCTCGGGGCGTAACGGCGGCTTCTGTTCGGCCAGTCTCACCCACGGGGAAGCCAACGGCATCGAGCGCTTCGGTGACGAGTTCTCCACCCTCCAGCGGCTGGGACAGGAGAACCTCGAGGCCATCGAGTCCACCCTGCAGCGCTACGGGATCGACGCGGAATGGGAACGGACCGGCGAGCTGGATATCGCGGTGGAGCCTTGGCAGGTGCGGGGTCTCCACGAGCTCGCTGATCTCCTGTCCGAGCACGCACCGCGGCCGGAGGTCATCGGCCGGGACGAGATCCAGTCGCTCGTCCATTCTCCGACGTACCTCGCGGCCGTCCACGACCCCGAAGGGGTGGCCATGGTCCACCCCACCAAGTTGGCCTGGGGGCTTCGGCAGGCCTGTCTGGACCTCGGAGTCCGTATCTACGAGCACACCGAGGTCACCGATCTGGACGGTGGTTCCCGGTTGCCGACGACCACGAGGAGTCGTTCGACCGCCCCGCTCACCGTGCGCTCGGCCTACGGCGCCGTCCGGGCACCGCAGGTAGCCCTCGCCACCAACTCCTCGACCGGCCTCCTGCGTCGGTTGAACAACTATGTCGCGCCGGTCTACGACTACGTGCTGATGACCGAGCCGCTGTCGCAGGACCAGTTGGCCTCAATCGGTTGGGAGGGCCGCCAAGGGCTCGCCGATGCCGGCAACCAGTTCCACTACTACCGGCTGACCGCGGACAACCGGATCCTGTGGGGAGGATGGGACGTCATCTACCACTTCGGGGGCAAGGTCAGCGCCGAGTACGACCATCGCGCCGCCTCCTACGAGCTCCTCGCCCAGCACTTCTTCACCACCTTCCCTCAGCTGCTGGGACTGCGGTTCACGCACCGGTGGGGTGGCGCGATCGACACCTGCAGCCGGTTCACCACGTTCTGGGGCCAGGCCTACGGCGGCCGGTTGAGCTACGCCCTGGGCTACACGGGCCTCGGCGTCGGCGCTAGCCGATTCGGCGCCCGGGTCATGCTCGATCTGCTCAGCGGCGAGGAGAACGAACGCACCCGGTTGAAGATGGTCCGGACCAAGCCGCTGCCGTTCCCACCGGAACCGGCCCGCTACGGGGCGATCGCGCTCACGACCTGGTCGATCGACCGGGCCGACCGCCATGGCGGCAAACGCAACCCGTGGTTGCGGACGCTAGACGCCCTCGGCCTAGGCTTCGACTCATGAGACGGGAAGCCGACGTCATCATCATCGGAGCAGGGCTCTCCGGGCTCATTGCCGGGCGTGAGGTGTTGGCCGCCGGCTACGAGCCCGTGATCCTCGAGGCCAACGACCGAGTCGGTGGGCGCATCCTCACTCAGGACGTCGGTGGGGTCCCCCTCGAGCTCGGCGCGCAGTGGATCGGCGACACCCATCACCGTATGCAGGCGCTTGCCACGGAGCTGGACATCGAGGTCTACGAGCAGTTCGACACCGGACAGACCTCCTACGAACTCACCGGTGAGGTGCTGCGGGAAGACGTGTTCCGCGAGCGTCACGCCCACGAGCTCACCGGGATCGAGCGAGTCCTCAGGCTGCTCGACGAGATGGCCGCCACCGTGCCGGTGGAGGCCCCCTGGCTCGCTCCGCAAGCCGATGTCTGGGACCGAGTGACCGTCGGTCAGTGGTTCGACGCGCAAGGCCTCGGGCCAGTGGCTCGCGAACTGTTGGAGATCTGCACGGTCGGGATCCTTGCGGTGCCCACGGTCGAGGTCTCACTCCTCTGCCTGCTGCAGAATCTGCAGGTCTGCGGGGTCACGGCGGAGCTGTTGGCCGAGTCCGAGGGTGGCGCGCAGACCCAGCGGTTCGTCGGCGGCACGTCGCTGATCCCGCAACGACTGGCCGCGTCGCTCGGCGAGCGCGTGGTCCTGGAGGCTCCCGCTCTGACCATCGACTACTCCGACGAGCAGGTCAGGGTGACCTGCCGTGGGGGACTGGTGGCCACCGGACGACGACTGGTCGTGGCCCTGTCCCCGACTCTGGCCGGACGGATCATGTACGACCCGCCGCTGCCGGGGGTCCGCGACCAGCTGACCCAGCGGGTCCCGCAGGCCTCCGCCCACAAGATGTTCGCGCTCTACGACCAGCCGTTCTGGCGTGATGAAGGCCTCAACGGTCAGCTGATCTCGTCTGCAGGCCCCGCGAGAATGTCCAACGACAGCTGCCTGCCCGCGAGCGGGGGTCCCGGCATCCTGCTGGCCTTTCTCGAGGGGGAGTCAGCTCGGGTGGCGGGCCGATGGTCGACCGCGGATCGACACGACGCGCTCCGGGCCGAGCTGAGCCGGCACTTCGGGCCGCGCGCAGGTGCGCCGACGCAGATCGTCGAGCGGGGGTGGGCGGACGAGCAGTGGACGCGCGGATGCTACAACTCCAACTTCGGCCCGTGCGGCCTCCTGCACTTCGCGGACGCCTTGAGCAGGCCGATCGGGCCGATCACCTGGGCCTCCACCGAGACGGCAACCGCCTGGGCCGGATATATGGAGGGCGCCGTCCAGGCGGGTCAGCGCGCCGCCCGCGAAAGTCTCGCGTCACTCGATCGCCACCACCCCCTCAACACCAAGGAGTCCTCATGAACAGCCTGTACGCCGTGGCGTGGAAGGTCCTGCTGGTGCGGGGCCTCATCGCCCTGATCTTCGGCATCGTCGCCATGGTGTGGCCCATCGGATCGGCACTCACCTTGGTCGTGGTCTGGGGCTTCTGGGCCCTCACCGACGGCGTGGTCAACATCGCTTCCGCCTTCGGCCAAGGGGTCGGCGGCGGGCAGCGGGTGTTCTTCCTGATCGTGGGAGCCCTCGGCCTGGTGGCTGCCTTCTTCGCCCTTTTCCGCCCCGTCTCCAGCGCCGTGGCGCTGACCTGGGTCCTAGGATTCTGGTTGGTGCTGCGCGGTGCGTTCGACCTCATGGGAGCGTTCGCATCGGACCGCACCCAACCGCGATGGCTCCTTGTCGTCAGCGGCCTGCTCGCCGTCCTGGCCGGCGGCATCTTCATGGTCAACCCCGGTGGCGCCGCAGTCGCACTGGCCCTCTGGCTGGGCGTCATCGCGGTGGTCTATGGGATCGTCCTCCTCGCCGTCGCGTTCGCCGTGCGTCGTGCCGTCAACGAGACCGGCGTCAAATCCCAGCACGACCGGCCCGCCCACGCCTGACCCTGGTGCCGCTCCCACGGCGCCCTGGCTAGGGTGATCCTCATGCCCGCAAGCGACCCCACGTTCAGCAAGATCCTGCTCGACGAGTCCGAGATGCCCACGCAGTGGTACAACGTGGTCGCTGACCTGCCAGAGCCGCCCCCGCCGGCGTTGCACCCGGGCACGCACGAGCCCGCGGGACCGGAGGACTTCGCGCCGCTTTTCCCGATGGCGCTCATCGAGCAAGAAGTGAGCACTGAGCGCTATATCGACATCCCGGGTGGTGTGCTCGACGTCTACCGGCTATGGAGACCGAGCCCGCTCTTCCGTGCGCGTCGCCTCGAGAAGCTGTTGGACACCCCGGCCCGGATCTACTACAAGTACGAGGGTGTCAGTCCGGCTGGCTCCCACAAACCGAATACCGCCGTGCCTCAGGCGTACTACAACCACCAAGAGGGCATCACCAAGCTGACCACCGAGACCGGTGCCGGGCAGTGGGGGAGCGCCTTGGCGTTCGCAACCGCTCAGTACGGTATGGAGTGCGAGGTATGGCAGGTCGCGGCGTCATACCGGGCCAAGCCGCATCGTCGGACCATGATGCAGATCTGGGGGGCGTCCGTGCACTCCAGCCCCTCGGAGATCACCGAGTTCGGCCGATCGCTGCTCGCGCAGAATGCCGACCACCCGGGGTCACTCGGCATTGCGATCTCCGAAGCCGTCGCGATGGCGGTCGCGGACCCCTCGACCCGGTATGCGCTCGGCTCCGTTCTGAACCACGTGCTGCTCCACCAGACGATCATCGGTGAGGAGGCCTTGTTGCAGCTGGCCAAGGTGGGGGAGACGCCGGACCTGCTTGTCGGCTGCACGGGAGGTGGGTCGAACTTCGGTGGCCTGTCCTTCCCGTTCTTGCGCGAGAAGTTGGCTGGTCGGATGAACCCCACCATCCGCTGTGTCGAACCCGCCGCGTGCCCGAGCCTGACCAAGGGCGAGTACCGCTACGACTTCGGTGACACCGCCGGGCTGACGCCGCTGATGAAGATGCACACCCTGGGCCACGACTTCATCCCGGAGCCGATCCACGCCGGGGGGCTGCGCTATCACGGCATGAGCCCCTTGGTTTCGCACATCTATGAACAGGGCCTGGTCGAAGCAACCTCGATCCCGCAGACCGAGTGCTTCTCGGCCGCCATCCAGTTCGCCAAGTCGGAGGGCATTGTGCCGGCACCCGAGCCGACCCATGCCCTCGCGGCCGCGATCCGTGAGGCGGTGGTGTGCCGGGAGTCCGGCGAGGAGAAGGTGATTCTGACGGCGTTGTGCGGTCACGGCCACCTCGACCTGGCCTCTTACGAGCAGTACCTCAGCGGCCAGATGGTCGACTACGACCTGCCGGACGCGCAGATCGCAGCGGCCATGTCCAGTGTGCCGACCTGGTGACCGAGCAACAGCCGTACGACGTCGTGACGCAGTTCGACGTTGTCGAGTTGCGCCGCTATCCCGAGCACCTGGTCGCCAACATCCACGTCGAGGGCACCTTCGACACGGTGGGGAGCGCGGCCTTCGGTGCCCTCTTCGGCTACATCTCCGGGGAGAACGAGTCGGCCGAGTCGATCGCCATGACCGCTCCGGTCGTCCAGCAGCCGAGCTCGGCGCAGTCGATTGCGATGACCTCACGCGTCACCCAGACCGAGAGCGAGCAGGGGTGGTTCGTGGTGGCCTTCGTGTTGCCCCACGCGATGACGATGAACACCGCGCCACGTCCGACGAACCCCAAGGTGCAGCTGGAGGTCATGCCGGGGGGCCTCGTCGCCGCCACAAGGTTCTCCGGGCTCGGCTCCGCTTCCTCCTACGCCGAGCACCGCGACGAGCTTGTAGCCGCCCTCGCAACGGCTGGTCTCACGCCTCAGGGGCCGCCACGGTTCGCCCAGTTCGACGCGCCTCGCACCCCTGGATCGCAGCGGCGCAACGAGGTCCAACAGCCGGTGCGCGACCCCGGGAACTCTTGAGCACGAGGCGGTGGTTCAGAGCGTCCGACGCATGACCAGGCGCGGCATCTTCGAGGCTGTGGCCTCCGTCTGGCCAACAACCTCGAAGCCGCTCTTCTCGAACATGGCGCGCGTCCCGACGAAGGCCATGGTGGTGTCCATCCGGCCATGCGGATCGACGGGGTAGGACTCGACCGCGGGAGCCCCCCGGCTGGTAGCGAACTCGACCGCCCCTTCGATGAGCCGTGTCGCCACGCCCTGCCTGCGGTGCCCAGCGCGCACCACGAGGCAGATGATCGACCACACCGGCTCGTCGTCAACGGGCCGGATCCTTCGGGAGTGCACGAGCACCGGTATGTCGGATCGGGCGCCGACATTGCACCATCCCACTGGCCGTTCATCCTGGTAGACCAGGATGCCAGGAGGATCGTCGCGATGGCACAGCGAGCGCATGGCCTCCTTGCGGTCCCCATGGCCCAGCTCCCGCACGTCGGCGGCGCGCAGTCGATGCGGGGTGCACCAACAGTGCTCGCTCCGCCGGTTCGGGTTGATGACGTCCGCGAAGTCCTCGAAGCGCTCGGGCGTCACCGGATGAGTCGACCAAGTCGGCTGCATAGCGTGACCACCTCCACGTGGTGAAGCGTGCCCTCTCTTCTACCACAGAGCCCATCCGCGATGGTTGCTCGTCGAGGTGGACGAAGCATTCGGCCCGATGCCGCGCGCCCTTAGCGGCAGACCCCGCTCGCGCTGGCGTCGTCGAGCCGCACCGGTCCACCCAGCATGACGTGGAGGTCAGTGCCGAGTCCGTCCATAGCGGCGGCGATCTCAGCGGACCGGCACGACCGTCCACTCAGGACCACGGGGCTGTCGCTGGCCGCTGCGAACTGCGTTCCGGCGATCGCGTCGATGCTAGCCCACCCATTCGCCAGGAGGGCACGCCTCGTGGTGCTGAAACGCTCGCTCGCGACCAATGCCGAAGTCCGGTAGCGGTCGGATCCGGCGATGCGGGTCACGGTGGCTCCTGGCACGTTGCGTTGGACATCGTTCACCGCAGACTTCGGAATGCGGCTCGTTCCGCCGAGAAGGACGACCTCACGCGGTTGCAAGCGCGCCAGCTCCTGCTGGGTCGTTGCCGGCATGGCGCGCGAGGTGCTCAACAGCAACGGTGCGTCATCATGGGCCGCGGCCGCCCCTCCGGAGAGAGAGTCGGCAGGCTCCTGGCCCGAGGCGATGTAGACCACCGGTGCCTTGGACCAACCCCGGGACAGCCCCGCGGCCAGCTCGTACTGGTCGGCCGGGGTCAATTGCCGGACCGAAGCATCCGTCGTTTCCTTGATCTGGGCGATCACCGTGGGTGAGATCCTGGAACGCTCACCCACGACGACGATCTCTTTCGGGTCGAGCTGGCGAAGCTGGGCGGCGGTGGCCGAGGGCAACGATGTCGACCTGGTCAACAGCAACGCATCTTCGCCGCGCGCCGCGGCGGCACCGACCGCGAGCGCCTCGATGATGTCGTCACCCCGTGTGACGTACACGGTGTCGGCGCCGAAGGGATGGGACGCGGCGGCCAGCTCGGCCGCCGTAGCGTAACGGTCTGGACCGAAGACTCGCTGCACGGCGACGGAGTCCTGTCGGTAGGCCCGGACCTTGGATCGGAACTCGTCCATTCGCTTGTAGAAGTGGTACCCAGGGCAGCTGGTCTGGTTGACGTCACGGTGTGCGTGGACGGCGCTCAGATTGCGCGTCCACCCTTCCTCTTCGTTCTCGTGGTTGAAGCTTCCGCTGCGGTTGACGTTATGCGTGGCGAGCTTCCAGGCGGTGACGCGAGCCATCCCGTCGAAGGCGGCGCGAGGCACGCTGACTTTGTTGTAGTCACCAAGCAACGCAATTCCGGCTGTGGTGTAGTTCATCCCCAATGAATGGGCGGTACGAAGAGAGGTCTCGGCACCGCCACGGCGGCCCTCCCAAGCCCGGCCGTACTTGTCCACGAAAAGGTTGTACCCAACGTCTCCCCAATCCCGGGTAACGGCGTGGTACTGGTAAATTCCGCGCAGAATTGCCGGCACCTGGGAAGCGGAGTAGTTGTTCGTGCCCGCAGTGTGGTGAATGGTCACCCCTGCGGTGTTGTTGATGTAGTTCGGACTCCACTTCCGCAACGATTCGTCGGCTCCCCACTGCGCACGCGTGCCGATCACCAGACCCGGAGATGCGGCCGCGGTGGTCTCTTTGGTCGCTTCCGAGGTGTTGTACTTGCTGCTCAAGGCGCTGCCGTCGACCCGACGCTCCAAGCTGCCACTGTCGCCGGCCTCGATGGGGACCCTCCATACGGTCAGCGTGACATCGCTGGCCTCCGCAGTCACTTCGATCTCAATGTCGACAGGGCCCATCACCAGGTCCCCCTCTGTTCCGATGGACACCTCAGTAGCGCTCACGCTCATTTCCTGCCATTGAGACCACGATCCACCGCTCTCAGTGCGGTACTGCGCGGTGCCGGGCGTGTCGGCGGAGGAGACCCAGGTCGCCCCCACGATGTTGACGCCTTCACCGAGCTCAGCCGTGCCGGTCCAGGTGCCGTCAGCCTCCTCGTCGCTCAGTTCGACCGTGACCTCCTGCGGACTGCTGCCGTCCTGAGCGGTGAGGGACGCACGACTCGATGGGGCGATGAGCAGGCTCGCCACGAGCACCAAGACGACCCCGAGGAAGGCAGCGAGGCAGCGGTTGAGAGCAAAAAGCATGGTTTCTCCAACTCATGACGGGCAGTCTCCGCCGACCTCGTTCATGGGCGGTGCAGAGATATCGCTCATCGCGATTCCCCCAGTGTGCAGGAAAAATGGCGAAACCGGTATTCCGATCTGCGGAATCCAAAAAGCGTGGCTAGATTTTCAGGTCGCGCCTGACGAATAGCCAAAGAGATAGTATGAATAAGGTCATAGACACGCCCCACAAAACTATGAGATAGCCATACTGCACCCCGTTGTTGAGCGGGTCGGCGGCGCTGAAGTAGTACCACGGACTCACCCTCTCCCACCCGCTGAGAGCATCGGAGAGGGGGAAGAAGGTCGCGACAACGAAGGACGTGGCGGCGATCGTCGCGCTGAGCATCGCGGTGAGCCGGAAGCGTCCGGTGGACAGTCCGATCGCGAGGCAAACCGCCCCGAAGAACCACCCGAGGGTGACGGCATGGGCCCCCGCGGCGAAGAGGTGGCTCGGGGGCACATCGAGTGCCCAGACCGTGGTGGCGGCCAGCAGGCCCGCGGTCAACACCGCTCCGGTCAGCAGCACGTGGGCCAACATGGCGCCGAGCTTGGCCGCGGCGAACGTCACCCGACTCACGCCGTTGCCCAGCAGCATGGCCAGGGTGCCGCGATCTTCTTCGCCGACGGTGCTCCGCACCGCGGACAGGATCGCCACCACGATGAGAGCGCCGGGGGCGGTCAACGACATGACCTGCGCGTTGATCCACCCGGTCGTGGTCGACATATCGCCCCCGGGGATGAGCGCCAGGACCGCTGGTGGGAGGAGCTCGCGCAGACTGGCGAACTGCACGGACATCGGCTCCCACAGGGCGCCGGTCGCGATGCACAGCAGGATCAGGACCGCGCTCGTCATGCAGACCAGCACCAGACGGTCGCGAAGTTCCTTAACGAAGACGAGAAGCAGCGGCACGACTCACCCCCGCAGGTCCCTGCGAGCAAACGAGATGACGGCGACGGCGACCGCGATCGCGCCAACCGCTGCCAGCAGTGTGACGTGGCCCAGGTCGAAGCCCCGGGTCAGGGGATCGCTGGCGTTGTAGTAGTGCCAGGGGCTGAGCCGAGACCACTGGTCCAGGCCGGCGACAGGAAGCATCGTTGCGGACAGATACGACACCGCCGTGATGGTGCCCGCCCACGCGCCTGCGGTGCCCGGGCGCCCCGTGGCGGCCCCAGCAGCCAGCCCGATGAGGCCGTAGGCGCCCGACAATGCGAAGAGATGGACGCAGGTGGCCGCGATGTTGGCCTGGTCCAGGCCAACCTGCTGGTAGGAGGCGCTGACGGTCACTCCGAGCCAGAAGAGAGCCGTGGCGAGGGCCACCATGGCGACCAACGTCACGGCTTTGGCCGCCACCACCTCGGTGCGGCTCAGCGGATGAGCCATCAAGAGCCCGAGCGTGCCGTCCTCCTCCTCACCGGCCAACAGGGACGTCCCCAGGGTGACCGCGAAGGCCACGAGGGCCAGCGGCCCGAGCACGTTGAACAGCTGGCTGACGACATACCCCCCGGGGCCGATCCCCCCGATGATCTGCAGGATCTCCGTCGGAAAGGTGGATGCGATGGCGTTCAAGGAGTCGGCCATCGGGGCGTAGATCGCGAAGGCGACAGCGGAGAACACGATGAGGATCGCTCCTACGGCTACCGCAAGGACGACCCGATCCTTGGCGTCTTTCAGCAGCAGGTCAATCGGCATGGGGGGTGGACCCTGCGCCGCGGTAGTAGGTCAGGAAGATCTCCTCCAGGTCGGACTCTCGACTGGTCATGCTGACGATGTGTTCCTGGGTGGCCACCACCGCGCGCAGCACCACATCCGCGTCCCCTTCGAAGGCAACCCGGGCCTTCCGATCATCGATGACCACTTCGTGCACCTCGTCGACCCCCCGCAGCAGGGACGCGGCGACGGGTCGGGCGAACTCGAAGTCGACGTGCCGGATGGCCTTGCGCTTGAGCGCGTCGACCCGCTCGACCACGATCAGTGCACCATCCCTGATGATGCCGACGCGGTCAGCGACGCGCTCGACCTCCGAGAGGGTGTGGGAGGACAGGAAGATCGTCCGCCCCTGGTCGCGCACTTCTTCCAGGAGCTGGTGGAAGACCTCCTGGAGCAGCGGGTCCAACCCCGAGTTGGGCTCGTCCAGGATCAGCAGCTCGGGCTCGTGCATGAACGCCTGGATGAGCCCGATCTTCTGCCGGTTTCCGGTGGAGTACTCACCGACCTTCTTGGACAGGTCGGCCTCGAATCGCTCTGCCAGCTCCTCGACGTATGGCGAGCGCACCCCGCCGCGGAGCCGGGCGAAGTAGTCGAGGGTCGCCCGACCGGTCAGCCGCGGATAGAGCGCCAGGTCCCCTGGGATGTAGCCGATCCGAGCGCGTATCGCCTTGGCGTCCCGGTGCGCGTCGAGGCCCAGCACGGTGGCACTTCCGCGGGTCGGGCGCACCTGGTCCAGGAGAGCCTTGATCGCCGTCGACTTGCCCGCTCCGTTGGGTCCGAGGAACCCGAAGATCTCACCGGTGTGCACCTGGAGGTCCAGGTCCTTCAGCGCCGCAAAGTTTCCGTAGTACTTGGACAGGCCAGCAGTGCTGATCGCCGGCGAAGTCATGGGGCCGAATATGTCACGCTGCTGTGATCTCCCTGCAGCCGGCGTCGCGGAACTGCCCACACGCCGGGGCCGATCAGGTGGACGGTGACCTCGCTGCCCACGGTGAACGTCGGTGACCCGTCATCGCCGTGTGGTCCGATCTCGGCCTCCAGCGACGACCCCCCGTCGCTCTGCCGCGGGTCCGAACCCACCGTGACGGTCAGAGTGTGGCGTAAACCTGTCGAGCGCACGCGGGTGACCACACCGGAGAGCTGCCCCACGACGTCGTCTGTCGGGTCGGTCCCAACTGAGCCGGTGACACTTCCGGAGGTCCCTGTCGTCGACGCGGAGACAGGGGTCACGGTCACGCTGTGCCGGTGGATCAACAGGGTCGCCGGTCCGTCGATCAGGCCCGCCGGCGCTGGCAGCCTGACCGTGCCGGCTGCGCTGTGGTGCACCCCGTCGTGGACGTCGCCAGGCACCTCGGCGAACCCGCCGAGCAAGCGCGCGACCTGCAGGCTTGCGGGTTGGGCGTGCAGTTGGGGCACGGTGCCCTCCTGCACCACTCCTCCGTTGGCCAGGACCGCGACACGGTCGGCTAGCGCAGCCTCGGTGAGGTCGTGCGTGACCAGCACGATGGTGGGGTCCAACATGGCTCGGACCTCCTCAAGCAGTTCGTACATCGAGGCCCGGACCGCGGTGTCCAGCGCGCCGAATGGCTCGTCGAGGAGCAGCACGGCGGGCCGTGCGGCCAGCGCACGGGCCAAGGAGACGCGTTGCTCCTGACCGCCGGAGAGCTGGCGGGACCGCCGGTCGGCCATGTCACCCAGGTGCACCAGGTCGAGGTAGCGGGCGGCGTTGGCACGCGCCTGCTGACGGGGGCGACCCGCGATCCGATCTGCGAAAGCCACGTTGTCGATCACCGACAGGTGGGGGAAGAGCAGCGGCTTCTGGAACATCATGGTGACGCCCCGACGCTCTGGGGCCGTCCCGGCCGCGCTGGCCCCGCCGATCCGCACGGTGCCGGAGTTGGGCTGCTCGAGTCCGGCGATCAAGCGCAGCACGGTGGACTTGCCGGATCCGGAGGCCCCCAGCAACGCCACCATCTGACCCGCCGGCACGCTGAGGGAGAACTCCTCGACGGCGTACTCCGCGGTGCCGGGATGAGCGAACGAGAGACGCTCCAAGGCCAGGTCAGCCGACATACTCAGGCTCCTTCTGGGGTGAGATCATCACGTCGGACGGCGAACGGGCGGGGTCGGCCCGTCGCCGTCGGAGCGCCGCGGCCAGCAGCAGCGTAGCGAGCGGAATGCTTAGGGACAGCAGCGACAGGACCGCAAGCGCGGGCTCGTTGCCGGTCCGTGAGGCGGCTGATCCGATGAGAAGAGGCACCGTGGCGAACTGTCCGCCACTGATCACCACGGTCACCACATAGTCGCTCCACCCCACCAGGAAGGCCAGGAACGCGGCCGCGGCAATCGCCGGAGCGAGCGCCGGCACCGTCACCCGGAAGAAGGCAACGGCAGGTCCGGCGCCGAGCAGCCGAGCCTGCTCCTCGAGCCCTCGGTCCAGCGCGGTGTAGGCCGCGCGCATGGTGTAGGTCGTGTAGGGCAGCGCGAAGACGGTCAACAGCCCGACCAAAGCCACCAGCGACGGCACCTGCAACCGCAGGAGCAGCACATCCAGACCCATGGCCAGGGCGAACGGAGGTAGCGCCACCGGCGCCAACAGGCTCAGAGCCAGAGGTCCGTTCCAGCGGGAGCGACCCCAGGCAAGGGCGCGCCCCGCGGCGGCGCCGAGCGTCACGGCCAGCACGGCGACCACCGATCCCAGCAGGATCGACCTACCCAGCGCCGATATCACCCCGGCCTCACCGGCTTCGTCCCATCCGCGCAGCCCCCACTGCTGCGGCAGAACCGCCGGGAAGGACCAGCGGTCGGCGAAGGCCCACGCGACCACGGGTAGCAGTGGCATCGCAAACCACAGCAGCAGACCCCCCACCACCAGTCCGGCACCCAGACGGCGCGATCCTGTGCGGCTCATCGGGCGCTGCCAAGGCGGCGTAGCACGGGCACGGTCGCCACCGCCGCCGCCAGGGCCAGCCCAATGGTGCTCAGGGCCACCGCGGCAGCCTGCGGCCGGGCCTGGAGGTCCACAGCGGTGAACAGACGGTAGGCCGTCACCGGGAGGGGCTCAGGGAAGGCTTGACCGAGCAGCCAGACGACTTCGTAGGAGCCCAGGGTGAACAGGAAGACGATGCTCGAGGCACCGAGGAGCGCCGGGGTCGCCAACGGGATGACGACCCGCCGGATCCGTGCCCAGGGTGCGGCTCCGAGCAGAGCCGCGACCTCGGTGTAGCTCCGCAAGGACGACCCCAGTGAAGCGGTGACCACCAGGGCGACGAAGGCGGACTCCTTCCAGGCGAAGGCGGCTACGGAGGCCACCGGCCACGGCCCCGCCACCAAGGCCGGCCATGACGTGGTCTCGACCCCACTGAGCCGGTTGAACAGTCCAGCGTCGGACAGCAGCAGCGCGAAGGAGGCGGCCCCGACGATGTGGGCAATCGGGATCGGGGCTGCTGCGACGGCGGTGAGCAGGCGGGTGCCCGGCGCACTGGCGGCCACGACCACGGCGACGCTCATTCCGACCAGCGCTGCGAGAACGGTGGAGGCCGTCGCGATCACCAGAGACTCACGGGTAGCCGACAGCAGGTCCGGGGCCACCGCGCGCCAGGCCGCCAGACTGATGGCCGGCTCACCGACCAACGGCATCAGCCCGGTCGCCGTCAAAGCCAAGGTGAGGACCGCGGCGAGGACCACGGCAGCGCTGACCAGACCGGCCACCGCGGCGCTGACCGTGCCGAAACGGAGTCGGTGGGTGCCCGGGCCGCTCACCGCGTGCTCACTGGTCGCCCAACACGGCGCGCCGCCACCCCTCGTCCAGGGCGGGCACCCAGTCCGCGGACAGCTCGGGGTTGGCGTTTCGGGAGAGCTCTTCGTAGGGCGGGACGACGGGGGAGTCCGGAAGGGCCTCGAACGCGTCCTGTTCCTCCTGAGGGAGCAGGCTCTGGTCGAGCACCGTGAACTGGCCCCAAACCGTGGGGTCGGCCTTCAGCGCCTGCTGCTCCGGTGACATCGCGAGGTCGGCGACCACCATGGCCCCTTCGGAACTGCCCGAGGTGGCCGGGACGGCCAAGAAGCTCGCGTTGCCGATCGTGCCCTCGTCGAGGGTCAGGACCTGCGTGCCGGAGGGGAACGTCCCCTGCGCCACCAGATCGGTCAGGGTGGCCGGTCCGTAGGTCATCGTGAAGTCAACCTGACCGTCCGCGTAGAGCTGGTCCAACGCGGCCAGCTCCCGCGGATACGTCTCCCCCTCGCGCCAGAGCGACGGCTCCAGAGCCTCGAGGCGGTCGAACAGGGCGGGGGACAGGTCGTCGTACGCCGACTGCTCGAAACTCAACGGGACCTGTTCGTATCCGCCGGAGACGGCATACAGGGCCTGGCGAATGAACACCGAACCCGTGAAGTCCGGGGGAGCGGGGTAGGTGAAACGTCCTGGGTGTTGCTCGGCCCAGTCCAGCAGCTCCTCCATCGTCGAGGGAGGGTCCTCGACCCGGTCCGCGTCGTAGACGAAGGTGAACTGTGCCTTGTGCCAGGGCGCCTCGCACCCTCGCACCTCGACCCCGAAGTCGTTGGTCAACAACGGGTCCTCGGGGTCCAGGAACTCGGCGTTGGGCAGGTCATCCACCCAGCCGCAGCGCCATCCTTGCGCTTGTTGGACGGTGGCGAAGTTGTCCCCGTTGACCCAGATCAGGTCGACGTCCCCGTCGTCGGACCCGGCCTGCACCTCGGTCAGCACCCGGTTGATGGCGTCTTTGGTGTCGGCCACTCCGACCCGTCGGAGGTCGACGCCCAACTCTTCGGCCGCCGGGATCAGGTGCTCGTCGACGTAGGCGTTACCGGCCGGGTCGCCGCCGTACATCCACAACGACACCTGCTGGCCTTGCGCAGCCGCGGTGATCTGCCCCCAGTCCCGGTCCTGCGGAGCGCTGTCCGTAGTCTCGGGGGCGGCGCAGGCGGCCAGCACTATTGCGCCGGCCATCACCCATGAGCCGGTGTGGAGCACGGATCGCGGTGGCCAAGGCGGAGGCATCACAGAACTTCTTTCGGAAAGGAAACGGCTGACTGCCTGTGGGAACACCGAACGCACCTGACCGGCTTCCCACAACAACCGGGTATGCAGTGCGACCAGGTGAGAATAGGCCACGGCAGCAACGAAGGGCTCACCGATGACCAAGCAGGCCACCACCCGGCACTGGGCCGTCCGCGCGGTGATCGTGCTCGTCCTGCTGGTCGCCCTGTGGTTCGCCTATCGAGCAGGGGTCCTGGAGCCGGAGGCGGTGCGGGAGAGAGTGGACCAGGCGGGACTCTGGGGCCCCGTCATCTTCGTGGCCGTGTATGCAGTACTCAGCCTGTTGCCAGTGCCACTGGGTCTGTTCACGGTGTTGGCCGGTGCGGTCTTCGGCGGCGTGGGAGGCGTCGTCGTGGTGTGGGTCGGCGCGATGCTTGGCTCTCTCGCGGGCTTCTTCTTGGCCCGCAGCACGATCCGGCCCGCGCTGGAGCCACTGATCGAGAAACATCGGGGCAAGGTGTGGCAGTACCTCGAGGGGACGGGCATCTTCCCGGTGCTGGCCATCCGGCTGATGCCCGTTGCCCCGTTCATGGCCGTCAACTACGTGGCCGGTGCCACCGGCATTCCCCTGGTCTCCTACACGGTCGGCACCGCACTCGGCATCCTGCCGGCGGTGGCGTTGTACGTGCAGGTGGGTGCCTCGGGTCTGGACGACCCCGGTCGGTTGCTGTGGTCCCTGGCCGGGATCGTGGTGCTCATCGTCGTGGGTTATCTGCTGGTTCAACGCGGGCGGTCCCGCTCCGCCGACGACGTGAAGGCGTAGGGACGACATGCTGGACGGCACGGTACGTCCTCTCGTGGACCGACCGCTCGCGGCTGCGGCGGCGGTCCTGGATCGGGCCTGGATCACGCCGAACCGGATCAGCGTGGTGGGCCTGGCCTTGGGCTTGGCCAGCGCCGTCACGGCCGGGCTGCAGTGGTGGCCCGTGGCGTTGGTCCTGTGGATCGTCTCGCGGATCTGTGACGGCCTCGACGGGCCGTTGGCCCGCCGTCGGTCGCCGTCCTCGGGGGGCGCAGGCACCGAAGCCGGTGGCTTCCTTGACATCACCGCCGACTTCCTGGTCTACGGTTGCACCGTGTTGGGGGTGGCCATCGGGGTCACCCGTGACTCGGCCTACGACGCCTCGTGGATCCCATTCGCGCTGGTGTTGGTGACCTACTACGTCAACGGGACGGCGTTCCTGGCCTTCTCCTCCATCGCCGAGCGCACCGGTCACCAGTTGGACGACGGTCGCTCGTTCAGCTTCCTCGGGGGGCTCGCCGAGGGCACCGAGACCATCGCCGTGCACTGCCTGTGGCTGATCCTGCCCTTCTACGCCGAGCACATTGCCTGGATCTGGGCCGTCATCGTCGGCATCAGCGCTGGTCAGCGGATGATCGGCGGCTACCGCACGCTGAGCCGGCCACCTGCCGGATCAGCCTGAGCTGCCGGTCCTGGGTGACCGCGAGGCACAGGGGGCATGCCAAGGGGTCAGTGTCGGACCTCGACCCATTTCTGCCGCAGACTGCTCAGCACCCCGATCGCGCCGCTGACCACTCGACCCGACAGCCGTTGGCTGACGTGCTCCAACGCCGCCTTCCACGGGCCGTCGTTGTAGGTCGGGTAGGGATGGATCACCCCGGCCAGGTCCGAGGTCTTCAGCCCCTTGGTAACGGCCAGGGTCAGCTCTCCGAGACTCTCGCCGGCCCGCGGACCCACGATCGTGGCGCCGAGGATCGTCCCACTCTTGTCGATGACAATGGCGGTGTATCCCTCGGTGCGGCCCTCGGCCACGGCCCGGTCGATGTCGCCGTGCTCGATGACGATGCGCTGGTGCCCTTTGCCCAGGTCCTGCGTGGACGCGCCGACCGCGGCGACCTCGGGGTCGGTGAAGGTCACTCGGGGGACGGTCCCGGTGGCCTTACGCCGGGTGCCCAGCACGGCGTTCGATGCGGCGGCGCTGCCGTGGTTGCCGGCCATATGGGTGAACTG
>JBARVW010000023.1:0-2989 GCA_049646465.1 Ornithinimicrobium sp.
TGTTCAACAATTGTTGAACACGCGGTAGGATGGGTGCTATGCCTACATCGATCGGTTTCCGTCCGACGCCGGATGACGAGCGCATTCTGCGGGAAGCCGGGCAGCCCGGCGAGAGCACTTCGGAGACACTGCGCCGTGCTCTCCGGCTGCTGGATCACGAACGGTGGCTGGCCCAGTTCCGTGCCGACGCTGAGGCTCTCAAGGGCGAGGATGTCAACACCGAGCCAGAGGCCTGGTGATCCGCGGGGCGATGTATCGGGTCGACCTGGGTCGACCGCGGAGCCACGAGCAGGGTGGCAAGCGATTGGGCCTGGTCCTATCCCCGTCGGACTCGCCGTTGGCCGTTGTCACCGTCGTTCCTACGTCCACGTCGGCGGGCCCATCCGTCCATCGTCCCGAGATCGAAGTGGCTGGTCGGCCGACGCGCATGCTGGTCGACCAGATCCGCTCGATCGACGTGAACTATGTCGTCGGTGACCCCGTTGAGTACCTCACCCGGGATCACCTCGCAGAGGTCGAGCTGGCGCTGGCTCACTACCTCGGAGTGCAGGGCGTGAGCCCACCACCGTCCCCGTAGGCGGCGTCCGCTGAAGGCCTGACCGCTGAGCGTGCCGGTAGCGGATCCTTTCGGACAGGTGCGATTCTTCGGGTTTCTCGCTCTCATCCCGGTCCGAAACGCCGGTCGTGTGTGCCCACCGGACTCTCGTGTCGTCATCGGCTTCTCTGTGGTGAGCCCTCCACCGCCCATCGTGCTTGTCAGGAAGGGCGCCGAGGCGACTACGTGTGTCTCGTTCGGGCTCGACTCGCGGACGTTCGGCATCAAGTGCAGTCGACGGCGACCGCCAGAGCAGCGCAGACCTCGCGCATGCGCGAATCCGCCAGCCTACCGAGTCGTTGCACCAAGACCGCGACCGAGACACTTTCGATAGAGTCCAGGTTTAGTGCCGAACGGAGCGGCACGGGATCCTGGTCGGGTTCGAGGACGACCTCGCTCGCCAGGCCTCGCATCCTCGTCGTGCAGGGCGCGACGAGGGCTCGCCGGTGTCGAGGAATCACCGCAT
The DNA here is from genome assembly GCA_049646465.1 of Ornithinimicrobium sp. Lineage (GTDB taxonomy): Bacteria > Actinomycetota > Actinomycetes > Actinomycetales > Dermatophilaceae > Ornithinicoccus. The sequence continues at coordinate 1,062 of JBARVW010000023.1, forward strand.
CCCGCGACAAGACGACCACCGGACGACGACCGATCTCAGGCAGCTCGCACCACCAGACCTCGCCGCGAGTCGGTAGGTCCCTCACGAGGCGGAGGCTGCTTGCCGCCAGGTAGCCAGGTCGCCCCACTCATCCGGCTCATCGACCGGGTGCTCGTCATACGCTGAGTAGCTGGCATCAACCTCGGCTGATCGGTGGCGGACCATCAATGCTCGGAGCGCTTCATCGATCAGGGAAGCGTCCGTGCTTCCTACCCGAAGTCCTCGTGCACCCTCAAGGAGTTCGGCATCAACCGTGGTACTCAACCGTGTTCGTGCCATGCCACAAGTATGCCACGAGGTCGAGGTCCTCGCCGCAAGCGGATCCCCGGGCGGCACGTGCTTGAGCGTCGGAGCGCTGGACACCCGGCCGGTCAGCGTTTCGACTTTCGGGCGGAGATGATCATCTGCGGACCCTGCGAGGGCGCTTCGGGTGGAAGCCGGACTTCAGCGACTACTTCAAGGCCCGCACCGGTGAGCAGCGCCGCCAACTCCTCCGGTTGATACAGATGTGTTGTCCACTCGACCGGGATATCCCCGTAGCAGCGCGTGCGCGGATGATCGCCTTCGCCGCAGTGCGTCCCAACGATCAGTTGCCCGCTCGGTCGCAGCGCACGCGCCATGGTCGCGATCACCCGGGGCAACCATTCGCGGGGAAGGTTGAACCACGACCACCAGCCGAGGACGCCTCCGAGCGATTCCGCCTCTAGGTTCAGCTCCGTCACCGACGCGACCTCGAACGACACATTTGGATGCTGCCGGCGAGCATGCTCGATCATGCGTGGCGATAGGTCGACGCCTGAGACGTCGACACCCTTGCCGTGTAGATAGCCCGATATCCACCCTGGTCCGCATCCCGCGTCCAGCACTGGACCGATCTCGCCCACCTGTTCAGCAAACGCGTCGAGCGCAGACCGCAGCCAAGGGCCTGGGTCGCCGACCATGGCGACGTAGTTGTCTGCCACGGCGTCGTACGAAGCCCGGACGGCATTGAGGTCAGTAGGTGACTCGATGTTCATGGTCCGCGACGTTAGCGACACGCCCCGACAACGGTCGCCTCCCCACCGGGTGCCATCTACATTCCGCAAGCCGAAGGGCTTGAGAAGCAGCAATGGGGTGAGGGACGTCACTGAGGATGCGGGACCCTAGCTGTCCCGCAGGGTGTCGGCTGCGGGACAGCCAAGCAGTGGGGCCGGGTGCTAATGCGGCGTGGCGACCGCAAGGCCGGCCTTGGCCTCGACGCGTTGCCTATCGATGGCTCGGTACACGGTGGAGCGGCCGACGCCGAACAGTTCGGCCACCTCGGCGGTGCTGTACTCACCGGAATGCACGAGTGAGACGAGGTGTGCTTCTTGTCGTCGGTTGAGCTTGGGCTGCTTGCCTTTCAGTCGCCCCTTGGCCTTGGCTACCTTCATGCCCTCTCGAGTGCGCAACCGGATCAGGTCTGACTCGAACTCCGCGACCATCGCGAGCACGTTGAACAGCAACCGGCCCACCGCGTCGGTGGGGTCATACACCGACGCGCCCAAGCTCAATGCGATCTGCCGGACGGTGAGCTCGTCGGCGATTGCCCGCGCGTCGGGAAGGGATCTGGCTAGCCGGTCGAGTTTGGTCACCACTAGCGTGTCTCCGGCGCGACAGGCAGCCAGGGCTTCCCGAAGACCGGGGCGCTCCCGGTTGGTGCCGGTCAGGCCGTGGTCGACGTACATCCGCTCAGACTCAACACCGAGGCCGAGCAGGGCATCGCGTTGGGCGGTGAGGTCCTGCTGATCGGTCGAGCAACGGGCGTATCCAACAAGTAGCGCGCTCATGGCGCACCTCCAAACATAGGCCCGGTCGCCCTGGAGGCCAGAGCCGACTCGAGCATCGGGCAATGCCCGACCCCAACATCA
>JBARVW010000024.1:0-5716 GCA_049646465.1 Ornithinimicrobium sp.
CCCCCACCCGCCGCCCAGCACGTCACCGGCCCCCACACGGGTCACATCCACCGGCTCGGAATCGAACATACGTCCAGTGTGACAGGGACCACCGACAAGCCCCGACCGACGCCGGACCCCGGGTTCGTATCAGCCGAGACGTGCGTCTTAGGCCTGCTCCAGGCCGCGGACGTCTGCGCGAGGATCGGTTAGAGACCGAACGTCGCCGCGATCTCCTTGATCGAGTTGGCGCTACTCCGCAGTCGGATCAGCTCGTCTTCGGTCATCGACGCCGGGAGCCGCCAATGGGCACCGTGTTTATCCACCACGGTGGGCACGGACAGGCAGACGTTGCTGATCCCGTAGTACTCATCAAGCCACGTCGAGACCGGCATGACACGGCCCTCGTCCCGCATCACCGAGTCGATGATGGAGCAGCACGCCATCGCCACGGCATAGTTCGTCGCGCCCTTCCCCGCGATGATCCTCCCCGCTGACCCCATGACCGCCTGAGCGATGTCGGCCCGTTCGAAGTCGTCCAGACGCCCCGTGGTTTTGTGCCAGTCCAACAGCGGCACACCGCCGATCGTGGCCGAGCTCCACAGCGGAAACTCCGTGTCGCCGTGTTCACCGACCACATAGGCGTGGACGCTGTGCACGGCCACGCCCACCCGCTCGGACAGCTCCTGACGCAGCCGCGAGGAGTCGAGGACCGTCCCGGATCCGAACAGCTGCTGAGGGTTCAGTCCCGTCACGCGCAGCGCCGCCGTGGTCACGACGTCGACCGGGTTCGTCACCATCATGTAGGTCGCGTCGGGAGCCACCTCCAAGAGCTGCGGAAGAAGTGTGCGTGTCAACGCGATGGTGGTGCCGGCCAGGTCCATCCGGCTCTGCCCCGGCTTCTGCTTCGCTCCTGCCGTCACGACGACCATGCGGGCGCCGCGCACGATCTCGATGTCATCACTGGCCACGATCTCTCCGCGCCGCATGAAGGACAGGCCTTGGGAGATGTCCAGCTCTTCGGCTTCGAGCTTGGTGGTATTGATGTCGTAGAGCACGACACGACGGGCCACTCCACGGGCCAATGCGGTGTAGGCCATGGTCGCTCCTACCGAGCCGGCGCCGATGATGGCCAAGGTGGGCGGTGTCTCGTGAGTGTGTGCCACAGGTCCATTCTCGCAAACACCGCGCCGCGTGGGGGCAGACCGACCGCGAGTTCATCACCCGGACAGGCTCTATCCATAGATCGCGCGCCGATCGCAGGTTAGGTTGACCGAAGCAAGATCGCCCGTCGATCGCCCGGCTCCATGGCTGGTAGCCGATCGTGCCCACCTCACGAGGAGTTGTATCGGTGAAACGTCGAATCCCGAACGGCGGCAAGCGCGTCCTCGCGTTGGTCTCCGGCCTGACCATGGTGGCGGCCACCAGTGCCGCCGCCCAGGTCACAGAGAATGCGTCCACAGGTCCCGCTGTCCCGAAGGCCGGCGTTCCCGCTCCGGCCGCGGCCCCGGCGCTTCCCGAAGGGATCACTGAGCGCATCGGCGGTGCGAACCGCTACGAGACCGCTGCGCTGGTCGCCGCTGAGTATCCAGGGCCGGTGGGTGTCGTCTACATCGCCTCCGGTGAGGTCTTCCCGGACGCGCTGACGGCGCGAGGGACGGTGGCTGCAGCCCAGAAGAGTGCAGACAAGGATGCTGGCACGGACGACCGGCCCTCGACCCAGGCCGACGGGGCCGGGACTGCTGCACCGGTCCTGCTCACCAGGGAGTCCGGACTACCCCAGATCACCCTCGATGCGCTCGATGAGCTCGACCCCAGCGAGATCAGAATCGTGGGTGGCGAGTCACGGATCAGCGAAGACCAGCAGATTCAGCTCGAGGAGTTCGCCCCGGTGACCCGGTATGCCGGCGACAACCGATACGAGACGTCGGCCGAGCTGGCCACGCTGTTCCCCAAGGGCCTTCCGACGGTGTTTGTCGCCACTGGCGAGACCTTTCCGGACGCGATGGTCGGTGGTGCCGTGGCGGGCCGAGAAGGTGCTCCGATCCTGCTCACCGACGGTGACGAGCTGAGTGATTCGACCGCGAAGGCGCTGGCCGATCTTGCTCCCCAGGCCGTTGTGGTCTTTGGTGGGCCGAACGCGGTCAGTGACACGGCGGTGACGGCGATCACCGATATCGTGCCCACCACCACGCGGGTCGCCGGCACGAACCGGTACGAAACGGCGGCCGCCATCAGTGCTGCCTACGAGAAGGATCTCGACCGGGCCTACCTGGCCACGGGTGAGAACTATCCCGACGCGCTCACCGGATCGGCCCTGGCGGCATACGAAGGTGCACCGTTGCTGTTGACCAAGGCGACGACGCCGCCCGCCACCCTCACCGCCCTGGACCGCCTCTCGCCGCAGAGTGCCACCTTGCTCGGTGGGCCGGGGGCGGTCAGTGACGCCAACGCCGTCGTCCTCGACGCCGCGCTGCCCGAGTGGATCGACCAGCTCCACCTGCAGTTGCTCTCCTTCAACGACTACCACGGTCATCTCGAGGTCGACAGTGGCGCGACCTTGACCGCCGAGCAGGATCCGGAGCAAAACCCCGTCGGCGGTGCCACCTACCTCTCGACGACGCTGGAGGGCCTGCGGGCGAAGTCACTGCCCGAGCAGAGCATGACGGTGGCAGCCGGTGACCTCATCGGTGGATCGCCGTTCCTGTCCGGCATCTTCCACGACGAACCGTCGGTGGAGAGCCTCAACGTGATGGAGCTCGACGTCAGCAGTGTGGGCAACCACGAGTTCGACGAAGGCACCGACGAGCTGATGCGCATGCAGGACGGCGGCTGCCACCCCGATGACGGGTGCTACTTCCCGGACGAACCGTATGCCGGCGCGGACTTCCCGTGGCTGTCGGCCAACGTGGTGGAGAAGAACGGTGGCGACACGTTGCTCCCCGGCACCTACACCCAGGACATCCGTGGGGTCGAGGTCGGCTTCATCGGGATGACTCTCGAGGCGACGCCGACCCTGGTCAGCCCCGGTGGCGTGTCCACCGTCGACTTCCTCGACGAGGTCGAGACGGCCAATGCCTCAGCGGCTCAGCTGCAGGCTGACGGCGTGGAGTCCATCGTCGTGCTGCTGCACGAAGGCGGCTATCAGGACGGTGGCTACAGCGAGTGCGACGGTGTCTCCGGCCCCATCGTGGACATCGCCGAGGACCTGGATCCGGCCATCGACATGGTGGTCACCGGGCACACCCACCAGCCGTACATCTGTGACATCCCGGACCCCGACGGCAACTCGCGTCTGGTGACCAGTGCCAACCAGTACGGCCGTGTGGTCACCGAGTCCGATGTCGTGCTCAGCCAGGAGACGTCCGACGTCGTCCGCGAGGACACCACGTCGGCCAACAACCTGGTCCTACAGAACGTCACCGACCCCACCATGGATGCCCTCATCACCAAGTGGAAGGACAAGTCGGACGTCGTGGGCGCGGAGGTCGTCGGCACGCTGGCCGAAGACATCACCGGTAGCGCCGGCGGTGACCGTGGCATCGAGACGCCACTGGCCAACCTGGTCGCGGACTCGATCCTCTACGGGACGGAAGGCCCGGACCAGGGCGATGCGGAGATTTCCTTCACGAACGTCGGTGGAGTCCGCGCTGATCTGCTGGTGGACCAGATCACCAACGGCGAGCAGCCGGGTGAAGTGACCTACGCCGAGGCGTTCAGCGTGCTGCCCTTCGGCAACATTCTGGTCTCCATCGATATGACGGGCGCCGACATCAAGGCGGTCCTGGAGCAGCAGTTCGACCCGACCCGCGGGCGTCAGTATCTCGCCCTCGGGGTCTCCGATGGGTTCACCTACACCTGGGACGACACCCAGCCCCAGGGGTCGAAGGTCAGCGACATGGAGCTCGGGGGCGTGCCCTTGGAGGACGGCACCACCTACCGGGTGTCGACGCTGAACTTCCTGGCCGAGGGTGGCGACTCGTTCACCGCCTTCACCGACGGCACCAACCTGCTCGGAGGCCCGGAAGACTTCAAGAACCTCGTGGACTTCATGGGCGCCAACCCTGGCCTGGTGGCTCCTGCGGATCGAGTGGCCGGCTTGTAAGCCCGAAGCCGTCGACGACGCGACAGTCGCCGGGGCTCACGCTATTCCGTGGGCCCCGGCGACGGTGCGTGTTTCATCTCTGCCAGGGCCGCCAGCAGGTCCGGCCCGGCTTCGACGGTTTGGATCTCATCCGCCAACCGCACCCCGGTCTCTACGAACGCGGAGAGCACGGCCTCGATCACAGCGTCCTGAGCCTCCCGCGTCTCCAGTTGCCGAGCCCCGGACCAGAAGCGCAGCTCCAAGGTCAGCGCTCCCTTGTCCAGCGTGGTCAGCAGCGCCTGCGGCAAGGGATCACCGGAGACAGCGGGCACCGACTGCATGGCCTCGATGGCGATGCGTCGAGCCTGGGCAGGGGCGGCGGCGTCGTCGATCTGCACTTCAACGCTGGTGCGAACCCGCTCGTAGCCGGTCTGCACCGTGACCATGTCCGAGTGCATGATCTGGTTGGGGATGAGCACCTGCCGGCCGTCGAAGGTCCGCACTGTCGTGCTGTTGAGCGAGATGCTGGTGACGGTCCCGCGCACCTCGCGGACCCCGATCTGGTCTCCGACTCGGAACCGGCCCCGCGACAGGATCATGATCCCGGCAAACATGTTGCCCAGGACCGTCTGGAAGGCGATACCGGCGGCGATGGAGATGACTCCGAGGCCACCGAGGACGTCCACAGGGCGCACAGAGGGAAAGACGATGGTCAGCGCTACCCCGAGGCCCAGCAGGATAACGAGCCACTGCGCGAGGAGACCGAAGACGGAGACCGCGCTCGGCCCCCGTTTGCGCCAGGTCAAGAGGCCGACCACCATCCACCGAGCCACCCAGCCGACCACCACGAAGGCCAGGAGGGTCCCCACGCCCACCGCCAGGGCCTGCCCGGTCACGTCGGGCACGTTGATCGGCTGGGCCGCCGGGGTGAGTCCGCTCGCTACCACCCGGCCGATGCTAGGTCACGGCAGCAGGGTGGGTGAGGTGGGCGACGAGGTCCCCGCCTGACTGGGCGGCGACGAGACCGGGAACGAACGGAGCGATCTAGCGCTGGGGAAGGGTGACGACGGCGGCGCTGCGGGTCGCGGGGTAGGCGGCGATGGCGCGCGACAGATCGCTACGGATGGCCTGTCGGTCGCGGATGACCTGCCGGACGGAGCGTCGGGGGGAGGGCGCAACGGGAGCATCGATCGGGGTGCTGGTGGTGGTGCGGTTCTGGGTTGCTGTGGTCATGCATCAAGTCTCTAGAACTGCAAGCCATGCGTCCAATGACTAGGTTAGATACAACTCATGCAGTAGCGTCATCGATATGGACACACAGGTGCTGCGCTGGTTCCAAGAGGTCGCAGACGGGGCAACGGTGACCGAAGTGAGTGAGATGGAGCGCACCTCCCAGTCCGGAGTGTCCAGGGCCCTGGCCCGACTCGAAACGGAGGTCGGTGCGCCCCTGTTCCGACGCTCTGGGCGCCTGCTGCGACTGACCCACGCCGGGGCCGCCTTTAAGCACCACGTGGACCAGGTCATTCATCACGTGGACGACGGCGTCGCAGCCGTCCAGCAGATCATCGCGCCCGAGACCGGCATGGTCACCCTGTCCTTCGAGCCATTCCTGGGTCGGCGGGTGCTGCCCCGGCTCCTGGGTAGCTTCCGCGC
>JBARVW010000025.1:0-28537 GCA_049646465.1 Ornithinimicrobium sp.
AATGCGTGAGACGGATCGATGGTTATCCTTGACCGCGTGTCGGGCTGCGGAAGCCCCGGGCTCCACCTATAGCCGCTTCGAGCGGCCCCGCGCCGAGAGGCGCTCCCAGCCCGACACGTCATTCTTCCTCCCCAACCCGCTCGTGCCTACTGTCCACCTGAGCGCGGGTGGGTGTGTGGGTATCCCCTGTCAGAGTGGACGTATGTTCGATCATCGAGGGGCCGGTCGTGGTGGCCCTGCGCCGTTGATGCGGAGGTCGCGGGCCGGGTCGCTGACGCCGTGGACTTGGTGCGTGAGGCCACCGACGTGGCGCCGGTCTTCCCGCGGCTCAGCACTGGTGAGGTGGCTGCGGGGTTGGAGGGTGTGGACACGCTCCGGGCCCGGATGGAGACGTTGACGCTGCACCTGCGGATGGGTGGACGGGGAGATGTGGACGCGCGAATCCGACTCAGACCAGGTCGCCGCGGTCCCACAGTCCGGCACAAGCGTGAAGATCACGCGCCATGTCCTGCATACGCCGGGCTCGTCGCACTTCTTCTGCGCTGACCTCGTCGACGCCGGCTGCTGGATCGGCCAGACCGATGGCTGCGACGTGAGCGAAGGCGGCGCCACGCTCGAGGGCCACCCGGAGGTCACCGGCGAAGACGCCACTGAGGATCGATGATGTGAGCTCGCGCAGGTCAGCGGGCTGCGGCGGCTCCGTGAGGCCGGCGATGACCCGGTAGACATCCGCGTGGGCAGCCCCGGCGGTGTAGGCGCGAGCCACCTCGACCGGCGCCCGTTGCACCCACTCGTGCAGCAGATACAGCCGCCACAACGCTCCGGGGAGCGAGCGCGCGGGACGGTCCGCCCACAACTCGGCCAGCGTGGCCAGCCCTACCTCGGGCACCAACTCGATCAGCCGCTCGCTCACGTCAGGGTCTTCGTTGTTCCGCCCACGACCCACCAGGATCGCTGCGGTGCGGTGCGCCGCCTCCACCACATCGGCCGGGTCATCCCCCGGCATGGTGTCGAAGGCGACCGGGTTGGTCAGCGCTGGTTTGTGATGTCGTGGCGCAGGATTCGGCTTCACTCGGCGCCCCGTGGACCCAGGACCACCACATCGTGTCCGCCGAGCCGCAACGTGTGCCCGTCCACCGTGGCGTCGTCCCAGACCGCCAGGGGATGCCGACCCGCTGACTCACCGCTGAGGTCCACCTCGCGTTGCTCCTCGCTGAAGTTCGCGATGACAAGCACGTCCCCGCGCCGCACGGACCACACCGACGTGTCGCCATCCACCGTCACCGACGACTCACCCAGGGGCGTGTCGCGGAGGGCTGGAACCGTGCCCCTGAGCCGCAGCAACCGTTGATACCACTGCAACATCCGGGCATGCGAGGGCTCGCTGCGTTCGCTCCAGTTCAACCGGGAGTCGACGACGGTCTGCTTGGCCTGTGGGTCGGGCACGGCTTCGGACCATCCGTGCGCCGCGAACTCGGCGTTGCGCCCATCGCGGATCGACTGCGCCAGCCACTCTTCTTGATGGTCGGTGAAGTACTGCCACTTGGTGCTGGCGGCCCATTCCTCGCCCATGAAGAGCATCGGCGTGTACGGCGAGGTCAACAGCAAGGCCGCTCCGATGGCCGAGAGACCTGCGCTGGTGAGATGGCACAACCGGTCACCGGCAGCACGGTTCCCGACCTGGTCGTGCGTCTGCAAGGAGGCCACGAACCGCCATCCCGGAGTGACGTCGGGGTGCACCGGCCGGCCGTGCTTCTGCCCGCGGAAGGTGGACAGCGTGCCGTCGTGCAGGAACGGGGTGTCACCGAGCACCTTGACCAGGGCGGCCGGGTCGGCAAAATCCGCGTAATAGCCCTGCGTCTCACCGCTGAGGGCGACGTGCAGCGCGTGATGGACGTCGTCAGCCCACTGGCCGTGCAGGCCCAGCCCCCCGGCACCACCGGATCCGCGACGCGAGACCGTGGCCGGGTCGTTGCGGTCCGACTCGGCGATCAGGATCCTCGGCACCCCGGTCTCTTCCGAGATCTCATCGGCCAGGGCGGACATCTCCTCCAGGATGTGCAACGCGCGATGGTCGTGCAGCTCGTGCACGGCGTCCAGCCGCAGACCGTCCAGATGGAAGTCGCGCAGCCACATCGACACGTTGTCCAGGATGAACCGGCGCACCTCGTCACTCGAGGGGTCCGAGAGGTTCACGGCCTCGCCCCACGGGGTGTGGTGCCGGTCCGTGAAGTACGGCGCGAACTGCGCCAGGTAGTTGCCACTGGGGCCGAAGTGGTTGTAGACGACGTCGAGGTAGACCGCCAAGCCGTGCTGGTGTGCCGCATCGACGAAGCGCTGCAACGCCTCAGCTCCGCCGTAGGCCTCGTGCACCGCGAACAGGCTCACGCCGTCGTAGCCCCAGCCCGCCTCACCCGGGAAGGCAACAACCGGCATCAGCTCCAGCGTGGTCACCCCCAGCTCGACGAGATGACCCAGATGCTCGATCGCCGCGTCCAGGGTGCCCTGCTCGGTGAAGGTCCCGACGTGCATCTCGTAGATCGCGCTGCCCTGGAGCGGCACCCCGGCCCAAGCATGGTCCTGCCACGAGTGCTCATTGAGGTGGACGATGGCCGACGCCGCGTGCACCCCGTCGGGTTGGCTGAGGGAGCGGGGATCCGGCCGCGGATCTCCGCCCTCGATCGAGAAGGCGTAACGTCCGTCGCGAATGCCGCCGGCGGAGACCCGGTGCCGCCACCAGCCGTCGTCGCCGTGCTCCATACCGACCACGTCGTCGCCGGAAGGACCGATATGCACCTCGACGAGGTCGACCTCGGGGGCCCACACCGCATACTCGTGCTTGCCCTCGGCGTCGCCGCTCATGCGTCGTCCTGAGCCACGAGCAAGCACACGGGAGCATCGCGGAAGACCTCGGTCAGCTCCAGCCCCGACTCCCCGATCTCGACCTCACGACCCGTGAGCTCATCGACCCACCGTCCCGCGGTGAGCTCGACGCGGTGACCTCGGAGGGTGTCCACCGACACGCCGTGCGGAGCGCGCAGGGTCAGCGTGGCCACCCGCTCAGCGCGGACATGGCCCAACAGGTGCGGCCCAGCGTGCAGCGGCCGGTAGGACCCCTGGGCGCCGAACACCTCCGGCATCGCTCGGCGAAGCCGCAGTGCTCGCGCGGTCACCAGCAGCTTCATCTCCGACAAGTCGACCGGGTCGGCTCCCTCGTCGATCCGGGCCAGCGCTGCAGCCCGACGCTCGTAGTCCACCGGGCGCCGGTTGTCGGGATCGACCAGGCTCAAGTCGACGACCTCGCTGCCCTGGTAGGTGTCCGGCACCCCCGGCATCGTCAGCTGCAGCACTTTCTGCGCCAGGACGACCGCCGTGATCTGGTGCTCGCTGCGCCGGATGGCGTCGTGGATCGCGTCGTGGACCTCGCCGCCGGTCCGCATCTCCTCGGCGCACGACAGAACGCGGCCCTCGTAGTCGGCCTCGACCTCGATCCATGACGTATGCAGCTTGGCCTCACGAATGGCCTTGGTCAGGAAGGCGGACAGTCGATCTGAGCTGATCGACCCCACTCCGACGAGGGTCTGCCAGATGAGGTGGGCTGCCGAACCGTCGATCCCGTGCTCTTCCCGTGCCTCGTAGGCCGCGCGCCCGCACTCGGTCCACGCCTCCTCATCGCCGGCCACCGCCAACAACCGGGCGCGGACGTCCTCGGAACGCTTGGTGTCATGGGTGGACAGGGTCGTCATGCCCAGGGGCCAATGGGCCTGCTGGTGCAGCGCCCAGTCGTGCAGCACCCGCATCTGCGCGTTGGCGCCCAGCGCGGGGTTGACGCCCACCTCGTTCAGCGCGATCAGCCGGTGCCACCGGTAGAAGGCGGTGTCCTCGATGCTCTTGGCCATGACCGGACCCGTGGTCTGCTGGAAGCGCACGCACAGGTCGCGTGCCGCGGAGGGGTCGTGGACTCCAGCGTCAGGATCCGCCAGCACCTCACCGAGGGCGCGGATGACCTCCTCGAGCTGTGGCGCAGCGATGGTGGCCCTCTTGATCGCTTCGGCCAGCCGCCCCGCCGAGTCCGGGGTGGGCTCCTCGCCCGGGTGGACGTAGGCCCGATAGGCGCGCAGCTTGACCAGGATCTCCATCAGGGCGCCGCGGAGCTCATCGCGGGAGCGGTCCGGGAAGACCTGCTCCGCGCGGCGCACCAACCGGTTGACCTCGGGCCCCAGCAGGTCCTCGACGGTGCCCCGTTTGGTGGAGTCGACGACGTCGTCGAGATCCGGCGTGCCGCCGATGCGCGCCCACGCCTTGCTCACGCTCTGTGCGGACTCGGGGTCGGTCAGCGAGATCGACAGAGCCGACAAAGAGTCGTAACCCGTGGTGCCCGAGCACTCCCACTCCCGGGGCAGGTCCTCGTCTTCCTCGAGGATCTTCTCCGCCCAGACCGGCGTGCCGGGACGCAGGTGACCGGCCAGCGTATGCAGATAGCCCTGAGGGTCGAACAGTCCGTCCGGGTGGTCGATCCGCAGTCCGTCGATCACACCCTCGTGGTGCAGGTCGATCAACACCCTATGGGTCTGCTCGAAGACGTCGGACTCCTCCACGCGGACCCCGATCAGCGTGTCGACCTCGAAGAACCGCCGGTAGTTCAGCACCTCATCGCCCTGACGCCAGGACGCCAACCGGTAGTGCTGCCGCGCCAACACCTCAGCGACGTCCTGAGCTTCCCCGTCCTGGCCCAACGTCCCCTCGGCCACGGGGAAGACATGGTCGAAGTACCGGATCACCGGTCGTCCGGCTGCGGCGCCTTCATCGGGTCGCCCCGTGTCGAGGCTGAGTTCGCCATCCTCCAGCACGTCCTCCAGCGGCTGCCCGAGCACCGGCAGACCGAACGCGCCGTCGAGGGCGTCCCAGTCGACGTCGAACCAGTGCGCGTAGGCACTGTGCTGCCCCTCACGCAACACCGACCAGACTTGGGCGTTGCGCCACTGCGGCGCGTCCAGGGCCATGTGGTTGGGCACCACGTCGACAACGATGCCGAGACCCGCATCGTGGGCGGTCCGTGCCAGGTCGCGCAGTCCCGAGGCGCCGCCCAGCTCCGGGTTGATGCTGGAGTGGTCCACCACGTCGTAGCAGTGCATCGACCCGGGGACGGCGCTCAGCACCGGCGAGAGATAGAGATGCGAGATCCCCAGCGTGGCCAGGTAGGGGACGACGTCTGCGGCATCGGCGAAGGTGAAGCCCGCGTGCAACTGGAGACGATACGTCGCAGTCACGGGGCGCTGGTCGGCTGGTGCGGCAGTCATTGCCGTCCAGTGTCTCAACATAAGTCGGGGGGCGATAGCCGACGGGGGGTGACCCCTCCAGGTATCAAGAAGGATCTTCGGCTCGAGATGCGCAGGCGTCCAGGTTTCCGAAGTATCCTCGCCCCATGCCCCCCACGAATGATCGCGCTGCCACCCTGCGCTCGCTCGCCGATGAGCGGCTGCTGATCCTGGACGGCGCGTGGGGCTCGATGATGCAGCAGATCGAGTTGGTCGAGGCCGACTTCCGACCCGAGGACGCCGACCCTGAGCGCACTTACGCGGGCAACTTCGACCTGTTGCAGCTCGTGCGACCCGACGTGGTGGCGGGCGTGCATCGTGCCTACTTCGAGGCCGGCGCCGACATCAGCAGCACCAACACCTTCTCCTCAACCTCGATCGCCCAGGCCGACTACGCCACCTCGCACCTGGTCCCAGCGATCAACGAGGCTGCGGCCCGGATCGGGCGACAGGTTGCCGATGAGTTCGAGGCCGCCGACGGACGTCCCCGCTTCATCGCCGGAGCCATCGGCCCGACCAACCGCACGGCCTCCCTGTCACCCGACGTCGAGCGCCCCGAGTACCGCGCCATCACCTACGCCCAGCTGCGCGAGGCCTATGCCGAGCAGGCCGCCGCCCTACTGGCCGGTGGCGCCGACATCCTGATGGTGGAGACGGTCTTCGACACCCTCAACGCCAAAGCCGCCCTGCACGCCATCAACGACGTGTTGGCCGACCTCGGCCCGACCTTCCGTCGGGTTCCGGTGATGCTGTCCGGCACGATCACCGACGCCTCGGGCCGCACGCTCTCGGGGCAGACCCCGGAGGCCTTCGCGGTCTCCACCGAGCACGTCGACCTCTTCAGCATCGGGTTGAACTGTGCCCTGGGCCCCGAAGCCATGCGACCCCACCTGCGTGAGCTGGGTTCGGCCTCGACGGCCCTGGTCTCGGCCCACCCCAACGCCGGCCTCCCGAACGCCTTCGGCGGCTACGACGAGACCCCCGAGCAGATGGCCGCCACGCTGCGAGAGTTCGCGCAGGACGGCCTGCTCAACATCGTCGGCGGTTGCTGCGGCACCACCCCCGACCACATCCGCGCCATCGCCGACGCGGTGCACGGCCTCCCCCCACGCGGTCATCGGGCCTCGCAGGACGAGCAGGAGGAGGTGGAGCAGCCGCGCTACCTGCGGACCAGCGGCCTGGAAGCCTTCACGCTCACCCCCGAGACCAACTTCGTCAACGTCGGTGAACGCACCAACGTCACCGGCTCGCCCAAGTTCGCCAAGGCCATCACCGCGGGCGACTGGGACGGCTGTGTGCAGATCGCCCGCCAGCAGGTCGAGTCCGGGGCGCAGCTGGTCGACGTGAACGTGGACGAGGGCATGATCGAGGGCCCCGAGACGATGACCCACTTCCTCAACCTGTTAGCGGCCGAGCCCGACATCGCCCGCGTGCCGATCATGGTCGACTCCTCGCGCTGGGAGGTCCTCGAGGCGGGACTGCAGTGCCTGCAGGGCAAGGGCGTCGTCAACTCCATCTCCCTCAAGGACGGGGAGCGCACCTTCTGCCAGCGCGCCTCGCTCGTGCGCGAGTACGGCGCCGCGGTGGTCGTGATGGCCTTCGACGAGGAGGGACAGGCCGACACCCTGATCCGGCGCACGGAGGTCTGCCGGCGGGCCTACGACCTCCTCACCGAAGAGGTCGGGATGGACCCGCGGGACATCATCTTCGACCCCAACGTGCTCACGGTCGCCACCGGCATGAGCGAGCACGACCACTACGCCCTCGACTTCATCCAGGCCACCGCGTGGATCAAAGACAACCTGCCGCACGCTCGGGTCAGTGGAGGGATCAGCAACGTCTCCTTCTCTTTCCGCGGCAACAACGTGGTGCGCGAGGCCATGCACGCCGTGTTCCTCTACCACTCGATCCGGGCCGGCCTGGACATGGGCATCGTCAACGCGGGCATGCTCGGCGTCTACGAGGACATCGACCCTCCGCTACGGGAGGCCGTCGAGGACGTCATCCTGGCCCGTCGTGAGGACGCCACCGACCGCCTCATCGAGCTGGCCGGACAGTACAGCGGCGCCGCCTCCGCGGGGGGCTCGGGTGCCAAAGCACGAGAGGCCGCGCAGGTCTGGCGTGAGACCGGTGTCGCGGAACGGTTGCGGCACTCCCTGGTGCACGGCATCAGCGACTACGCGGTGGAGGACGCCGAGGAGGCCTACCAGGAGCTGGGGTCGGCGCTCGCGGTGATCGAGGGCCCGTTGATGGACGGCATGGACGTGGTCGGTGACCTGTTCGGCAGCGGCAAGATGTTCCTGCCCCAGGTGGTGAAGTCGGCGCGGGTGATGAAGAAGGCCGTCGCCCACCTCACGCCGTACTTGGAGGCGGCAGCGGTCAGCACCGGCGGTCACAGCAAAGGCAAGATCGTGATGGCGACCGTCAAGGGCGACGTGCACGACATCGGCAAGAACATCGTCGGCGTGGTCCTGGCCTGCAACGGGTATGAGGTGACCGACCTCGGCGTGATGGTGCCCGCCGAGAAGATCTTGGCCTGCGCCGACGAGATCGGAGCCGACGTCATCGGCGCCTCCGGGCTGATCACTCCGAGCCTGGACGAGATGGTGGCGTTGGCCACGGAGATGAGCCGCCGCGGGATGGACACGCCGCTGCTGATCGGCGGCGCCACCACGAGCACCGCACACACCGCGGTCAAGATCGACCCGGCATACGACGGGACGGTGGTGCACGTGCTCGACGCCAGTCGGGCGGTGGGGGTGATGGCCGACGCGATCAGCCGGGAGGACGTGCTGTCGACGAGGGTCGGCGCACAGTACGCCGAGCTGCGGCAGCGCCACGCCGACCGCTCGGTCACCCTGGTCCCGTTGGAGCGGGTCCGCGCCGAAGGGGCCGAGATCTCGGCGCACGTTCCCCCGGCTCCCAGGCACCCGGGCCGGCACCGGCTGGAGCCGTCGCTGGCCGAGGTCAGTGAGGTCATCGACTGGACCCCGTTCTTCACGGCCTGGGAGATGCGGGGTAGCTATCCGCAGATCCTCACCGACCCACGTCAGGGCGAGCAGGCGACCGAGCTGTTCGCCGACGGTCAGGCCATGCTCGCCCGGCTGCTGACCGACGCCCGGGTCACAGCGCGAGGGGTCGTCGGTCTGTGGCCGGCTCACCGCGACGGTGACGACATCGTGGTCCAGCCCTCCCCCCTGACCGATGTGCGCGCGGACGCACCCCGCGGTGGCGCACAGTGCGCGCACAACGGTCAGTGGGTGCTGCATACGCTCCGGCAGCAACGCGAACGACGCTCTGGCGGCTACACCGCGCTCGCCGACTTCGTCGCTCGCCAGGACGACCACCTCGGCGGCTTCGCCGTGGCGATCCACGGCGCCGAGGAGGTGGCCGCCGAGTATCGCGACGCGGGAGACGACTACAGCGCGATCCTGGTGCAGGTGCTCGCGGACCGACTGGCCGAGGCCTTCGCGGAGTGGGCCCACCGAGAGGTGCGCATCCGCCTCTGGGGGTACGCCGAGGATGAGGACCTGAGCATCCACGACGTCATCAAGGAGCGCTATCCGGGCATCCGCCCCGCGCCCGGATACCCGGCGCAGCCCGACCACACCGAGAAGCGCACGCTCTTCGACCTGCTGGACGCGGAGGCCATCGGGATGCACCTCACCGAGTCGTGTGCGATGACGCCGAACTCGGCGGTCTCCGGGCTCTATCTGGCCCACCCTGACGCGACGTACTTCTCGCTCGGCAAAGTCCAGCGTGACCAGGTGCAGGACTATGCGGACCGCAAGGGCTGGTCCCTGGAGCACGCCGAGAAATGGCTCAGCCCGAACCTGGGCTACCAGCCGTGAGCGCGGCCATCGCCGATGGTGCAGCCACCGGGAGCCGGATCTCCGTCGAGCTTGTCCCGCGCAGCGTCGAAGGGCTACGCAGCGACCTGGCGATAGTGCAGGACCATCTCACCGAGGTCGACACCATCAACGTGCCGGACCTCACCAAGTTCGACCTGTCGAGCTGGGATGCCTGTGCGCTGGCCAAAGAGACCGCCGCCTACCGTGCGATCCCACACGTCCGGGCCCAAGATCTCGACCCCTCCCACGTCCTGCCCATGCTGCGCGCCCTCGAACGAGCCGAGATCGACGAGATCCTCATCATCAGCGGCGATCCGCCCGAGGACGCTCCCGACGAGATCCCGGGCGTCAGCGCTCTGGACGCGATCGAGCGCGTACGACGCGAGCTGCCGCACGTCCAGGTCTATGCCGGGCTCGACCCCTACCGTCAGGCGCCGTGGCGGGAGGTGCGGTATGCCGAGCAGAAGCTGGAAGCCGGGGCCGCCGGCTTCTTCACCCAGCCGTTCTTCGACGTCGCACTGATGCAGGCGTGGGCCTCGATGGTCCCGAAAGACGTGCCGATGTGGTGGGGAGCGACCACCGTGACGAGCCAGGCGTCACTGAACTACTGGCGGAAACGCAACCGAGCCGTCTTCCCCACGGACTTCGAGCTGACGCTGGAGTGGCAACGGTCCTACGCCCACCGTGCCCTGGACTTCGCTCGAGAGCGCGGTCAACACGTCTACATGATGCCGGTCAGTGTCGACGTCGGGGACTACCTCAAAGGCGTGGTCTAGTTTGGCCCTCCACCGCGCGCGACGTCGCCTGGGGGCCGCCGCCTATGGGCGTGTCGTCCGCGGGACCGTCAGCGCGGTGAGCTAGATCTCGGCACCCTCGAAGGATTCGGTCGTCGTCCCTTCGTCGAGGTAGGCCAGGCACAGCACGCTGCGGTCGTCGGCATCCCACCCCTCTTGGGTCGGCGAAAGGTCCCGGAGCGTCAGCGTGGAGTCTTCGTAGGTGATCCCGACGTAGTCCTCGAAGCCTTGGGTGCACCCGTCGCGGATGATGGTCTGCCACTCCTCGGCGCTGGGGTACTCGCCGTCCGGACCCTCGAACGTCGCGACGACCTCACCGTCATGCTCCTCACTGCAGTCCACAGTGGGGATGGAGTCGATCTGCGCGGCCTCGAGGTCCGACATCTGCACGCACTCCCCGACCTCTGCGGTCGGCGCACCCAGCATCGAACAGCCACTGAGGCCGAGCGCCAGACCGGCCCACAGCAACGAGAAGGGTAGGCGTCGGATCATCGAGAAACTCCTGGTGGGGGGCGGGAGAGAACCGCTCAATCTTGACAGGTCAGCCGCCGAGTCGCCGCATATCCGAGCTGAGCACCAAGGGCTCCCCGAGCTGGTCCGACGCATCCAGATCGCACCAGGCCTCGATCACCCAGTCGTGGTCGCCTTCGGGATCGGCCACCGTCTGCTGGATCCGCCAGAGCCGCACCGACTCCGGCGGCGTGGTCTCGCCATCGGCGGTCATCACACTGGGACTACCAGGAGCAGGCCCCCGCTCGAAGACGATACTGAGCAGGGAGGTGCCCCGCGCGTCGGAACCGGTCCCGATGTGGTCATGGTCGTCGTAGTAGAGCGCCAGCGCTGCGTCCCATTGCTCAGCGCTCATCAGGACCTCACGGGGCGGCTCGACCTGTGCAGCGACGAAGCGCTCCAGCTCGGCCAACGTGCGCCACTCGTCACGGGCCGCCAGCTCGACGCGCCGGAACATCGCGTTGCGCACCATCACCCGGAAGGCTCGCTCGTTGCCGGTGATCGGCCGTGCGACCTCCAGGGCCGCACCGGCAGCCGCCCGCGCTGCCGCCGCCGCCACCGCTTCTGGGTCGGTCAGGGCTTCCCACTCCTCCAACAGCGAGGAGTCGGTCTGGCGGATGGTCTCCCCGAGCCACTCGATGAGGTCATCGAGCTGTTCGTTGCCGGCCGCCTCGGGCACGGTCTGGCGCAGCGTTCGGTAGGCGTCGGTGAGGTAGCGCAGCACCACCCCCTCGGAACGGGTGAGCTGGTAGAAGGCGATGAACTCCCCGAAGGTCATCGCCCGCTCGTACATGTCACGCACGATCGACTTCGGGCTCAGCGCGTCCTCACTGACCCAGGGATGGGTCTGTCGATAGATCTCCAGGGTGGCTTCGAGGATCTCCTGCAGGGGCTGGGGCCAGCTGATGTCATCGAGCAGCAGCATCCGTTGGTCGTACTCGATCCCGTCGGCCTTCATCTCGGCGACCGCTTCACCCTTGGCCTTCGAACGCTGCGCGAAGAGCACCTGGCGTGGGTCGTCGAGCACCGACTCGATGACCGAGACCACGTCGAGGTGGTATGCGGGCTCGTCCGGATCCAGCACGTCCAAGGTGGCCAGCGCGAACGGTGCGAGGGGCTGGTTGAGGGCGAAGTTGTCCTGCACGTCCGCGCTCATCGCCACGCTCCGACCGTCGGGGCCCGGCGGATCGAGCCGGTAGAGCACCTCGGAGTCCAGCAGCGAGCGCGAGAGGTTGATGGCCTGCCGGGCCGAGCGGGCCTGAGCGGCTCCGGTGTCATGGTTGTCCCGCACCAGGCGGCGAAGGTGGACGAACGGGTCACCGGGACGCGCCACCACGTTGAGGATCAGCGAGTGGGTGATCCTCATCCGGGAGCTGAGGGCCTCGGGCTGGCCGTTGACCAGCTTGTCGAAGGTCTCCTCGGTCCAGTTCACGAAGCCCTCGGGTGGCTTCTTCTTCTGGAGCTTGCGCAGCTTCTTGGGGTCGTAGTTGGCCTTGGCCACCATCCGCGCGTTCTCGATCGTGTGCTCCGGGGCTTGCACCACCACATACCCCTGAGTGTCGAAGCCGGCCCGACCCGCCCGTCCGGCGATCTGCTGGAACTCGCGCACCTTCAACACCCGCTGCCGCGACCCGTCGAACTTGGTCAACGCGGTGAACAGCACGGTGCGGATGGGCACGTTGATGCCCACGCCGAGGGTGTCGGTGCCACAGATGACCTTGAGCAGCCCGTCCTGGGCCAGTTGCTCGACGAGCCGTCGGTAGCGCGGCAACATGCCGGCGTGGTGGACCCCGATGCCGTTGCGCACCAGGGTGGACAGGGTCTTGCCGAAACCGGAGGTGAACCGGAAGGCTCCGATCCGCGCGGCGATGGCGTCCTTGTCCTCCCGGGTCACCATCTTCAGCGACATCAGGGCCTGCGCCTGCTCCAACGCGTCCTTCTGGGTAAAGTGCACGATGTAGATCGGCGCCTGCCGGGAGGTCAGCAGGTCGCTGATCGTCTCGGGCAGTGGAGTCATCGCCCAGCTGAAGGACAGCGGCACAGGCCGCTCGGCGTCATCGACGACGGCCGTGGAACGACCGGTCCGTGCGGTCATGTCGTCCACGAACCCACTCACGTCGCCGAGCGTGGCGGACATCACCAGGAACTGGGCTTGCGGCAGCTCCAGCATCGGGACCTGCCAGGCCCAGCCGCGGTCGGGCTCGGAGTAGAAGTGGAACTCGTCCATGATGACCAGACCGACGTCGGCCTGGTCACCCTCGCGCAAGGCGATGTTGGCCAGGATCTCTGCGGTGCAGCAGATAATCGGGGCGTCGGCGTTGACCGAGGCGTCGCCGGTGACCATGCCCACGTTGTCCGCGCCGAAGATGGTGCACAACGTGAAGAACTTCTCACTGACCAACGCCTTGATGGGGGCGGTGTAGAAGCTGACCCGGTCCTGCGCAAGAGCCTGAAAGTGCGCGGCCGTGGCCACGAGGGACTTCCCGGACCCGGTGGGCGTGGACAGGATGACGTTGGCCCCACCGAGCAGCTCGATGATGGCTTCGTCCTGGTGCGGGTAGAGCGAGGTTCCCTGCTCCTGGGCCCACTGCGCGAAGACGGTGTAGAGGTCGTCGGCGTCCGGTGGGCCGGGCGGGATCAGTGCTTCAAGGGTCTGCATCACCGCTCAGTCTCTCGCACCCGCGGGTGACCCGCCCTACCGTGGCTCAGAGGCGGACGAGCATCTTCCCGGTGTTCTCGCCCTGGAGCACCCCGAGGAACGCGTCCACCGCGCCGTCGATCCCGTCGCGGAACGTCTCCCGTGAGGTGAGCTCGCCCGACGCTAACCATCCGGCCGCTCGCTCGGCATACTCGCTGCTGAGGTCCCAGTGGTCCCCGACGAGGAACCCGCGGATCGTGCCGCGAGTCTGGATCAACCGGGCCAGGTTGCGCGGCCCGGGGGCCGGCTCGGTGTCGTTGTAGACCGAGATCATCCCGCACACGGCGATGCGACCGTCCTGCCGCAGACTCCCGATGGCCGCCTCGAGGTGCTCCCCACCGACGTTGTCGAAGTAGACGTCGATGCCGTCCGGGGCCGCTTCACGCAGCTGCTCCGCGACCGGTCCGTCCTTGTAGTTGAAGGCGGCGTCGAAGCCGAGGTCGTCGACCACGTGCTGCACCTTCTCCGCCGAGCCGGCGCTGCCGATCACCCGGCTGGCGCCCAACGCCTTGGCGATCTGGCCGACACCGCTACCGACCGCGCCGGCGGCACCGGAGACGAAGACGACGTCGCCCGGCTCGATGTGCGCGATCCGGGTGAGCCCGGCGTAGGCCGTGAGACCGGTCATCCCCAGAATGCCCAGGTATGCCGATGCTTCGGCCAGGTCGGTGTCGACCCCACGCGCGGTGCTCGCATCGATCACGGCGACCTCGCGCCAACCCGCTTGGTGCAGCACATGGTCACCGACGGCGAAACCGTCGGCCCGTGACTCCTCGACCACCCCCACCGCGGCGCCGTTCATGACCTCCCCGAGCTCGAAGGGTGCAGCGTAGGACTTCGCGTCGCTCATCCGACCTCGCATGTACGGGTCGACCGACATCAGGCTGTTGCGGACGCGCAGCTGACCGTCGGACACCTCCGGGATCGTGCTCTCGGTGACCTCGAAGTCGTCGTGGGTCGGCCAGCCAACGGGGCGTGAGAGCAGACGGACCTCACGGGGTGCAGCGGGGTCGGGTGCGGCGGTGTTCGAGGCGGCGGTGTTCGAGGCGGCGGAGCCAGTCATGGTGTCCGTTCAGAGGTGGGGACGGGGGACGCTGGCGACAACGACGCCGAGCCCCTCGATATGCCCTCCCGACCAAGCCCGCGCAGACCGCTCAGGGCCCGTCCAACCGGGCCACCAGGGCGGCGCCCAGAGCCCGACCCGACAGGTAGGCCGCTTCGACGCGCGGGCGTTGGGACCAGGCGTCACCGCACACCCCGATGTCGTCCACCCCGAGGTGGTAGTCGTCGTCCCGACCGCCCGTCGGGCGGGCGAAGGTCCACCGGTGCACGTCCGTCCACTCGGGCGCAGTCGTGATGCCGAGCAGAGAGCTGAGGGTCTGGAGCATCGGCTCGGTGGCGTCCTGCGGTGCGTCGAGGTGGGCTGCCGCGAGCGCCGGGGTCGAGTGCGCCACCAGGACGGCCGCGCCGTCCCCGCGACGACGCCCGTCGTCCGCGATCCAGGCGAGCCGGTCGTTGCCGTTGACGAACGCACCTTCGAAACGCGTGTCCCAAGAGCGTTCGGTCCAACCCGCAGACAGGGCCAGGACCGGCTCGAAGGAGTCGTCCAGGGCCTCGTAGGTCGCCGAGGACGGGTCGAGGAGTCGCCGGGCTTGGGGGTCCGGCATCGCCAGCACCACCGCACGAGCGGGACGTCCATCGACCCGCAGACCCGATGGGCCCGTGGTCACCGACTCCACCGTGTGGCGTTCGAGGTCGAGATCACTGGCGAGGTCCTCGACCAGCGATCGCAGCCCCCATCGTGCCGCCCACCGGTCGTTGCCGACCTTGGGCTCGCCCTGATGGCCGTGGTCGAACACGTCGAAGGTGTCCGTCCATCGGTGGGCCAGCCCTTGGTCGGACCAATGGCGGACCAGCGTCGCGAAGGACTCGTCCGACACGGTGAAGTAGGACGCACCGGTGTCGACCGGGCGACCGTCGATCTCGCGGATCGCCATCCGGCCGCCGGGCTGGCGGCCTCGGTCGAGGAGCACCACCTCATGCCCGGCGGTCCGCACCTCCTGCGCACACGCCACACCCGACAGCCCTGCACCCACGACGATGACCGGATCCATCGGCCCATCGTCGCAGCCGCGCATGCTCCGTCGGTGACTGGCCGGGTCCTCAGCGGCCGTGCGCGTCGCTGAGGGACCGCACAGCACGGTTTGCTGCCGTCGTGGCCACGACCATGAGGACCAACAACCCGCCGTATCCGACGATCACCAGGGCGACCGGGATCGTCTGGCCCAGCAACGGGTCATCGGCGCCGACGACGACCAGCACCAGGGCCAGCACGGCCGTCGCCAGGCAGAGCACCGCGCACCGTCGCACCCAGGGCAGCGCCGCGCGGTGGCCGACCTCCCACGCTTGCGACGAGGACTTCGTCCACTTGGTCTTGATGCCCACCCCGCCGTTGACGTCCAACGAGCCCCGGGCCGCCTGCCTTGTCACGACGTACACCAGAAGGCCCGCGACGATCAGTCCGCCGGCACCGGTCACCATTCCCGAAACGTCCATGACGTCCTTCCTATGCAACCACTGGGTACCCTGTCGAGTTCTGGACGCCGTCGTGTCCGAACTCGAGGGTGCAGGAGCACGGTATGGAGTTGCGAACGGTCCGATACTTCGTGGCCGTGGCCGACGCCGGTTCGGTCACCGCCGCGGCCAAGCTGGTGCACATCACCCAGCCGTCGCTGTCCAGGCAGCTGCACCAGCTCGAGCACGAGCTGGGGTTGACGCTGTTCGCCCAGATCAACGGCCGCCTGGCGCTGACCGCCGCCGGGCGGACCTTCCTGCCGACCGCTCGTGCCCTGACCCTGGCGGCCGACGCCACCAAGTCGGCGGCCGCAGACATCGGCGCGGGACGGCTGCAGAGCATCAGCATTGTGGCCCCGGCGGTCACGCTGATCGACGTGGTCTCGCCCTTCATCGCCACTTTCGGGCCCGAAGACCCCATGCCCTCGGTCAGCGAGTTGCACGCCGGGCAGGGGTACGGCGCCTTGGAGCGCGGGGCCGACCTCGTGCTCGGAGCCTTGCCGCCGTCCGCCGACCTCGCTCACTCCTGGGTCGCGCAGCTGCCCATCTACGCCTACGTCCGACCTCAGGACCCGTGGGCACGCCACGACACCCTGCCGCTGGAGGACCTGGCCGAGGAGGACTTGCTGCTGTTGACCCCGGACGCGCACATCCGCTGGATCCTGGACGCCGCGATGGCCTCGGCGGCGCTGAGCTATCGCAGCGTCAAAGAGTTCTCCTCATCCCAGGTCGCTCAGGCCGTCGCCGCCTCCGGCCGCGGCATCGCCGTGGTCTCCGACGACTCCCGCTTCGGCCTGCACGGTCTCCGGATCGGCATACCCACGGGGTCGTTGCGACTCAACCTGTATGCCGTCTGGAACCCGCGCCATCACGCCGCGCAGACCCTGGCCGAGTTCGCCCGGAGCCTCAGCACCTACGTCGTCTCGCACTACGGCCAGGACGTCGCGCCCTCGCGCTGAGTCAAGCGGCCCTCGCTGAGTCAAACGGCCTCGCGTTGAGTCAGGCTGCAGCCAGGGCGTCGGTCAACACGGTCAGGCCCTCGACCAGTAGGTCGTCGGGGATGGTCAACGGAGGCAGCAGTCGCACGATGTTGCCGTAGGTCCCGCAGGTCAGCACGATCACGCCCTGGGCGTGGCAGGCCTTGGCGATCTGCGCGGTCAGCGCCGCGTCCGGCTCGCCGCTCACCGGGTCCACGAACTCCATCGCGATCATCGCCCCGCGACCGCGGATCTCCCCGAGACGAGGATCGGAAGCAGCGACCGGCTCCATATGGGCCCGGACCACGGACTCGATCTCCCGAGCGCGCTCCACCAAGCCACCGAACTCGAACGCATCGAGGGAGGCGATGGCTGCCGCGCAGGCCACCGGGTTGCCGCCGTACGTGCCGCCCAGCCCACCGGCGTGGGGCGCGTCCATCATCTCGGCGCGGCCGGTCACCGCAGACAGCGGCATGCCGCCGGCGATGCCCTTGGCCATCACCATCAGGTCGGGCACCAGGCCCTCGCGGTTGGAGGCGAACATGTCACCGGTGCGAGCGAACCCGGTCTGCACCTCGTCGGCGATGAACACCACGTCGTTGTCGTGGCACCACTGCAGGATCGCGGGCAGGAAGCCCTCGTCCGGGACGATGAAACCGCCTTCGCCCTGGATCGGCTCGATGATGACCGCGGCCAGGTTCTCCGCGCCGACCTGCTTCTCCATCTGCGTGATCGCCCGGGCGGCGGCCTCGGGCCCGCTGAGGCCATCGCGGTAGGGGTAGGACATCGGCGCGCGGTAGACCTCGCTGGCGAAAGGCCCGAAGCCGTTCTTGTACGGCATGTTCTTCGCGGTCAGGGCCATCGTCATGTTGGTCCGCCCGTGGTAGGCGTGGTCGAAGGCGACGACGGCCTGCTTGCGGGTGTGCGACCGGGCGATCTTGACCGCGTTCTCGACGGCTTCGGCGCCGGAGTTGAAGAGCACCGTGCGCTTGTCGTGGTCACCGGGGGTGAGGCGGTTCAGTCGCTCTGCGACCTCGAGATACCCCTCGTAGGCCGTGACCATGAAGCAGGTGTGGGTGAACTGCTCCACCTGGCTCGCCACCGCACTGGCCACGGCGGGGTCGGCGTTGCCGACACCGGTGACGGCGATCCCGGAGCCTAGGTCGATCAGCGAGTTGCCGTCCACGTCGACGACGACCCCACCCCCGGCCGAGGCGGCGAAGACCGGCATCACCACGCCGACTCCGCTGGCGATGGCGGCGTGCTTGCGTGCCATCAGCTCCTGGGACTTCGGGCCTGGCAGGTCGGTCACCAGTCGGCGCTCCTGGGGCAGGGTGGGCCCGCCGGTCCGCAGCGGTGTGTCAATGGTCATGGTGGTGTCCCCTGATCTCTCCGGTCGGAATGGGCGCTTCCCGATCACTGAGCAACGGTAACGCGGGATTCCACGTCGTGCCGTCACGGTCGTCCTGACGTCTACGCGCAATGGCCGACAGACATTCCAACACGACCCGGTTGGCCAGGGCGGCGGTGATGTCGGCGTGGTCGTACGGGGGGGCGACCTCGACGACGTCGATGCCCACCACGGGCAGCTCGAGGCAGATCCGCCGCACCGCGTCCAAGAGCTCGCGGGAGGAGAGGCCGCCCGGCTCGGGGGTGCCCGTGCCTGGGGCCGCCCCGGGGTCCACGACGTCGATGTCCACCGAGAGGTAGACCCCCTCGCATTCGTCGGTGGCGATGGTGAACGCCTCCGACAGGCACTCGCGCAGCCCTCGGTGACCGATCTCGGTCATCTCGTAGGAGCGCATCTGTTGTTGGGCCATCCAACCCAACGTCTCCGGCTCGGGCCAGTAGCCGCGTAGCCCGACCTGGAGGAACCGGTCGCCGCGGACCGCCCCCGACTCGATCAGGCGACGCATCGGCTGGCCGTGTCCCCAGAGCGACCCGAACTCCATATCACCGGTGTCGGCGTGGGCGTCGAAGTGGATCATCGACACCTTGCCCATCCCCAGGACGTTGGCACAGCCCTTGGCGTCGGGGTAGGACACCGAGTGGTCGCCGCCGAGAGTGACCGGGATGACGCCTTGGGCGGTGACCTTCTGGACGGCCACCTCGAGGTTGTGCAGGGCGGTCATGATGTCGCCGTTGAACATCTCGACGTCGCCGGCGTCGTAGACCGTGAGGTCCTTAAGACCGTCGGTCCGCAGCGCCAACGAGGGTCGTGACCCGTCGTGCGGCAGGTAGTCGGTGGACCGGATCGCGTTGGGGCCGAAGCGCGCCCCACTGCGATACGAGGCACCCGCGTCGAACGGTGCCCCGAGGATGACGACGTCGGCGTCGGAATAGGTGCTGGGCTCGTCCCAGTCGCACTTCGGCACCCCGAGGAAGGAGATGTCGGGGCCGAACATCGGACCGTAGCGACTCATCCGGGCATATCCACGTCGAAGGCTTCAGTGCGGTCGTTCTCCGCTGCGACCATGGGCAACGTCTCGCCACGGAAGAAGGCGGGCTCGCGACTGCGCTGGATCATCATGAATACCCCTCCGATGAGAATGAGGCCCAGACCCAGAATCAGCACCAGACCGACGCCACCGATGCTGGCACCCGAGCCATAGTCCGGGGAGTAGCTGTCGCGCAGCGTGATGATGAACACGAAGAACAGCCCCAGGCCGCCCAACAGCGGGAAGAGGAACTTGAAGATCGCATTGGAGGCGCTGGTGAAGAGCTGGTTGCGGAAGAAGTAGATGCACGCGAACGCCGTCAGGCCGTAGTAGAAGCAGATCATGATGCCCAGGGAGTAGATGGTGTCCAGCAGGACCCGTTCGCTGACCAGGGTCAGGCCTCCGTAGAACACTCCCGCGGCCACCCCCGCGAAGACGATGGCGAAGCCGGGCGTCTTGTGGGAGGGGTGCATCTGCGCAAACTTCTTCGGGAAGGCTCCGTAGGCTCCCATCCCGAGCATCGTGCGCGACGTCGGGAAGAACGTGGTGATCAGCGACGCGGCCGAGGAAGCCAGCACGGCCAGGAACAGGACGATGTCGAAGTTGCCCAGCACGGGCTCCGCCAGCTGGCCGAACACGTTGTCGGCAACCTCCGGGTTGGCCAGCCCGAGGCCGTCCTCGCCCAGTCCGGCGTACATCTGCATCGCCACGCCGACGATCAGGTAGGTGAGCAGGATCGACACGATGGTGAGCAGCGCGGCCTTGCCCGGCACGTTCGTCCGGTCCTTGGACTCCTCGTTGACGGTCAGGCTGACGTCCCAGCCCCAGAAGGCGAAGATCGACCCGGACAGGCCGGCGATGAAGGCCGACAACGTCAGCCCGGCCGGTGAGAACCAGTCCCAGCTGAAGGCTTCACCCACGCCGGTCTCACCGCGAGTGGCGATCGCCACGACCGAGAAGACCAGCAGAACCACGAGCTGGAAGCCCACCAGGAAGTACTGCACCTTCTCGGTCGCGTCGATGCCGCGGTAGGCCACATAGCTGGCGATGGCCAGGAAAGCGAAGCAGGTGAGGACGTTGACGGCAGTGTTCTGCCACAGGTCGGAGATGCCCTGGTCGTTGAAGATCTCCCCGAAGAACTGGTAGAAGAACTGCACTCCGATCCCGGCCAGGTTGGACAGCACGATGACGCAGGCGACGATCGCCACCCAACCGCCGATCCAGCCGACATACGGACCGAAGGCCTTGCTCGTCCAGGTGAACGAGGTGCCGCAGTCCGGCGAGACCTTGTTGAACTCGCGGTAGGCGTAGGCGGCGAAGATCATCGGCAGCGCACCGGCGATGATCACCACCGGCATCTTGACCCCCGCGGCGGCGGCCAGGATGCCGATGGTCGCGGTCAGCGCGTAGGCCGGGGCTACCGACGACACGCTCAGAACCGTGCTGCCCAGGACCCCGACGGAGTCGGACTTGAGCCCCTTCTCCGACGTGGTGGTGTGCTCCTCGATCGCCATGACGTGTCCTCAGCCTTCGAATCCGTGGAACTGCATGACGTGCTTGATCCGGGTGTAGTCCTCGAGCCCGTAGGACGAGAGGTCCTTGCCGTAGCCGGAGTGCTTGAAGCCGCCGTGCGGCATCTCGGCCAAGAGGGGGATGTGGGTGTTGATCCACACGCAGCCGTAGTCGAGTCGGGCGGCCATCCGGGCCGCCGTGCCCGCGTTGCTGGTCCACACCGAGGAAGCCAAGGCGTACTTGCTGTCGTTGGACTTGGCCACGGCGTCGTTCTCGTCGCTGAACTTCTGCACGGTGATGACCGGGCCGAAGATCTCGGTCGTGATCAGCTCATCGCCTTGCTCCAGGTCGGCCACCACGGTGGCCTCGTAGAAGTAGCCCGGGCCGTCGACGTGCTTGCCGCCGGCCACCAACCGGGCGTGCGAAGGAGCGCGCTCCACCAGGCCCGAGACGTGCTCGAGCTGTCCTGCGTTGTTCACGGGGCCGAAGGCGATGTCCTCGTCCTTGGGATCGAACCCGGTGCGCGACTTCGAGGCCGCTTCGGCCAGCGCGGCCACGAACTCGTCGTAGACCCCCGCCTGGCAGAGCACGCGGGTGGCCGCGGTGCAGTCCTGGCCGGTGTTGAAGAACCCGGCGGCGCTGATCCCGTCGATAGCCAGCTCCAGATCGGCGTCGTTGAACACCACGACGGGAGCCTTGCCACCGAGCTCCAGGTGCGCGACCTTCAGATCGTCGGCGGCCGCGTGAGCCACGGCCATGCCGGCACCGATCGAGCCCGTGATGGACACCATGGCGGGGGTGGGGTGCTTGGTG
This sequence comes from Ornithinimicrobium sp., assembly GCA_049646465.1. GTDB lineage: Bacteria > Actinomycetota > Actinomycetes > Actinomycetales > Dermatophilaceae > Ornithinicoccus. The sequence continues at coordinate 21,486 of JBARVW010000025.1, forward strand.
AGCGCGGCCCCGGTGTCACGGTCCCCGGCGACCAGGTTGCATACCCCAGGCCCGAAGATGGCCTGCATCTTCTGGACCATCCACACCGAGGACGCGGGGGTGGTGTCCGAGGGCTTGAGCACCACGGTGTTGCCCGCCGCCAGCGCCGGAGCGAACTTCCACACCCCCATCATCATCGGGTAGTTCCACGGAGCGACCTGACCGATGACGCCGCGCGGCTCGCGACGGACCGAGGAGGTGAAGCCGCGCATGTACTCCCCGGAGGACTTGCCTTCCAGCACCCGGGCGGCCCCGGCGAAGAACCGGATCTGGTCCAGCATCATCGGGATCTCCTCCGCCTTGGTCAGCGCGGGGGGCTTGCCGGTGTTCTCACACTCGACGTCGATCAACTCGTCCTGGTGGTCCTCGATGACGTCGGCCAACGCGAGCAGCATCGACTGTCGCTCGCCGGGCGTGGTCCAGCGGTAGGACTCGAAGGCTCGGGAGGCTGCTCCGAACGCCGCGTCGACGTCCTCCTCCCCCGAGTTCGGCGAGGTGGCGTAGACCTCCCCGGTGGAAGGGTTGATGATGTCGAGCACGTCGCCGGAGGAGGCCGGACGCTCCTCACCGTCGATGACGTTGCTGAAGACCTTCTTCTCGGAGCTCATGCCAGGGCCTTTCCAGGGATGCGGGTGGGGACTAGGAGGTGTGCGTGCCGCAGTGGTCGCCGCCGGAGGAGCGGGCAGCGTTCAGTGAGGGGTTCTGGTCGAAGAAGCCGAACGGCTTGAGCCACCAGCTGACGGTGTCCGAGGGCATGACCGGCCAGTCCTCGACCCGGGTGACGTGGTGGATGCCGAAGACGTACCAGAGCACCACGTCGGTGTCGACGAGGTTGGCGTCGTCCTTGATCCACTCGGCGACCCCCTCACCGCCGGGGGACTGGGTCGGATAGTCGCCGGCCGGGAAGCGTTCGCTGTCGTCGCGCTCGGTGACCCACAACTGGTGACCGATCACCGGCGAACGCTGGTAGATCGGCGAACTCTCGTCCATCATCGCCGGGATCGAGGCCATCGGCACCAGCTTGTAGGCGGTGTTGGTGCCCACCTTGTTGGTCTTGGTCGGGTTGGTGATCTTCCACGCGCGCTGGGTGTTCCAGTTGTAGTCGCGGGCGCCGTCCACCTCGGAGGTGATCGGCGTCTGCTGGGTCAGCACGGCGAGCCCATGCGGGTTGGACTCGTCGATCGGCGCGGCCACCGAGTCGACCTCGACGACGGTGTTGTCCTCCCCGTCGATGTCCATGTCGAGCCTCGCCACCAGGAAGTGCTGGTGCAGCGGAGCATAGGTGGCTCTGTCCACCAGCGTGCCGTTCGGCGTGCTGGTCTCCCCGGGCGGGAGCGGAGTGGTGACCATGATCCCGGTGGCACGGACTTCGCACTCGATGTTGCCGTCGGTGTAGAAGCGCCAGTAGATGAGGTACTCGTAGTTGGCCACGGTGGCGTGACAGGACACCACCATCCTGCGCATCCGCCGCACCTCGGCCCCGGAGCGTTCGTCCACGTGCTTCCACAGAACGGCGGCGTCTTCCTCGTGCAGGCACATGGCCTGCTTGATGGTCTCGGGCTCACCCTGACTGTCGTGGATCACCGCGTCGACGTAGGTGATCTCGCCCAGGCAGTCACACCCCAGCTCCAGCGAGGTGGTCATGAAGCCCAGACCCCATTCGCCGATGTCGAAGGCGGTGCGCCGGTAGTGGTCGAAGCTGGGGTCGCGGTAGGGGACGATCATCTCGGCGAAGGACATCCGATACGCGATGTCCCGCGTCGTCCCGTGGTCGTCGAAGGTGACCTGGTGGATCGTCATACCCTCGCGGTAGTTGAACCCCAGACGCATCGTCCAGTTCTGCCACTTCAGCTCGTTGCCGTCCAGGCTGAAGGAGACCCCTTCGGGCTGGGTGATCTCCAGCGGCTTGAGCTCCGCGGGGGCTGGGTCGTCGCGCAGCTCGGGAATGTACTCCCCGTCGACGTCGGCGAAGCCATAGTCGTGGTGATCTTCGATCTCCAGGACCTCGAGCGTATTCATGTCGACGATGACCTTGAGACCGCTGACCGGGTGGGCGTAGGGGTTGCCGCCCGGAGTCTCGCGCAGCCACACGTCGCACCAGCCGAGGCGGCGGTCGCGGTGCTGCTCGGGCATGACTGCGTGACCGTAGGACCACACGTCGAAGAGGACCAACGACATGTCGGTGATGCCTCGCCCCTTGAGTCGCTCCACGACGTCGGGGTGCTGGCGCATGGCCTCGTCGCACTCGTGGTACTCATCCACCGTGAAGTTGGGACACACCCCGGGCTGGTGGGTCCACGAGGCGACGGCATCGCCAGCGAGGTCCACGACCGCTTCGTAGGTCTGGTTGGTCTCCTTGTTCCACAGCACGCACAGCGCCCGGCGAGGGATGTCCTCTCCCGCCGTCCATGCCTTCACGACGGCCTTGGCCGGCTCCTGCATCTCGATCGACGCGAATCGCCACGACCCGGAAATGTCTTGGTCACGTCGAAGAATGTCGACCGTCGCGCGGAACTCGTCTTCGGACAGCGGGTCCAGTGGGTGAGAGGCCAATGAGCATCCTTCGTCGGGTGGGTCGGCACTTTGAGCACATCGTCGCCCCCCCAGGTATGCAGGTCAATCGCCCTTGCGGCATACCTGTCATGCCTGTCGAGCATGCTTTCACCCGACCACCTCGCGGATCGATCCCCACAGCTGGTTGAGCCGACTAGGCCCCACCGTCGTCATCGACCGCCGCAGGGTGATCGGCTCTGCGACCGTCCTGGGCGAGGCCTGCTGCAGGAGGGGTCAGCCGTGCGCGTCGGGCAAGGCGTCGGCGCCGCCCAACGTGGTCTCCGCGTTCAGGCTGGCACCACCGGCCTCGGAGACCTGACCCCCTCCGCTGGAGGCTTCCTCGGTGTCGGTGGGTTCGAGATCATTGGCGCCGACCTCGTTCTCGTCCGCGGTGTCCGGTTGCGCGTCGTCGAGGGAGCTGTCGTCTGCGCCGGGCGAGGGTTGAATTGTCATGTCTCGACTTTCGCACTGTCTCCGAGCGGCTCGACCACCGGGTGCGCGCTCGCCAGTGACAGGGCGCGTCGGTCCTGGTAGACATGGCGCCACCGACATCCTCGGACTCCGTCGCGGTCCGGCCACACCGAAGGCTTGATGACCTATGGCAGAGCCCACAGCCCCATCGTCGTCCTACACCTCACCCAAGGGCTTCGTTGCCAGGCTCCGCAACCTCGGACCCGGTCTCATCGTCGCGGCCGCCTTCATCGGGCCCGGCACCGTCACCACCGCGAGCGTCGCCGGTGCGGACTACGGCTTCGCTCTGCTGTGGGCGATCATCTTCAGTGTGTTGGCCGCCATGGTCCTCCAGGAGATGTGTGCGCGCCTCGGGGTCGTCAGCCGCGAGGGCCTAGGAGAAGCGCTGCGGTCCTCCTTCGACAACACCGCCGTCAAGGTCGGAGCGATCATCCTGGTCATCGGTGCCATCACCGTCGGCACCGCGGCCTTCGAGGGGGGCAACCTCACGGGTGCTGCATTGGCTCTGAACGCTGTCTTCGGCGGCTCGACGGCCCTGTGGTCCTCGGTCGTCGCCGTCATTGCCGCCGGCCTCTTGGCTACCGGCTCGTATCGAACCGTCGAGCGCGTGCTGGTATGGCTCGTCGTGTTGATGGGGATCGTCTTCCTCGTCACCGCGATCATGGTCACCCCCAACCTGGGTGACCTCTTCGCGGGCCTCGTGCCGCGGGTGCCCTCTGGCTCGGTGCTGACGGTCATGGCGCTCATCGGCACGACGGTCGTGCCCTACAACCTCTTCCTGCACGCGGCGAGCGTCCAGGACAAGTGGAGCGAGGACGTCCCGGTCGACGAGGCTGTGGCCGAGGCCAAGCTCGACACGCGCCTGTCGGTCGGTCTCGGCGGCCTGGTGACGATCGCCATCCTGACCACGGCCGCAGCCGCGATGTTCTCCACCGGGACGGGAGTCACGAGCGCCGCCGACATGGCCACCGCGCTGGAGCCGCTCTTGGGCGCAAGCGCCAAGTACTTCTTCGCCTTCGGTCTCCTCGCCGCCGGGATCACGAGTTCCGTCACCGCTCCGCTGGCGGCGGCCTACGCGACCGCCGGGGCCTTCGGGTGGAAACGCGACCTCGCCGACCCGAAGTTCAAGGCCATCTGGGCGTTGATCATCCTGGTCGGCGTCACGTTCGCGATCATCGGATCCAGCCCCACCGAGCTGATCGTCTTCGCTCAGGCCGCCAACGGCCTGATCCTGCCGATCATCGCGGTGTTCCTCCTGGTCGTGATGAACCGCAAGGATCTGTTGGGCAAGCACGTCAACACCTTCGGCGCCAACATCGTCGGCGGCATCGTGGTGCTGGTCGCGATCGGCCTCGGCGCTCGCTCCCTGCTGACCGCGTTCGGCGTCATCTGACTCAGGCCAGGAGCTTCTCGCCCAGGGAAGCACCCTCGTCGGTCACGCCGGGTAGGGCGAAGAAGAAGCCGCCCCCCTCCGGACGGGTGTACTCCTCCAGCGGTTCACCGTTGAGGCGCTCGGTCATCGCGAGGAAGGTGGACAGCGATCGCTGGTAGGAGACGAACGCGAGCCCCTGGTCCAGCTGGCCGACCCGGTCGACGCCCCGGGTGTAGGAGAAGCCGCGGCGCAGGATGAGCTCGTCGGCCGTCTCCGCAGTGCGCGGGTTGGCCAGTCGAATGTGCGCGTCCAACGGGGTGATCTCGCCGTCGGGGTCGTCGTCGAACGACACCTCGGCGAACTCCGAGGTCGCTCCGAGTGGAGCGCCGCTGTCCTTGTGCCTCCCGATCAACGCCTCCTGCTCGCTGAGCCGGGCTCGGTCCCAGAACTCCACCAGCATCCGGATGACCCGGACGGCGTGGTACGACCCGCCCACGGCCCATTCCGGCTCGTCGTCGTCGGGGCCCACCCACACGTAGCGGTCCATCACGTCTTCCTCGGCTGCAGGCAGGTTCGCCGTGCCGTCCTTGAAGCCGAGCAGATTGCGGGGGGTGTTGCCGCCGGCTCCGGTGGACCCTCGCGCGTAGCCCTCGGTCGACCAGGCCAGCACCAGGTGCCGCCGGGTGGCACGCATGACCTGTCGCAGGGCGTGCTGGATGGTGTCTTCGTGACCGGCTTCGATGCTGACCAGGATGTCACCGTGCGAGCGCTCCGGGTCCAACCGGTCGTTGGCCAGGAACGGCATCTGCACCAGCTCGCGGGGGGCTCGGTCGGCGAGGCCGAACCGGTCGTCGAAGAGCGAAGCACCCACGCTGACCACGATCCCGAGATCGTCGGCCGCCGGCTCAGGGCCCAGGATCCCGGTCTCGGCGGGCGGGTATGCCGGGTCCCGCACCTCGGGCATCCGTCCCGCCATCACGTCGGCGATGGTGGCGCTGAGGGCGCCGAACATCTCGGCCAGCTCTTCCCGGTCGCGGGCCGTGACCCGGAACGCGGACAGCGACGCCAGGGCCGGGACGGGCATGGCGGTCACCGCCGGTTGGTGCGCCCCCGTGAAAGGCACCCGGGTCGGCTCGCGGGCTGGGTCCGACGTGGCGGCCGCTGCCCCCGCGCCTGCTGTGGATGGGCTGGACTCGCGGTCAGCACTACATCCGGCCAAGCCGGCTGCCGCACCCACCGAGCCGAGGGCCGCGGCGATGAAACCTCGACGACCCGGGCCCCGGTGATCCACCGGACAGCCCCCGGTCACTGCTCCAAGCCCAGTGCACCAGCCACTTGGGAGGTCAGCTCGGACAGGGCTGCGGTCTGGGCCGTGAGCTGGTCGACCACGGAAGGCTCGACGGTGACCTCAGGGCAACGGTCGGAGGGGAACTCGTCGTTCTCCAGGCAGTACAGGACCCAGCCGTCTCCGTCGCGCAGCGGCTCCAGCGTGCTCTCCAGGTCTGCGAAGGAGGTGTCCAGCTCCGCGGCCAGGTCGGGGTCGGCCTCCTGCAAGGCGGGGTTCAGCAGCTCGATCGCGTACTGCGCGCCTTCGACGTTGGCCGCGAGGTCCCAGAGGTCCGTCTTGGCGTAGCGGTTCTCCTCACCGGTGATCTTGCCCAGCGAGACCTCCTCGATCAGCTCGGAGGCGCCGACCGGCACGGCAGCGGCCGGGATGTCGAGCGTCTCCACTTCCTCGGCGAGGGTGGCCAGGTCGGCATCAAGCTGGTCGGCGAACTCGGCGCCGCCCTCGGTGGTCTCCTCTTCGAAAATCAGATACTCCAGGCGATGCCACCCGGTGAACTCCGGGTCCTCGGGACCGGCGAAGTCGTCCACCCGGGAGTCCAAGGTGCCGTCCAGCTCGGGAATCAGGCCGGCGATCGGCTCGATCCGCTCCCAGCCCACCCGCGAGGGCGCGTAGGCCGCTTGGGCCGCCTCGAGGTCACCGGCGCGCACAGCATCGGTGAACACGGTGGTGTCCGCGCGGGTCTGCGCCACCTGGTCTTCGACATAGGACTGGTAGTCGGCCACGGCCGCCGTGACCAGCTCGTTGTCCGACTCGGACTGCAGGTCCGAGCCCAGCCCACTGCCGGACCCCGAACCGCTGCCGCTCCCGGAGCCACTTCCGCTCCCGGAGCCACTTCCGCTCCCGGACCCGCTGCCAGACCCCGCGCTACCGGACTCCGCCCCCAGGTCGGTCACGCCCGCTCCGTCGTCGGAGCTGCACGCGGTCAGGGCCAGGGCGCCGGTCATCGCGAGCGCGACCAGAGTGGGACGTGAGCGAAGGATCACGGAGCTCTCCATAAGTCATGGTGGTGTGACGTAATTCGGATAAGGCAAACCTTACCAAGCCCTCCGGCCCTTTTGTCCAGCCGGTATCGTCACCGCCCATGTCCCCCATCACCTGCGACGTCATCGTGCTCGGCGGAGGTCCGGCTGGGATCGCCACCGCCCTGGAGGCTGCAGAGCGGGGCCTCGATGTGGTGCTGCTGGAGCGGGCGTCGAGCACGGGCGGCATGGCCGGCAGCTTCGACTGCGACGGCGTGCGGGTGGACTACGGAAGTCACCGCCTCCATCC